>JAZLBT010000034.1:0-53519 GCA_045613865.1 Candidatus Spyradenecus sp. | reverse complement strand
TAGGCGGCGGGGTCGACGTTTGTGGGTGATGGGGTGGCGTGTCCGCATGTGCATACGCCGTTGGTGTCGCGGTTGATGACGGTGGTGGGGGTGGCTCCTGAGCCAGTGGCGTTTGGTGATGGGGGGATGGCGCGGATTTTTGTGTTGACGTTGAGTCCGCGACGGATGGATTGTCCGTATATGCAGTTTATTACGGCGATGTTGACGCAGTTGCGGAGTGTTCGTCGACGTGAGGCGATTTTGGGTGCGCAGGATGGGCGTTTAATTCGAAGGATTTTGTTAGAGTCATGAAGATTTTTTTGTCGAGTTTGTTTGGTTGTTTTGCGGCGGTTTTGTTGGCGGGTGTGCCGAAGTCGCGGTATCAGGTGATTATTGATTGTGAGCCGTTTGGTAAGATGGCGCCGTTGGTGGAGGTGGCGCCTGAACCGGAGCCGTCGCAAGATCCTGTGCGGGTGAAGGAGGAGTCGTCGAAGATTCAGTTGTGTGCGATGACGTTTACGCCGGATGGTCGTGTGGCGGTGGGTTTGGTGGATAATGGTGTGCAGCCGGCAGCGTATATTACGTTGTTTGATGGGGATGTGAGTAATGGGTTGACGATGTTGGTTTCGGATTTGGAGGAGGAGTTTGCGACGTTTGAGCGTGACGGGGTGCGGTTTACGTTGAAGTTGGGTTTGGGGTTGATTGAGACGATTACGCCGGAGTTGTTGGCGGAGCGTCGTGCGGCTGAGGAGGTTGCGGTTGAGGAGGAGAAGGAGCGGAAGCGGAAGCGGCCCAATTCGTTGGCGGAGCAGTTGATTGCGATGCAGATGAGTTTGCCGCCGGATATTGAGGCGCCGCCGTTGCCGATTCCGCCGGATGAGGATGTGGAGGCGTTTACGCGGAAGTTTGATCCGGATAAGGTGGAGGGTGAACCTCAGACGGAGACGGAGGCGATTATTAAGGCGGGGACTGCGGAGCTTGAGGAGGCGGCGGCATTGGGTGAGCGGCCGCAGGATTATTTGCGTCGTTTGGTGAAGCATCGTCAGCAGGAGGTGGAGCGTCAGCAGGAGGAGAAGAAGCGTGCGCAGGAGGCGTTGGATGAGGCGCTTGCCTCTGGGTCGTATTCTGAAGAGGAGGCGCAGGCGTTGCGTCGTGAGACGAATATTGAGTTGATGAAGCGTGGTGTGGTGCCGCTTTCGCCGGTGGAGGATTTGTCGGAGGAGGAGCAGGAGGAGATTAATGCTGCGCTTGATGCGGGGTATGAGGGTTAAGGGTATGTGTGGTTTTAAGGGATGGCGTTTGGGGTTTCTTTTTTTGGGGATTGGGTGTTTGGTGTTGGTGCCGTTTCTGGTTTTTGGGGAGCGGATTGAGGGGTGGTTTTCAACGATGGTTGCGGCGGATGCGCAGGCGCGTTGGGTGGTGGGTTGTATGTTGTTTGGTTTGTTGGCGTTGGATTTGTTTTTGCCGGTGCCGAGTTCGTTAGCGAGTACGTTGTGTGGGCAGTTTTTTGGGATGTGGATGGGGTTTTGGTTGTCGTTTGTCGCGATGTCGGTGAGTGGGTTGTTGGGGTATTTTGTGGGGCGTTTTTGTCGTGGGCGTGCGGTGCGGTTTTTGGGTGATGAGGAGTCGCGGTTGTTGGCGCATTATTTTGCGCGTCATGGGGTTGTGACGATTGTGGCGTTGCGGACGGTGCCGATTTTGGCGGAGGCGTCGATGGTTTTTGCGGGGTTGGGCAGGATGTCGGTGAGGGGGTGTGTTGTGGCGTCGTTGGTGGGGAATGGTGTGGTGTCGGCGTTGTATGCGGTGGTGGGTGGTTTGGGTCGGTCGTGTGATGCGATGGTGCCGGCGTTTTTGGGTTCGTTGGTGGTGTCGGGGGTGTTGATGGTGCCGCTTTGGTTGCGTCGGCGGAAAGTTGGTCTTGTGTCATCGGATGTTTTGTGATATACTTATAGGGATGTTTGTTCCTTTTTTTGGAGTATTGGTTTAAGGATGTTGGTATGATTAGTCGTAGAGGTTTTTTGAAGGCGGCGGGTTTGGCTGCAGTGGCAACGGGTGTTTCGTCAACGGCGTTGGCGCAGGCGGCGGGTCCGAAGCGGCCGAATATTCTTTTTATTATGTCGGATGATCATGCGGCGCATGCTATTAGTGCGTATGGTTCGCGTGTGAATCGGACGCCGTATTTGGATCGTTTGGCGAATGAGGGCGTTTGCTTTCAGAATGTTTTTGTGACGAATTCGATTTGTACGCCGTCGCGTGCGTGTATTGTCTCGGGTATGTTTAGTTGTCAGAATGGCGTGCCGGTGTTTAATGATATTAGCACGAAGCTTCAGACGGTTGGCGGGGTGATGCGCGAGGCGGGTTATTTCACGGCGTTGTTGGGTAAGTGGCATTTGGGTGGTCGTCATACGATGCGTGATCAGGATTGGGATCGTTGGGCGATTTATCAGGGTCAGGGACCGTATTTTGATCCGTATTATTTGACGAAGTTGTCGCGTTGTCCGAAGGGGCTTGAGGGGCATTTGAATGCGCAGAAGGATGTGTTGCATTTCAAGGGTGAGTATGCCTCGAGTAATATCACGAAGTTGACGCAGCATGTGGTGGATGAGGCGTTGGAGTTGAATAAGCCGTTTTTCATTATGATGTTGCATAAGGCACCGCACCGTAATTGGTTGCCGGAGCCGAAGTATCGTGAGAAGTTCCGTTCGTTGACGTTGGATGATTTGCCGTTGCCGGAGTCGATTTTTGATGATTATAAGGGTCGTGCAACGCCGATTAAGCGTACGGCGATGACGCTTGAGCATCATATGCGTATTGAGGCGGACTTGAAGTTGACGGAGTATTTCAAGGAGGGCGGGAAGTTTCCTGGCGTTGATCCGCAGCAGTATGTGACGGGTGAGTCGACGCATCATTGGCCGAAGGAGATTCGCGATCATCAGAGTTTGGATGCTGCTGAGCGTGAGCGTCGTCGTCGCGAGCGTATTAAGTTGTCGTATTTGCGTTATATGCAGGATTATTTGGCATGTTGTCAGTCGGTGGATGATTCGGTGGGCGATATGTTGCGTTATCTTGATGAGAAGGGCGTGGGGAATGACACGATTGTGATGTATACGGCCGATCAGGGGTTCTTCCTCGGGGATCATGGGCTTTATGATAAGCGTTTCATGATGCATGAGTCGCTCAAGATGCCGTTCTTGATGCGTTGGCCGAATGGGATTAAGCCGGGTCAGCTGAATACGGATATTATCACGAATGTGGATTTCGCCCCGACGTTTGCTGATGCGGGTAAGGCGACGCCCAATCCGAATTGGCAGGGTCGGAGTTTCTTGCCGTGCGTAACGACGGGTACGCCGAATGATTGGCCGAAGAGCGCGTATTATCGTTATTATATCGAGGGCGGTGAGCATGGTACGCCTGCGCATTATGGTGTAACGACGAAGCGTTATAAGTTGATTTGTTATTATAAGCGTAATGAGTGGGAGCTCTTTGATCGTGTGAATGATCCTGAGGAGTATGTCAATTGTTACGCGGATCCGAAGTACGCTAAGGTTGTTGAGGCGTTGAAGGATGAGCTTTATCGTTTGAAGGCAAAGTATAACGATCATGATCAGTTTTACAATGCTAACGAGTATGATCCAAATCCGGCACCCCGGAAGGATGTTGAGGTTTTTTAACGGTTTGTAAAAAAAGGAGTACGTGATTATGTTAACGGAATACACTATCAATAAGGTCGATCGTTTGCCCGACTTTAATCCCGAGGATCCTATTTGGGAAAAGGCGCTCGCTGGTGAGTATGCTTATTGGCACCCGCAGAGTTCTGAGCACCACCCCAAGACGACGGTGCGTGCACTTCATGATGGTAATGATATCATGATTTGTTGGCAGGTTGAGGATCAGTATGTGCGTATTGTTCACACGGCGCTCAATTCAATGGTGTGTGAGGATGCATGTGTTGAGGCATTTTTGCAGCCGCTCAAGATTGAAAAGGGTTATATCAATATTGAAATTAATGCCGGCGGTTGCGTGCATTCTTCGCATATCCGTAATTGGACGCGTGCTCCCGGTGGCTTCGCTGACTTTGAGTATATTTCGAAGGATAATATTCGTAAGTTGACGACAAAGGGTAATTTGCCGCAGATGATTGATCCCGAAACAACGGATAAGACGGATTGGTGGATGATTGTCCGTATCCCACGCGCTTATCTCGAGGCGGTGTTTGGTCCGCTGGGCGATCTCTCGGGTCAGACGTGGCAGGGTAACTTCTGCAAGTGCTCGGATTGTTCTTCGCGCCCGCACTGGGGTACTTTGCTCCCGCAGAGTCCTGAACTTAACTTCCACGTGCCGAAGTATTTCAGCCCAATTAATTTTGGTGCTTAAGTTTCGCGCTCTTCTCTGGTTTAAAAAGGCCCTGGGATTACTCTCAGGGCCTTTTTTGTTGATGTAGGACTCGGATATGCGGGGGGATTTAGATACGCGGGGGCTAGCGCCACCCCCGCACCCCCGGCGGTGGCAGGGCCACGCCCGTGCGCTTTTGGAAAGCGCTTCGCTATTGCAGCGGAATTGTAGCTTAATTGTAGCGTGGATGTGGGGGCTTCGGATATGCGGGGGCTAGCGCCACCCCCGCACCCCGGCGGTGGCAGGGCCACACCCATGCGCTTTTGGAAAGCGCTTCGCTATTGCAGCGGAATTGTAACGGAATTGCACACCTAAAGGTGCTTGTGCGTGATGCGGTCGTTGCTACTGATAGGTCGCGGAATTGTTGTGGTGTGTTGTGTTTGATTTGGGGGTGGAGTGGGGTTGTGATGATTAACGTTGATTAGGTGGTTTTTTTTTGATATAATTATGGAATGTAATTTGTCTTTTAGAAAGTGAGTTTTTTATGGCTAAGACTTGTGCGTTTAAGGCTGAAATTCGTCAGATGTTGGATTTGGTTATTCATTCGTTGTATTCGAAGAAGGAGATTTTTTTGCGTGAGTTGATTTCCAACGCAAGTGATGCGATGGATCGTGCAAAGTATTTTGCTCTCACGGATGCGACGATTGCACCGGAAGCGCCTGAGTGGAAGATTGTGTTGACTGCTGATCCTGAGACGCATACGCTCATGATTGAGGATAATGGCATTGGTATGAGTGCGCAGGAGATGGAGGATGCGCTGGGTACGATTGCGAAGAGTGGCTCAAAGGCGTTTGCTGAGGCGATGAAGGATGCTTCGGAGACGAATATTCCTGAGTTGATTGGTAAGTTTGGTGTTGGTTTTTATGCTGCGTTTATGGTGGCAGATAGTGTGATGGTGGACTCTTTGCGTCGCGGTGAGAATCAGCAGGCGGTGCGTTGGATGAGTACGGGTGATGGCGAGTATACGATGGATGAGGGGGCTCGTTCGACGCCGGGTACGACGATTACGTTGCATTTGCGTGAGGGGATGGATGAGTTTACATCGGGGTGGACGTTGCGTGATTTGGTGCGTCGTTATTCGGATTTCATTGCTTATCCGATTTATCTTGTTGAGGTGGGTAAGAAGGAGGAGGATAAGAATGAGGCGGATGATAAGCCGTTGAATACGATGGTGGCGCTTTGGAAGCGTTCGAAGGCGGAGGTGAAGCAGGAGGAGTATGAGGCGTTTTATCGCCAGACGTTGCATGGTATGGGCGAGCCGTTGCGTGTGTTGCATATTGTGGCGGAGGGGACGCTGGAGTATCGTGCGTTGATTTTCATTCCGAAGTCGGCGGGGATGGAGATGATGATGCCTGGGAAGAAGCATGGTCTCTCGTTGTATGTGCGGAATGTTTTCATTGGTGATGAGATTGAAGAGCTTGTGCCGTCGTGGATGCGCTTTGTTAAGGGTGTGGTGGATTCGTCGGATTTGCCGCTTAATGTGTCGCGTGAGATGTTGCAGGATGATGCTATTATTCGCAAGATTCGTGGGGATATCACGAATCGTGTGTTGAAGGCGTTGGCGGAGATGGCGAAGGATAAGCCTGAGGATTTCACGGTTTTCACAACGGCGTTGGGGGATTTTGTGAAGGAGGGTTATCATAGTGATTGGGAGCATCGTGAGAAGCTTCAGGAGTTGATGCGTTTCCGCAATTTGAAGGATGAGGCTTATACTTCGCTGAAGGGGTATAAGGAGGCGATGGCGGAAGGTCAGAAGGCGATTTATATGTTGGCAGCGGATACGTTGCAGGCGGCAAAGTATAGTCCTTGTCTTGAGGTGCTTAAGGCGAAGGGGTATGATGTGCTTTTCCTCACGACGCCGGTGGATCAGTTTATTGCTTCGGAGCTTTATGAGTATGATAAGACGCCGATTGTTTTTGCAGACAAGGGTGATTTGAAGCTTGAGGATGAGGCGGATGCGAAGGCGAAGCAGGAGGATGCTGAGAAGTCGCTTAAGCCGTTGACGGATGCGATTGCTGCGCATTTGGAGAAGGTGGTTCGCGAGGTGCATGTTTCGACGCGTTTGACGGATTCGGCGTGTTGTTTGGTGCAGGATCCTACGGCGCTTAATCCTGCGATGCGTCGCATGATGGAGGCAATGGGTCAGAGTGTGCCTGAGGATAAGCGTATTCTCGAGATTAACCCGACGCACCCAATTATTCAGGCGCTCTCGATGGAGGCTGATGGGGATAAGCGTGCTGATACGATTGATTTGCTTTATGGGCAAGCGTGTTTGGCTGAGGGGTCGTTGCCGCCAGATCCGGTGCGCTTTAATGCGCTTGTGTCGGCGTTGATGAAGTAATTTTAGGAAGGTTTTTTATGGCTTATGAAGTACTTGCGCGGAAGTGGCGACCGAGGACATTTGATGATGTCGTCGGGCAGGATCATGTGACGCGCACGCTTGCTCACGCCATTGAGCAGGATCGTATTGCACATGCGTATCTTTTTATTGGTCCGCGTGGTATTGGCAAGACGACGTTGTCGCGTATTTTTGCGATGGCGCTCAATTGTGAGAAGGGCCCGACGATGCAGCCTTGCGGCGAATGTGATAGTTGCAAGGGGATTGCGCAGGGTTCTGATATGGATGTGATTGAGCTTGACGCGGCGTCGAATAATAAGGTTGAGGATATTCACAATGTCATTGACCAGGTGCAGTTTGCTCCTACGCATAGTCGGTTTAAGATTTTTATTCTCGATGAAGTGCATATGTTGTCGACGGCGGCGTTTAATGCGCTTTTGAAGACGTTGGAAGAGCCACCGGCGTATGTGAAGTTTATCTTTGCAACGACGGAGGGTGATAAGGTTTTGCCGACGATTATTAGTCGTTGTCAGCGGTTTGATTTGCGTCGCATTTCGAATGGGGATATTTTGCGTCGTTTGCGCTTTATTTGCAATGCGGAGAATATTACGATTACGGATGATGCGTTGCTTGCGATTGCGCGTGGGTCGAAGGGCGGTTTGCGTGATGCGCTCTCGGCGCTTGATCAGTTGATTGCGTTTAAGGGGACGAAGCTTGAGGAGGCGGATGTGCTTTCGGTCTTTGGCTTGGTTTCTCGTGGCGCGTTGGAGACGCTTGCTGGGAATATTATTGATGGCAATATTGCCGAGATTCTCAAGGCGGTTGATGCGTTGGATGCAACGGGTAAGGATATGCGCCGTTTTACGACGGAGTTGTTGAGTCATTTCCGTAATTTGTTGGTTTATCAGCAGGCGGGCGCAGAGTTGGCGAAGCAGGATGTGACGCCGGATCAGATTGCGGTTTTGGCCGAGCAGTCGAAGCGGATTGATGCGCGACGGATTACGGATATCACGACGATGATTTCGGAGATGGAAGGGAAGTTGCGTTCTTCGCTTTCGGTGCGGACATTGGTTGAGATGACGTTGATTCGTTGTGCGCGCGCGGCGAAGATGGTGTCGCTTGATGAGGTGATTCAGCGGTTGAATGCCTTGCGGACCCAGACGATACAACGTTTGGCGGCTGTTGCTCCTCAGCGTGCAGCAGCCGCCCCAGCGGCGACAACAGAGAGCGCCGCACCTGTAGCTCAGCCTTCGGCAGCTACACCCCCTCCCCCACCCCCAGCTGTGGGTATCTCGGCACCCCTCGATGAGAATTTTATTCCCGTTGATGATGAAGAAGCGATGGATGCTTTGATGCCGTCGATGCCCACGACTCCGCCGACAATGCGCGCCGTCCGTGTTGAAACGCTTCAGAAGTCTGACGGTCGTTATGTGGACGAGATTCTCAATATTGCGATTCGCCTTTTTAATGGCTCGATTGTCTCGGTTCAGGAAAATGCTTAGTTTGAAAGGAATTTAGTTATGGGTATGTTTGATCAGATCAAGCAGGCAATGCAGATGAAGAAGGATGCGAAGATTATTCAGAAGGAGATTTCGAAGATTTCCTACACGCATCAGAATGGTGGTATCACGGTGACGATGGCCCATGATTTTACCATTACTTCGTTTAAGGTCACGGAAGAAGCTTTGGCGGAAGTTAAGGCGGGCAATACGGCTCGTTTTGAGACGATGGCGAAGACGGTGATTAATGCTGCTGTTGCGCATATCAAGCAGGAGAGTCAGGCGGTCATGCAACGCATGATGAAGAATGGTGATATTTCTCTTGGTTAAGTGTTTGTACGCTCATGATTCCACAACTTGACAATCTCATTCATGCGCTTTCGTTATTGCCCGGTTTTGGCCGTCGCAGTAGCGAGCGTGCGGCATTGGCATTGGTTCGACGGCCTGAGACGTTGCTCGACAATTTGGTGCGAGCCTTGGAGGAGGCGCGTGAGCATATTTGTCTTTGTTCGCAATGTGGCGGGTTGACGACGCATGAGGAGGATCCGTGTGCGCTTTGTACGCGCCCTACGCGTGATCAGTCGATTCTCTGTGTGGTGGAAGATCCTGCAGACATTCAAGCGATTGAGGCGTCGGGGGCTTTTCATGGACGTTATCATGCGTTGATGGGGAAGCTTTCGCCGAGCCGTCAGACGGGGGTGAGTGAGTTGCGTATCAGCGCCCTTCTCTTTCGCGTGCAGAATGAGAATATCAAGGAGATTTTGTTAGCCCTCTCCACAGATTTGGATGGCGATACAACGGCGAATTATATTGTTGAGAAGTTGAAGGCGACGGGTGTGCGTATTTCTCGTTTGGCCTTTGGTTTGCCGTGTGGATCGGGGATTTCGTATGCCGATAGTATGACCCTTCGTCGCGCTGTGAAGGGACGTTTTGTTTACGACGAGAGTTCGGACGCATAGCCATGACACCTGCTTATTCTCTTTTACCGAATGAATGGAGTGAGGTTTGTAAGAGCCTCGGATTGCCCGCGTTTCGCGCCAAGCAAATTTTGCAAGGGTTGTATAAGGATCGCATTTCCACGTGGGAAGCGTTGACGACGTTGCCTGGGAATATTCGCGCCAAGCTTGCAGAGGATTATCCGTTGACGACGTTGAAGGAGTGTGCTCGCACGCCTTCGGGGAGTGACGGTGTGACGAAGTTTTTGCTTGAGGCGAGTGATGGGGAGCGGATTGAGACGGTGTGGATTCCCGCGGATGGTCGCGTGACGCAGTGTATTTCCTCGCAGGTTGGTTGTAATATGCACTGTGCGTTTTGCGCGAGTGGGCAGTTGGGATGCGTGCGTTCGTTGACGGCCGAGGAGATTGTTGCCGAGGTGATGGTGCTCTCGCAAGCGATGGGGACGTATCCGAATAATATCGTTGTTATGGGGATGGGTGAACCCTTTGTGAACTATGACAACGTGTTGCGAGCGTTGCGCATTTTGAATGCACAGCAGGGACCCAATATCGGTGCGCGGCATATCACGATTTCGACATGTGGGATTGTGCCAGGGATTGAACGTTTGGCGGAAGAAGGCGTGCAGTTTGAATTGTCGGTTTCGTTGCATGCGCCGAATGATGAGATTCGCTCGCGGTTGATGCCGGTGAATAAGCGCTGGCATATTCATGAACTTTTAAATGCGTGTGATGCGTATACTGCGAAGACAGGGCGTATCATTACCTATGAGTACACCCTTGTGCATCATCTTAATGATCGTCGTCAGCACGCAGATCAGCTTATCCAACTTTTGCGTCGACGGAAGGCGCGTGTTAATCTTATTCCGTTGAGTCCGGTAGAGGAGTTTGACGGCAAGACGCCACCGCATGCGGATTGTTTGGCATTTCTGGATGCCCTTCTCAAGGCGGGAATTCACACCACGATGCGTCGTAGTCGTGGCAAGCAAGCCGATGCCGCCTGTGGACAACTTCGACTTCGTAAACTTAAAGAGGCCCAAAATGGAACAGAAAAGTAATAACTCAGCACTTGTGATTATCACCATAGCGGTGATTGTTATTGTTGCGATGATTCTCAGTCTTGTTTTCTGGATGATGCAACGTTCTATGGCCTTGAATGAGAAGTTGCTTGACGTTCGCCTTGCGGAAGCGAAGGCGCGTCTTGAACAGCCTCAGGTTGCTCCTGCTCCGGCACCTACCCCTGCTCCGGTGGTTACGCCAGCCGTGCAAGTTGTCGCGCCTGTTACGCCTGCAGCGGTTGTTGAGACACCAGCCGTCGTGACACCTACCCCTGAACCGAAGGTTGTCGCTCCTCAACCCGAGAAGAAGGCAACATCGAAGGTTACGAAGAAGACGCCCGCAAAGCCTGTTCACCCCACCGTACCGAAGAAGCCTCAGCGCATTGCGCCCGTGGAGCGTAAGGATGTTGCGATTGGTCCTGATGGGCAACCGTGCAATCGTATTAACTTGCCGATTGGCAATGATGATTTACCCTACCAGCTTTAAGTTATGCATCTCTTGTTTCTCTCGTTGAAGCGTTCTGTTCAGATTTACCACAAGTCCTTGTTTGAGCTTGCGGTAATCACGGCGATTGCTATTGGGGCAATCTTTACGGGGCTCTTTGCGGGGGTGGCGGTGATTCTTTATTTTTGGCTTTTGAATTCGCGTCTTCAGGCGCATCACGTTTCGCTCTTGCAACAACGGTTGCAGTTGCTCTTGCAATTTCAAGGGGTGCATCGTTTGCGGACGATGACGAAGCTTGGGGTTGCGCTTTGGGTTGCGCTTTGGATGATGACGAGCCCTGGGGGTGAGACGGTGTTTGGTTTTCCTGTTATTTGGGTACTCTTGCAGCCGCTTTTTCTTGCGATGATGCTCGCAAATCAGTATGACTTGCCGGCGATGATTGCGTTGCGCTCGATGGTGTTTTTTATTTGGCGCGAGCCCGCGTGTGCGTTGCCGATTATGGGGGCGACGTTGTTAGGCTTTTGTGGTGTGTGGTGCGGTTCACTTTTTGATGATGCGGGACCGTTAGCGATAATGGTTTTGGCGACGTTGCCCATTGCCTTTCTCACCGCGTTGCAACTTCTCGAGGCCGCTAAAGAGCGACTTGTTTATATCATTCAAGAGGCTTATTCGTGATGCAGATTAAGAAGCTTTTTTTAACCGCGGATGAATTTCAACGTGATTGTGTGAAACTTGCACGTATGATTTATGATGACACCTCGTGGCAGCCAGATGTCATGATTGCGCTTTGGCGTGGTGGTGCACAGCCTGGGGTGATTTTGAGCGAGGTTTATCAGTATTTTAATCGTCCGTTGCAACATACGATTATTAAGTGTGCCTCTTACACGGGGATTAAAGAACAGAATGCAGAGGTGCGTTTTGAGGGTGCGGAGGAGATTTTAAATTCGCTTCGTCCCGATCAGAAGGTGCTCATTGTTGATGATGTTTTTGATACTGGACGGACCGCAGCTGCGGTTCATCAGCGTTTGTCACATATTAATCATCGCTTTGCCATGGTTTATTGGAAGCCCCACGCATCGTTGGTGGAGATTACCCCAGACTATTATGTGCATCAGTGTCAGGATTGGATTGTTTTCCCGCATGAGATGCATGGCTTATTGGAAGAGGAAATTCACAACAAGGATGCGGAATTACTCGCGCTTTTAAAGGAGACGCCTCCCCGCGCATAAGTTTGACCGTGTCTCGCCTGGGAGATGAATTCGCTTTTCATTCCTATTGGATGTGGTATAATGTACGTTGTTTTCGTTGGTCGGCAGAAGGAATCTACGCAATGGCTACATATTTGATTTGGTTTATTCTTGGGACGATTTTTCTCTTTGCGGAGTTGGCCTGTCCGGGGTTCATTATTTTCTTCTTTGGTGTGGGGGCGATTCTTACTTCAATTGCGGTAGGTCTTAATTGGGTGCAAAGTTTAGAGGTGCAGTTGGGGGTCTTTATTGTTGCTTCGCTTGTGACCTTGGCGGTGGGACGCGTTTACATGCGGCGTTTGTTTTCTGGCAAGAGTGAAGTGCATACAAGTGATGCCGATGATGATAACTTTATTGGTCGCACCACCCGTGTTGTTGAGCAGATTACGCCTGAAACGCCAGGTCGCATTGAGCTCAATGGTTCAACTTGGATGGCAACAGCCGATGCGACCTTTGAAGTCGGCGCAATTGTTAAGATTGTTCGCCGCTCGAATATTACCTTTCACGTTCAATAATTAAAAAGGAGATTGTCGTTATGGAGCCTTTTGTTACAGTGCTCATTATCATTGCAATTACAGTCATTGTTGTTTTGATTCGTACGGCCGTTATTGTGCCGCAGCGTTCGGCGTTTATTGTTGAACGTCTTGGGCGTTATCATAAGACGCTTGAAGCGGGGTTTCATATCATGCTTCCGTTTATCGATCGCGTGGCCTACAAGCGCACCCTCAAGGAGTCCCCTATTGACGTGCCTCCGCAACAGTGCATCACAAAAGACAATATCACCGTTGATGTGGATGGCATTCTCTATTTGCAGGTGATGGATCCGATGAAGGCCGCTTATGGTATTGATAACTATATTTGGGCGTCAACGCAACTTGCTCAAACAACGATGCGTTCGGAAATTGGTAAGCTTGATCTCGATTCGATTTTCGAAGTGCGTGATTCGATTAATGCCGCGATTTGTGGTGCTGTTGACAAGGCGTCTGATCCGTGGGGGATTAAGGTCACGCGTTATGAGATTAAGTCCATCACGCCACCACAGACCATTCGCGATGCTATGGAAAAGCAAATGCGTGCCGAACGAGAGAAGCGTGCAATGATTGCCGAATCTGAAGGTGCTCGTCAAGCTTGCATCAATCGCGCAGAAGGTGAGAAGCAGGAAGCCATCGCACGTTCTGAAGGTGAGAAGGCGCGTCGTATTAATGAAGCTGAAGGTCATGCTCGCGAGATTAGCCTCATCGCACAGGCAACGGCAGATGGTATTGCCGCCATTGCACGTGCAATCAACGAGAATAAAGGTGGCATTGAAGCCGTTAACCTTCGCCTTGCAGAACAGTATATTACAGAGTTTGGTAAGATTGCCAAGACTTCAAACACGATGGTGTTGCCATCGAACTTAACGGATATTGCTTCAATTGTTAATGTCGCAACCTCTGTTATGCAAAAGAAATAAGCACCATGATTGACATCGCGTTAAATTCTTTTCCTTACACCTTTAAGTCGCTTGATTTGCTTAAAGAAGCGCTGACGATTCCCTCGTCAACACCTCAGGCGCAGGCGAATTATCAACGGTTAGAATTTCTTGGCGATGCCGTTTTGCAGCTTCTTATTTCGGAGCGGCTTTATAAGGTTCACCCGATGGCAAATGAAGGTGAGCTCACGCTTATGCGAAAGAATCTCGTCTCTGGCAGCGCGATTTACGAGCGTCGTGAGCGCATCTACAATGACTTTCCAACGCTTATCACCCGTTACAATATCAACTATCAGCACAACACAAAGGCGATTATTGATGTTATTGAAGCGCTCATTGGTGCAGCGTGGCTTGATGGTGGTATGGAAGCCGCGAAGGTCTTTGTCTTTACACTCATCACCCATGAGGATATTCTCAAGGCTCGTCACATTGATGCGCACGAACAACTTGAAAATCCCAAGGGCGTTTTACAAGAGAAAGCTCAGAAACGCTTTCATCTTGAGCCGACCTACGTTTGTTTGAACAAAGAAGGCCCAAATCATCAGCCCACCTTTACGTGTGCTGCACGTGTGCTCGATTACGAAGCGCATGGTCAAGGCCCCTCTCTCAAGGCTGCAGAAGCTCAGGCTGCAACCCATCTCCTCACCCTTTTAGAACAACAAAAAGTTTTCGATTAACCCATGAATGATTACGAACTTCTCGATAGTGGTAATGGTGCCAAGCTTGAACGCTTTGGCGATTTAGTTCTTTCACGTCCGTGTGCACAGGCTGTTTGGCAGCCTCAGTTTGGTAAGCGTTGGAAATCCGCCGATGCGACGTTTGACCGTGAGGATGGTCATCATTGGCATGGTCGTAATCGTTTGCCGAAGGAATGGGTCATCAATGTTGATGGCACAAAGTTCCGCCTCTCTGGGACGGATTTCGGTCACTTGGGCATCTTTCCTGAACAACGTGCTCAATGGGCATGGATTAAGGAGACCGTTCGCGCAGCCAAGGCCGCAGGACGTCAGACGATTCGTGTGTTAAATCTCTTTGCCTATTCGGGTGGGTCGACATTGGCCTCCGCGATTGGTGGTGCAGAGGTTTGTCATGTGGATGCTTCGAAGGGCATGGTGCAGTGGGCGCGTGGCAATGCAGAGACCAACGGCCTTGCAGCGCATCCCATTCGTTGGATTGTTGACGATGTGCATAAGTTCATGAATCGTGAACTTCGTCGCGGTCGGAGTTATGATGGTATCATTCTCGATCCTCCCACCTATGGGCGTGGCGGCAATGGTGAGACCTACAAGATTGAACGCGATCTTACTGAGACCCTCCACCTCTGTCGCAACTTATTAAGCGACAAGCCTCTCTTCCTCTTGCTCAGTGCTCACACACCTGGACATACCCCCATCGTGCTTGAAAATATCCTTACGCAAGCGCTTCATGGTTTAGGGGGCACCTTTAGTGCTGGGGAAATGTGCCTCACGGGTGCACCGGAGGTTTTCAAACTCCCCTCGGGCGCTTATGTGCGTTGGAAGGCATAAGTTTGTTTGCATCTACAATAAATGAAAGGACCTCTCCGTTTTGCGAAGAGGTCCGTTTCGTTTATATGTGGTGTGGTTAGAGGCTCAAGGTACGTTGTTCACGTGTTTCAAGATTCTTGACTTGAACCTCACCCTTCACAACATCATCTGGGCCAATGTAGATTGCTTCAAGCGCAGAAGTATTTCCAGACTTGCCGAAGAAGTGCTTCGGCTTTTGCGGTTGAAGTGCGAGGTCTACATCATTGCCCTGTGCACGGAGCGTTGCTGCGAGTTTAACTGCCGTTGCACGTTGGTCGGCCGTCATGTAGCCAATCATGTAACCGGTGCGCGGTTGGGGACACTTGTCACCGAGAAGGTCTCGGAGCACTTCACCCACCACAACGTCACCAAAGCCCATACCAACTGCAGGCGTCGGTTGACCACCCACAAGCGCGAGCAAGGAGTCATAACGACCACCGCCAAAGATTGCACGGAATTTACGCTGTGCATCAAAGGCTTCAAAGACGATGCCCGTATAGTACGAGAGACCACGGATGACCGCAATGTCAAACATTAAGATCTCACCATAGCCCATTGCATTTGCCATTTCAAAGAGCGAACGCAAATCTGCAATTGCCGGAGAATCTTCACCCGCGAGTGCAGCCGCACCTTCTAAGGTGGTTACACCGAGCAACTGGAAGGTCTTTGCAATTGCGTCTGCATCAAGCCCTTCATTGGCCAAGAGCGTTGCAATCTCTTCATCCGAAATCTTACCGCGTTTATCCAACGCGATGAAGACTGCGGGATGCTGTTCTTGCGGGATGCCACTCTTTGCTAAGAGTTCACCCAAAAGTGCACGCGAGGAGACGTGGATATGCCATGCATTGTCAGGCATCCCCATTTCACGCATTGCTGCAACTGCCGCACCGAGAATTTCAGCTTCACAGAGAATTTCATTGGAACCAATGATATCCATGTTTAACTGATAGTGTTCACGTTTACGGCCACGCGTCATGCGTTCATAACGGAAGCACTGTGCAATGGTATACCACTTTACAGGGAAAGGCATACGGCTTTGACGCGCAGCAACCATACGTGCAAGTGTGGGCGTCATTTCAGGACGAAGGGCAAGTTTACGACCCGACTTATCCTCAAATGCATAAATCTGCTCCGAGACTTCTTCACCCGATTTACGTTGAAGAAGTTCGAGCGATTCAACCACGCAGGCATCGTAATTTTGGAAGCCGAAGCGTTCTGCGACCGTGCGCCATGCGTCAAAGATACGATTACGCCAGACCATATCCTCTGGGTAAAAGTCGCGCATGCCACGCGGTGCATCAAATGTAATTGGAGTGCTCATAGTGACACTTTAGCCAATGCTTATTCAGCATCCTTCGCAGCACGTGTCTGGCGGTCAGCCACGCGTGCCGAGGCCATATCCTTGCGAAGAAGACGAGAGGGGCGGAAACGAATGGTCTTGCACGGCGGAATCCAAACTTCTTCGGTAGGACGCTTCGGATTACGACCACGACGACCGCAACGTTCAACAATTTCAAAGACGCCGAAGCCACGGAGTTCAACATGGCCATTTTCGATCAAATTAGCCAAGAGTGCTTCGAATGCCGTATCGATTACTTTATAGGCAAGCTGCTGGGGGATTTTGTGTGTCTTTGCAACAATCATCGAGATATCACGACGTGTGCTTGTAGAGGGAACTTTGGAGTCTGTTTTCATTTTCTTTTTCCTTATTTTTTTGTATGTTAAATTTCTGTCGAGAGAAGCTGTGCGATAGTTTCAACGGCCTGCTCGGGAGCAATGATAGCGGAATCCTTTTCCGTACGACGGCGGATTTCAAAGCCACCCTTTTCAAAGCCCTTTGCACCGGCGACAACGCGGACCGGCAAACCAATCAAGTCGGCATCCTTGAACTTCACACCGGGACGTTCTGCACGATCGTCGATAAAGACATCAATGCCACGTGCTTCAAGGTCAGCAGCAAGCGTTTCGGCCTTTGCAACGACCTCCGGATTATCGGGATCAAGAATCAAAAGATTGACTTGGTAAGGTGCGACCGAGGCCGGCCAGATGATGCCGTTGGCATCGTTGCTTTGTTCAACGATTGCTTGCAAGGTACGCGAGACGCCAATACCATAGCAACCCATGGTCAACACTTGTGCAACACCATTTTCATCCAAGTAGGTCGCGCCCATCGCCTTGGAATACTTGGTGCCCAACTTAAAGCATTGGCCCACTTCTGTACCACGGCGAATGTCTAACGGCTGACCGCACTTCGGGCAAAGGTCACCCTTGGTCACCACGGTCAAATCTTCATATGCAACAATCTTTGTATCGCGTGCCAAGGAGACGTGCTTCACGTGGAAGCCTTCCTTATTCGCACCGATAATTCCATCTGCCATGCCTTCGAGCGACTTGTCGGCATAGACAGGAATCGATACGCCAACAGGACCAATCGACCCAACAGGACCTGCGACCTTCAAAATGGTTGCTTCATCTGCTTCTTCAATCTTCGCACCATTCAAGAAACGACGCAACTTCGGTTCGTTCACTTCGCGATCACCAGGGACAAGCACCATCACAGGTTCGCCATTCGCCAAGAGAACCATGCTCTTAATCACGCGATCGATTGGCTCTTGAAGGAACTTTGCGACCTCTTCGCAGCTGTGCTGGCCTGGGGTTGCGACCTCTTCCATTGCGCCAGCTTCTGTTGTATAAGGGGTTTGCACGGTCTTGCGTTCTGCGCGTTCTTGGTTTGCAGCATAGCCGCAGGTTGCGCAGTGCAAAATGCCATCTTCGCCGCTCTCAGCAAAGACCATGAACTCGTGCGAGAAGTTACCACCAATATCACCTGTATCTGCTTCAACAGGGGTTGCCTTTAAGCCCGCACGTGCAAAGATTCGCACGTAAGCATCGTACATTGCCTTATAAGAAGCATCTGCAGCTTCTTCATTAGCGTCGAAGCTGTAGGCATCCTTCATGATAAATTCCTTGCCACGGATCAAACCGAAACGCGGGCGAATTTCGTCACGGAACTTATCTTGCATCTGGTAAATTGTGCAGGGCAATTGACGATAAGAAGAAATTTCATTCTTTGCCAACGCTGTGAACGCTTCTTCTGCCGTTGGAGAGAGGACATACCACATATCCTTGCGATCCTGCACGCGGAACATTCCAGGGCCCATCGTTTCCCAACGACCTGTTTGCTTCCACAAATCTGCAGGTTGAAGAATCGGGAAAAGCGTTTCTTGTGCGCCGGCCTTTTCCATCTCTTCGCGCACAATTGCTTCAAGCTTGCGGAGTGCGCGCATGCCCAAAGGCATATACGTATACAAACCGCCACCCAACTTTCGCAACATACCTGCACGAATCATCAACTTGTGGCTCGTAATCTCTGCATCCTGCGGAGCTTCTCTCAATGTATTTAAAAGTGCCTTGGACCAACGCATCATGGTTCTTATTCCTCTCTTCTCAACCTCTTCTTATGAGGGAAAAACATAAACTTCGTAAGTATCTCAAAAATTAACCAAAAACTCAAGTAAAATTTATTGAAATCTTGTAAAATGTTCTTGCTTTGTAACCGTTTAGGCATAAAAGGTTAAAAATCCCCCTCCCCCCAAAAAGGCGACCGATAAAAGGTAAATTATTTTTCATAAGACGCGTAAAAACTCACCTCCCCTATTCCACATCTTCACTCTTTCTCTAAAATCAAACTATCTCTTTGATTTACAATATATTAACACAATTCTAAGTGAACATTCATAATCTTTACCATCTATCCGCATGACCTACCATTTGCAAAGCAGTGCGGATTGAGACTCAAAGCAGTGCAGTTTGAAACTCAAAGCAGTGCGGTTTGAAGTGCAAAGCAGTGCGGTTTCAAAAGCACTTAAAAATCTCTTCACACGGTTCTTTCTTTTTGGTATAATGTAAGCGATATTTATCCCTTATTAGAAAGGACGATATATGACCGTCGATCATTATAATGCTGAAACATTTGATGCCACCATTGCATCGGGTGTCACCCTCGTTGATTTTTGGGCAACTTGGTGTGGTCCGTGTAAGATGCAGGGTGCAATTCTTGATAAGATGGAACTTCCCGAGCATCTCGTTGGTAAAGTTGCCATTGGCAAGCTTGACATTGATAAGGCCCCGCTCGTTGCTGCCAAGTTCCGCGTTCAGTCCATCCCGACGGTCATCATCTTCAAGGATGGCGCCCCCCATGAAACGCTCGTTGGTGTTACGCGTGCCGATGTTTTGATTCAGAAACTTGAAGCTGCACTTGCTTAAACATTTTAACCTTATGGAGCATGCTTTGCGTGCTCCATTCTCATTTTAATCATGCGACACGTTTTACTTTTATCGCTTTTATTTGTTGCCCATCTTGGCTTTGCTCAAGCCTATGGCACCATCTCTCCACAAATCTTTGCTCAACAGACACAAGCGCTTCGCGAGCTTCAATATCAATTGCAGTCGCTTCAATCGCGCCTTGAAGCAATCGAACAGCGTCAAGCAACGATTAATGCACGCCTTGCCTCTGCTGAAAAGGGCGATGGATTTGCCACCAAGAGTGACCTCGCAGCACTTCGTGCAGATCTTACAAGTGTTCGGAATTCACAAAATAAACTCCGCGAAGAGATTGTTAAGGATGTCTCGTCAAAGGTAACCAAGCTGATCAATCAACGTGATGCTGATGCAAAGAAGGCGATTGAAGAAGCGAAGAAGGCGGCACAGAAATCCGGGTACGAACACATTGTTCAATCTGGCGAAACCATCTCTGCGATTGCCCAGGCCTATAAGGTGTCAGTACAATCCATTCTCAAGGCCAATAAGATTAAAGACCCCACGAAGATTCGTGTTGGTCAGAAGCTCTTTGTACCCGATCCCTAAGTTCTCTAAAACGCAAAACAGATTTTCAACAAACAAATGCGTAAGTAACGAATAACACATCACCCCACAACAAAAAAGGAGTTCTCGATGTTATCCTTCCTCGCAAATACAGCCATTCCTGAATTCACCATTGGTACACTCGCGACCATTCTCGGTGGTTTGGGTATCTTTCTTCTTGGCATGAAGCAAATGTCAGAAGGTCTTCAAGCCGTTGCAGGCCCTCGTATGCGTAAGATTGTTGCTGTTGCAACGACCAATCGCTTTGCGGGCGTGCTCACAGGTGCGACGGTGACTGGCATCATCCAAGCCTCTGCTGTGACCACAGTCATGGTTGTGGGCATGGTTACCTCGGGCATTATGACGCTGATGCAGGCAATCAATGTTATTATTGGCGCAAACATTGGTACGACCGTTACCGCATGGCTTGTGGCAATCTTTCCAAAACTCGACGCCTCTTTTGGTCTTGGTCTTGCAGGTGTCTCGGCAATTATCTATCTCTTTGCCAAGCGTGAGAGCTGGAAGTATACAGGCCTCATCTTCCTCGGTTTAGGGTTAATCTTCTTTGGTCTTGATTTGGTCAAGGCCAACATGTCGCCACTCGCTCAAACCGACAGCTTTATGAAAGTGCTTCAATCCTTTGATGTGATTGATGTTGCAGATGGCTCTTTTAGCTTCGTTGGCATTGTGATGTGTATCATTGTTGGTACAGTTGCAACGGCGCTTGTTCAGAGCTCCTCGGCAACAACCGCAATCGCAGTTATTCTCGTTACACAGGGCATGCTCAATTTCCAAACGGCAGCAGTTCTTGTGCTCGGCATGAATATCGGCACGACCTTAACAACGTGGCTCGCCGCAATCGGTGCACCCACCAATGCACGTCGCGCGGCACTTGCTCATACGCTCTTTAACCTTCTCGGTGTTATCATCATGGCCCCGCTCTTCCCGATTGCGCTTCCCATTATTGATGAAATCTTTGGAATCAGCATTATGGACAAAACCTCATTAGGCTTTGCTGTTGCAGGTGTGCATACGGCCTTTAACGTTGTTAATACGGGGCTCTTCATTCCCTTCACACGTCATTTCGCAGCACTTATCACATGGATTATTCCCGATTCTAAGATTAAGGAATCCCCTCGCCTCACCTTGCTCAACCCGCTCAAGATTGCGCCTGTTGTGGCTGTTGAACAAGCCCGCCGTGAAGTGGAGCAGATGAGCAAGCGTTGTGATGGCCTCTTCGAAAATATCCGTGCAATCATTGAAGGCAAGTCAAACGATGAAATCGAAAATGACGTCTTCCATGCTGAAGATGAACTCGATATTCTCCAGCACGAAGTCTCCGAATTCCTCGTAAAGATTATGTCGACCAATCTCCCCTCGGATGTTGCATTCCGTGCGCGTATGCTTTTGCGCGTGGCTGACGAATACGAATCTGTTTCTGACGAAGCGGCTTCGCTTCTCAAGCAGTTCATCCGTATGCGCCGTCAAGAGCTTGTTCTCTCTGATCGCGGTCGCCAGGATCTTCTCAAGCTTCATGAAATGTGCAAGTCCTTCTCCCTCAATGTTTCGGAAGCCTTCCGTCAGGGTAAGGCCTATGCAGGCTCAATCCTCAGCCACATGCATTCTGATGCCTCTGGCATTTCTGCTTGCGTTAAGGAAATTCGTCGCGCTCAGATGACGCGTATGGCTGATAAGGATCCGACAATCAATCCGCTTTGCTCGGTTGTTATGCTCGATATGCTCAACATTTATCGCCGTTTAAAGGAAGATTTCCTCAACATTGGTGAAGCAATGCTTGAAGAAGGCCACGCCTAATTCTAAGCAAGCTTATCATGCATTTATCAAAAGGGAGCGCCACGGGTTGCTCCCTTTTTTATTCTCAATTTAACTTTTTTTAAAAAAAGTGTGTAGACGATGAAATCGAATGACGTTCTTTCCCAGTGAGGCGAGATGGTCTTGCCTTTTAATTCAAGGATTCGATTATGAAAATGATGCATGTTTTTGCCTTAGCAATGGTTATGTCGGTTTCTGCAGTGTTTGCTCAAGACGCTGCTCCTGTTGCTGAAGCACCTGTTGCACCTGAAGCACCTGCAGTGAAGAAGATCTGCTGCAATGATTGCGGTAAGGAAGTTGAAATGAAGATGCCGAAGTTTGATCGCGCTCGTCGTGGTCAGCGTGGCGACATGAAGAAGGGTGAATTCCCCCGCGGTCCTAAGGGTCCCCGTCCGGAAATGAAGAAGGGTGAATTTCCCCGTGGTCCTAAGGGCCCTCGCCCTGAAATGAAGAAGGGAGAATTCCCCCGCGGTCCTAAGGGTCCCCGCCCTGAAATGAAGCCTTTGTGCCCGGAATGCCGCAAGGCAAAGTTCGAAGAAATGAAGGCAAAGTTTGAAGCAATGAAGGCTGCAAAGGAAGCCGCTCCTGCTGCTCCTGAAGCACCTGCTGCAGAATAAGCTTTTTCATTCTCAAAAAGGAAAAAGTTGGATGGTGAAAATCATCCAACTTTTTTATTTCTTGATCACACTACTTATGCTTCATATTAATATATACCAAATTTTTTGCTATTTTCTTGACTTCTTTTAAGGGAAATGATAGATTATCATTTTAATGGTAATCTTTATTATGGAGAATTAATTATGTTATTCTTGCGTAGAATATTTTTAGGGAGCAGTTTAGTTGCACTGCCCGTATTGGGTGTTGAGGTTGCAGAACACGTTGATAACGTCAGTTCGGAGGAGATTGTGGTGCTTGGTGTTGTTGCGCCACTACCGAAGTATCGCGTTGTTGAGAATGATGCCGGCACGCTCATTGATATGGCGCCAGAGAAGGTCCCTTTTGTTGTCGATACGTTGACAGAAGATTTCATTCGTGAGCGCAACACAACTGATTTAGACCAACTTCTTTCATTGCAGCCAGGGGTTTATCAAGGGGGCAAGACGGTCATGGCGCGTAATGCAGGGAGTTACAATTTACGTGGCTTCGGTGGCGCAGAGGTGCAATTGAATGGAACGCCTTTGACTGGCGGTGTTGGGACCTTTCTTGATCCAAGTTTGTTAGAGCGCGTCGATATTATTAAAGGACCTGTCGGGGGTGCGTATGGCAGTCAAAGCAATGGCAACACCGATGCATTAGGTGCAAGTGGTTCCATTTTATTACGAACAAAGCGCCCTGTGTATGATGAAGATTTTTATCGTTTCGGTTCGCGTGCTTCTTATTCCAAAGCCTCGGGATCGCGTTTGAAGTTTACGGCGGATGTGAATGTGCGTGCAACGGATAATGAGTCGGTGGCAGCACGTGTGCCGCTTTCGTATGAATGGCGTGATCCGGGTTGGGCGGCCTCGGGGGCGAACGTTGGGCACACATTTTCCGCAGCGCCTAGTATTGGCTATCGCGTAACCGAACGCCTTGAAGTTGGGATGGATTTATTTTATCAATATAGCGATCAACCCGCTTATCAAGGTGTACGCATCAAAGATGGCAAGCCTGTTGCAGGCATGGATTGGGATGACACCTTTACCCGCCCCGAAGATCGTATGCAATTCCAAACGCATAGCATTGGTTTTTATGCCAATGGTGAGTTGACGGATTGGTTGGAGTCACAGACACGGCTCTCCTTTTTACAATCCGAGAATCGCTATCACTATCGTGGTCCAAATTCTGGTCATTCTGCGAAATACCCCTATGGTTTTAATTGGGAGGGCGAGGATTTGATCTCTGGTGGTCGTTATGAATATGCCGAGGGTGATGTTTTAACGCGCAATTATTATGCTGGAGAGAATTTAATCTTTAGATTTAATACAGGTGATTTCGATCATACCTTCCTTTTAGGTGTAGACGCGTTATTGAAGGAACGCCAAGGATGGTCTTATTTTGGCAAACCAAATTATGATTCAAGCAAGAGTCATAGCGCAAAGATTGGGTTTACTGCGCAAGAATTGATTGAATATCGCGGGTGGTCGTTGATGGCTGGTGCGCGAGCCGACTTTCACCGTTCTATGTCAGGGATGCATACGTGGACGTTGTCTCCACGTGCGGGGGTATCCTATGATTTGTTTGAAGAAGGCCGTGTAATCTTCTTTGCCAATATCGCCATGACCAAGACGCCGAATGGAAACTGCAAGGCGTATGATCCCTTACGCCAACCTGGGGATGCAGATCGTTACTTAACGGGCGTTTGGAGTGCACTTCAAAAGGAAGTCGGGGCACGTTTTAATATGGTAGGCTCTACGTGGCTCACAGCCTCCGTCTTTCATATTGACCAGAAGGATGCGCCGATTGAAATTGATCGTTCAGGCTATTTTGCAGAAGAGGGCGAAAACTCTTCGCAGGGTTTTGAATTATCTCTCTCTGGTAATTTTACCGACGATTGGTCAATCTATGCAGCCTATGCGTATATTGAATATACAGATGAGCGTACAGGCGTTTCGTTTGATCGTTTTCCGCCGCACGCCTTCTCGTTGTGGACAAGCTATAAGGCAAAGTGGTTTTATGATGCCGTTTTTGGTGTTGGATTACGTTGGCGCGATGGGTGGGAGATGACCTTCCGTGGAGCACAGGCCGATCCAATGTATCATGTTGATGATCTTTTAACTGTGGATGCTTCAATTGAAGTTCCTTTGACCGAAAAGCTCTCCTTGGGACTTTCGTTACGTAATATTTTTGACTCTCGCGGGGTTGAATCGGCTCGTAATTTACAAGCCTTTGCAAATGATGGACGCACGATTGAACTCAGCATTAATGCAACTTTCTAATAGTAAGACTACGACAAATGAAACAACCTTCACATGCGTTGTTAGCAAAAGACGTTTTTAAACAATTCCGTGTTGATCAACGCGAGGTCAACGTTTTACGTGGGCTTTCGTTTGAAGTGCCCTATGGCGCATTTCATGCCGTTATGGGCCCCTCTGGCTCTGGCAAGTCGACACTCATGAATCTTCTTGCAGGACTTTTACCCGTTGATAAGGGGAGCATTTCCATCGCGGACGTCGATCTTACAAAGCTTTCTGATAAAGAACTCACCTGTTTACGTCGCCGAAAAGTGGGGATTATCTTCCAAGATTATAATCTTATCCCTACCCTCACTGTCGAAGAGAACATTGCAATCCCTCTCTTGTTAGATGGCAAACAGGTGGACAACAAGCAAATGGATCGTTTGCTCTCACTTGTGGGACTTGAACATCGTCGTTATCAACCCGCAGAACGTCTCTCGGGCGGCGAGGCGCAACGAACTGCCATTGCACGTGCGTTTATTACCAATCCACAAATCATCCTTGCGGATGAACCCACAGGCAATCTCGACACCCTCGCGGCAAAAGATTTTTGTGAAACCCTTGAGAAACTAAATAAGGATATGGGAACAGCCATTCTCTTGATTTCTCACGATGCACAAGTCGCCGCAGTTGCAGACACGGTACATATTTTGCGAGACGGAATAATTGTCGGTTCGTTTGAAACAGAACATAATCCAAGTGCGGTTGCCACTCGTTATTTGGAGTTTATTACGAAATGAGTGCGCTCTCTCTTCTCTTTCGCAATACGCTTCGCAAGGACAAGTTACGTCTTCTTTGTGCTTGGGTGGGAATCACAGCTGCAGTTGCTTTACTTACATGGACGATTGGTCTTGCCATTGTTTCTTGGAATCAATGTCGCCCCTTAAGCGAACGTCTTGGGAAACCCTTTGACTGTTGGGTCGCAACGAATCGTGCCTCTGCCGCTGCACCCAAGGGAACTGGGATGCAACGTTTAGCCCATGGCTCTCCATTTAAAATGATTCCACAGGCGGTTGTTGATGCCGTGCTACAATCTGACGAGGTTGCAACAGCCATCTGCACAACGGTCTTTCGTTGCCGAATTGATTGGCGCCCCGATGGTCGCCCGTTGCAAGGACCCGGTGTCGGTGGCGGGATTGCCCCCGTACGCGATTTTCCAACCTGCCCCTACCCTGATGGTCTCATGGCAGGAAGATGGCCCAATGCAGTAAGTGAAATGCCGGAGTTCGTTATCTCTCCTACTGCATTTGGTGGCATTGAAGATGCGCCTCCGGTGGGAACTGTTGTAGACGTTGTTACTGTAGCAGGGAATATGCCTTCGGTTATTTGTGGTTATCTCAATCCTGCAATCCAAACCGTTGCGGGCTTCCCAAGCATGTTTGCAAGTGACACTCTCGCAGATGCCGCAGCACTTGCTGAAACAAAAAATGGAACAAACATCATCTTAATCCAATTAAAGCCTGGATGTAATACCCATCGATTAGAAGAACTCGTTCGAACGGTCTCTCCAGATGATGATGCAGCAATGCTCGTCTCTCGCGAAGGTCTCTTAAAGCAACTTCGTAGCGATGCATTAAATAGTCTTTTACGCCAGTTGCCTCTTTTAGTTTCGCTCGCAGTTGTCGCAACCATTTGTATGATTATTAATGCGCTCTGTATTGGAATCGAACAAAACCGATTGCGTTATGCACGGTTACGTGCAATTGGAATGAGTGCATGGCAGTTGGTGCGTCTTGTGCTACGCGAGGCCGTTGCATTGAGTGTAGCGGGAACGTTCTTTGGATTTTGCATTGGTGGTGGATGTTTGGCAATTTTCGTCAAGACCCATCCTCTCATCTTTCCCGATGGTCTATTAATTGGAAGTGGTTGGCCTTGGACGGTCGTTGGAATTGTTATCTTTGCAACTGTTATTGCTTGTTTGCATCCTATGCGAAAGGCTTTGAAGTGTAAACCATTTGAAGATCGTTTGCGTGTCGCAGAATCAACGTATACCTTTAGTCCCATACGCATGGGAGGCGCCTTTGCCTTAATGATTCCTGTCATTCTCACGCCCTACTGTTTTAAACAGCAGGCCATCGCATGTAGTGTTTGGTTCCTCTGCCTTGGGTTGCCGCTCGCTATTTGGGGATTAATCCGTCTTGCGCGTGAATTGTTGCCTTGTTTAGAGAAATGCCTCGCACGCCCCATTGGATGGTTATTACGTTTACGGCCAGAATTATTGCAACAAACGCTTTCACGTGAGGGAGCACGCAATACACGCATGGCATTGACGTTAACTACAGGACTTGGTGTCTTCTTCGGGATTCATATTTGGGGGGCCTCATTAACGGATCCCTTCATCCCAACAAAAACCTTACCTCAAGCAATTGTAACGCTCACCCCCAATGGCGTTAGCCTACCGATGGCAGAGCAAATTGTTAATGGCTTAGGCCAAGAGCACTCGCTCTCTCCATTGAGTTATCGTTGTTTCTCTGCAAATCAGTATCCTCTTTTGGAAGAAGACTTCCAAGCCATTACACAACGCACAGGATACACGCCCAAGCAAAACAATATTCTCTTAATCGCAACAAAAGGTACCGAGAATACGTTGAATCCCTATGAAGATGACGGCGTAATCATAACTGAAATGTTCGCTCGCCAAACACAACTCAACATCGGCGATACATTCCACATTCAACGAAAAGATCGTCAAAACAAGAGCTATACATTGCCATTGACTATTACAAAGATTGTGAAATGCAATTGGCATCTTGTCTCGGCACGTGCAGGTTTACGTGGACGTAATGGTGCCCCCTTCCATACAATGGGTCCTGTCTTTGTGCCATGGCATATTGCCGCGCAGTGGGATCCTGAACAACATCAACGCGTTTGTTTCTTTTGGCTTGATGGTATGACAACCTCAACCTCAGATGCTACAGAACTTTACTCCGCAACAGAACGTATTGAAACACATCTACGTGCGATTGTCGAAAAGGATCCCGAGCCCTATCTCAATCGTGGTTGGGGAGATACACCCGGCCGTCGTAAGGAAATAAAGCAACGTCCAACAACCCCGAAAAATGAAAAGCCTGTCATCCCAAATGTGACGATTCGTTTACGTGATGAGATTTCAGAGGGAACGCTTGCCCATAGTGCAGAGTTACTCGGTGATTTAGCACGTATTCCGCTATGGTCACTCTTGATTTTAAGTACTGGGTTTATTTCCTTGCTAACGGCGAATGTTCGAACACTTGAGGGCGAATTAAAAACGCTTCACGCGATTGGCATGACGCGTTTTCAAATCGGGCGCTTTCTTTTCTCTCAAGCCATCGTGCTTGCTATTGTTGCCATCCTTCTCGCACTTTTATTTGGTTCGACGATTGGCTGGGGTTTTACAGGATGGACGCTCGCAAATATGCCCTTTGGTGGATTGCCCACCGTCTTTTGTCTTCCCATCAATCGTCTCTTAGAGGGCATTGGGATGTTGGTTCTCTTCGTCTTTCTGATGACACCCCTACCCATTTTCTTCCTCGTCAAAAAGACGCTCTCTAGAAAATAAAGCATAAAAAAAGGTCTCAGCTGAACAACTGAGACCTTCTTTTTTAGATTGCGAGACGAGCAAGTGAAGTTAGTAGTTTAACGTTTGTACCATCCGAGACGAGGATGGCACGTGACGTTCGGAAGTTCATCCATTCTTCCCCTTGTCGAATACGAACAATTCCAGGAGAACAAGCCGCCACGATTGGTTCGTGGCGAGCAAGCACTTCCAGCTTACCCACTGGTGTAGTAACAATCACTGCAGTGATATCATCACCTTCAATGAAGATACCAGAGGGCGTTTCAATTTGGAAATGAAAGGGGCGATTCATCGTCTTTACCGTTTATTACTTAGCCATTGTTTTTGCTTTTTCACGAACGTCATCAATCGAACCTGCCATGTAGAAAGCACCTTCAGGAATGTCATCACATTTACCATCGAGAACTTCTGCGAAGGAACGAATCGTATCTTCGAGCTTAACAAATTGACCAGGAATGCCAGAGAACTTTTCTGCCACATGGAAAGGTTGAGAGAGAAGGCGCTCCACCTTACGTGCACGAGCAACCGTCATCTTATCACTTTCGCTCAATTCATCCATGCCGAGGATCGCGATAATATCCTTCAATTCCTTTGCACGTTGAAGCAACTGCTGAACGCCGTTCGCAACACGCATATGCTCTTCACCAACAATCGCAGGATCAAGCATTGACGAAGATGATGTCAAAGGATCCACTGCCGGATAGATACCCTTTTCAACGATTGCACGAGAAAGTTCTGTCGTTGCATCCAAGTGTGCGAAGGTGGTTGCTGGAGCCGGATCGGTATAGTCGTCTGCCGGCACATAAACCGCCTGAACAGAGGTAATCGATCCTGCCTTCGTCGAGGTAATACGTTCTTGCAACTCGCCCATTTCTGTTGCGAGCGAAGGCTGATAACCTGCTGCAGAAGGAATACGACCTAACAATGCCGACACTTCAGAACCCGCCTGTGTGAAGCGGAAAATATTATCGATGAAGAGAAGCACGTCTTGATTCATTTCATCACGGAAATGTTCTGCCACGGTCAATGCAGAGAGCGCGATACGCGAACGCGCACCTGGTGGTTCATTCATTTGACCAAAGACCATCGCGGTCTTGTCGAGAACGCCAGCATCCGCCATTTCTTGGTAAAGCGAAGTACCTTCACGAGTACGTTCACCCACACCTGCAAAGACCGAATAACCACCATGACCCATTGCAATGTTATGGATAAGTTCCTGAATAAGCACCGTCTTACCCACACCTGCGCCACCGAAAAGACCAATCTTACCACCACGACGATAAGGCGTAAGCAAGTCAATCACTTTAATACCCGTCACGAGCACTTCTGCATCGGGATTTTGATCGGTGAAGGACGGTGGCTCACGATGAATAGGATCACGCTTCTCACACTTCACTTCTCCCTGGCCGTCGATTCCCTCGCCAAGGAGGTTCATCACGCGACCGAGTGTCCCCTTGCCAACAGGCATCGACATCGGACGACCGAGATCTTTAACAAGTGCGCCACGAATCAAACCAATCGTAGAACCCATTGCGATTGCACGCACACGGCAATCGCCTAAGTGTTGAGCAACTTCAAGTACAAGATTATCTTGGCGATCATCTAAAAGCGGGTTTGTTGTACGCAATGCCGTTTGAAGACGGGGACGAATACCCGAATCAAATTCAACGTCAACCACAGCGCCAAGCACCTGAATAACGCGTCCAATATTTTCTTTTGTAGGAGTAGACATAAACTAAATCCTTTCAGCGAAAGGCTTACTTTAGAGCCTCTGCGCCAGAGACAATTTCAGAAAGTTCGTTTGTAATAGAGGCTTGACGTGCACGATTACGCCGCGTACGAAGATCCTTCTCCATCGTATTAAGATTCATTGTCGAATTTTCCATCGCCATCACACGTGCAGCAAGTTCACCCGTCGCCGAATGAAGCATCGCATAGTAGAGCGAAAGTTGAATCCACATATAGACAATATTCTCAAAGAGAAATTCATCATTGGGTTCAATCACACGTGGCAATGGCATTGGTTCAGCCTCTACTGCAGGTGCCGGGGGCTTTGCATTCGGCAAAAGACATTCCGTACGGCATTCATTTGTCATCGAATTGATAAAATGATTCGAGATGAGCCATACTTCATCATACATCTTCCAGTGGAAGGCACGCGTGATTGTCTTTGCGATACGATCCGAATCCTCCACGCGTGGATGCCCAGAAGAAGGCTGCACGCGGTACGCATTGGGATATTCGTTCTTCAACGTATTGTAAGCTTTTTGCCCTACGTAGAAGTGGTCAATCTTTGCGGGAGAACGCCTTTTTTGTTTTGCATGGAACTCTCGCACTGCACGAACGATCGCGCTATTAAAGCCACCGCAAAGGCCTCGATCTGCACTCATTACCACAAGAAGAATCTTCGATCCTTTTTCTGGTGGAGGCGTAAGATAACGATTCGTCTTAAACTTCGACTGTTGGATGAGGGTCGTCAATGCCGCGAGGGAGCGCGTAAACCCCTCTGGGCGCGAGAGCTCATTTTGCACACGATGCAAATGAGACCCAGCGACAAGCTTCATCGTACCCGTGACGCGGCGCATGCCGGCCATCGATGCAAGACGATCATTGTATTCGCGTAAGCTCGCCATAACTTACTTTCGTCCTGTGGTTTGATAACCTGCGAAGACTTCCTTCATCAACACTTCAAGACGTTCCTTGAGCACATCATCCAATACAGGAGACTTTTCAAACTGTTGTACGTAGGCTTCGCCCGACTGCGTACCATGGAGCGCATTGCTCAATGTTGCAAAGACTTCAGGGAGACGTGCTACAGGAATACCAATCAACCATTTATTCGTGCCTGCATAAAGCAAGGCTACCTGTTCTGCTACCGACATCGGCCGTCCAGGCTTCTGACGAATCGAATGCATAAGCGCACGACCCACTGCGAGTTGTTCAAGTGTTGCAGCATCAAGGTCTGAAGAGAAGGAGGTAAAGGCTTCCAATTCGCGGTATTGTGCAAGCAATACACGAAGCGGACCTGCGACCTTCTTCATTGCCTTTAACTGTGCGTCACCACCCACACGAGAAACCGAAATGCCAGGGTTCATTGCAGGACGTTGACCTTCATGGAAAAGACCTGCTTCAAGGAAGATCTGACCATCGGTAATCGAAATGACGTTTGTCGGAATATAAGCCGAAATATCGTTTGCTTGCGTTTCAACAATCGGAAGCGCCGTCATACTGCCACCGCCCTTCTCATCAGAGAGCTGTGCAGCACGTTCAAGAAGACGACTATGGAGATAGAAAACGTCACCAGGGAATGCTTCACGGCCCGGCGGACGACGAAGGAGCAACGACATTTGACGATATGCCTGTGCGTGTTTGGTCAAATCATCATAGATAACAAGTGCGTGACCACCACGATTCATCCAATATTCAGCCATTGCACAACCAGAATAGGGTGCCAAATATTGCAAGGGGGCGGGATCCGAAGCGCCTGCAAGAATGATGGTCGTGTAAGCCATTGCACCAGCCGCCTCAAGTTGCTTATAAAGATTTGCAACGGTCGACATCTTCTGACCAACAGCAACATAGAAGCAATGAACGTCTCCACCCTTTTGATTCAAAATTGCATCAATAGCGATGGTCGTTTTACCCGTTTTACGGTCGCCGATGATCAATTCACGTTGACCGCGACCAATCGGTGTTAAAGCATCAATAGCGATAATACCCGTTTGCATTGGCGTGTCAACATTGCGACGCTCAATAATGGAGGCTGCAGCAGCTTCCACAGGCATCTGAGCATCAGCTTCAATCGGACCTTTACCATCTAAAGGACGTCCAAGTGCGTCCACAACACGCCCTGTCAAACCCGCACCCGCAGGGACGGAGACGACACAACCCGTACGATGGAAACGGTCACCTTCACGCACTTTAATATCACTATCCAAAATAGCCACACCCACAACATCTTCTTCGAGATTAAGTGCGAGTCCTGCAGTACCATCATCCGTTTCGACAAGTTCGTTATACATCACTTGTGTCAAACCATCTACACGTGCGATACCATCACCAACGCTTAATGCCGTACCAAATTCTGTACGTTCAATCGCAGTATCTCCTGACTCCATGCGCTGACGCAAAAGAGCAGAAAGTTCATCAGGCTTTAATTGGGACTTCATAAAAATTTCCTTACTTCGTTGCAAAGGTTTGCTTTAAACGACGCAAACGACCAACGAGCGATCCATCGATTTGTGTATATCCTGCTCGAATAATAAGACCTGCACCCAAAGACGCATCCACTGTCATTTCTATTTGGACGTCTTTACCATAGGTTGCTATTGCTTTTTTACGTAAGAGCGTTTCCGTCTCTGGTGTTGGCGAAATAGCAAAGACAAATTGAACCTTTGTCTGCCCCTCTGCCACATCAATAAACCGACGAAAAACGCGAATTACTTGAGGAATTGTCGCAAGCAAACCATGGGCAGAAAGAGCCTCAAGCATGACGAGCACAGGCTTCGAGAAGGTTTCTCCCCAAAGCGCCTGCACCATTTCGCCATGTTTTGCTCTCGGCCAACTGTGATTCTTTGCACACCAATCACGTAATTCCGAGGAGTTTTCCCATTGTAGTTCGAGCGCTTCAATATCTCCACGCACTCGCTTTGACAACTGCATCGTCACAGCTGCTTGAGCAAGTGCTCGTGCATAAGGTCGCGCTAATTCCTCTTCATTATACATCGCGTATATCCTCTGCGATTAACGGAGGTCAATCTCCGCAGCAATGCGATCTTGATAAGCTTTACGTTGTTTATCATCAAGCAAACCAGGAAGCACTTTTTCAAGTGCACGTGCAATCTCTGCACCAGCTTGACCTGAGAGTTCACGAAGCACAATTTCACGCTCTTCCGCAATCGCCACCTCTGCTGCTGCACGTCGTTCAGCAATCGCTTGTCGTGCATCTGCTTCAAGAAGTGCAACTTGATTGCGCGTATCGGCCATACGAGCATCAGCAAGCATTCGTGCTTCTTTCTCTGCGGTCGCGATTGTTTCTGCTGCACGTACATCTGCATCTGCAGCAGCCTTACGCGCCATACGCGCATTTTCCATCGCTTGGCCAATTTCAGATTCACGAGCTTCAATGAACTTAAGGATAGGTTTCCATAATACTTTCCCGAGGATAACAGCGGCAATTGTGAACGCAATCCACGTGTAAAGTACCATTGTCCCATCAAACGACATTACAGAAGGCGACTCAGCATGCGAGTCATGCGCTGCTGGTTGCTCTGTATGCGTTGTTATTTCAACGGCTGACACCGCCACAGATTCAACCGTAGCGGTTACAGTCTGTTGATCATTGGGAAACTCATTCATGGGTCACCCAATCAATTTACTTAAGCAATGCAACAACGATAGCAAAGAGGGCAACACCTTCGATAAGTGCACCTGCGATAATCATCGCTGTCTGCAACTTACCAGCGATTTCAGGCTGACGAGCCATACCTGTTAAAGCAGCATAAGCAGCCAAACCAATACCAATTGCAGCACCAACAACTGCGATACTTGCACCTAATGCGTTCATGTTTTATTTCCTTTCAATAATTAAGACAATGTTCAATTAATGTTGAGGATGAACAACCATCCCAATAAAAATAGCTGAAAGTGTCGTGAAGACATATGCCTGAAGGCATGCAATAAAGACTTCAAAAATATAAAGTGCAACTGCAACAAGCAACGAAGGGGCCGCAACCGCACCCAAAATGGCCGTCAAACTCACCATTGCATAAAGCACCACGTGGCCACCCAACATATTTGCAAAAAGACGCATGGCCAATGCAAATGTACGCGTAAAGAGAGAGATTGATTCCATGACAAACATTAATGGGCGCATAGGCGTCGGCAGTCCACTTGGAATCAACGCATGGAAAAGATTCATAAACCCTTTACGGAAAATGGCATAAAAAGAAACCGCTAAAAAGATTAACGAAAGCCCTGCTGTTACACTAATATTACCCGTCGCCGTTGTAAAGAGCGGAATCAAGCCAAACAGGTTTGACACAAGAATAAAAAAGAACATGCTGCAGAAGAAAGGAATAAACCCACGGCCATGTTCTGCGCCACCAAAATTAGGATAAACGATATCGTCACGAATAAAGCGAACATAGTTCTCGAGAAGAATGCCAATTCCTCGTGGCATAATCCCAATCTTTTTACGGCCTACAATTGCCAACACTATTGCCACTAAAACAACCATGACGAGCATCGTCACGTCAAAGTGGAAAATCGTTAAAATATCATGCCCTAAAGTTGAAAGCCAATTCTTGTGTGTAAGAGCATCTAATGAACCACCATGGTGCATCACGTGATGGTCAATATAATCTAAAAAGGCTTGCATCCGTTCTTGCATATCTCATCCTTACTTCGCAAAAATAACGGAAATCTCTAAGTAATATTTCGTATTATACGCCCATAAAAATTAAAAAGCAAGCCATAAAAAATTCTTTTTTGTTTCCCTTTCTTCAACATTTTTATTAGGTCTTCTAATATATCTCATAAAACCTTTCAAATCAATGATTAGAAGAAAAAAAAATTAGCATCAAAAAAAGAAAGGAAGAAGTATATTTCTCCATCCTTTCCTTCTCATATTATAAATATGGGGCAAGATTGCGTTATTTAGCGTCTTCAGTAACACGCATCAATTCTTCAACCGAGGTAAAACCATTAAAGACCTTACGCCAGCCATCTTGACGAAGCGTGGCCATCCCCTCCTCCATTGCCGCTTTGCGAATCTCGGCAGAGGAACGACGCCCAATAATCATTGAACCAATGTGCTCACTGACATCAAGCAATTCAAAAATTGCACCACGTCCTTTATAGCCTGTATGCGTGCAACTGTCACATCCTTGAGGCGTATAAACAAAATCTTGTGGTGGCGGCATCTCTTGATCCCACCACTCCATCTTTAATGGTGCTTGTGCTCGACACTTCGGGCACAAACGACGCGAAAGACGTTGCGCAAGAACTCCTGCAACAGCAGAAGCTACAAGGAAGGGCTCTGCCCCCATATCCACGAGACGGGCAAATGCACCCGCAGCATCATTGGTGTGCAATGTTGAGAAAACAAGGTGACCTGTCAAAGAAGCATTAATTGCAATCTCTGCCGTCTCACCATCACGAATTTCACCCACCATGATGATATCTGGATCTTGACGCAAGAAGGCTCGCAATGCACGCGCAAAAGTTAACCCAATATCCGAACGAACAAGAACTTGATTTATTCCTGCCATTTCATATTCAATTGGATCCTCTGCCGTCATGATACGCACATTCACCTTATTGATTTCGTGCAAAAAGGCATACAATGACGTTGACTTACCAGAACCTGTTGGTCCTGTAACAAGAATAATACCATTCGGGCGAGAAATCAATTTCTTCGTCAACTTAAAGTCTCGATCACTCATGCCGAGATCTTTCAGCTGAACAAAGTTCCCTGCCTTTTGCAAGAGACGCAAGGAAACACTCTCACCATAAGCGGTTGGACAAGTCGAAACACGGATGTCAATATCTTCCCCATTTAAACGAATACCGATACGACCATCCATCGGCAAACGTTTCTCCGCAATATCAAGGTTTGCCATCACCTTGAGACGAGAAATAATTGCAGCCTTCAACTTATTGATTTGCGGAGGTACATCAACCTTATGCAACATACCGTCGATGCGATAGCGAATACGTAATTCCGTTTCCATCGGTTCAACATGAATATCCGTTGCACCTTGACGATCTGCTTCAGCAATAATTTGGTTTACAAAGCGAACGATAGAGGCCTCTTGCCCCATCTCATTGACATCAATCTTGGAGATATTCGCCTGATCATCAGAGACATCATAACGCCCATCTTCAATCATCTTTTCAAGTGCTTCTGCACCCACGCCATAATACTTCTTGATGGCCTTATCAATATCTTCCGATGGTGCAACTGAAACTGCAACTGGCATACCTGCAACAAGACGAATTGCCTCTGATGCAGCGACATTCATTGGGTCCGCAAGCGCAACACGCAACTTGCCATCTTCAATTGCAAACGGCAACGCATTATATTGCGAAACTGCACGTGCAGGCAGCTTCGTCAATGCTTCTGCCGTCGGAGTAATATTGCTCAACGAAATATATGGCAAACCAAGAACTTCTGCAAACTTCTCAAGAAATTCCGATTCTCGAGCCATTTCAAGACGAACGATTGCACCAGCAATACCCTTGCCGTCAGAAATATCAGCCGTTGACAAAATCTCAAGCTGGGCCTCATTAAAAAGACCTGTACGACGAAGCAAAGAGAGCAAAAATTTAGGTTGCATGCTCATTATTTATTTTCCTTAAAGGTCTGTAAGAAATTGAACAAAACGCGGATAAATCGAGTCCATCATAAAGTTTTCACGCGCCATACGTGCACTTGCCATGGATTCTTGCGTAATTCGACTACGTTTATGCAAATACCCAAGTAAGACACGTTTGAAGTCAGCCACATCCCCTGCGCGATACATCGTACCTGCACGGTAACGCTCAATCATTCCCTGCGTCTCACCCGTTAAACAACAAATCATCGGCAAACCTGCTGCTGTATAATCTGCCAACTTATAAGGCACCGCAACAAAACTATCTGGGAACATCGGCACCACCGCAACATCAGAGTCCGATAAAAGTTGTTGCATATCCTCATTCGTCAAATAGCCATAAAAGCGAATGTTTTCACAACCTTCTGCAAGACGACGCAAAAGCGGTTCCTTGGGACCTGTCCCCGCAAGGTCAAGACGTACATGCTCTCCCGCTTCAACGAGCTCACGCACACCCGTTATCACCGTCTGCAAATCATAACTACGCCCCATATTACCAATGTAAACCACGCGTAAAGATTCTGATTCATCCAACGAATAACGAAATGCTCCATTATTCATGCGCATAATTCCATGGTAACACAAATGACGAGGAGCTTTACAACCATAACGCATCGCAAGATTAAGATAGGTTAACCCAACGCCAGAAAGACCATCAGAAAGGCGATAAGCCTTACGTGCTGCAGCATGCAATCGACGAAAGAGAAGTTTACCCACAAACCCTTGGAACCATGCACTACCTGGAATAAGTCGATAAAAGTTCTCCGGCCACGCATCCATAATATCGACAACAACTTTACACTTCCACTGTCGACGAAATGCACGTGCCGTCGCAGCCGTTTCAATCGGTGGCCAAGAGGTTAACACAACATCCGGCTTTTCTAACGCGCCACTATTCACCGCTGCAGTGGCAATCTTATACCACTGTTTAGCATAATTACGATGACTCCAAAAGCGCCGCAAGCCAATATTATCATAATAGGGAATTGTTGGAATAAGGCGAACCTCAAAACCTTCTGGCGCCGTATAAACATCCTCAAGTTTACGCGGTTTTTTCACCGCGTGCGAGAAGCCACTACTCCACCAAATCACAGTGTGACCAGCTTTTACCAAAGCACGGCAAAGCATATTATAGCGTTGCGGACGACGCCCTTCACCCGGAAGATTATCAAATGGATTATTAACCCAAAAGATCATGAACTACCATTCCTTTTCTGGTGCACGAACAACGGGATTATTCTTGGCCATACGCAAACGTTCAGGATAATCGAGCGTATAATGCAATCCTCGACTTTCACGGCGAGCCATTGCAGAAGTAATAATAATCTCTGCCAAGTCTGCGATATTACGTAATTCCAACGTATCTGCCGTAACAAGATAATCAAAATAATACTCGTTGATTTCTTGGCGTAAATTACGGACACGGCGCAACGCACGATGCAAACGCTTATTCGTACGAACGATACCAACGTAGTCCCACATACACGTACGAATTTCAGACCAGTTGTGCGCAACAAGCACCGCCTCATCCGTTGGGACTGCGTGGCCATAAATCCAATCTGGAATCGTAATATGCGTAACTGAAGGAACAGGTTCCGCACATAGCGCCTCTGCACATTCACATCCGCAAACCAATGCCTCCAACAACGAATTACTTGCGAGACGATTCGCGCCATGCAAACCTGTACACGCACATTCACCAATAGCATAAAGTCCAGGCAATGTCGTTCGACCCTCAACCGTTGCTGTAATACCACCGCAACAATAATGTGCAGCAGGCACAATCGGTATCAAATCCTTCGCCATATCAATACCAAATTCAAGGCACTTGGCATAGATTGCGGGGAAACGTTGTTTTAAATACGCCTCACCTCGTGCGCGGATATCCAAGCAACAATAGGGATCGCCACGCTTCTTCATTTCAGAGTCAATCGCACGCGCAACAATATCACGCGGGGCAAGTGAACCGCGAGGATCATACTTCTCCATAAACGGCACACCATCACGCGTAACAAGCTCAGCCCCTTCACCACGCACAGCTTCACTAATTAAGAACCGCTTTGCCTTAGGATGATAAAGACATGTGGGATGGAACTGCACCATTTCCATATTCCGCACTTCTGCACCCGCACGCCAAGCAACAGCAATACCATCACCCGTTGCAATATCAGGGTTACATGTGTATTGGTAAACCTTACCACACCCCCCTGTTGCTAAAATAACTGCACCCGTGCGAACGGCCCAAATCTCTCCCGTTTCCGTGCTGAGCAAATATGCCCCAACAACACGATTCTCTTCTGGCATATGCAAGAAACGCGTTGTCACCAAATCAATCAACAATGTATTCTCACACACATGCAACTTCTTCGTCGCACGCACTGTTGCTGCGAGTGTACGCTCCATCTCGCGACCAGTAATATCTCCCGCATGAAGAATACGACGACGCGTATGCCCACCTTCACGCGTAAGATCAAACCCTTCCTTACACGCAGATGTCTCGGACTTTGAAAAAGGCACACCCATCTGAATAAGCTCTTGTAACCATTTCGGCCCAGCCTCTACAATCCGGCGAACAACCTGCTCATCACAAAGCCCAGCACCTGCATCCAACGTATCGGCGACGTGCAAATCAAAATTATCATCATCGCCCATCACACACGAGATACCACCCTGTGCGTAATTCGTGTTTGACTCCTCAAAATTCCCTTTTGTTACTAAAAGCACACGCCCATGTCCTGCCAACTTCATGGCAGCCATAGAGCCAGCGAGCCCCGAACCTACAACGAGATAGTCACAATCTAATGTGCGCATGATCTCTCCTTATTCTAACACCATTGTCTGTCGGCGACACGCCCAACAACAATAGGCAATCGTAACAAAAAAAGAAGCCGGCAATCGCGTCCTTGAAGTCATCTTAACGCCAAGAAGCGTCGTCTTTCCTCCAAGCCCCATCGGACCAACACCAAGCATATTCGCCTCTTCCAAAAGACGCGCCTCCATCATTGCTAAGGTTGGATTCGGTGAAACATCATCGAGCGAACGCAAAAGTTGATGCTTCGCCTGAGCATACCCTTCAGCACGATCTGCGCCAATACAAATGCCTAAAATCCCTGGCGCACATCCCTGCCCTTGAATTCGATGAAGAGCATCAAGCACACACGCACGCACACCTTCAAGATCTCGTCCTGCATGCAAGCGACTATCGGGCAAGGAATACTGACAACTCATGTTCTCACTACCACCACCCTTCATTAACAACGTCACCTCAACAGCAGAAACATCAGCTTCCTCAAAATGATGAACAGGAATCCCCTCTGCAACATTATCATCAATCGAAGCACCCGTTAAAGCATCAATCGTATTCTTGCGCAACCAACCACGTTCCGTTGCGATCTTTACCGCCTCATTTGCGGCTTCCATTAATGGGCGTTGAGCAGTTCCAACAGGATGACGCCAGAAAAACGTCAACGTGCCTGTATCCTGACACATCGGTGTTGTTTGTGCAGTTGCCAATGCACAATTCTCCTCAATCGTCGACAAAATCTCACACGGCGTCTCGCAAGACTCCTGCAAACGGGCACGCTTCAATGCCGCAAGAACATCACTTGGCAACGTACAAGACGTGCGTTTAATCAACATTAATAACTGCTCTTTAATATTCATATTATTATAGTATAGCATAAATAAAAGCTATTGAAAATCTCTATTTTAGAAAATACGTGACTTCCCTCTATATAACTCTCACAACAAAAGCCCCCTCCTCCACGCTTAAAAATAAAGCCCCTCTCAAACCATAAAAATCATAAAGGCATTTATCAACAAATAAAATGATACCTTGCACAACAACGTCCATGTAATTAGAACCAATAAGAATACTGAAAAATTAAAAAAGCCACGGCATACACCGTGGCTTTTCGTCAATTATTTATTAGCGATTAATAAACATTGAGTGCTGCAAGCGCCTGAAGATATTCATACTTGCGAGAGTAGAAAGCGTCAGCCTTTTCGAACATAGCCTTAGCTTCTTCAGGATTCATCTTAGCGAGCTGCTTGAAGCGGTTTTCCTTCGTTGCCTGAACTTCGGAGAACTTCTTTTCAGGAGCCTTCGAATCAAGGGTGAGCGGATTCTTGCCTTGTGCAGCGAGTTCAGGATTATAGCGGAAGAGCGGGAAGTGACCGGTTTCAACAGCCATCTTCTGGTGTTCAAGACCCTGAGCAAGATTGATACCATGTGCAATACAGTGAGCGTATGCAATGATCAATGCAGGACCATCGTATTCTTCAGCTTCCTTAAATGCCTTAACAGCTGCTTCAGGATTCATACCCATCGAGATCTGTGCAACGTAAATGTTCTTATACGTCATCGAGATCGCAGCAAGGTCCTTCTTCATCTGTGGCTTACCAGCAGCAGCGAACTTCGCAATTGCACCCACAGGTGTAGACTTGGAAGCCTGACCACCGGTATTGGAGTACACTTCCGTATCAAGCACGAGGATCTTCACGTTACGACCCGTTGCAAGCACGTGATCGAGACCGCCGTAACCGATATCATATGCCCAACCGTCACCACCGATGAGCCACACCGAGCGACGAACGAGGAAGTCTGCGATGCTGGCGAGCTTCTTACCCGTTGCGCAATCACAAGCTGCTGTAGCTTCCTTGATCTTAGCAACACGAGCGCGCTGAGCCGCAATATCTTCGTCAGTCTTCTGCGTATCAGCATTATCAAGGGTTTCCTGAAGGAGAGCCTTGAATTCTGCAGGAGCTTCAGGATTGTCAAGGATCTGAGCGATCAATTCCTTAGCAAATGCCTTCTGCTTGTCACGCGTTACGACCATACCGAGACCGAATTCTGCATTGTCTTCGAAGAGGGAGTTTGCCCATGCAGGACCCTTACCTTCAGCATTCTTAGCATAAGGTGTGGTCGGCAAGTTACCACCATAGATCGAAGAGCAACCGGTTGCGTTAGCAATGCAGAGGTGATCACCGAAGAGCTGAGTGAGCATCTTCACATACGGTGTTTCACCGCAACCAGCACATGCGCCAGAGAACTCAAAGAGCGGACGGCGGAGCTGCGAGGTCTTCGCATTGAGCGTGGTGCCCGTAAGATCTGTTTCAGGGAGGCTGAGGAAGAAGTCCCAGTTTGCCTGACCCGGCTTGCGGAGCGTATCCTGGTTATAATGAACCATGTTGAGAGCCTTGCCCTTGTTCGGAATTTCAGGGCAGACCTGCGTGCAGAGACCGCAACCCGTGCAGTCTTCAACAGAGACCTGAAGAATCATCTTCTTGCCCTTGAACGGCGGCTTAGCATCTGCAGAAACAAAGGATTCAGGTGCACCAGCGAGATCAGCTTCGTCAACAATCTTTGCACGGATTGCAGCGTGCGGACAAACAGCCGAGCACTTGAGGCACTGAATACAGGTTTCATTATTCCAAGAAGGAACCTTAACCGCAATATTACGCTTTTCGAACTGCGTTGTAGCGGTCGGCCAAGTACCATCGTCAGGAATTGCAGAAACAGGGAGTTCATCACCTTCCTGGCGCATCATCTTAGCGGTGACATTCTTCACGAAATCAGGTGCAGATTCAACCACTGTTGCAGGCTTGGTGAGCTTACCCGAAGGTGCTGCAGGAACAACGACTTCTTCAATTGCATCCTTTGCTGCATCGATAGCGTCCCAGTTCAACTTAACAACGTCGTCACCCTTCTTACCATAGGCCTTCTTAGCTGCAGCCTTAAGGAGTTCGATTGCCTTGTCTGCAGGGATGATGCCAGAGATAACGAAGAATGCCGTCTGCATGATCGTATTGGTACGACCACCGAGACCAAGTGCTTGAGCGACCTTCACAGCGTTCACGACATAGAACTTCAACTTCTTGTCGATGATGACCTGAGCGACTTCATCTGGGATGTGTTCCCAAACCGTCTTTGCATCATATTCGGACTGAAGGAGGAAGGTTGCACCAGGCTTAGCAGCAGCAAGCATGTCATACTTTTCAAGGAACGAGAAGTTATGGCAAGCCACAAAGTCAGCCTTTGTGCAGAGATAAGGGCTGCGAATCTTGTTCGGACCGAAGCGGAGGTGAGAAACCGTAAGGCCACCAGCCTTCTTCGAGTCATACACGAAGTAACCCTGAGCATAGTTATCAGTGTTATCACCGATCACCTTAATGCTGTTCTTGTTTGCACCAACGGTACCGTCAGAACCCAAACCATAGAACATACATTCTGTGCAACCAGAATCCTTTAAAAGGAAGGCCGGAATTTCGATCGATGCGCCTGTAACGTCATCATTGATACCCACAGCATAGTGGTTCTTTGGCTTATCTGCGACCATGTTGTCGAAGATACCCTTAACCATTGCAGGGGTGAATTCCTTCGAACCCAAACCATAACGTGCACCATAGGTACGAGGATACTGGATGTCAAGAAGACCATCCTGCATTGCATCGCCAAGTGCCGTACGAACGTCGGTATAAAGCGGTTCACCAACAGAACCAGGTTCCTTCGTACGATCGAGCACCGTGAGGCGCTTCACTGTCTTAGGAAGTGCTGCTGCGAAAGACTTCACGTCAAACGGACGATAGAGGCGAACCTTGATAAGGCCAACCTTCTGACCATCAGCAACGAGTTCTTCAACAGTTTCTTCAATCGTGTCAACACCAGAGCCCATTGCAACGATGACATTTTCTGCATCTGCTGCACCGACATAGTCAAAGAGGTGATACTGACGACCAACGAGCTTAGCAAGCTTGTCCATGTTTGCCTGAACGAGTTCAGGAACTGCCATGTAGTACTTGTTAACCGTTTCACGGCCCTGGAAGTAAACGTCGGGATTCTGAGCTGTACCACGCATTGTTGGAGCTTCAGGATTGAGTCCACGTGCACGGAATTCATCGACCTTCTTTTCGTCGATCATTTCACGGATGACTTCCTGCGGAATGGCTTCAATCTTCTGAACTTCGTGAGAGGTACGGAAACCATCAAAGAAGTGGACAAAAGGAATCTTTGCCTGAAGGGTGGTAGCATGAGCAACAAGTGCCATATCGCTACATTCTTGAACCGATGCAGAACCGAGGAAAGCAAAGCCCGTCTGACGGCAAGCCATGATATCGCCATGGTCACCAAAGATGGACAAGCCCTGCATCGCAAGCGCACGTGCTGTCACGTGGAAAACGGAGGGGGTAAGTTCACCAGCGATCTTGTACATGTTAGGAATCATGAGCAAGAGACCCTGAGAAGCGGTGAACGTCGTCGTCAACGAACCTGTTGCCAAAGCACCATGAACAGCACCTGCTGCACCAGCTTCAGACTGAAGTTCGACGATATGAGGAATCGTACCCCAAATGTTGGTCTGCTTGTGAGCAGCCCACTCATCGGCAAATTCTGCCATCGGCGAAGACGGGGTAATCGGGTAAATCGCGGCAATTTCAGAGCAAGCAAACGCAACGCGTGCTGTTGCTTCATTGCCATCACACATAATGTATTTTGCCATTGTTTCTCTCTCCTTAAAGACTGTCAGCGCCCGAGGTCCAGGCGCTGACTCGAAATATTTTTTTAGGCATTAGCCTTGCAGAATTCGCGTACAGAATCAAGCTGACCAGCAGAGCCAAGCTTTTCATTCTTTGCTGCGATGAAGTCTGCATATTCGTCCATGAAGATCTTGCCGATAGGACGCAAATCGAAACCTTCGGGGTGATCACGGAAGAATTCGCGGTGAACGCGGCACCATACCAAACGACCATCGGTGTCGATGTTGATCTTGGTCACGCCGAGTTCTGCAGCGCGCTTGAACTGATTGTCATCAACGCCCTTAGCGCCATCAAGCTTACCGCCAGCAGCGTTAATGCGTGCAACTTCGTCCTGAGGAACAGAGGAGGAACCGTGCATCACCAACGGGAAGCCAGGAACCTTGTTCTGGATGTCAGCGAGAACGTCGAAACGGAGACCCTGGTTACCAGAGAACTTGAATGCACCATGGGAGGTACCGATTGCGCATGCGAGAGAGTCGCAACCCGTAGCTTCAACGAAACGCTTCACGTCATCAGGATTGGTGAGGCAAGCATCCTTTTCATCGACAGCAACGTGTTCTTCAACACCGCCGAGCTTACCGAGTTCAGCTTCAACCACGAGACCCTTAGCGTGAGCGAGGTCAACGATCTTCTTGGTGATAGCTGCGTTTTCATCGAAGGGCTTCGAGGAAGCATCGATCATCACAGAGCTATAGAAGTCAGAGTTGATGCAGTCAATGCAGGTTTCTTCGTCACCGTGGTCCAAGTGCACTGCGAAAACTGCTTCAGGGAAAATCTGATCAGCGGCCTTGATTACGTTTTCAAGCATGAGCTTGTCGGTATAGCCACGAGCACCCTTAGAAATCTGAATGATGAAAGGAGCCTTGCTCTTAATGCAGCCGCGGAAGAGGCCCATGCACTGCTCCATGTTGTTGATATTATAAGCACCAATAGCGTACTTGCCATAAGCATGCTTAAAGAGTTCTTTCGTCGTAACGATCATGTTATACTCCTTTGTAATTAAAGAATGTATCTAGTATACCACGATTTCACCTTTTACGCAAACGACTTTGACCTCCCTAATTTTTAATCCCCCGCAAACAACATCCTAAATGAAACCAAAATATGCTAAAGTCTTGTAAATACAACATTCTAAACACCCCTACCCGTTTTCATTACCACATCTAAAAAAATAAAATCCTCATGATTTTATCTTCCTCCCATATTTTTGAAGTAAGCTTTCGCGTACTTTTTCATTCCTCTAGCATCACTTAGATGAACTCAATGGTCGACAAAAAAAAGGAGGATGCTCATTCAAGCACCCTCCTTTACGTGAGCCTTACAAAAGGCTTATTCCTGTGTTTTCATAAATTCTGGCGCAACGGCTTCTGCCCAGCGGCGATACCCCTCTGCATTTGGGTGAAGGGCATCCGGCATCACTTGCATATCAAGCGTTAAGCCATCCGCTTCTAAAAAGAGAGATGCGATGTCCTTTACCTCAACGCGACCATCTTCTGCGAGTTGATCAATCAAAACATTGACCGCATCATTGTTTACGCGACGAGGATCACTTGCGAGTTTGCAACGCGGAAAGATCTTCAACACGAGAATCTTTGCCTGCGGGCACTGCGCCTTTAAATGTTCAACAATCGCCTGAATCCCCGCATAAATCTCTGCGGGCGCTTTGAGCGAATGTCCCGTGTCATTCGTGCCAATCATCAACATAATCCGCTTCGGTGCGACCGTCTTCCAATCAATACGTTGAATACGCCAAAGCACATGATTGGTACGATCGCCACTAAAACCAAGATTGAGCACATCGCCAAAAGCCTGCTTCTGCAATTCTGGAGCGAGCACATCCCAATTGTGTGTAATGGAATCGCCCACAAAAACCGTGTCATAAGCACGTGTTGCAAGCGCTTCCTTTTCCGTAAGGCGTGCACTCCACCACGGCAATTCCATGCGACCAACGATAGGCTCTTGCGCATACGCAATGCTCATCGCACACGTCACCATTATCACACTTAAAATTTGAGAGACTCGCTTCATCGCATATACCTTGATTCAAATCAATAATGCTTACTTCGCCTTCACGGTAATCACATCCGTAGACGCTTGCTTCTTACGTTGCAACGTCCACATCTGAACAATCGAAAGCACCTGAGAGACCGTCCAATAGAGGCAGAGAGCCGAAGGCATGGAGTAAAAGATGAAGAGCATCATGCACGGCATCATCCATGTCATCATCTTCTTCTGAGCAGGGTCACCCGCACTCGGAGAGAGATGCGTCTGTAAGCCCATCGTGACAGCCGTCAACACCGGCAAGATATTAATTGCAATCGGGAAAATACCTGCAAAAAGATTTTCAGGCTGCGACAAATCGCTAATCCAAAGGAAGCTTGCAAAACGCAATTCCACGACCGAACGCAACATCGTAAAGAAGGCAATAAAAATCGGAATCTGCACAAGCATCGGCAAGCAGCTCGCAAGCGGATTCACCTTGTATTGACGATAAAGAAGGAAGGTCTCCTGCTGAATCTTCTGCGGATTGCCCTTAAACTTCTGCTGAACTTCCTTAATCAACGGCTGAATTTCCGACATCTTACACATTGCAATCGTGCTCTTATGCGTCAACGGCCAGAAGATAATACGCACAAGAATGGTCAACAAGATAATCGCAACACCATAGTTTGGAATAATAGCATAGAAAAGATTCAACGCCCAAAGGAGAAGCTTACTAAACCATCCAAAGAACCCAAAATCCATCACCGCATCGGCCTCGGGCACCTGATCAGCGAAAAGGCTTAACTGATCGTATTCTTTAGGGCCAAGGTAAACACGAGAGGTCAACGTACGCGTTTCATTCGGAGCAAGCACCAATGCAGGGCAATTCATCACACCCGTGAGAATGGCATCCGCCTTAGGATCGCTCGGACGATTCAAATGCGTCGAAATAGCCTGTGCATGTTGAGGCGCAACGAGAGAGACAAAGAAACGATTCGAGAGCGCCAACCAACCTTGATTCGTCACAGGGATATCTGTAACTGCGGGTGTACAGCTGCAACTGCAACCCATCCCTGCTGCACTGTAAATCGTTGCCTCTTCTTCGGCAACATCATACGCGCCAACCGCAAGAACGTCAACCTTATCCGCAATCGTGCCCGCGCTCAACGTATATGTCGGCACGGCCACCTCTGTTGCCGAACCATTCATAATCTTATCGGTAACGAGAAGCGAATAGCCCTTTTCAGCAAGCTGAATCGTACGTTGCATCACTGCGGTCGTTAAAGGCAACGGAGCCTCGAGCATGAGGGTGGTCGTATCCACCTGCTTCAAGGTATAGACAATGGGAAGCTTGTGCCCCTGGAATCCAAGCGAAAGCAAATCACGCACGGGCAAACAAACAGGTTCCGAATCATCCGTATTCGTGGCCTTATACTTGTTAAAGGTCGCGTCAACAATCGCACCGTTAAAGGAACTAATCGTAACCTTTAAATCCTCATTTGCGAGCGTTGCTGTCACCGCTTCGGGGAGAATCGCAGGCACTTGTGCCATCGCTTCTTCTGCAGGCGTACGAGGCAACGTCAACGCTGCATCCTTCGCACCAGTAGCAGGTTCCACCGCGGCCGCAACAGGTGTCGCAGGCGCAACAGGACGTGGCGCAAAAAACTGCTTCCCAAGGAAAAACACAAGCAATGCACCAAGGATGCAAACCATGATTTTTTCATTCTTATTCATACACTATCTTTCTACCAATTATCACAATACATCGTGTTGACGCAATTATTTTTTGAGAGGTGGCACAGGATCATCACCACCACGACTAAAAGGGTTGCACCGTAAGATACGCCAAAGCCCGAGAGCAAGCCCCTTCAAAGGACCATGCACACGGAGCGCCTCAATCATATAATTCGAACATGTGGGCGTAAAACGACACGCTCCATATCCCAAAAGGCCATGAAATACATGCTGATAACAACGCACACAACAAATCAGTGTCTGCACCAAAAACTTACGAAAAATGGCATACAGACGCATCATTAGAGTTTACATGTCAACTTCGCACGACGAGCGAGCTTCATCAACGCGACACGCACTTCGTCACACGAAAGGGCGAGCAAATTACGACGCCCCATCAACACTAAATCATACCCCACCTTTAAACGAGGACGCTCAAGACGAAAGGCCTCTCGAAGCAAACGACGCGCACGAGAACGCTCAACCGCAAGGTGGAAAACACGCTTCGCTGCAATCACACCCACACGCGTTCGATCGCCTCCATTCGGCATCCACCGTAAAACCAATGCACCGCAGGCCAACGACTGACCTTCTGTAAACAGAGGATCAAATCGGCCTGCGGGCAAACGATAGGGCGAAAAAAGCAAAGGAGGCGCCTTCTGGGAGCCTCCCTCTTTAACGCTGTTACACGCAGGGGAATCGGTCACAGCGCGCTCCCCAGATCTATCATCTTAGGCATGCACGAGAGCCTTGCGGCCCTTAGCACGACGACGAGCCAAAATCTTACGACCACCCTTGGTAGCCATGCGAGCACGGAAGCCAATCTTACGAACGCGCTTAATCTTGGAAGGTTGCCAGGTCATCTTCATGGTTATCTATCCTCTCAATTTGAAGATTACATAAAAAAACTAAAAAGGGCTTAATGAGTCACGAAATGTATCAAAAACCTACCCCACTTGTCAAGTTTTTATTCTCTTTCCAAAGCTTTTTCTTTGAGGATTTTTGCATAACCCATTTAAAAGACTTATTTTAAAGGCTTTTTAATAAATCATAAAAAAGTGCCCTTCGAGAATGAAGGACACTTTTTCAAAACGATACGCGTAATTTGCTTTATTCCGCGTCATAACCTTGAGGGTTCATCGACTGCCACTTCCAAGAAGATGCGCACATGTCATCAAGGGTGTGCGTTGCTTCCCAGCCGAGCAATTCCTTAGCATACTTCGGATCAGCATAGCATTCCGGAGCATCACCTGGACGACGATCCACAATTTCATAAGGAATTTCTTTACCGCAAGCCTTCGAAAATGCCTTGATCATTTCAAGCACAGAATAGCCGGTACCTGTACCCAAGTTGACCGTATAAATTTCACCAGGGGTCTGTTCCAACTTCTTCAATGCTGCAAGGTGACCGCGAGCCAAGTCAACCACGTGAATATAGTCACGCACGCCGGTGCCATCCTTCGTTGCATAATCACCACCGAAAACGCGAACCTTCGGCAAACGACCAACTGCAACCTGTGCAATATACGGCATGAGGTTATTAGGAATACCATTGGGATTTTCACCAATACGACCAGAAGCATGTGCACCAACAGGGTTGAAGTAACGGAGAAGCACCACACCCAAATCAGGTTCAGCAGCCTTCACATCAGAAATCACGCGTTCAAGGAAGAGCTTCGTTGCACCATAAGGATTGAGTGCACCCGTCGAGCAACCTTCATCCAACGGAACCTTTTCAGGCATACCATAAACCGTTGCAGACGAGGAGAAGACAATATTACGGCAACCATACTGCTTCATCAACTTCAAGAGATTAAAAGTGCCCGTCATGTTATTGTGATAATAGAAGAGCGGCTGAGCAACAGATTCACCCACAGCCTTAAGACCTGCGAAGTGAATCACAGCATCATACTTAGCCTTCTTAAAGACCTCTTCCAATGCATCATAATCGAGCAAATCAACCTTATAGAAATTCGGCTGACGACCAGCAAGTTCTGCGCCACGGCGAACAGCCTCTTCCTGAGAGTTGTAAAGATTATCAACGATGGTAATATCATAACCCGTCTGAAGAAGTTCAATCACGGTATGCGTGCCAATATAACCTGCGCCGCCAGTAACAAGAATATGCATAAGTTTACCTTTCAATAAAACTAACAATCCGACATAAAACCAACAGAACTTTCGCCACGTTGTAATGGTGTTGCGAGTAACGCCTCACCCACATAAAGACGACGAATATCCTCTTTTAACGTTTCCCAATTAGGATACCGCAAAACGCGATCTTTTGCAAGCATTCTATTTAAAATAATTGCCAAACCCTTCGGCGTTTGTGGTGCATAAACGCGAGGATCACGCGCATATTCCGCACCAATATGACAATCTACAACATCTTGATCCGAGCGATTTGGAAAGAGTACACGCCCCGTTAAAAGATGATAAATCGTTGCGCCTAAAGAATAAATGTCAGCACGACAATCCAAGTCGGGCAAATCATACGCTTGGTCAGGACTGATATACGCGGGCGTCCCCATAATCTCATCGGATGCCCCTTGGTGACGCGCAGTTAAAAGTGAACGCGCAATCCCCAAATCCATCACCTTGACCGTACCATCTGCGTCAACCATCAAATTGTCTGGCTTGATATCGCAATGCACCACATTAAACTTCGTCCATGCATACATTAACGCATCCACAACCGCATCCATGATGATCAACACATCCTCAACGGCAATCTGCTTCTTCCGCTCCAAATATGTGCCAAACGTATACCCGCGAATATATTCCATCACGAAATAATGCACTTCGCCCAAATCATCAGAATCATAAACGCGCACAATATTGGGATGGGCAAATCGCGCACATGCCTTCGCCTCATTACGAAAACGATCAACATCCTCCTGCGTTGTTGCAAAAGCCATATTTAAGACCTTTACAGCAACAGGGCGATTCGTCGAACGTTGTCGCGCAAGATAAACCGATGCCGTCCCACCCTGACCGATAAGACTCACCAAATCAAGATTTGGAAGATTAAGACCATTCATGTGATTACTGCAACAAAATCAACAAAGCCAAAACCGCATAACTCGTCGACAACGCTGGATCGCCTTCCCAAAAACGATTCGATGCATTCACCCACGAACCATCCGCCTGTTGGCGCTTCACAAGTGCCGCAACGAGCGCCTCACGCCAATCCACCGTCGATCCATCCTCAAGTGTCAACATCTCCACATCTGCAGCCGTCAATGCACGCGCAAGAACCTCATAATAAAAATAAAGTCCCTGATTCCCCTGCCCCGGATTCTCATCCAACGTCCAATACTTTCCCAAATACTTATACGTACTACGCACACGCGCATCCTCACGCGACAAATCACAGTGCAACATCGCAAGCAAACCAGCATACGTCATCGACCCAAACGCCTTCAACTGAATCGTTGGCGCCTTCATCTGCTGAGGCGTCGCGCGTGGCAACTCACGATTATAAAGAAACCCGCCAGCATCATCCCCCTCGACCTTCTGCATCGAGAGAACATACTTCTTTGCCGCCGACCAATCAATATCCACGCGCTTTCCTGCTGGACGCGCCTCTTCCAAATCCTGCGTCATCCGCATCGCATCCATCGCATAAAACGTATTATTTAAATCCGTATACACCCGTGGCGACCCCTTATCATAACCAAAGCCCCCCTGATGCAAACCCTCTGTCTCCAACTGCGTCGAAGCAATATACGCACGCGCAGCCAACATCACATCCAAATAGCGATCCCGCTGACCAAACGCATGCAACGCACGCAAACAAAGACACGTATTATAATTCCCCAACCCGCTACCCTTACGATCAGGAATCGGCACATAAATCCCACCATCCGGCTGTGCACACGAAGCAACATAATCCGCCGCACGCTGCGCCGCATCACGATTAACCTCATCCTTCGAAAGAGCCATCGCCCATAACGCCAACGCACTCAACCCTGGAAAACGCCGATCCGACCAACTCCCATCAACCGACTGCGATGCTCGCAACCATGCAAGACCACGCGCTGCAGCCGCGGTAGCCGTTGCACGCGACTCCACCGTCAACGCACCTGCAACCAAACACCACATCACGCTCAATAACGCAACAAAAAAACGCATACTTATCCACCCTTAGCCAAAAAGTGTCACATAGAATCAACTCAATTCTAACACAAAAATACAAAAAATACCATAAAAAACAAATTAAATTCGCCCCCTACAACGTTTCAATTTGAAAACCTCACATCTCGCACAAACAACACACCACCAATCAACAACAAAAAAAGCATACGACAGTACACACATCCAAATATTTTATCCCCACACGCCATTTGTAAAAAAGAGATATGCCATACTATTCTTGTCCTTTTGAGACAACGATAACGTTCATGTATAATGCTTATATAGACGTTCTCGTACGCAAGGACAAACTTCATAAGGGAGGTGTGTCATGTGCACAGCAATTTCCTTTAATGCTCAAAATCATTATTTCGGTCGAAATCTTGATCTCGAATTCTCCTACCACGAAACCGTCACAATTACGCCACGAAATTATCCTTTCCACTTTCGTCACGTCAAGGCACCAAACCACCATTTAGCAATCATTGGCATGGCATACGTCCGTGAGGGCTATCCCCTCTATTATGACGCCATGAATGAAGCTGGCCTTGCAATGGCAGGATTAAACTTCCCCGACAATGCAGCCTGGAAACCCTTTGACGAACAAAAAGAAAACCTATCCCCCTTTGAACTTATTCCTTGGATTCTTGGATACTGTAAAACCGTTGAAGAAGCATGCATCGCCTTGCGCAAAATAAACGCACTCAACGAAAACTTTTCTACAGAATTACCCCTCTCGCCACTCCACTGGCTAATTGCAGACAAAAAACGCGCAGTCACAGTTGAGTTTCGTGAAGACGGACTCCATCTTGCAGAAAATACCGTTGGTGTACTAACAAATAATCCGCCATTTGAATTTCAAATGTTTAACCTTTCAAACTACCTAAAACTCTCAAAAGACCCCCCAAAAGACACATTTGCTAAAGGATTAAAACTTGAAGCCTACAGCCGTGGAATGGGTGCAATAGGATTGCCTGGAGATCTTTCATCGGCATCACGTTTTGTTCGAGCGACATTCACAAAAATGAATAGCATATGTGCTCCAAGCGAAGAAGAATGCGTAACACAATTCTTTCACATTCTCCGTTCCGTTGCACAACAACGTGGATGTGTACATCTTGGAAACAACAAATACGAGTATACCATTTACTCCTCTTGTTGCAATACACATTCAGGAATTTACTACTACACAACGTATGAAAATCAAACCATCCATGCCGTCGATCTCCATTGTGAAGCATTAAACGCAACAACCCTCATCCAATACCCCTTGAAAAAAGACCCCGTCATCGTACGACAAAACTAAAAAACCAACCTCTAAAAACAAAAAAGGCTGCCGTGCCAGGCTGCTGTTTTAAGAATGGTCGGACCGTCGGGATTTGTCGGTCAAATGACCGCGCCCGAGCGAATGCGAAGGGATACCCCGGGTGAAAATCCCGACAAAACTAAAAAACCAACCCTTAAAAACAAAAAAACCCACAGCGTTGGGCTGCGGCTTAAAGAATGGTCGGACCGTCGGGATTTGAACCCGAGACCTTTTGCACCCCAAGCAAACGCGCTACCAGGCTGCGCTACGGTCCGTTATGGTGGGAGATACTGGACTCGAACCAGTGACCTTCTGCATGTCAAGCAGACGCTCTAACCAACTG
>JAZLBT010000033.1:0-11981 GCA_045613865.1 Candidatus Spyradenecus sp. | reverse complement strand
CCAGAAAAAAGAAAAGACGAACTTCCAAGAGAAGTTCTTTATTAAATGCACATTCGTCCAAAAAATCGAAGAATCGCGCTTTTTCTCAAACACCCCAAAAACCTCAACGAGACCCAAAAACCGTTGAAACGGTGTTGCGGTATTTTGACATCTTCTGGGAGCGTTATCCTCGAAAGGTGGGTAAGCAAAGGGCCAAGGAGAAGTTCTTGGATCTCGTCTTTGATGAACATGTGGACTTACAAGCAATCTTTGATGGCTTAAAGAATGCGAGTGATGAATTTTATTTCACGAAGACGGAGTTTATCCCGTATCCGTTTACATGGCTCAGAGATCGTCGATGGGAAGATGAGTATTAATCCCCTCAAAACGTCACTTTTGAAGGCTCAATTTTACTTCATATTATAAAAAGCAGTTTTAAGCCGTTTTAAGCGCGTCTCAAGTGGTGAGGGGTTGGATTATACCTATCGCCCCTCAAACGGGGCTAGAATGGCTCGGAAACGGCCTTTAAAACGATTTTACGAAATGTCTCACCCTGCGAAATAGAAAAACACGTCAAATTTTAACCTCAAAACAGCAAAAACACAAAATGCACAGAAAGGTTTGAAGTCACTTTGGGACGGCTTGAACGTTGAAGCCTTCATCTCGAACATTGGTCAATGAATCCTCTTGAAAAATAATATATATCCCTTTTTCGAGAGCGTTTTATGAGAGGGAATATTTGTCATGGGGATCATCAGATCCGTTGTTAGTGACTGGTGGAGAGTGACTCGTGTCATTCAACAACTCCTTCATGCCGTAAAGTGTTGTAACTTAGGGGGCTTCTATCTCGTGGAGAAAAAGGGGGCCTTCTTTTTAGAGCTTACCTTCTTGCGTAAGGTTTCGATCATTTTAACGGTTTCATTTGTGCATTGGGCATACCTTCGGTTATTTCAGGCATAACCTCGGTTAATGGAGAATTAACTCACTTACGAAATTGGTAACTCCACTTACGAAATCGGTAACTCCACTTACGAAATCGGTAACTTCACTTACGGAATAGGTAACTTCACTTACGGAATAGGGGGCTTCTATCTTGCGGGCAAGAGTTTTTTTTCGTGGGCAAGAAAAAGCGTCAACCGGAGTTGACTACACGCTGTAGTCGACTGAAAATGACGGCTTCTCTCCGCCATCTTCTCTCTAGTGAGCACTAGTAAAAGTGTCTGTTAGGGTGCGTCAAAAAAGAGGGCATTCTTTTTAGGAATGCCCTCGTTCTTTGAGTCAAAAATATTTATTTACTTGTATTTTGATAGAGATTTTTTGCAACGTTTAGAATCTCGGATTTAAGTAATGACAATAATTCATTTTCTTCTTCTGGTTTTAGGGAAAGACTACTCTTTTTCAAGCGATATTTTCTTAGCATTTACATTTATTTGTAGATTATTTATCTAATTATATGTTATAATTTAAGTGAAGAACTTAATATTTTGAGGAGATTTTTTTGTTATGGCAGAGGTTACTCAGTCGCAGGATCGTGAAGAGTTGTTTCGTAAGATTTATAAGATTGCGACGGATTTGGTGCATGCTGGTCATGTGTCGGAATGGGATTTTAAGAGCTATGTGTTAGGGACGATGTTTTATCGTTATATTTCGGAGAATTTTACGGCGTATATCAATGCCGAGCAGCATGCTGCTGGGGAGATGGATTTTGATTATGCTAAGTTGTCGGATGAGGATGCAGCGTCGGGGCGGACAAGTCTGATTGAGGAGAAGGGCTTTTTTATTCTGCCGTCTGAACTTTTCTGCAATGTACGTGCACGTGCTGCGAGTGATGAGAATTTGAATGAGACGCTGGAACGTGTGTTTAAGCATATTGAGAGTAGCGCTGCGTGTGGTGATGCGGAGAATGATTTTGCGGGCCTCTTTGATGATTTTGATGTGAATAGTAAGTCCATCGGTGAGACGGTGGCGAAGCGCAATAAGGTTTTAACAGCGCTTTTGGATGGTGTGGCTGAGATGCCACTCTTTGTTTCTGAAGGGATTAATCCAGACCTCTTTGGCGATGCATATGAGTATCTCATGGGCATGTATGCCGCGAATGCAGGTAAGAAGGGTGGTCAGTATTTTACGCCTGCAGATGTATCGGAACTCTTGGCGCGTTTGGGCACGATTGGGAAGACGAAGATTAACAAGGCGTATGACCCTGCGTGTGGGTCGGGTTCGCTCTTGCTTAAAGTGGAAAAGGTGCTTGGTAAGGAAAATGTGGAGCGTGGGTTTTATGGTCAAGAAATTGATTTGACGACCTATAACCTTTGTCGCATTAACATGTTTTTACACAATATTGAGTTTGATAAGTTCAATATTGTGCGCGAAGATACGCTCGTGTCACCAATGCATTGGGATGACCAACCCTTTGAATTGATTGTCTCTAATCCGCCGTTCTCTGTGCCGTGGGAGGGAGATAAGAACCCGGTGCTGATTAACGACCCGCGTTTTTCACCTGCTGGGGTTTTAGCGCCAGCGTCTAAGGGTGATATGGCCTTTGTGATGCACAGTTTGTCGTGGCTCGCGAATAATGGTGCGGCGGCGATTGTTTGCTTCCCTGGCATTATGTACCGCGGTGGTGCAGAGCAGAAGATTCGTAAGTATCTCGTGGATAACAACTACGTCGATGCAGTGATTCAGCTCCCCTCGAATCTCTTCCTCAACGTGACCATCTCGGTGGATATTCTGCTTTTGAAGAAGAATAAGACTGACAACGCGATTCTCTTTGTGGATGCCTCAAGCGAATGTGTAAAAGTGACCAAGAATAATCGCCTTTCGCCTGAGAATATTCAGCGCATTGTGGCCACCGTGGCTGAGCGCAAGGATGTCGACCACTTCTGTCGTCTCGTGCCGAATGCCGAAGTCGGCTCATCCGAAAATGGCTACAATCTCTCGGTTTCCACCTATGTGGAAGCCGAAGACACCCGCGAAGTGATTGATATCAAAAAGCTTAATGCTGAAATTGCTGAAATCGTAGCTCGCGAAAGCGTTCTCCGCGCCGAAATCGATAAGATTATCGCCGAAATTGAAGAAGGCGGTGAAGCATGAGTGCGAAAATGGTGGTGAATGAGGTTGAAATTCGTGTGATTAAAGTGCAAGGAGAGGATTACATTTGTCTTACAGATATCGCGCGACAACGCTCTGACGATCCCACGGCCGTGATAGGTCATTGGATGCGCAATCGGAATACGATTGAGTATTTGGGCATATGGGAAACGCTTTATAATCCACATTTTAAACCCACCGAATTCGAGGGGTTTAAAATGGAGGCTGGTCTCAATGCGTTTACACTTTCGCCTTCAAAATGGATTACTGCGACGCAGGCAATTGGGATTGTCGCGAAATCTGGTCGATATGGCGGTACGTACGCACAGCGCGATATCGCATTCAAGTTTGCAAGTTGGATTAGTGTAGAATTTGAACTTTATTTGATTAAAGAATTTCAGCGCTTAAAAGAGGCTGAGCAACAAACCCTCGCGTGGTCGGCGAAGCGAGAGCTTGCGAAGATTAATTACCGCATTCACACCGATGCAATTCAGCAGAATCTGATTCCTCCAGAATTGGACCGTAAGCGGATTTCAATGATTTATGCCAATGAAGCGGACGTGCTCAATGTGGCGATGTTTGGTATGACCGCACAAGAGTGGCGTAATGCCAACCCTGAGAAAAAAGGAAACTTGCGCGATGAGGCGACCATTAATCAGCTCATTTGCTTGAGCAATCTTGAAAATCTCAATGCACTTTTTATTCAAGACGGGTTATCGCAAGCAGAACGCCTTGAAAAACTCAACCGCATTGCCATTCATCAAATGCAAATTTTAGAAAATGTCCATCGCAACCTGCTCGTGGACGCGCCAACGCAAGGCGGTGAAGTATGAGTCAACAAATGCAATTTTTAATTTATCAATCGGCAGAGCAGGATGTCTCTGTCAATGCGGTGGTGCGGGATGAAACCATTTGGCTCAGTCAAAAGGGAATGGCTGAATTGTTTGGCTGCACCACGGACAATATTTCGCAACATCTCAAACGTATCTTTGCAGAAGGGGAATTGATAAAAGAATCAGTTACCGAGAAAATCTCGGCAACTGCCCTTGATGGTAAAAAGTATCTTACGCAATTTTACAATTTAGATGCCATTATCTCTGTGGGTTATCGTGTAAACTCTATCCGAGCGACCCATTTTCGTAAGTGGGCGACGGGGGTGCTTAAGGAGTACATGATTAAGGGCTTTGCGATGGATGATGACCGTCTCAAGCAAGGTCAGACGCTCTTTGGTAAAGATTATTTTCGTGAACTGTTGGAACGCGTTCGTTCCATTCGCGCAAGCGAACGTCGCATTTGGCAGCAGATTACCGACATCTTTGCAGAATGTAGCATTGACTACGACAAAGATGCCTCTATTACACATGAGTTTTATGCAATGGTGCAGAATAAGTTTCACTATGCGATTGTGGGGAAAACGGCATCTGAAATCGTCTATTCTCGTGCCGACCATACAAAAGAGAATATGGGGCTGACGACCTGGAAACATGCTCCAGAAGGGCGTATTTTGAAATCCGATGTGGGCATTGCCAAGAACTATTTAGACGAGAAGCAGATTCGCCAACTAGAACGTGCGGTAACGGGTTACTTTGATTACATTGAAGACTTGATTGAACGTGAAAACACCTTCACGATGGAAGCATTTGCAGAGAGCGTTAATGCCTTTTTAACCTTTCGTAGGTATGATATTTTGACCGACAAGGGACGGGTTTCTAAAAAAGATGCGTTGAAGAAGGCTGAGGCTGAGTACGAAATTTTTAATAAAACACAAAAAATAACCTCAGACTTTGACAAACAAATCAAGCAACTTTTAAAAAATGGAGGTGAAGCATGAGTCAACTCCAACAATTAATCAACGACCTCTGCCCCAATGGCGTGGAATGGAAGACATTGGATGAGGTTTTTGAGATAAAGAATGGTTATACTCCATCAAAAGCAAATAAAGCATTTTGGGAAAATGGAACAATCCCTTGGTTTCGAATGGAAGATATTCGGACAAACGGGCGAATTTTATCTGATTCCATTCAACACATTACACCGCAAGCGGTAAAGGGAAAGTTATTTCCTGCAAATTCCATTATTCTTGCTACTACCGCTACAATCGGAGAGCATGCTCTTGTAATTGCTGATTCGCTTGCGAATCAGCGATTTACATTTTTCACAAAATGTAAATCGCATGAAGATATATTAGATATGAAATTTGCTTACTATTACTTTTTTATCATTGGAGAGTGGTGTAAGCAGAATACGAATGTTGGCAATTTCGCATCTGTAGATATGGCGAAATTAAAGAAGCAAAAAATCCCTATTCCTCCATTAGCAGTTCAGCGTGAAATTGTCCGGATTCTGGACAATTTCACGGAGCTTACAGCGGAGCTTACAGCGGAGCTTACAGCACGCAAGAAACAGTACGAGTATTACCGCGATTCACTCTTATCTTTCACTGATAAACGGGAAATTCAGATTGTTAGATTGGGGGATATCGTCAAGGTTGAACGTGGCACAAGAGTGGTTCGTAGTGAATTGAGTCCAAGTTCAGGCTTTGCCGTTTACCAGAACAGTTTGGCTCCTTTAGGCTATCACATCACATCTAATCGCAACGCTGGCACACCTTTTGTAATTGGAGCTGGTGGGGCAGGACAAATTGGTTTTAGCTATGATGCGTATTGGGCTGCGGATGATTGTTATACTTTTTCTGAGACAGACGCCTTAGATGGTCGTTATTTGTATTTTGTCCTTCAGAAGAATCAGCCTCAGATAATTGCACAAGTTCGAAAGGCGAGCATTCCACGTCTTGCAAGGGATGTTCTTGAAAATCTAAAAATCCCCGTGCCATCGCTTGAGGTACAACGGCGGTTAGTGCATGTATTGGATCACTTTGATACGATTTGTTCTGACCTCAAGATTGGGTTGCCAGCGGAGATTGAAGCGCGGCAAAAACAATATGAATTTTATCGTGATTTACTCTTGACATTTGCTGAGACGGGTAGTATCATCGGTCAGAGCAGAGCAGAGCAGAGCAGAGCAGAGCAGAGCAGAGCTCGTATAGTGCCCTAATCAAACTTTGTCAGTATGTTTTTGGTTATGCAATGGTGAAGTTAGAGGATATAGCTACTATTACTCGCGGGGGTAATTTCCAGAAGAAAGATTTTGTTTCTTCTGGAAGGCCCTGTATTCACTACGGACAGATGTATACGCATTTTGGTGTACACACAAAGCAAACATTAACGTATGTAAGTGAAGAAGTTTTTAGTAAGTCACGCATTGCAGAGCCTGGTGATATTGTAATGGCGGTAACGAGTGAGAATGTAGAGGATGTTTGTAGTTGTACCGCTTGGTTAGGTGATGAACCTATTGCGGTGAGTGGGCATACAGCAATCATTCATCATAACCAAAATGCTAAGTTTTTGTCCTACTATTTTGGATCTTCACATTTTACCTCACAAAAGCGAAAACTTGCGCATGGGACAAAAGTGATAGAGGTTACGCCAAGTCATTTAAGTGGTGTCACGATTCCCCTCCCATCGCTTGAAGAACAGGCACGGATTGTGAAGATTTTAGACCGCTTTGATGCGTTGTGCAATGACCTTACGGAAGGGTTGCCGGCGGAGATTGAGGCGCGTAAGAAGCAGTATGAGTACTATCGCGACAAACTTTTAACGTTTGATGCGTGTTAATGAACAACGAACAATAAAAACGAACCCAACGCCATGAATTACAATGTTATTGCACAAAGTACAGAGAGCACAGTGGTGGCCACGTATGAGCCGCAGGTGAAGCGTTCGGATGCGTATCAGAGCGAGGCGGAGTTAGAGCGAGCGTTTATTGCGCTTTTGGTGGAATTGGGGTATGAGCGGGTGTCGATTCAGCGCGAGGAGGAATTGATTCACAATTTGCGTGAGCAATTGGAGCGCTTAAATGGATATGTTTTTACGGATGGGGAGTGGGCACGCTTTTTCAAGGAGGTGCTTGCGAATCCAACGGATGGGATAGTGGAGAAGACGCGCTTAATCCAAGAAGATTATGTGCAGGTTTTGAAGCGGGATAATGGGGAGAGTAAAAATATTCTCTTAATTGACAAGAGCTTGATTCATAATAATCGTCTGCAGGTGCTCAATCAGTATACGGTCTCTCAGGGTGAGGGGGCGAAGCATGATAATCGCTATGACGTGACGGTGCTCGTAAATGGTTTGCCTTTAGTGCATATTGAATTGAAGCGTCGTGGGGTGCCGATTCGTGAGGCGTTTAATCAGATCGAGCGGTATCAGCGGGAGAGTTTTTGGGCGGCGTGTGGGCTCTATGAATTTGTGCAGATTTTTGTGGTGTCGAATGGCACGAACACGAAGTATTATTCGAATACGACGCGGTTTAATCATTTGAGGGAGCTCTCAGGAGCGAAAAAGTCAAAGCGCGCTAAAACGAGCAATAGCTTTGAATTTACGTCGTTTTGGGCGGATGGTCAGAATCGGATTATTCCAGACTTGGTGGATTTTACGAAGACCTTCTTTGCGAAGCATACGATCCTCAATGTGTTGACGCGGTATTGTATCTTTACCTCTGAACAGATGCTACTGGTGATGCGTCCGTATCAGATTGCGGCGACGGAGCGGATTTTGAATCGTTTGGAGGTAGCGAATAACTACAAGCAGTATGGCAAGGTAGAAGGGGGCGGTTACATTTGGCACACGACGGGGAGCGGAAAGACGTTGACGTCGTTTAAGTCGGCACAATTGGCCTCGAAGGTAAGTTATGTCGATAAGGTGCTCTTTGTGGTGGATCGTAAGGATTTAGACTATCAGACGATGAAGGAGTATGACCGCTTTGAGAAAGGAGCGGCGAATAGCAATACCTCGACGGCGATTTTGACGCGACAATTGGGGGATGATTCGGCGAAGATTATCATCACGACGATTCAGAAGTTGGCGACCTTTATTAAGCGCAATGCAGGGCATGCGGTGTTTAATAAGCGGGTGGTGATTATTTTTGATGAGTGTCATCGTAGTCAGTTTGGTGATATGCATTTGGCGATTACGAAGCATTTTAAGAAGTATCACCTTTTTGGGTTTACGGGGACGCCAATCTTTGCGTTAAATGCAGGGACGGGTAAGTGTGTGGGGTTGCGTACGACAGCACAGGCATTTGGTCAGCAGTTGCACGCGTATACGATTGTGGATGCGATTAATGACAAGAATGTGCTTCCCTTCCGCGTGGACTACATTAAGACGATGGACATTGAGGGGGATGTAGAAGATAAGGATGTGTGGGATATCAATCGCGAGAAGGCATTTTTGGCGCCAGAGCGTATTCGCTTGGTGACGGAGTACATTTTAGCGAATTTTGACCGTAAGACCTATCGCGGGAATAAGACGTATGCCTTTAATGTGTTGCAGAATATTGCTGATGTGGCGAGCAGTAAGCGAGCCATTGAGGAGGTGAAGCAGAAGCAGCGCGTAAGTGGGTTTAATTCCATTTTTGCGGTGGCATCGGTGGACGCGGCGAAGCGTTATTACGCGGAGTTTAAGCGGCAGATGGAGGAGAAGCCACAACAGAAGCTGAAGGTGGCGCTCATTTACAGTTATGGGGCAAATGAGGCAGAGAGCGATGATTTTATGGACGAAGAGAATTCGGACGATACTTCGCTTTTGGATGCGTCTTCGCGTGAGTTTTTGGAAAGCGCGATTGCCGATTACAACGAGATGTTTAAGACCAATTACTCGACCGATGGCGACCGCTTTCAGAATTACTACAAAGATGTCTCCTTACGCATGAAGAATAAGGAGTTAGACCTCTTAATTGTGGTGAATATGTTTTTAACGGGGTTTGACGCTACGACGTTGAATACGTTGTGGGTAGATAAGAATCTCAAGATGCATGGGTTGATTCAAGCCTATTCGCGCACGAATCGTATTTTGAACTCAATTAAGGTGTTTGGCAATATTGTTTGTTTCCGTAATTTGCAGCAGGCGACGGATGATGCGATTGCGCTCTTTGGGGATAAAGAGGCTGGGGGCGTGGTGCTCTTACGTGGCTATAAAGATTACTACTATGGCTATACGGATGACAAGGGGAAAGAACATCCAGGCTATGTGGACATGGTACGTGATTTGCTTGAAAAATTCCCCTTAACAGAAGAGCGAATCACGGGTGAAAATAGGCAGAAGGAATTTATTCTGCTCTTTGGTGCCTTGTTAAGGATGCGAAATCTGCTCATTTCGTTTGATGATTTTAATGCGCAGGAATTGCTCTCTGAACGTGAGTTACAGGACTATTTAGGGCGTTATCAAGACCTCCGTGACGAGTGGAAGAATAAAACTCAAAAGGGTGATAAGGAGGATATTACGGATGATATCGTCTTTGAGATTGAGTTGATTAAGCAGATTGAGATTAATATTGACTACATTCTAATGCTCGTGCAGAAGTATCGCGCCTCACACGGTAAGGATAAGGAAATCTTGGTGACGATTCGCCGTGCGGTAGATTCAAGCCCCGAACTGCGTAGTAAGAAGGAATTGATTGAAAACTTTATTGCCCAACTCAATGGGACGAGCGAAGAGGTCGTAGAGGATTGGCAGCGGTTTGTTAAAGCGCAACGCACCGCAGAATTAGAGCAGATTATTCGCGAAGAGAAGTTGAATCGTGAAGCAACGCGTCTCTTTGTGGCGGGTGCTTTGCGTGAAGGTGTCGTGAAGACCAGTGGCACGGATATTGTAAAATTAATGCCGCCAATTCCACGGTTTGGTAAGCAGGCAAGCAATCGAGAGCAGAAGAAGCAAAGCATTATTGAACGCTTAACTGCGTTTGTGGAGCGCTATTTTGGCCTTTCGGGTTCTACAGAAGATGCGCTTGCCCCCGAAACCCTCTTGCCACCCAATCTCACCTTCCCATCAAAGAACGAAGATGATTTGTATCCGCAGACAGAGTCTGAATATCTCCTTGCAGCCGAAAAGGGGTGTATGAAATGAAAAGTACAACAGGTGTTATTTACATTTTGACGAATCCGTCATTCCCGCAGTACATCAAAATTGGGTTTGCCAAGGATGTGTGAGAAGGGACCAAGGGACTGCAGGGACAGGGACCAAGGGAGTGAAGGGACTAAGGGACAGGAACTAAAGGGACTAAGGGACAGAAAAGGGTAAGAAGCGATAAGGGCGTAGAAGGGAGTGTTTTTTATGAGTCAGGATGTTTCGGTTATTTTGCCGCATGGTGGGTATAAGAAGTTGCTTGTGTATCGCAAGAGTCAGGTTATTTATCAGGGGACGGTGCTCTTTTGTCAGCGGTTTTTGCCTGCGCATGGTGATCGTACGGTTGATCAGATGGTTCAGGCGGCGCGGAGTTGTAAGCAAAATATTGCTGAGGGTAGTGCTGCTAGTGGGACGAGTAAGGAAACGGAAATCAAGCTTACAAATGTGGCGCGTGCAACATTAGATGAGTTGCAGGAGGATTATTTGGATTGGCTTGAGGCACATGGTTTTGGGGAGTGGGAGATGGCAGATGAGCGGAAGGTGTTTGCGCGTTCTTTTGCCAAGGAACATCCGGATTGGGAGGATTGGAAGGATATTTTTGATTCGCGGCCTCCAGAGGTGTGTTGTAATCTTATGATTGTTATCATCTTGCAAACAAAGTATTTGCTTGGTCAAATGCTTAAGCGGCAGGAGGAGGAGTTTCGGCAGCATGGAGGTGTGCGCGAGCGAATGCATGCAGCTCGAACAGCCGCTCGTGCGGAGGCATGGGATAATGCGTTGTATTCCAAGTTGGCAGGGGTAGAAGATGCTGATGCGTTGGCAAAGGTTGTGAAGGAGATTAAACAGGAGGTGGATGTCGTGGCTCAAAGCATTGCGCGGAAGCATGGGTGGGTGTGAGTAGGCGACTTTATCCCTTTTGTCGCGTTGTCGCTTTTGTCTCTTTGTCCCTTTGTCTCTTGGGTCTCTATGTTGCGAAAGGTTATGTAAATGTGATTTTTGAGTTGACTACATACTGTAGTTAATTGAGGTGATTCTTTTCACCGTGGAGTAAAATGTCGCTTGCGAGGCGACTCTTTAGAGGTGAGAGTGGTGTATACTCGTTTCGCGGTTTTTGTTTGATTTGCGTTAATTTCGCGCGAGTTGTTCGTAGAATGGACTTTCAAAAAGGGTGTTTTTTTACGCGAGGAATGGGGTGGGGGAGGTGTTTTTGGAAAATGAATGGGTTGGGAGGATGTAATTTTTCGTTGTGGAATGAATGGTTTGTGGGGTGGTGAAATTTTTTTGAAAAAAGTTGTTGCAATTCTTTCGGTTTTGTGAGACTATACATCCCGTTTTCGCAACACAGCGGTTCGCCGCACGAAACGAAAACACTTGATCTTTGAAAATTTAATTCGCTCAAGAGTGTCCTGGAAGGGGTTTGACCTGGAAGGGATGCGACAGTAGAAACAGCTTGTGCCAGGCAACATCAAATTGGTCTACCTCACCCGGGGTAAGACCGCAAAGAAAATGCTCACGCATTTATTTGACTGAGAGTTTGATTCTGGCTCAGAACGAACGCTGGCAGCGTGGATTAGGCATGCAAGTCGAACGGGATTCGTACAGTTGAGTAGCAATATGATTCTGTATGATGAGAGTGGCGGAAGGGCGAGGACAATATGGGCAATCTGCCCTTATGCTGGGGATAACTTCTCGAAAGAGATGCTAAAACCGAATGTGGCGAGTGAAGGCATCTTCACTTTGCTAAAGGGGGGGACCGCAAGGCCTCCTGCATAGGGATGAGCCCGTAGATCATCAGCTAGTTGGTGGGGTAACGGCCTACCAAGGCAATGACGATTAGCTGGTCTGAGAGGACGGCCAGCCGCACTGGGACTGAGATACTGCCCAGACTCCTACGGGAGGCTGCAGTCGAGGATCATTCGCAATGGACGGAAGTCTGACGATGCGACGCTGCGTGAA
>JAZLBT010000032.1:0-34495 GCA_045613865.1 Candidatus Spyradenecus sp. | reverse complement strand
GCGACTGATGACCGGTTGCATCCTTCTAAAAATGAGGGTGACCTACCCCAAACCCCTGCGAGCTAGCGGCGACTGATGACCGGTTGCATCCTTCTAAAAATGGGGTATGCTACCCCAAACCCCTGTGAGCTAGCGGCGACTGGGGATTGCCATTAATCGAAGCGTTAGAGGACCTCCCAATGACCACCTTTGTCTGGCCCAATACGACGGATAAGATTGGCGTCTTTTAGCTTACGAATATTCTTTTTAACACCCGCTACAGAAAGCCCTGATGCATTGGCGAGTTCAGCCAATGTTACATCTGGCATTGTCTTCATAACGCTTATAATTTTCTGGCTACTTTTCTGGCTACTTTTCTGGCTACTTTTTGTTTCTAGAATGATATTCTCGTATGCTTCGCCTTTGGCCTTGAGCGTTCGAAGAATCTTGTCGAGCATAAAATCAATGAATGGGCCACATTCGCCAGCTGCATTAGACATATTGATGGCTTGGTAATATTCTTGTTGGTGTGCCCAAACGATGTTCTCAACAGGTGCGCCATAGAATTCGCTACGCCAAGATCCAAGGAGCGCGGTCTGCCAAAGTCGTCCAATACGTCCATTGCCATCTAAAAATGGATGAATAAATTCAAACTCGTAGTGGAAGACACAGCTTTTAATCAATACTGGGTCTTCACTTTCTGACAGCCAAGAAAAAAGGTCTTTTACAAGCGAAGGAACATACGCAAACGGAGGTGCCATGTGAGCGATATTACCAACGTTATCCATTACCCCAACATTACAGGTACGAAATGTCCCGGGTGTATCGATAAGATTTTTTGTCATCAAGCGATGTGCTTTTAAAAGATCATCGATAGAATATGGGTTAAATGAGGTGATGACTTGATAGGCTGCGTGTGCACCCTTTATTTCATCAATCTCGCGCTGAAGACCTACAACATGCTTGCCAGAGAGAATGGCAGTAATTTGGTCTTCGGTAAGCGTATTACCTTCAATCGCTGTTGTGCCACGAATGGTTCGGATATGATTAATCTTGCGAAGTCGAAGCCCATCGGGACCTTCAAGGATAATCCTATAGCGTTCAATGGCGGCGGCAATCTCGGCAATCAAATTCATTGCCTTACTGCTAACCTTATAGGGAGGATTATTGACATTGAAACGCATTACCTTTTCCTCTTAATTTTTTTGCTTACGTGATGGCTTCACTAAATACACAATCTTAATACTTTCTATTATAGCACAAAAAAAAATCAAATCATGCGTTGCTTAATCTTAATTTAAAAATATTTTGTCATATTTTCACTTAAAAGTCAATGGTGAGGGCTACGCTGCAGGATTTAACACGATTTGCACAAATAGGATTGCGCATGTGATTACAGAGTGTTGATTCCTTGTCGCTGCAGTCGCGACTGATGTCGCTCGATGAACGGGTGGACGCACTTTGTGCATCCTTCTAAAAATGGGGTCTACTACCCCAAACCCCTGCGAGCTAGTGGCGACTGATGACCGGTTGCATCCTTCTATAAATGGGGGTGACCTACCCCAAACCCCTGTGAGCTAGCGGCGACTGATGACCGGTTGCATCCTTCTATAAATGGGGTAGCCTACCCAAGCCCTTGCAAGCTAGTGGCTGGTTGCTGGTGGGGTGTTTTTATGGATTTTATTTTTATGTAAAAGAAGGGTGTTTTTTCTCTTTTTTCAAACCGGTGCTGTTTGAACGTCAAACCAGTGCTGTTTGAACGTCAAACCGGTGCTGTTTGAGCTTCAAACCGGTGCGGTTTGAAAACTCAAATCAAGGCGGTTTGATTTTGTCTTTTGCTAGGAGCGCAAATCTTTTCCGTAATGCATTATTGTGCAATGGGTTATGTGAGATTATGGTAGATATGCTTTTTGGAATGGTTGGAAATAAAAAAGCCTCCGTTGTTGCGGAGGCGGAAATTGGGGCGAAAGAAGGGGCACGGGTTGTGCGATGTGTTTTTTTGGTTTTTGGGTATGGGTTTAAAGATGGGGAGTTGAAAATTGGTGCTTTTCAGGTTTTGTTTTTTGTGTTATAATAAAGGGTGATTAAGGGGAGTATGCCTTTCCTTGAAGTGAAGTTTCTAACGAAATGGAGTTACTGATGATGTACGAAAATGAGAAGCGTGAATGCCAGTTGATTATTAATGATGGTTGGACGTTGATTGTTCCGGCTGTGTTGATTGGTATCATTGGTCCGAGCGTTTTAACATGGTTTGGTTTGCCTTGTATTGCCTCGATTTTGGGTGGCTTGTGCTTTGTTTTCACTGTTTTCATGTTGTGGTTTTTCCGCAATCCTGTGCGTGTGCCGCCGGTGGGTGAAGAGAATATTGTCTCTGGCGCAGAGGGTACGGTGCGTTCGGTGCAGTATGTGACGGAGGATGATGGTTCGCCAGCAAGTGCTGTGGTGAAGGAATTTTTTCCTGGCGAAAAGGCGGTGCGTATTTCGACGTTTCTCTCGCCGTTGCATGTGCATGTGAATCGTCTCTCGATTGGCGGCAAGGTGACGTTGTGCGAGTATCGTCATGGTAAGCATCTTCTCACGATGGATGAACGTTCGAGTCTTTATAATCAGCATTCGGTGATTATGGTTGAGGATAAGGATGGTCTTCGTTGCTTGCACAAGCAGATTACGGGGCCTGTGGTTCGTCGCGTGGTTTATTGGTTGGATCAGGATCAGCCAGTTCGTCGTGGCGATATTTTGGGCATGATGAAGTTTGGTAGCCGTATGGATATTTGGTTGCCTGCTGATCGCGTTGAGGTTTGCGTCCAGCCGGGTGATCCGGTGATGGCGGGTGTGACGGTCATCGCAAAGCGTAAGTAAGTTCGCGAGGTGCGTTATGTCTGACATGAAGAAGATTCCAGCGAATAAAGTTTTTGTTAATTCGATTACTTCTGGCGCTCTTGTTTGTGGCTTATTAAGCACTATGTTTTCTGCATCGGGGAATTTTTACCTCGGTGCAGTTTTAATTTTGGGTGCGATGATTCTTGATGGTCTTGATGGTACGTTTGCGCGTTTGCTCAAGGCGGAGTCTCAGTTTGGCGCGGAGTTTGATACGTTTGTTGATATTACAGCATTTGGTGTGGCTCCGGCGATGTTGGTGTATTTTTATCTCTTCCACAATTTCAGTGCGGTTGGCGGTCAGGTGCACACGGTGGGGGCGATGTTGAGTATTGCGATTGTGCTTTCGGGTGCATTGCGTTTGGCGCGTTTTAAGGTGGTGGATGATGATCATGGCATGAGTGGTTACACGGGGATGCCAATTACGGTGAATGCGCTTTGTCTTGCAGGTATTATTCTCTTTATTGAGGCTTGGAAGAAGGGCTGGGGTGCGGATTATCCGTTGCCTGCCTGGGTCGATTTGCAGTGTGGCGGTGCGCTCGCATGGGTGATGTATATTAATTGCATTATTAGTTTGCTCTTGCAGATTTCGCCTTTTAAGTATCCGAAGCCGACGAATACGCCGATTGGTCAGTTTATTGGTGTGATTGCTTTTGTGGGGCTTTTCTTGGGGCCGAAGACGGCGGTTATTAGTTGCTGTTATTTGGTGCCGGTGACGTTGTTTTATATTTATGTCGCACCCTTCTGGTTTAAGGTTAAGCACTATTTCCTCGCAAAGCGCGCGGCTTGAGTTTATTTTGTTATTTATTTATTGTTGTTTTTCAAATGAACGTTACAGAAAAAATTCTCCATTCCCATCTTGTTTCCGGCGAGGCTATTGTTGGTTCTGAGGTGGCGATTCGTATTGATCAGACGCTCACGCAGGATGCCACGGGAACGATGGCTTATCTCCAATTTGAGAGTATGGGTTTAACGCGTGTAAAGACCGATATTTCGGTGAGTTATGTTGATCATAACACGGTTCAGATTGGTTTTGAAAATGCAGATGACCATGATTATTTGCAGTCGGTTGCAAAGAAGTATGGTATTGTTTATTCGAAGCCAGGCAATGGGATTTGTCATCAGCTTCATTTGGAGCGTTTTGGGAAGCCGGGTAAGACGCTTATTGGTTCGGATTCTCACACGCCTACGGGTGGTGGGATTGGTATGATTGCGATTGGTGCAGGTGGTATTGATGTTGCTGTTGCGATGGGCGGCGGGGCATATAATATTGCGTGGCCAAAGGTTGTTGGCATTCGTCTTGAAGGTCAGTTGCAGCCTGGGGTTTCTGCCAAGGATGTTATTCTTGCGGTTTTGCAGAAGTTTGGCTCGAAGGGTAATGTTGGTAAGATTTTTGAATATTATGGCCCTGGTGTTGCAACGTTAGATGTGCCCTCGCGTGCGACGATTACGAATATGGGTGCAGAGCTTGGTGTCACGACATCGGTCTTCCCCTCGGATACAACGACAAAGGCGTTTCTTGAGGCGCAGGGTCGCGGTGAGGATTGGGTTGAGCTCGTTGCGGATGATGAAACGTATGATGAGACGTGGTCGCTCAATCTCTCGACGCTTGAACCGCTTGCTGCTGCACCGCATAATCCTGGTAATATTGAAACGATTGCCTCGCATGTCGGTGAGAAGGTGCATCAGATTATGATTGGTTCGTGCACCAATTCGTCTTATCGTGATATTAAGACGGTGGCATTGCTCTTGAAGGGTAAGCAGGTTCATCCGGATGTTGAGGTCGGCATTGCTTGCGGTTCGAAGCAGGTTGTGCGGATGCTTGCAGATGAAGGTTTGTTGGGTGAATTGATTGCCTCTGGTTGCCGTATTTTGGAAAATGCGTGCGGTTTCTGCATTGGCGCCCATATGAGCCCGTCGACGAATGCGGTTTGCTTGCGCACGAGTAATCGTAACTTTGAGGGTCGTTCTGGTACGCAGTCGGCGAAGGTTTATTTGGTTTCGCCCGAGACGGCGGCGGCTTCGGCGCTTGCAGGTGCGTTTGCTGATGCACGCACGTGTGTTGTGCCGTCTGTTGAGATGCCGACGGCCTTTACGATTGATGATTCGATGTTCCTCTATCGTGAGAGTGCAGGGCAAGGTTTGCCGGAAACGACGATTCTCCGTGGACCCAATATTGGTGAAGTGCCTCCAGGTACGCCGCTTGCTGAGACCTTGAAGGGTGTGGCAACGGTAAAGGTTGGTGACAAGATTACAACTGACCATATTATGCCTGCGGGTGCACGTTTGAAGTATCGCTCGAATATTCCTGAGTATGCAAAGTATGTCTTTGAGCATACGGATCCGACATTTTACAAGCACGCGTCTGAGAATCGTGATGCGGGGCTTGCTAATATTATTATTGCCGGTGAAAGTTATGGTCAAGGTTCGTCGCGTGAGCATGCTGCACTTTGCCCCATGTATCTTGGTGTGCGCGCAGTGATTGCAAAGACGATTGAACGCATCCACCGTGCGAACTTAATCAATTTCGGCATTGTACCGTTTGCATTTTGCAATGCAGCGGATTATGACACCCTTTCTGCGGGCGATGAGCTCGTGATTGAAAACCTGCGTATGGCAATTGAAGGTGACGGCCATGCGACAGTTAAAAATCTCACCACCAACACAACATTCGACGTCGTGACAGAATTGTCCGATCGTCAAAAACGCCTCCTCCTTGCCGGCGGCCTTTTGGCTGCAGTTGCGCAGGGAGCAGTTTAAAGGAGCCATGCGCCATGAGCGACGCAGACACCCCCGATACGTTCGGTTTTGACTTCGCCCCCGATTGGGCTCGTAAGTCCTCCGATGAATATGTCAGCCGTTACCAAGGCAAGAACTACGATGAACGCACAGGTCGTGAGGAACGCCCTCATCGTGAGCGCGATGACCGTCGCGATCGCAATGATCGTCGCCCGCGTCCGCCGCGTCGTGACAATGATGGTGAAATGCGCCCCCGTCGCGATGACGCCAATAAAGGTCGCCCACCTCGTGGTCAACGCTCCGAAAATGATACGCGCCCGCGTCCACCGCGTCGTGAGTTCATTCAGCCTCTCAATGCAGAAATCCGTATTCTCCCTAATCAGAAGAATCTCGGTGCTATTATTAAGACGCTTCAAGGTACGCATACGGCGTTTTCTGTTAAGAAGTTTATCAACCTCTTCCTCGAGAATCCGCAGGCCTGTTTGGTGCGTTTTGAAGCGAAGCCCGACACGGATGTGACCTTCTACTCGTGTAAGACGTGCGGTTATGTGGCGTTGACAGAGGCTGAAGTTTGTGCACACATTCTTGAAGCGCATCTCAATGAGGCCTTTGATATTTCTGAAGAGGCTTGCGATCCACCTTCGGGCACCTACCCTTGTGTTGCTAAGTGCACGCTCTCGGGTGAATGGATTGGTGCACCGAATCATCACTCTTATCGTCACCGCTTGACGGAACTCGCTGCACGCGCTGGTCTCTCCGAAAAGGATTATCTCAAGACGATTGAGATGTGCCGCGATTCGGAATCGGTTGAAGCATGGAAGCAGTCGATCACAACGCAAACGGTTTATCGTCAGAAGGCAACAATTACTGAAGCGCCTGTAGCTGAAGCATCTGCAGAAGGTGAAGAAGTTCCTGTCGCCCAGGACGTTCGCCCGACGTACAATCGCGATCAGGCAGAGGCGATTTTCCGTCGTGATGTGCTCCCCACCCTCTTGGCTTCGGGTAAGCATGTTGTTGCGCCTGTTACGCTTGCGCTCACCACTTCGTCGGCATCGCTCAAGCTTTTGTTGCAGCGCACGCTTCGCGATGAGCAGCGTCGTCCCTTCTCGCTTGGTTTTGCCTTGCGTGGGGCCTTCCGCCATCGTAAGTTCTCGCTCTTCCGTTGCAATGATGAACGTGGTCCTGAATTTGTTGCCAATGTGGCACCGACGCCATTTACGGCAGAGAATGCTGTGCGTGAATTGCGTTTTGCATTGGATTATGTTGCGGCACATCCGTGTTGCACACGTTCTGAGATGCTCTCTGCTCTCAAGGCTGAACTCGCTGATATGGATCCCACTACCTTGGTTCGCCAGGTGGCATTCCTCTTCCAGCGCGGTCACTTGATTGAATTCTATAATGGCATTATTGCATTGCCAGAAACACATCCGAAGTTTCGCAAGCTTCCTGAAGAAATGAAGTCGAAGAAGGCAGACGAGACGGCAGAAGCACCTGTCGAAGAAGCGCCTGCTCCCGAGGCTCCTGTCGCAGAGGAAGCGTCCGAGGCTCCTGTTGTAGAAGAAGCTCCCGAAGCTCCTGCGCCCGAAACCACTGAATCTGCTGAATAAAGGAGAAACAAATGAAACTCGCTGATGTCGCAAAAACAGTCAATGGAACCATTGATCGCGGTGATGATATTGAAATTACCGCGATGGCGAGCCTTCTTGAAGCACGTGAAGGCGATATTTCCTTCCTTGCGAACCAGAAGTACAACAAGCAGATGCAAGAAACAAATGCTTCTGCCGTGCTTGTGGCAAAAGATTATGAAGGCGAAACCTCTGCCGTGCTTATTCGCGTTGAGGATCCCAATAAGGCGTTCGCCTCGTTAGCGCCTATTTTTGGACCGAAGCCGGTTGTTCATGCACCCGGTATTCACGCAACAGCCGTTATTGGTGAGGGTGTCACGCTCGGTAAGGATCTCTACATTGGTCCTTATACCGTCATTGAAGATGGTGTTTCGATTGGTGATGGCACGGTGATTGAAGGTCAGGTCTTTATCGCTCAGGATGCCAAGATTGGCGCAAATTGCCACTTGTATCCGCAGGTCAATATTCGTGAATCGTGTATTCTCGGCGATCGCGTCATTCTTCACGCAGGTGTGAAAATTGGTTCTGATGGTTATGGTTATACCGTTGAAGTCGGTCCTCAGGGTCCGAACATCGCCAAAGTTCCACAGGTAGGTATTGTTGAGATTGGCAACGATGTTGAGATTGGCTCGAATACCTGTGTTGACCGCGCACGTTTCGGTCGTACACGTATCGGTGATTGCACCAAGATTGACAATTTGGTTCAGATTGGTCACAATGTGCAGATTGCACCTTTTGTGGGGATTATTGCTCAGGCGGGTATCGCTGGTAGCGCAAAGATTGAATCGGGCGCAATCATTTGGTCGCAGGCAGGCATCTCTGGCCACTTAACCGTTCATGAACGCGCTCAGGTGGGTCCTCAATCGGGTGTTAAGGAAGATGTTCCTGAAGGTGAATATTACATTGGTTCGCCAGCAGGTCCGAAGCGTGCTTTCGCAGAAGGTCTCTTACTTCCTCGCACGGTGGATAAGCTCAAGAAGAAAATTGCCGACCTTGAAGCCAAGGTTAAAGCTTTGACCAATCCCTAAGTGTGACAATGTCCCTTTGGCGACTTCTCAAAGCTTATTTTCTTGAGATTCACGACCCGAATCGCCGTGTGGTGGTTCGGGTCATCCTTACACTTCTACTCCTACTTATTTGGGGATGGGTACTTTTTCGTTAACGTCACAAGAGGCTTGCAATGGCACTTCGTTATCTCTCTGCTGGTGAATCACATGGACCTTGTTTAACCGTCATTCTTGAGGGCATTCCTGCGGGTTTGCCTCTCAGTGAGGAAATGATTGCCGAAGATCTTGCTCGTCGCCAACTTAAAGCGGGTGCCGGCGGTCGTATGTTGATTGAAACTGATCGCGCCTCCATTCTCTCGGGTGTTATGGCCGGCAAGACAACGGGTGCCCCGATTGCCCTTCAAATTGTGAATCGCGATCATGCAAGTTGGCAGGATAAGGCTGTTCCCGCCTACACCACCGCACGTCCTGGTCATGCCGATCTCGCCGCCTGCGTGAAGTATCAGTTTGATGATATTCGCTGTTCGCTTGAACGTTCAAGTGCACGCGAAACGGCATGTCGCGTTGCCGTGGGCGCTGTTGCGCGCGCCTTCTTGCGTTACTTCGGTATCGAAGTGGATAGTATGGTGGCAACATTAGGTGCTGTTCCCGAAAGTGATGTTGCGCTCAATGACGCCCTTCTTCATGCGGCGTGTTCCCCATTACGTGCACCAACCTCTGCGGCTGAGGAGGCTTTTAAGGCGGCCATCCGTGCAGCAAAGAAAGAGGGGGATACGTTGGGCGGCATTATTGTTGCCGTTGCGAAGGGGTTGCCCATTGGTCTTGGATCGTATGTCACGCCTGAACGTCGCCTCGATGCTCGCATCGGCGCTGCCATGCTTGGAACCAATGCCATTAAGGGGGTTGAATTCGCGGAAGCATTCAAGAATACGACCCTTCCTGGGAGTCAATTGCATGATGCCATTTTACGTGATGAACAGGGATCGATTTACCGACCGACCAATCGTTGCGGTGGCTTAGAAGCGGGCATGACGACGGGGCAACCCCTCGTTGTTCGCGTTGCGATGAAGCCGATTCCAACCACGCTCAAACCGCAGCAAAGTATTAATTTCGCCACAGGTGAGGCTGCTGAGACGACCTATGAACGTTCTGACACGTGTCCTGTGCCACGCGCTTGTGTTGTTATCGAAAGCGCCTTGCTCATCACCCTTGCCGATGCACTCATTGAAAAGTTGGGCGGCGATAGTATGGATGAGATGAAGCCTCGTTTTGATGCATTGCCACAAGCCGAGGATTTACGCCTCAGCGCTGATCCAAAGGTCTTTTGGCCATCCAAGTAAACGCGGGTTGCATGTTCTTTGATGCACACCTTCATCTCCGTGATTCGCGCCTTCTTCCCTTTAGAGACGCTTTCTTAAATCTTATGGTCGATACAGGTCTTCGGGCTTGTATCGATTGTGTTTCTCTTCTAGACCAAGAAGACGTTCCGCCGCCCACCCACCCCGCACTCGAAATCATCACCGCATATGGCATTCATCCTTGGGATGCGCATCGTGCCACCCAAGAAGATCTCGCACGTTTGGAGGCGCTTTTACAGCAAGCCCCCGCAGCACTTGTTGGGGAAATTGGTCTCGATGGCATTCGCCCCATCTCATCTGACGTTCGTGCGTGTCAACAGGCTTTTTTCCGCGACCAGCTTCACCTCGCACAATCGTATCAACGTGCCGTTGTGCTCCATGGCGCAAAAACCTGGCAGCCACTCTTTGATTTTCTTTTAAACGAGGGTGGACGACTTCCCGCGTTGCTTCTTCATGGGGTTAATTTTGCACCAGAACTCCTTCAGCACCCATTCTTTAAGCAAGGGAATGATGTTTGGTTTAGCCTTGGGTGTCTGCTTGCGCATCCTCATGCCAAGACGCTTCAGCGTTTACTCCCCCACCTCCCCCTTCATCGCATTCTCCTTGAAAGTGATGCCCCTGATGGTGGATTAAGGGATGGATGCTCATTTCATGGATATAATCATCCAGGCAATCTTCGCCGGAGTCTTTGTGCCCTTGCACAAGCACGTGGATTGACGTCTGAGGCGTTGCTTTTGCAACTCGAAGCGAATGCCTCAACCTTTCTCAACACCCTTCGTCGCTCTTCGTAAGCGGCGCTTTTTTGGGGGTGGTTTTCCTCGCTCTATAAGCCGCAGAAATGCCTTGTTCAACCCTTCCTTGTGGATTGGATTTTATTCGTTTTTTTATTCGTTGTTTCGATGGTTTCGTATGGAATTGAGGTTGCGTCAAGCGCTTTTATTTGATATAATATATATAATCTTTTATTCTATTAGAGGAATGCATCTATGGCTACAGCATTTTTAGTCGGACAAACAGCACTCTCCGCGTTTCGTATCGAAGCACTCAAAAAGCAACTTTCTGAAGTTGGTTTCGCTAATTGCGAAATTCGCACTGCATGGGTCTACCTTCTTCAAACGTCATCTGATTTAACAGAAGAAAATATCACTAAGGCATGCACATTGTTGGATGCCGATGCATCCAAGGCTTTACCACAGGATGGTCTCTTTGTTGCGCCACGTTTGGGCACCATTTCACCTTGGAGCTCAAAGGCAACGGATATTTTCCGCTATTGTGGGGTACGTGGCGTACGTCGTGTTGAGCATGCGATGTATATGGCCGTTGAAAAGGATGGCCGTGTATTGACGCGTGAAGATCTTGGCGCTGCAGGTCTCAATGTTTTGCATGACCGCATGATTGAAGGTGTTTTCATTACCGCTGAGCTTGATGGCTTCTTCACGATGGCTCGCCCTGCACGTGGCAAATCCTTTGATGTTATGAATGAAGGTCGCGATGCGCTCGTTCGTGCAAACAAGGAAATCGGTTTGGCAATGAGTGATCCGGAAATTGATTATCTCTACAAGGCTTATGCCAACGCCAAGCGTAATCCGACCGATACCGAATTGACGATGTTTGGTCAGGTTAATTCCGAGCACTGCCGCCATAAGATTTTCAATGCTGAGTGGGTCATTGATGGTGAGAAGCGCGATATGTCGCTCTTCGGCATGATTAAGAATACCCATAAGCTTCATCCCGAAGGTACACAGGTTGCATACAAGGACAATTCGGGTGTTATTGATGGTTTCCGCACGATGGCTTTCCAGGCAGATCCGAAGGACAATACCTACAAGTTTGCCGAAGACCAGGTTGAGATGTTGATGAAGGTTGAAACGCACAACCACCCAACGGCAATCTCCCCCTACCCGGGTGCAGCAACGGGCGTTGGCGGTGAAATCCGCGATGAAAGTGCAACGGGTATCGGTTCTCGTACAAAGGCTGGCATTTGCGGTTTCTGCGTTAGTAACTTGCAGATCCCGGGTTATCGTCAGCCTTGGGAAAAGGATTTCGCAGAACGTCCTGAACGTCTTTCTCCCGCACTCAATATCATGCTTGAAGGCCCCATTGGTGGCGCTGCATTCGGTAACGAATTCGGTCGTCCGCAGTTGTGTGGCTTCTTCCGCACCCTTGAAGAAGAAGCTTGCGGCAAGTACTGGGGTTATCATAAGCCCATCATGTTGGCTGGCGGTATGGGTAATATTCGCCATGACCAAGTTTTGAAGCGCGAAGTTCCCTCGCACGTCCTCGTTGTTCAGATCGGTGGACCTGCAATGCGTATTGGCTTGGGTGGCGGTGCGGCAAGTTCGATGGCATCGGGCACCAATGAAGCAAAGCTTGACTTTGACTCTGTGCAGCGTGGCAATGCAGAAATGCAACGTCGTTGCCAGGGCGTGATTGATGCTTGTGTTGCATTAGGCAATAACAACCCCATTCTTTCGCTTCACGATATCGGTGCAGGTGGTCTCTCAAATGGTTGCCCTGAACTCGTTGAAGCCACTGGTGCAGATTTTGAATTGCGTAACGTTCACAACGAAGAACTCTCCATGAGCCCCATGGAAATTTGGTGCTGCGAAGCGCAGGAACGTTATGTGCTTGCAATTCGTCCCGAAGATCGTTTGCTCTTTGAAAGCTTCTGCGAACGCGAACGTTGCCCTGTTGCATTCATCGGTGAAACCCGTGAAGATGGTCGTATGATTCTTCACGACAATCACTTCAATGACAACCCCATTGACATGGATATCTCCACGTTGTTGGGCAAGCCACCTCGCATGGTCCGCGATGTCAAGCATGTTGACTTGCCCAAGGCTCCGTTGAATCTTTCTGGTGTTACACCTGCAGAGGCTTTACAGCGTGTTTTGCGTTTCCCTGCAGTTGCGAATAAGACCTTCCTCGTGACCATTACGGACCGTACGATTACGGGTATGGTTCACCGCGACCAGATGTGCGGTCCATATCAGTTGCCGGTTGCTGACCACGCTGTCACTGTAACAGGTTATCAAACCACCACAGGTGAAACAATGGCAACGGGCGAACGTACGCCAATCGCTGTTCTTGATGCGCCTGCTTCGGGTCGTATGGCAGTGGGTGAAGCAATTCTTCAGTTGGCCTCCGCACCTATTGGCCCTATCGGCACGATTAAGCTCTCTGCTAACTGGATGGCGGCTTGTGGTGAAGAAGGTGAAGATGCACGTCTCTTCGATACGGTTGAAACCGTTGGTATGGATGTTTGCCCGCAGTTGGGGGTTTGCATTCCTGTCGGCAAGGACTCGTGTTCCATGCGCACGATTTGGACGGACTCCAAGGGTCAAGAACACAAGCAGGTCGGACCGCTCTCGTTGATTGTCTCGTCCTTCGCGACCGTCACGGACGCACGTAAGGATGTCACGCCCGACTTGAAGCCTGGTTTCTCGCGTTTGATGTTGATTGATTTGGGCAATGGTCAGCAGCGTCTCGGTGCCTCTGTCCTCGCACAGGTTTATAACCAGATGGGTGATGTTGTTCCAGACATGGATGACCCGAAGGCTGTACGCGCATGCTTCGAAGCCATGCAAGAATTGGTTGACAAGAAGCTCCTCCTCGCCTACCATGACCGCTCGGATGGTGGTGTTGCTGTTACACTCGCAGAAATGGCGATGGCTGGCGGACGCGGTGTTGCGGTTAACCTCACAGGGGCAGATGCGCTCGCAGCGCTTTACAATGAAGAACTCGGTGCTGTTCTCCAAGTCGCAGAAGAAAATGCAGAAGCCGTTGAAGCCATTCTTTCAAAGCATGGTGTAAAGGGTGAATGGATTGGTCTCGTACAGGATGAACCCGTTCTTCAGATTACTGTCAATGATGAGCCCGCATTGGACGAAACACTTGTTACAGTTCGTCGTGCTTGGTCTGAAACGACTTATCAGATGCAGGCACTTCGCGACAATCCTGAATGCGCGAAGATGGAATATGACATCGCAGAAATGACAGATGATCCTGGTTTGAACTTCAAGGTCACCTATCCTTTGAATCCTGCGCCTATTGCAAAGGCTACCCCTGCGCCCAAGATGGCAATTCTCCGTGAAGAGGGTGTCAATGGTCACATTGAAATGGCTGCAGCCTTCACACTTGCAGGCTTTGAAGCTATTGACGTTCATATGACAGACCTTCTCGAGGGTCGTGTTGACTTAGCGAACTTCAAGGGGCTTGTTGCTTGTGGTGGCTTCTCCTATGGCGACGTCCTTGGTGCAGGTTCCGGTTGGGCACGTAGCATTCTCTTTAACCCTGAACTTAAGGCGATGTTTAAGGCCTTCTTTGAACGTCCCGACACCTTTACGCTTGGTGTGTGTAATGGTTGCCAGATGGTCTCTCAGCTCAAGGATATCATCCCTGGCGCTCAGCATTGGCCGCGCTTTGTTCGTAACAATTCGGAACAATTTGAAGGTCGTTACTGCACGCTTGAAGTATTGGACTCTCCAAGTGTCTTGTTGAAGGGTATGGCTGGAAGCCGTTTGCCAATTGCCGTTGCGCATGGTGAAGGCCGCGTCAGTTTCGAAAATGAAGAAGATGCTGCAAAGGCAACACAAGCCTTACGTTTTGTCGATGGCAAGGGACAACCGACTGAAATTTATCCTTGGAATCCTAATGGTTCTAAGGGTGGGCTTTGCGGTTTCACCTCTGAAGATGGTCGCGCAACCATTCTCATGCCTCACCCTGAACGTAGCTTCCGCTCGATTCAACTCTCCTACGACGATGGTACGTTCGCAGCAGGAGAAGATGGTCCATGGATGCAACTCTTCCGTAATGCCTATGCTTTCGCAACGCGTTAATCTTCAACTCGTTTTCCTTCTACCATCGGGTTCATAACGGCCCGATGGTTTACCATTTCTAAAAGTGATTTGAATTTATGCCTTCTTTTATTTTTCACACCTACGGCTGTCAAATGAATGTTCGCGAAAGTGAAGCGGCTGCAAAAGCATTGCTCGATGCTGGTTTTACCGCTGCGCCCGATGAAGCTTCCGCAGATATCATCATTGTTAATTCTTGCTCGGTTCGTCAGAAAGCCGAAGATAAGGCCCTTGGGAAACTTGGTCTCTTGTGTGCAACCAAGCGCGAACGGCCCAACCGCGTTGTTGGCCTCATGGGGTGTATGGCGCAGCGCTTCGGGAAGGATATTTTTAAACACATTCCAACATTAGACTTTTCAATTGGAACACGGTGCGCAGATCGTGTTGCGCCTGCAGTGATGGCGGCTATTCATGGTGAGCATACGCTCGCAATGAGTGATCTCCATGCGCAACCAGATGCCCCTACAGGGCACGTTACAGAAGGCGCATTCTCTGCGTTTGTAACCATTCTTTTAGGATGTAATCGCCGTTGTACATATTGCATTGTTCCCGATGTTCGCGGTGATGAATGGAGTCGCCCCGCTCGCGATGTTCTCAAAGAAGTTCGCGCTTTGGCCGAGGCTGGCATTCAAGAGGTGACCTTACTTGGTCAATCCATCATGAATTATGGCTTGCGCACCCCTGCCTTTGACGAAAATGATCCCCCCTCCCCTGGCGGATACACACTTCCATTCCCTCGTTTGTTAGAGGCCGTTGCAGCAATTCCTGGGATTAAACGTATTCGTTTCACAAGTGGCCACCCCTCTGGCGTCACGGATGAATTGATTCGCATTTACAAGGAAGAGCCCAAAATTTGTCACCATTTGCATCTTCCTGTGCAAAGTGGTTCAACGCGTGTTCTTTCCCGCATGCGTCGCGGTTATACACGTGAGCAGTATCTCGCTGCGCTCGCGCGTTTACGTCAAGCAGCACCCGATATCGCCATCACGACCGATGTCATTGTTGGCTTTCCCGGTGAAACCGCCGAGGACTTTGAGGAAACGCGCACGTTGATGGAAGCGGCTCAGTTTGACAATGCTTTTATCTTTAAGTACAGTCCTCGCCCTGGAACGGTGTCTGCAACATGGGAAGATGATGTAAGCGAAGAGGAAAAGTCTCGCCGTAATCATGTTTTGCTTGATGATCAAGATGCACGTGGACGAGCATTGAATGCCGCACTTTTAGGTTCTACACAGACGGTCCTTGCAGAAGGTCCAAGTTTGCGTAATGCAGAACGTTGGTCTGGTCGCACGTCTGCGAATAAGATTGTCATCTTTAAGCCCTATGAAGGCATTCAAGTCGGCGATTCTGTCACGGTTAAAATCGGTCGTGTCGCGCCGCAAACCCTTTATGCAGAAGATTGTGTCGAATGATTAACTCAACATTAGCTACTGAAGACCAACGTCACCGTCAAGCACAACGTGTGACTTGGGCGTCAATTCTAATTAATGTTGTCTTAACCGTCGTTAAACTTTTCGCAGGGATTTTTGGAGCATCTGCAGCTATGATTGCAGATGCTATTCACTCCGCCTCTGACTTTGCGACTGATTTTGCCGTTCTCATTGGCATGCGATTAGCGCGTCGCCCACAGGATGAAGATCATCCCTATGGTCATGGCAAATATGAAACTCTTGCTGCCGTGATTATTGGCATCTCACTTTGCGGTGTTGGTGTTTCAATTGCTATGCATGCGGTCCATTCTGTCTATCTTGCCTTTATCTATGACCAATGGCCAACATTGCCCTCTCTATACACCATTGTTGTTGGCGCAATCTCTGTTGTCGTAAAGGAATTTTTATATCAATGGACCGCGCAAATTGCACGCCGTTCAAAGAATGATGCACTTTTAGCAAATGCATGGCATCATCGTAGTGATGCACTAAGTTCTGTCGCAGCTGTCATTGGTATTACGGTTGCAATTCTTCTCGGCGGACATTGGGTGTTGCTCGATAATCTTATCGCGTTTTTAATCGGTGGCATTCTTATTGTTGTTGCGTGGAAGATCGTCGCGGAATCACTTGATAAGCTTCTTGAACATGGTATGTCGGAAGAAGAGAACAAGCAAATCCTTGAGCTTATTCTCTCTGTTCCCAATGTTGTTGAACCTCATCACTTGCGTTCTCGTCGCGTCGGCATCGTTGCTGTAATTGAAATCCATTTTCGTGTTGATCCTCAGATGACTGTTATAGAAGGACACACAATCGCAACACAAATTGAAGATCTTTTACATCATGCCTTTGGGGCAGATGCAATCATTACTTTACATGTTGAACCCATTAAACAGGTCATTCTCTAATGGAGGCTTTATGCGCATTACCTCTACACAACGCCTTATTCCATTAATGGTAACGTTCCTTCTCGTAGCCAAACCCGCCTACGCAATATGGCCCTTCGGCGAATCCGAAGAAGAAAAGACAGCAAAGGCGGCAACGCACGTTGCAGAACTCTTAAGAGAGCCGAATCGTACCATTAATAAAGCTCAAATGGCCGCTGAATCCGGTGATATCGAAAGCGCAATTAAATACTATCGACAAGCCATCAGTGAGTTCAATGCCATTGAGCAAAAAGAGAATACAACGGGCACCGAATTCTCTACAATGCGCTTTAAGAAATTTCATTGCATTTCAATGCTTGATGCATTAACGTTAAAACGTTCTCAAGTTATGGATGCGCGTCAAACGGTTTCTGACACAAGCGAATTAGAAGCGATTCTCGCAAAAGAACGCGCCGATATAAAGAAGGCTGAAGAAGAAAAGCAACAAGCGCTTGTCAAGCCTGTTGTTCAAGTGCCCCAACCGCCAACCGCTGCAGAGCTTCTCGTTGAAGATGAAAAAGCACTTGCTGCAGCAGAAAAGAGTCTTCAAGATAATGAAGGCAAGCTCGCCTCTTTACAAAAGGATCTTCTTGAAGCCAACAAGCAATTTAAAACTTTAGCACCTCAGCATGCAAAGCTTGATGGGGACTACTTTGTTGCCTCTCGTATGGTCAAACAACTCAATATGAGTAAGGCAGACAAGGAGCAAATCAAAAACGCTCAACAAAAAGCAGATCAGCTTAAAGACCAACTTGAACAAGCTAAAGTTCAGCTTGAGACCGTGCGTGAAAAAATTAAATCCCTTGAGACTGAAATTGTTTCTACAACAGAAGCAAATCTCTCTCTCGTAGCAAAAGTCAAAGACGCACGTGCACGTGTAGAAGTTCGCAAAACGCTCGTTAAAGAAGAGGCTGAGGCGAAACGACGCGAGGAAGAACAGAAGCGCAAAGAAGCCGAACTCGCTCGTAAGCGTGCAGAAGAAGAGGCCCGTGCCTCTCAAGCGGAAAAACTTCTTAAAAAACAGAAAGAAGCGGAAGAACAAGCTCGACTTCTTAAGATTGCGGAAGAGGAACGTCTTCGTCGCGATGCAGAAGCGAAGAAAAAGGCAGAAGAGGAAGCTCAACTCCTCATTATTGAACTTGATATTTGTCAATCGCTTTGGATTAATAAAGAAATTGATGAGCTTGAAAAACGTCTTTTAGAAGCTTGCGAACGTTGGCCCAATGAGCCCACCTTCCTCATCTATATGGCTCGTATCCGCTTGATTCAAGATCGTCTCGATGATGCGTTGGAAGTTGCACAGTTAGTTCCATCAACAGGGGATCTCGGCATGCGCGCGCGATTAATCGCTGCTGCGGTTTGTTTGCGCAAAAATCGTGCTGAAGAAGCTATGAAAATTCTTGAACAAGCGATTAATGACATGCCAAATGCTCCAGAGCCCTATTTCAATATGGCTATCGTGATGTTACGTTTGCCCAAGTTTGACCCCGACCGTAACATTGCCGCTGAATACTATAAAAAGAGTGTTGAACTTGGCGGTGCGCGTTCTCTCTCTTTAGAACGTCGATTCAACATGGTGGAAGCAAAGGACCAACAATGACACCCTCCTCGCTTTATGAAAAAACACTTTCTACAAAACGTGTTTTTGAAGGACGCGCATTAACCATTGACGTCCTTCACATTGAACTTCCCAATGGTCGACAATCGACTCGTGAAGTCATTCGACATACGGGTGCAGTCTGCGTTCTTTGCGAGCTACCAGACCATCGTTTTTTACTCATTCGTCAATTCCGAAAAGCGATTGACCAAGAGATTGTTGAATGTGTTGCAGGCTGCATGGAGATAGGCGAGGCCGCAGATTCAGCAGCGCTTCGTGAAACGCGCGAAGAAAGTGGTTATGAGGTTGAACAGCTTACATTTTTAGGCAATTCATATCCTGTTCCCGGCTACTGTGACGAAATTCATCACTTCTACCACGCAAAATTGAAAGCGACTCCCATTGGTCAACATCTCGATACCGATGAAAATCTTTATCCTATTTTCGTTACAGAAGAAGAAATAGAGGCAATGATTGACAAAGGGGAAATTGTTGATGCAAAAACCTTACTTCTCTGGTACACCTACTGTCGTAAACGTTAATCTTTAACATCTCTTTGACACCATGGATCCACAAGCTCGTTATTGGAATAGCATTGCCGACACGTATCGTGAAATTACCACGATTGATGCATCGGATTTTCATTATGGTCCACTCCTTGCAGGAGAAAAAGAGCTCCAACTCTTACCTCCGCTTCATCCTGGCATGTATGCATTAGAACTTGGTTGTGGTGAAGGACAAAACTCTCGATGGCTTGCTCGACGCGGCCTTCATTGTGCCGCAATTGATATCTCTGAGGGGCAACTTGCCTATGCAAGAAAAGATGCAGAAGCAGAAGGATTGAGTATTCATTATGCATGTTCATCTATTGAAGACTTTAATGCAGAAGATGCTTCTTATGACTTGATTACCTCGTCTCATGCGTTTGAATTTGTAAAAAGTCCCTTTGAAGAATTAAAGCGAATTTCGCGTTGGTTAAAGCCCGGTGGGCATGTAATGATTTCAACCGTTCATCCCGTTTATAACGGAGAGTGGGTTTGTGCGGATGACGAAGATGGCGAAGAAACATGGGGGCGTTTATTAATCAATTATTTTAACCCCATTGATGACGTTCGTGAACAACCCGATGGCACAGAAGCGCCCATCGCTTCACGCGCCTATCCAATCAGTGATTGGTTTAATGCATTTCGTGCAGCGGGTTTAACCCTTCTTCGCCTTGAAGAGCCCCCCGCAATCGAAAAACCAGCTTATCATTCTGAAGATTGGCTCGCGGCATTAGATGAATGCAAAGCCATTCCTACAACCGTGATTTTTGTTGCACGGAAGGATTAAAAGATGCGTGTTGGGAGTGAAGCATGGTTGTCATCTGCCTCTCGTTCTCAACGCGTGGCATTACTGTCTCATCAAGCTGCACTCCATTCCACAGGCGAAACAACAGCACAAGCTTTTCATCGTATCTTTGGGGAAAATTTTGTTGCGTTATTTGGCCCTGAACATGGTTATTTCGGCCAAGCCGCCGCTGGCGAGCACACGCATACAACACTGCATCCGATTTGGGGTATTCCCGTTTATTCACTTTATGGAGATACGCGAAAGCCCTCTCCTGAAATGTTAAAAAATATTGATACGCTTGTTATTGATTTACAAGATATCGGTGTTCGGTGTTATACCTATCTTGCGACACTTAAGCTTGCACTTGAGGCATGCCAGGAAAATCATATTCAGTGTGTTGTTTGTGATCGTCCAATCCCACTCTATGGGCGAACAAGTGGCCCGATTGCAGAGCCTGAACATTTTTCATTTGTTGCGCCTTGTGCACTTCCTCTTGTCTATGGAATGACTCATACAGAAGTTGCTCGATGGCTTCAACTCCCACATATACCAGCTCCTGTTGAAGGGCTCCTACAACTTGACACACGCCCCAACGAAGCGCCAGAGTTTATTCCACCAAGCCCCGCAATCCGTTCTTGGGAAACCGCACGTCTTTACCCTGCGACGGTTTTCTTAGAAGCATTACCACAGATTGATATTGGACGCGCCAGCCCCTATGCATTTCGAATGTTAAGCGCACCATGGATTCAGGGAGAAGCGCTTGCTCATGCACTCAATGTCTATGGCCTCCCTGGTGTTAAAGCCTATGACTTTTCGCAATCTGACACGACTGGCGCCATTCGTTTACATCTTTTTGACTATCAAGCCTATGATCCATGGAACGTTACCCAAGCGCTCATAAACGTTCTTGAAGAACTCTATGGAGACGAAAAGCTTTTCAACCATCCAATGGCTCGCCCAGGTTGGATGACTCAACTTTGTGGTTCAACCTCGTGGACGCAACTCCTTAAAAATCCGCCTTCAAGATTCATTAATATGACGGAGGAATTCATATGAATTTTGCCCGACCGATTAATGCCTTCTTACTAAAAAGAAAAAAACGGATTCATGTAACAGAAAAAAAAGGTTCTTCTTTTTGGAAGAAAATTCTTCTTATATTTTCTGGCGTTCTCTGCTTCATTTTGGCGTTCATACTCTTTATTCCAACACTTTTATCGACTGAATGGGCGAGACAAAAACTTGTTAATATGTTGCAGCAGTCGCTTCCTAAAGGCTCTACTCTTCATATCAAGGATTGGTCGCTCTCTTGGTGGAGCGAGCAAAAGGTTTTCAATATCTCCTATCAACTCAAAACCCCTATTCAAACACTATCTACAACAATTGAAGACCTCACAATCCCCTCAATGTGGGCATTATTACCCATTCATCACATAGATGGAAAAATAAAAGTAGAAAATCTGATTGTCCGTCAGGAACCAATTCAACCCGCTACCACTTCTCATCAGGAACGTGAAGTCGCTTTAGCACCCATACAAGCGCCTAAAACAGAATTGACGCAAAGCTCATCCCTACAATCATCTTTTATTGATTTATCTTCGTGGGATATCACACTTACGGCTGATATCATCAATACAAAAATTCTCCCAATGGGAGAGTCAGGTCCCACAATTACACTTCCCCAAACCCACTTAACACTTCCTTCACTTGTTGAATGTGCAACACTTAAATCTCAAGCTATCTTAACGTTTCAACAAGATGGATTAACAGCGTTACAGTCGAATGCATCATTAGAGCTTATCACTCAACCACTACAATCTCTCGTTAATATCAATCTCTCTCAACTTAATCAGCCCCTACTTCATCGCTTATCACTTCTTGTAGACGGTGATTTGGGGGATTTAACCCTTCATGCTACTGAGATTGAAAATTCTACCTACCCCAAAATCGATTTAGAGGGGCAACTCAATCTTACCTCTCTCAACCCACTCATGCAAACCTTGTCAAATGACAGCACATTCTCTTCTACTATCAACGGAGTAGCGGACTATACAATTCATTTCACACCACAAGTAGATCGCCCACAGGCTACGCTCAACATTAATCTTCAAGCGCCTACATCCATCACTTATAACCAAGAAAATATATGTGCTAATCTTTCTTTCCAATGCGATGGTAACATCCATTTAAAACATCTATTGGACTCTCACTTTGCTCATCTTAAGATTCAACTTCCTGGAATGTCAATTATCGGAAGTGGAGATCTCTCTTCAGGTAAATTAACCGCGTCTTTTGATACAAACACCTTCTTCTCTACCTATCAAACATTCCTAAAGTCCTCACCATTCAAGGCCGACACAGGAATTCTGCTCTCTCTCTCTTCAGAGAAGAATAAACTTCAATCCACACTTCAACTTTTGGCAAACAAAAATGTCATCAGTGAAACCGAGCTTTTAGTGTCTAATCTCCAACCTACACAAATGACATATGATTTTGCTGAATTAAATCACCAAACAGATATAGAAGCGCTCTCAAAAATCATAGAGATTCCTTTTGCTTATGATCGATTAAAAGGAGATTTTAAGATTCGCGGAAAAGCAACACCACGAAAGACTGCAAATGATATAACGGCTACATTTTCACTTAAAAATACGGATTTTAGGTTCCCAGGTTGGCAAATTCAAGCACAACAACTCATCAATGCTGATTGCAAAGCAACGTATGAGAATCATCGTCTCTCATTCGAAAATGGACTCATTGAAACTCCAATTTTGCGCTTTATTACAACTGGAATGCTTGACTTTAACACAAAGCCAATAACACTCTCTATGAAAAATGAAGGTGTCATTCAACCCACGCTTCTTTTTTCACAATGGCGTCAATGGGGAAAACGCACACCATTCAATTTTGATGGGCAAATAAGATTTAGTACAGAAACAAGCATGGCCGAAAATCTTCAAACATTATTAACGGCCTCTACATCTGATGATTTTGCCTATCTACAACAGGGGCAACCACCATTACCTGCACCATGTAATCTACAAACACAGTTTAACGTTTCTTCGAATAAAGAAATCAAATTGGAGAACCTGAGTCTTTCCTCTTCTTACGGAAATGTAAATGCACAAGGCACCTTAGACTCAAACACAAATCTCAACCTATCAGGTTCTCTCATGGTTAACTTTGAGGCCCTTTCGCATCTTTCTCTTTTTGAGTCCTTAAATCAAAATGGAATTACGATTTCAGGCAAACATTCCCGTCCATTTCAACTTTCGACCCCCCTCTCAATGGGAAGTGCTGGTATTTTAAATTATGGTGAAGGATTCGTCTCTCTTGCCTTTGATCGTATTACGATTCCTGGACTTGATATTCCGCAAGGAGAAATCCATGTTAAACTTAAGGATGCACTCGCAATTGGAAATGGCAAGGTGATGATTAATGACGGCTATATTCATCTCAACCCAATCGTCCACCTCGCCTCTTCGCCTTATCTTCTTACATGGCCGAAAGACGCATACATTCTAGAGAATTTCACGTTAACCCAAACGTTATTAAATACATCCCTTAAGGCGATTAATCCCATATTCGTCAACGCAGGTACGCCTGAAGGATCCATTAGCATTAAGGCAAATAATATTCACTGTAAATTGACAGATACATTCTTCAAAGAGTCCCTTTTTGATCTCACCCTCTCAACCCATAAAGTAGCGTTAACGCCCAATGAACTTCTTACCTCAATGCTTGCTTATACAAAACATAAAAATGAAAAGCTTGAACTCCCAAATCAAAATATTCAAATAAAGATTGAAGACCAAATCCTCACTTCCTCGCCTCTTTCTCTGCGGATAGACGACTACAAAATTCGATGTGAAGGAACAACCGACCTCATCACCCAACAAGTCAATTACAATCTTTCCATGCCATTAGAAAATTCTATCTTTACAAAAAAGATAAAAAATAATGAACAAACGGAGTCTCTTGTTTTACCTATTTATGGAACGATAAGTAAACCTAAAATTGACCTAACGAATCTAATTACACTACTAAGTGAATCTGCAAAAGATAAGTTAAGTCAAGAGGCGACCAAACTCATTGAAAAATCTACAAAGAAAAGTAAGCGTGTTAATAAAGTTCTCTCTGAAATTTTAGATTCTGGAATTCTTGAAGACGCTGAAACGCCAGCAAACACAGAAGACAATCATCAAAAAATTAACAAGGCCCTTGATAGCCTCTTTAAACGTAGGAAGAAGTAATTTTTATGGCAGATTGGAATATTCGACCTCGTTCAACACAATGTTATCATTGTAAAAAAGAATTTAAAGTTGGCGACAAGGGACATTCGCTTCTTGTTCCTACAGAAGAATCCTTTGATCGTCAAGATTTTTGCGAAACGTGTTTCTCATCAAAGGAAATTGTGACGCCGTCACTTCGCAGTGGCGCTTGGACCTTTGTTATTCCTCAACACAAACAAAATTCTACAGTTGCTACACCTGTGCAACATGAAACTGCTGAGCATCTTTTAAGAACACTTCTCAAACGAAATCGAAAAGAAGATTGTGATATTATTTATATCCTTTCTATCCTTCTTGAGCGGAAAAAACAACTTATTGAACGTCGTACAGCAGTAGATGATGAAGGTCGACGTGTTCGAATTTATGAGCAACGAGGGACTGGCGATATTTTTAATATTGTAGACCCCAACATTCAACCTATTGAGATTCCAACGGTACAACGTCGAATTATTGCACTCCTTGAAGGCCCCCCTTTAGAAGAATCCAACATTCAAACAGCTTATGTCAGACGACGGACCCGCAATTATTGGTCAACACGTCCAGGCGTTAAACGAAAAAGAAAAGCTATATAAACTATGAATTTCCTTCAATTTTGCATATCCATCATTGTTACAATCGGATTTACATTAGTAATCTGGTTTTGGGTGCGTAGAATTAATCTTCAACGGTTTAATCGTGCTTATCCCAAAACATACTCACACCAGTGGGACGCTTCTGAATATGACTTTCTTCATTATGTTGAACGTTGCTACCATTTAAAGCAAAATACAGCTCTTCGGTTACCCCCAACAACTTCTCCCATCGACCTCTATCTTACCCTTTATCCAGAGCATTGCATCTATGATGCGAATGAAAACCAAGCATTTCTTCGTGCATTCTTTCCCAAAAGTGAAGATGTCCCACTTTATCATGAATTGCTTACATCTTCTTTTCGAACACTTGCCCAGCAATGGAATGTATTAAAAAACAACGAGGTGTAATATGACTGCGACACCAACACTTTTAATTATTGATCTCATGCCAATCCTCTATCGCGGGCATTTCATTTTCCTTAACAAACCGCGTAGAACAGCAACGGGTATCAATACCTCTGCGCTTTCTGTCCTTGCAACGAATATTGAAAGTATGATAAAGAAATTCAATCCTACCCATCTTGCAATTGCCGCAGAAAGTAAAACAGAAACATTCCGTCATCGTTTGTATCCCGCCTATAAAGCACAACGAGACAAAATGCCTGAAGATATTGCCCTCGCCATTGAACAGGCACATGAACTTGCCGATGCATGGCAAATCCCTATTTGTTCTGTTGATGGATATGAGGCCGATGACATTTTAGGAACACTTGCTGCACGTGGTGTTGATGCTGGCATGGAAGTCATTATTGCGTCTCCGGACAAGGATTTAGGACAACTTGCAAGCGATACTGTTCGCATCGTAAGTAATACGAATGATCCTCCCAAAACAGCAGCCGAAATTTGCGCACAATGGGACATCCCGAACCCAGAGAATATGGTTGACTATCTCGCACTAGCAGGTGACGCGAGTGACAATATTCCAGGACTTCCAGGGGTTGGACCTAAAACGGCAGCTAAACTTATCCGAGAATGGAAAAGTGTTGCAAATCTTATCGCTCATAAAGATGACGTTCAAGGGAAAATCGGCGATAAACTTCGTCAACATATTGAAGAACTTAAAATTAGCTATAAACTTGTCACAATTGTCCGTGATGTTCCCATTGAAAAAACGTTTGACGATCTTAAAATACACCCCGTTGATCCCCAACGCATCGCGCCTGTTCTCGCAAAATACGAATTACAAACGATTGCGCGCCATCTTGGAGTGGAATTACAAAAAACAGAAGCGCCTGTACAAATGTTTGAGAGCGATGATTTATTCGCCTTTAATGCTCAAAAACAAACCTCTGATCAAACATCTATACGTGAGCCTGTAACACCCGCCACGCCACAATACACAACACTCGCAAATCATCCACACAATTATACCCTTATTACAACGCAAGAAGAGCGTGAAAATCTTGCCGCGCGATTGTTATGTGAACCACTTGTTGCCTTTGATACAGAAACAACAGGACTCCAACCTCGTACGGATCGTGCCGTAGGGTGTTCATTCGCAATCGGGAATAGCGAAGCATGGTACCTCCCACTTCCTCCATCTATTGAAGAGCAACGCCTTGCTCTTGCCCCTTTTATTCCCCTCTTTGAGTCAACGACGATCGCCAAAGTTGGGCATCATTTACGATTTGATCGCGCGGTCTTACAACGTCTTGGCATTTCTATGCAAGGCCCATTACATGACACATTACTTGCATTTTATCTTCTTGACGCAACAGACCACCACGACCTTGATCATGCGGCACACGTTTTCCTCAATTATCAAACAATTCCAATTACCCAACTTCTTGGAAAAGGGAAAACAGCACTTACAATGGATCAACTCGCACCAGAGCAAATCCTTGACTATGCGGCAGAAGATGCCGATGTTGCCTATCGTCTTTATCATGCCATTTTGCCAAAATTAAAAGAACAAGGACTCGAAAATCTTCTATATACCTGTGAAGAACCTCTTTCTTCTGTGCTTCTAGATATGGAAACAACAGGTGTACGTCTCGATCCTCAAGGGCTTCAAAACTTTAGACGCGAACTTGAAAGCGAAATTTTAAAGCTTGAAATTGCCATTCGAGAATATACAGGCGCGGGTATCAATCTTGCTTCCTCCAAACAATTAGGGCAATTTCTCTTTGAATCGCTCGCGCTTGACGAAAATGCAAAACGTACACCAAGCGGTCAATATAAAACTGACGAAGAACAACTTCTAAAGATTCGAGATCGTCATCCGATTATTGACCTAATTCTCGATTGGCGTGGATGCGTAAAACTTAAAAACACTTACGTTGAAAAGCTTCCACAACACATTGATCCCAATGACGGAAGAATCCATACAACATTCAACCAAACATTCACAGATACAGGCCGCCTCTCATCCTCAAATCCTAACCTTCAGAATATCCCAATTCGTTCTGAACGTGGTCAACGTATTCGAGAAGCCTTTGTTGCACGCGCACCAGGGTGGTCAGTTCTTTCTGCAGACTACTCGCAGGTAGAACTCCGTCTTATGGCCTCTATGAGTCAAGATCAACGAATGATTGAAGCGTTTCTCAATGACCAAGACATCCATGCTCAAACGGCATCTGTTGTTTACAATACCCCCCTTGAAAATGTAACACCACAACAACGAAGCCATTGTAAAATGGTTAATTTTGGCATTCTCTACGGTATCTCTGCATTTGGCCTTGCCTCGCGTTTAAGAATTCCACGAAAAGATGCACAAATGCTTATTGAGACCTATTTCGAGCAATATCCAACAATAAAAGCTTATACCGAGCAAATCATTCAAAAAGCACGCGATACGGGATACGCGGAAACATTGTTTGGCCGTCGACGAGCGATCCCGGATATTCTTTCACGAAATGGCTCAGTGAGAGCCGCCGCAGAGCGTATTGCCATCAATATGCCAATCCAAGGAACGGCTGCAGACATCATCAAATTTGCAATGGTTAAAATTCAAGACGAACTTTCCAAGCAACAATTAAAAACAAAAATGACCTTACAAATTCATGACGAACTGCTTTTTGATGTTCCTGATGAAGAAATTCCAATCGTACGTCCACTCATACAAAATACGATGGAAAACGTCTGTAAACTCAATGTTCCACTCAAAGTTTCCATTGGAATTGGCACAAATTGGTTAACAGCACACTAAATGAAACAGACATCCCTTTATTCTCCTCGGAAAAGAGGGATATCTCTATTTAAACTTATTTATTAAAAGGCTTGCATTCTCCTTGCTCATTTCTCTATTTTTTGATATATTATAATATGTATTAATTTTAAGGAGCCTCTATGTTTGGGATTTTCAATCGAATGGTTAACTTCTTGTCAAGCGACATCGGCATTGACTTGGGCACAGCAAATACACTTGTCTTTATTAAAGGACAAGGGGTTGTGATTCGTGAACCCTCTGTGGTCGCCATGCAAAAAGGCACTAAAAAAGTCTTAGCAGTAGGTGCAGAAGCAAAGAAAATGCTTGGTCGTACGCCTGGCAATATTGTTGCCGTTCGCCCCATGAAATCGGGTGTGATTGCAGACTTTGATATCACCGAAGCAATGATTCGTTACTTCATTCGCAAGGCTCGCGGTCATAAAATCGTGCGTCCACGCGTTGTCATTGCTGTTCCTTCTGAAATTACAGAAGTAGAACGCCGTGCAGTTGAAGAAGCCGCTCAACATGCTGGTGCACGAGATGTCACATTGATTGAAGAACCTATGGCTGCAGCAATCGGTGTTGGTTTGCCCGTCTCTGAAGCTGCAGGCAATTTGATTGTTGATATCGGTGGTGGCACGTGTGAAGTCGCATTGATTTCGCTTGCTGGTATTGTTTTTGCAAAGAGTGTTCGCGTAGGCGGTGACACAATGGATGACTGCATCGTCCAATATATGCGTCGCGTTTACAACTTGTTAATTGGCGAACGTACTGCAGAAGAAATTAAGACCACTATTGGCTCGGCCTATCCGTTAGAAGAAGAAGTTTCGATGGAAGTTAAAGGTCGCGACCTTGTTGCAGGCTTGCCGAAGACCCTCCGTGTCACCTCCGAAGAAATCCGTGAAGCATTAAAAGACCCTGTGACGGCAATCGTTGATGCAATTCGTATTACATTGAATGATGCTCCGCCAGAATTAGCCTCTGACTTGGTTGATCGTGGAATTATTCTTTCGGGTGGTTCATCCCTCTTGTGTGGTTTGGATCGATTGATTGCAGCCCAAACAGGCTTGCCTGTTACCGTTGCAGATGACCCTCTCTCTGGCGTGGCAAATGGCACAGGTAAAGTACTTGAAGAACTTGATTTCGTCAAGGAACATACCACGCATAGACGCTAACCGCAACGCTATTCAGTAGCGCCGGAAATCCGGCGCTATTTTGTAATACAGACGACAATTTAAATCCCCATGTTTCGTTGGCTTCGTTCTTCCATCAGCATTTTTTGTATTACAATCGTTGTACTTTTTGCAACGGGGGCAATTCGCTATTTAATTGCAGGATTAACCTACCCTTTCCGACGTTTATCAACATGGACACAAGAGCAATGCACGAGCCGCTTGGGCGCTGCATGGGATGGCTTGTGTAATGGACCTTCTCGCGATGATGCAACAGAAGAACGAGAACGCTTGCTCGTCTTACTTAAAAATTATCAAGTCATTGAAGAAGAAAACGAAGCCTTACGCGAATCACTTCAATGGCAAAAACAACAACCTTATCATGTTGTATGCGCCCCCATATGGTCGCATGGTGGAGGCTTAGGCACATGGCCGCGATTAACGCTTGGATTAGGGGCGAACGCAGGCATTTCGCTCGGTGATGCCGTTGTTGCTCCAGAGGGGCTTATTGGCCGTATTGATGTGCTTCATGCAAACACTTCTGAAGTTGTGTTAATTTCTGATCCTGCTTGTCGTATTGCAGTTGAAATTCCAAATATAACCAAAGGTATCACCCAAGGAAATGCGGGACGCGACTTCAGTGAAATTGATGAAGCGTCAATGCTCTATACCGCAAAACCATTAACACTGAAATTCCTCACGACAAATACTCCAATCCAACCTGGACTCGTTGCTATAACAGAAGGAAGCGGAGGCCTTTTCCCTCGAGGAATCGTTATTGGTACCGTTATTGAGACGAGACTCGCCTCCGATGGCTTACTTTGTGAAGCAGATATTCGACCAGCTGTCAACCCCTCCCTCCTCAATAGTGTCTTCATTATGACACGACGCCCTGCTATTGTGGAGGCCTCTATTCATGAATGATCAGACGCGTGATTGTATCTGGGTTACGCTTTTCCCAATTCTAGCAACTGGCATTTGTGAGGGGTTATTACCCACAAATATTCTTCTTCAATTTTCCATTCTACCATTATGGGCAACATGGTTCTTGTTGACACGAGGACCTAAAAAAGGCTTATGGATTACGCTTTGGTTTGGGCTTATGCTTGAATCAAGTTGGATGTTGGCTCCTGGAACATGTATTCTCTTCTTCCTTGCATGTTGGGCTGTTATTCATTCGATACAAGAAATTCTTCCCGACAAATTTAATCCCGGTTTTGGCTCCATTTGTGGAATGATTCTCGTTCCCCTTCTCCACTTATGGTGTAGTCTCTATACACTTTTATCGTGCGGTGCATCTCAAGCTTATGCACTTGTTCCCTCTTTTGGACAACTTGTCTTAGGTCCAACGTTAGGCGCCTTCTTCGGTGCTATAGTTTTTCATATCGCTGCGAAATGTGAATTCCGCGCACTCCAGCCAAAACGAGAGAGGAATAATATCCATGCCCATGGAAATTGAGCATTCTGAGAATCTCTCTCAAATTCGTTCTTGGCATATTGCGCTCTTATTAATTCCTATTTTTCTAGGAATTTTATGCCTCGCTCGACGCCTATGGCACGTTCAAGTACTTGATAGTCCGCAATATGGCGCTGCGCAAAGTGCCCAAAGCTTCCGTCGTGTACTTGTGCCAGGACTTCGCGGAAAAATCCTTGATCGCAATGGTATTATTCTTGCCGACAGTCGTCCGGCCTATGCCGTTGTCCTCTACTGTGAAGAACACCGACAACCTGGGAACTGGAAGAACACCATTCTTGCCGTTGATACCTTTATTGACAATCTCGCAAACCGTCTTCAACTTCCTCGTGAGGTCGACAACCGTGCTGTTGCACGACACATTCGTGGCAGCTTGCCAATGCCTCTTATTCTATGGAAAGATGTTGATTATCGCACGATTGCCTACCTCTCAGAACGTGCGCAGGATCTTCCAGGCATCGCCATTCTTCCATTACCTAAGCGCATCTATCCCAATCATACATTAGCCTCACACCTTATTGGCTATGTTGGCGCACCGCGTGAAATTTCAAATGATAGTCGCAAATGGCATTATCGTTTACCACAATTTGAAGGTCGTGCAGGAATTGAAGCCCGCTACAACGAACTCCTCGATGGTGAAGAAGGTGAAGAGCTCCTCCAAGTCGACTCCCGCGGCTATACACATCATCGTTGGATTCGCACCCCTGCCACCCCAGGCAAGGATATTAAACTCACCATTGACGCCAATCTTCAACGCGCAGCTGAAGCAGCACTTGAGAATCGTCCTGGCGCAGTTGTTGCTATCGATCCGCGTAATGGCGACATCCTAACCCTTGCCTCTGCGCCAACCTACGATATTAACGAAATGGTGCCCCCCGTTCTCTCGGACTTTTACAATACGCTTCTCAACAATGAAGACCGTCCAATGATTAATCGCGCAATCCAAGCGCAATATGCTCCGGGCTCCATCTTTAAACCTTTTGTTGCCCTTGCTGCACAAGAAGAGGGCTATAATAATCAACTCCTCTACGACTGCACGGGAATTTATACAGACTATAGTTGCCGTCTTCGTTGTGCAAATCGTTACGGCCATGGCGAACTCGATATGTGCCAAGCGCTCATGAAATCTTGCAACCCCTACTTCTGTTACGTCGGCACAGAGATTGGCATCCAATCCATTCTCCGTGTTGCACAACAAGCAGGATTTGGTGAACTTACAGGCATTGATATTGGCGGCGAAGCAAAGGGCTTCTTGCCAACACCAGAATGGAAGCAAAAACGTTTCAACGTTGCTTGGCACCCCGTCGATACCGCACAATGTGCGATTGGTCAAGGCGCCATCACCACAACACCATTACAGATGGCACATGCAACCGCAACCCTTGCCATGCGCGGAATTGTCTACCGTCCACGACTTGTCGCCAATGACCCCATTGGTGAAAGACTACGCACTGTGCCTTGGGATAACGAATACCTTGATATTGTTTTTGAGGGGATGGAAGCCGTTGTCACCAATGGCACAGGACAAACCATGCAACTTCAAGGCGTCTCTGTCGCAGGTAAAACAGGCACCGCGGAATACATGGATAAAGGCGTTCGTCGCAAACACGTATGGTGTATTGCATTCGCTCCAATTGAAAAGCCTCGTATTGCTATCTGTGCGATGCTTGACAATGGTTCTGGCGGTGGTAAGGATGCTGGACCAATTATCCAACATGTCCTTGCTACGTACTTCAAGACCAACGCTATTGACTTTGAGGATGACGATGAAATCCTCCAAGACTAAGCATATGCTCTAAAATAAAAAAAAGCACCCGAAGGTGCTTTTTTGTTTTACTTGACCCCGCCATAGCGACGATCACGTTTTTCAAACGATGCTAGTGCTGCATCAAAATCATCCTTATTGAAATCAGGCCAAAGCGTATCGGTAATATAAAACTCCGCATAACTTGCCTGCCACAACAAGAAATTACTCAGACGCATCTCACCACTCGTACGAATAATTAAGTCTGGGTCTGGCACATCTGGCAAATAGAGCGAAGCCGCAACCGTAGATTCATCAATGGTTGCAGGATCCAACTCTCCACGTGCAACACGCATTGCAATTGCACGTGCTGCAGCTGCAATCTCGGTTCGCCCGCCATAACTTAAACAAAGAATCAACTGCGTGGGATATTCGGCAGTCTCATCCATCACATGTTGCAAGGTTTTTCGCGTTGCTTCTGGCAAATCATCTAAACGCCCCATCACACGAAGACGAAGTTTGTTCTCATGGAAATGAGGCAATTCATTTGTCAAATAAAGCGAAAGCAATTGCATTAAAGCAGTGACTTCTTCTTGAGGGCGCTTCCAATTCTCAACAGAAAATGCATACAACGTAAGATACTGAATCCCCGCATCACGACAATATCCCGCAACGCGACGAACCGTCTCACTTCCTGCACGATGCCCCTCGAAACGCGGAAGGCCGCGGGCTTTCGCCCAGCGGCCATTTCCATCCATAATAATCGCAAGATGTTTAATCATCTTAGATTCCAACGCGAACGGTCGATTCACGAGCAGGACCAATCGAGAGAATACCCAAGCGACCGCCAGAGAGTTCAATCAAACGTTCCACATAAGCCTTCGCCTTCAACGGAAGCTGTTCCATCGAGGTTAACTGACTTGTCTCTTCCAACCAACCCGGCATTGTTTCATAAATTGGCTTGCAACGAGCCAATTCTTCTGCAGATGCAGGCATCGTTTCAATGCGCTTGCCGTCCAATTCATAGGCAACACAAATCTTGATTTCAGGCAATGTATCCATAACATCAAGCTTTGTCAATGCCCAGAAATCAACGCCATTGACCATTTGTGCATAACGTGCCACAACAGCATCAAACCAACCGCAACGACGCGGACGACCTGTGACAGCGCCGAACTCATGACCACGCGCAGCCAATTCGCGACCCACATCACCGAAATCTTCTGTCGGGAACGGACCTTCGCCAACACGCGTCGTGTATGCCTTAATCACACCTACCACGCGATCAATACGGCGCGGGCTCAAACCCGAACCAATGCAAGCGCCACCCGAAGTCGGATTCGAACTCGTCACAAAGGGATATGTACCAAAGTCAATATCAAGCATGGTACCCTGAGCACCTTCGAGCAAGATCGACTTACCTTCGCGATCTGCAGCATGGATCAAGGGGATTGTGTCAACAATATAAGGACGAAGACGTTCGGCAGCTTCAATATACGTCTTCACCATTTCCTCTGCGTCCAAGGGATCTGCATTAAGTTGAGCCAACTTAACGTTCGTTTCTTCCACTTGCTCACGCACCAACTGCGGAAACTCAGGAATCAACATATCACCACAACGCAAACCTGTACGCGAAACCTTTGCTGCATATGCTGGACCAATGCCACGACCCGTGGTACCAATCTTCTTACCCTCAGGGCGAGCAGCTTCATCCGCACGGTCAAGCGCACGATGATACAACATCACCATCTGCGTACGCGTCGAGATAAACAAACGCCCCTGGCATTCAATACCCGTGCTACGCAACATCTCGATTTCTTCAATCAAATCCAACGGATTCATCACAACGCCATTACCAATGACGCAAATCTTACCGTCATGGAGAATACCCGATGGCACCAAACGCAACACGCGCTTTTCACCCTCTGCAATAACCGTATGGCCTGCATTAGAACCACCTTGATAACGCACAATCATATCCGCTTGAGCGGTGAGCACGTCAATAATCTTTCCCTTGCCCTCGTCGCCCCATTGCGACCCGATAAGAACGGTATTCGGCATAACTCAATTCCTTGCTTCTAATTTCACACGCATAGCTCTAGCGTGAACAAGGGGAAATTATACCAAAAACCTCCTCAAAATGCAACCGCTCAATCACACCAAATCCACCCCGGAATATTGCACAATATAACCGCGGGGGTAAGAAGAGTACTTCTCAAAAGAAAGGATGTCAAAGAGGAAAGAAGAAGAATCATCAGCTTACGCCCCCCGGGGGGCGGCGCGCCAAAATGAAAAATGTCAGCGAATCCGTTA
>JAZLBT010000031.1:0-65029 GCA_045613865.1 Candidatus Spyradenecus sp. | reverse complement strand
AACGAAGTGAGCCGTTGGTCTTAAGGTGCACAATTGATCATTGAAAAATGACAACTGGCAAAATTGGCAAAATTGGTAACATTGCCGAGTGTAAACGAGGCCCAGTCTTGCTCACACCCTCTACTGGTTTGTAACAGTTTTAGGCAAAAAAATTTTTGAGAGCATCCATAAGTCTTTGCGCTGCAAGGAGTGTCTCATTTTTTGTAACAGAAGTTTTGTAACAGTTTTAGGCAGATTTTGTTACAAGATGGCATTTTCGGGGGTAAAATTTGGGGTAAAAAGGGAAAGGTTTTTTGTTGTTTTCAGAGGGATTTTTCGAGGTTTTTTTGCTTGTTTTTTTTGTTGTTTATTGATATACTATGGAGTGATGCAAAAAAGGTTTTTGATTTTTGTGAAAGGAATGGGAATGAAGAAAGCTGTATTTTGTTTGGGATTGGCATTGTGTGGAAGTTTGGTGGCGGATGTGTTGCCGGCTTCGATGCGTGTTTATCCTTTGCCACGTGAAGTGGATGTGATTGATGAGGCGGCGCTTTATGCACGTCCTGCAGAGGTCGCAGTGGCAAATGAGGATGCTTTTGATGCGGACGCTTTGCGTGTGTTAAAGGGGTTGTATAAGATTGACGCAAATGCACCTTTTGCAATTCGTTGGAAGATGGATAAGTCGCTTCCTGCAGAAGGTTATAAGTTGGCGTTGAAGGAGTCGTCGGTCGATATTGAAGCGGCGGATGGCGCAGGTCTCTTCTATGCTGTGCAGACGTTGAAGCAGTTGATGGCTTCGGGGCGTTTCTGCGAAGTGAAGATTTCGGATTATCCAGCAATTACGCATCGTGGCACGGTGGAGGGCTTTTATGGCCAGCCGTGGAGTTATGATGCACGTGTGAGCCAGTTCCGCTATTATGGCGAATGGAAGATGAACACGTACATCTATGGTCCGAAGGATGATCCTTTCCATGGGTTCTCGAATCGTTGGCGTGATCCTTATCCTGCAGCAGAGGCAAAGCGTTTGGCTGAGCTCGTGCGTATTGCGGCTGAGAATAAGGTGAATTTTGTTTGGGCTGTGCATCCGGGTCGCGATATTCAGTGGAAGGATGATTCGGATATCAAGGCTTGCGTTGAAAAGTTTGAGTATATGTACAAGTTGGGCGTGCGTTCGTTTGCTGTCTTCTTTGATGACATTGGTGGCGAAGGTGCACGTGTTGAGAAGCAGGTGGAGTTGCTCAATTATGTGAACCGCAATTTTGTTCGCACGAAGCCGGATGTTCGTCCGTTGATTCTTTGCCCGACGCAGTATTGCAAGGGTATGTCGGTTGATAATTATCTCACTACGTTGGGCCGTGATCTCGATAAAGATGTGATGATTATGTGGACGGGCAATTCCATTTGCTGCGATATCTCTCAGGAGTCGGTGGAGTGGATTAATGCTCAAATCGGTCGTAAGGCCTTTATTTGGTGGAACTGGCCGGTGGCGGATTATTGCCGCACTGCACATGTGTTGATGGGACGTACGTATGGTTTGGAAGCCGGTGGTGCTCCGCTTGTGAGTGGCTTCGTCTCGAATCCGATGGATAAGCCTGAAGCTTCGAAGGTGGGGCTCTTCGGTGTGGCAGATTTCTGTTGGAATCCGACGGGCTTTGATGCAGCGCGTTCGACGCAAGCATGGAAGGATGGCATTGCGCGTATTGCACCGTATGTGGCAGAGTCGATGCAGATTTTCTGTGATCACAATTCTGACCAGGGCCCCAATGGTCATGGTTATCGTCGCGAAGAATCGGTGGCGATTAAGCCGGATGTCGATGCGCTCACGGCCGCCATCATGGCTCAGCAACCGCTCCCAGAAGCTTCGCTCGAACGTGTTTATCAGGAATTCGTGAAGATTGAAGCCGCAGGTAAGGATTTGCTCGCTCGTTGCAGCAATCCCTTGATGGTTGAAGATTTGGATAACTGGTTTGAGGTTTTCTCTCGTTTCGGTATGATTGGTCAGGCATTGACAAACCATTATCGTGGGACGAAGATTTCCGCAGCGGAAGCGCTTTCGATGATGATGCAGATGCGTTATGAATGTGATGCTGTCTCTGCAGCGCATGCAGCGCTTCCCTTCCAAAAGACGCCGACCGAGGTCGCAACGTTGGTTTTGACCCCGTTTGTTGAGTTGATGGCTCAGGATATTTATAACCGTCTTTGGATGGAAGTTGCAGGTAAGCCCGCACCGAATGAATCCTCGAAGGTGTATGAATTCATCACAAATGTGGATGAGTTGAAGAGCTTGCAGGTGATTCGTGATGGCATTTATGTCAAGCTTCCGAAGCTTTTCGAACCGAAGACGCTCGCAACGGGTGATTGGGTCGGTATTCGTTTGCCGGATGGCGTGCCTGCTGTTTGGGTGCACTTCGTCTTGGATAACGATGAAGTCTTCACAAAGGGTCGTCTCCAAGTATCGAATGACGGTGGCGCAACTTGGACGGAACGCTCGGTCGTTCGTTCCGCAAGTAAGCTCGCGGGTGAAATGGAAATTCGCCACATTGATCCGTTGGAAGGTATCAATGCTGTGCGTTACATCAACCTCTCGACTGAACCGGTGACGATTAAGTTCAACATGTTCAAGGTTGACGTACCTCCAGGCTCGAAGGCAAATGTGCTTGCCGCAGTGGTTGATGGTGATTTGAATTCTTATTTCACGCTCCCTGCGAATACGGCGTTGAATGTGCCGTTGAAGGGTTCGGTCAATGAGAAGAATACGCGCATCATTGCGGTGGGCTCGTATACGGTCTCAAAGGCGAAGGGCGGAATTACGATTACTTCAGGCGATCAGCCCGTGCGGGTCTATGAAGTGATTCACTAATGAAGAGAGGCTCCGCAAATGCGGGGCCTTTTTCTTAGTAGGGCGTTGATACGCGTATGCACGAACCTCGCGATGTGAGTAGGGTGGGGCGCGCGAAATTGATCAACGCACAACACCTGAACCCTTCCCCACGTCCACCGGAAATGTAAGACGAGAGTGAACACACACCCCACTCACATCCGCAACAAACAGCTAATAGCTAACAGTGAACCATCAACTGCCAGCCGTGGATAGAGTTAACAGCCAACCGCCAACCGCAAACCGTGGGCGCAACTAATTGCTAACAGTCAACCATCAACTGCTAACCGCAAACAACGTACAGCGAACCGCTAACTGCTAACAGTCAACCATCAACTGCTAACCGCAAACAACGTACAGCGAACCGCAAACCGTGGGTACATTCAACCGTTAACAGCCAACCGCAAACAGTCAACAGTAGGTAGTGGGTACAGCGAACAGCTAACAGTGGGCGCGAACTAACCGTAAACTGCTAACAACCAACCGTGGGTACAGCAACAGCAAACCGCTAACCATGGACGTAGCTAACAGCCAACCGTTAACTGCTAACCGCAAACTGCTAACAGCGAACCGCTAACAGTTAACAGCCAACAGTGAACAGTGAGGTGTGATTTTTTTGCGTGTGCGTGTGTATATGCGTATATTTGTGCGCATTTTTTAAATAGGAAGCAAAAAAAGCTTGCATACCTTCTAGATGGTTTGTATAATAGGGGTTCATTTTAGTAGAGGTGTTGTTAGTTTATGAGACGGACAAAGGAAGAGGCTTTAGAGACTCGAAGGGCGATCTTGGCGATGGCTCTAGATTGTTTTTCTAAGCGCGGGTATGCGTTAACGACGTTTACTGACATTGCTAAGCGATTGAAGCTTTCGAAGGGGGCTATTTTTTGGCACTTCAAGAGTAAGGAAGATTTGCTCGCAGAGTTGATTGTGCAGGAGTGTAAGATTTATGAGCCTCTTGCAGGGATTGATACAGCGATGTCGTTAGAGGATATTCGTTTGGTGTTTATGCGTTGGGCAGAGGCTTTTCAGACGCATCGCGAGTTGCGTCAGTTTATGATGTTTGCCATTAGTCGTATTGAGTGGAGTGAGACGTTGAAGAAGTCGCTCTCGGGTGCGATGAAGTCGCATATTGTGCGTGATCCGCGGGTGCGTTTGCAGGAGCGGATTGGGTTTTTGCGCGAGCAGGGGTGTATTGAGACATCGTTGTCGGATGCGCAGGTGGCAGGTTTGTTACATTCGGTTTTTATGGGCGTTCATCGCGATGTGTGGTTGGATCAGATGCCAATTGATATTTTGTCGACGTTGGATGCAGGTTTAACGGCTATTTTAAAGTTTATTGAAAGGAAATGAGGTTATGGATAATCAGGTGTCTCAGACGGTTGAGAAGAAGTCTGCAATTGGTAGCACGATTGCAACGTTGATTTGTATTGTTGCATCGTTGGTGGCGGGTTGGATGGCTGCAACGATGTATATAGAGCGCACTGCGGAGGCGCGTGAAGCAGCGAAGGTTGCCGCTGAAAAGGCTGCACGTATGGCTGTGCCTCCGGCGGTTGAAACGGCGTTGGTTTCGAAGCGTGTGATTAATCCGCCGCGTCGTTTTATGGGTCATGTGGAGTCGATTGAAGCGACGGATTTGCGTGCGCAGGTGTCGGGTACGATTGCCGAGGTGGCATTTAAGGAAGGCGCGATGGTGAAGGAGGGCGATTTGCTCTTCCAGATTGATCCTGAAGTGTATGAAGCTCGTGTGGCGCAGGCAAAGGCGGCATTGGATCGCGCAAAGGCTGCAAGTGTGAATGCTGATCGTTATTATGCACGTATTGAAAAGGTGGATAAGCGTTCGGTCACGGAGGCTGAGATTGATAAGGCTTATGCGGATATGTTGGAAGCACGTGCAGCGATTGCTCAGTGTGAGGCTGATTTGAAGAATGCTGAGATTAATTTGAATTATACGCGTATTACGGCACCGATTTCGGGTCGTATTGGTGCATCGTTGTTGAAGAAGGGTGATTATGTTTCGCCGAGCATGACGTCGCTTGCACGTATTGTTCAGATGGATCCGATTCGTGTTGTGTTTTCGTTGACGGATAAGGATTATTTGGATGCAACACGTAAGCTTGAGGCTGCAGGTGAAGGGGCTCATCCTGATGAGCATATTCGTGCCGAGTTGATGCTCGCCGATGGTTCGATTTATGAGCATGTTGGTCGCGTGGACTTCACGAGCAATGAAATGTCGAAGGAGACGGCTTCGGTGGCTGTGCGTTATGCATTTGATAACCCAGGTCAGGTGCTTTTGGCGAATGCGTATGTAACGGTGCTTTTGTCGAATGCAAAGCCTGAGGAAGTTTTGACGGTGCCGTCGACGGCGTTGCTTTCGAATGCGCGTGGCAATTATGTGTATGTGGTGACGGGTGAGAATATGCCTGAGGTGCGTCCTGTTGATGTTGGTAAGGATATGCAGGGGTACACTGAGATTGTAGAAGGCTTGGAACCTGGTGAACAGGTGATTACTGAGGGCGTGGTGAATGTTCGTCCCGGGGTGCCTGTAACGGTGGTGAAGACGACCCAGCGTTAATGGGTGATGGAATTAACTGATTTTTGAGAAGGAGCATTTATGGCTCAAGAAACGTCTATGAGTCTCAAGGAGATTGAGGCAAATGAACAGAAGGTGTTGCAAGAGCAACTTGCGACGTTGCCTTCTGCGTCGATTCCGTCGCGTATCTTTGTGAAGCGTCCGCGTTTTGCAATTGTGATCGCGATTGTGATGTCGATTGTGGGTGTGCTTTCGATTAGTACGTTGCCTGTGCAACAGTATCCTGAAATTGCACCGCCGACGGTGAATGTGTCGTGTACGTATCCGGGTGCAAGCGCGGTTGATTTGGCAAATACGGTGGCAATTCCGATTGAGTCTGAAATCAACGGTGTTGAGGATATGATTTACATGGAGGGTACGTGTGCGGATAATGGCACGTATTCATTGACGTTGACGTTTGCGGTGGGTTCGGACCGTGATATGAACATGGTGCGCGTGCAGAACCGTGTGGCGCGCGCTGAACCGAAGTTGCCGACAGAAGTGACGAAGCAGGGCGTTTCGGTGCGTGCACGTTCGGAGTCGATTCTCGGCTTCATGACGTTGCGTTCGCCGAATGGGACGCATTCGAAGCTCGATTTGTCGAACTATGTGTATTCGAATTTGCGTGACCCGTTATTGCGTGTGCATGGCGTGGGTGGCGTGACGGTTTTCGGTGCAAAGCTTGCAATGCGTGTGTGGTTGGATGCTGAGCGTCTTGCAGCACAGGGGATGACGGCGGAGGAAGTTTCGGCGGCGATTCAGTCGCAGAACGTTCAGGCTGCATTGGGTTCTGTCGGTGCAGCGCCGATTGCCGATCCGACGATTAAGAATTGTTTCACGATCACGACGGATGGTCGTTTGAAGACACCGGAACAGTTTGAGAATATTATCCTTCGAACGGATGCGCTTGGTGGCGTAGTGCGTTTGGGGGATGTGGCGCGTGTTGAGTATGGTGACCAGTCGTATGCAAATACGGGTTTCTTCAACGGCGCAGAGGCGGTCTCCTTCTTATTGCAGCAGACGCCGGGAACGAATGCAATTGATGCCGTGGATGCATTGCGTGCGGAGATTAAGCGTCTTGAACAGGAATTCCCTGAAGACATGGAGTTGATCTTCGTTTATGACGCAACGGAATATGTGCGTGTTTCGATTGATGAAATTGTGAAAACGTTGATTGAGACGTTTATTCTTGTGGTGATTGTTTGCTTTGTCTTCTTGCAAGATTTTCGTGCGACGTTGGTGCCGGTGTTTGCAATTCCGGTGTCGTTGTTGTGTACGTTTGCTGCGTTGCAGGCGTTTGGTATGACGATTAATACGTTGACGTTGTTTGCGCTTGTGCTAGCGATTGGCTCAGTTGTTGACGATGCTATTGTTGTGGTTGAGCGTGTGCAGTATCACATGAGTAAGAATAAGCTTGACCGTAAGACGGCGACGTTGTTGACGATGCGTGAGGTGACGGGTGCTGTTATTGCAACAACGCTCGTGTTGCTCGCTATCTTCGTGCCGGTTGGCTTTGTGGGCGGTATTACGGGTCGTATTTATACGCAGTTTGCGGTGACGATGTCGGTGGCTATTTGCTTCTCGACGGTGAATGCATTGACGCTTTCGCCAGCCGTTTGCGGCTCGATTATGGGTGCGCCGAAAGAGGCAAAGCATCCGCTTAATCCGTTTACATGGTTTAATGCTGGGTTGAATTGGCTGTGCAAGCGTTATTCGATGTTGTCGAAGTTTTTTGCGCGCCGTTCGTTGTTGGTTTTCATGTTGTTGCTTTTGACGTGCATTGGCGTGGTGGCATCGCTTGAGAAGACGCCGACCTCCTTCTTGCCAGAAGAAGATCAGGGTGTTGTCTTCGTTGATGTGCTTTTGCGTGAAGGTACGAACCGCAATGTTACGGATACCTATTTGAAGCGTATCGCCGATGAGATTGCGCAGATTGATGGTGTTGAAAATATGCTCTCGGTCTCGGGTCACGGTATGGTCTCGGGTGATGCTGAGAATACGGGTATGGTCGTTGCAGCATTGAAGACGTGGGAAAAACGTCCAAATGAAGATCAGACAGCGTCTGCAATTCTCGGTAAGATTAAGGAAATTGCAGCGCGTTATCACGAGGCACGTATTACGAGCTTTATGCCTCCAGCAATTATGGGCTTGGGTCAGACGGGTGGTATGGATATCCGCTTCCAGTCTTATAACACGACGGACCCGGTTGAGATTGAACGTAATTTGTTGCCGTTGATTATGGCGTTGAATCAGGAACCGTTGTTGGCGATGGCATTCTCGCCGTATACGGCGGGTACACCGCATATTCAGTTGACGTTGAATCGCGATAAGTGCGAGAGCTATCAGGTGCCTGTTGCAACGCTCTTCCGTACGTTGCAGAGTTACTTGGGTTCGTCGTATGTCAACGATATTAACTTTGGTACGCAGGTGAACCAGGTGGTGTTGCAGGCGGATAGCATGACGCGTTTGAATGAGGCCTCGATTAAGGAGCTTTATGTGCGTAGCAATACGGGTGCGATGGTGCCAGTAAGTGCGCTTGTGGAGCTTGAAGTGGTCGGTGCACCGCGTTCGTATCCGCGTTACAACATGTACCCGTCTGCAAATATTACGGCAAATGCGAAGCCGAATGTTTCCTCGGGTGAGGCGATGGCCGCAGTGAAGGCTGTGATTGAAGAAACCCTCGCGCCTGGTTTTGGCTTTGAGTGGACGGGTCTTGCTTATCAGGAAGCTGCGGTGGAAGGTCAGACGGCGATTATCGTTTTGGCGGCATTCCTCTTTGGTTATCTCTTCTTGGTGGCTCAGTATGAAAGCTGGACGTTGCCGTTGCCGGTTATGACGTCGATTTCGGTGGCATGTTTGGGTGCATTGCTCGGTATTATTTATACGGGTCTCTCGCTCTCGATTTATGCTCAGCTCGGCTTGTTGTTGTTGGTTGGCCTTGCAGCGAAGAATGCAATTCTTATTGTTGAATTCGCAGCGCAGCGTCGTGAACAAGGTTTGACGATTGTTGATGCTGCTGGTGAAGGCGCAGGTGAACGTTTGCGTGCAGTGTTGATGACGGCATTGACCTTCGTCTTGGGTGTGTTGCCCATGGTGTATGCAGAAGGTGCAGGTGCTGCAAGCCGTCGTCATATCGGTACCACGGTTTACTGGGGCATGATTATGGCAACAACCGCGGGTCTTATTATGATTCCGTCGTTGTTTGCGATGTTTGAAAAGATGCGTGAGGGTACCTATCGTCTCTTCGGGTCGACGCATCGTAAGGAAGAAGAATAATTTGATGGAGTTTGCTCTATGAGTACACGTACACTCTCTTTGATGGCATGTTTTGCCCTTCTCGTGGGTTGTAACGCGGTTGATGCGACGTATGAGGAACGTTCGGTAATGACGATTCTCGGTGATTCTGCGGTGGTTAAGGCCCCCGCAGATCATGAGGTGTTGCCACCGCTCGTCGATGATGGTCAGCTCGATATTGATACGTGGTGGACGCGTTTTAATGATGATGCGCTTACACGTTTGATTACGAAGGCTTTCCGTGCGAATCGTACCCTTGAGATTACCCGTGCGAATTTGCGTGCAGCACGTGAGGCATGGAAGTTCCAGCGCGGCACATTGCTCCCGTTGGTAAACGGTTCGGGTGCGATAACGCGTAATCGCGGCTCTGAGAATGGGCGTAGCGGCGGTGGTCGTTTTACGGATTATAGCATTGGCGTGGATGCAACGTGGGAGCTTGATTTCTTTGGTCAGCAACAGTATTTGATTGATGCTGCAGCAGCAGAAGCTGAGGCGGCTGAAGCGAACTTAAAGTCGGCTTGGATTTCGCTCTCGTCTGAAGTGGCGATGTGTTATATTGAGTTGCGCACGTTGCAGGGTCGCCTCATGATTGCTGAGGATACATATGCTGTGCAGCAGTCGAATGTTCGTTTGTTGACGGATCGTAGCAAGGGTGGTCTCTCTACGGAGTTGGAACGCATTCAGGCGGAGTATGATTTGCAGACGACAGCGGCAACGATTCCTTCGTTGAAGGCTCAGATTGTTCGCGTGGAGGATGCGCTCGCAATTCTCTGTGGTATCACTCCCGGTACGTTGCCGAAGGAAATCGTAACGCCTGAAGGACTTCGTATGGCCTCGTCGCAGATTGATGCCAATGCAGTGCCTCAAGCAACATCGCTTCGAACCACCGATATTCCGCGCCCTGAACGTTTGCCGCTCGAGACGGGGATTCCGGCTTCGGCGATTCGTCAGCGTCCAGATGTGATTGCGGCAGAGCGTATGCTTAAGGCTGCGGTGGATAAGCTCGGTTCGGCTCAGGCAGAACGTTATCCGCGTGTTTTCCTTTCGGGTTCGTTGGGGCTTAATTCGCTCAAGGCGAATGATTTGTTGAATTGGAATAGCCACCTTTATAGCTTCGGTCCTGGAATTTCGATTCCGATTTTCCGCGGTGGACAGATTAACGCGAATATCAACATCAAGGAAGAAGCTCAGAAGGCTGCACTTGCAAATTACGAAGAGATCGTTCTCTCCGCCGTTGCTGACATTCGTACAGCGTTGACGGGTTATGCTTGTGAAGAAGAGCGTCTTGAGCATCTTCGTAAGGGCGCAAGTGATGCCGCTACAGCGTATGAGATTGCATATAATGCTTATACAGGCGGTCGATTGCGTTTCTTCGAAGTGTTGGATGCACAGCGTCGTCTTTTCTCGCTTGATGAGGCGCGTGTGATCAGTGAAGGCGCAATGGCTCAGGCACAGGTGCAACTTTATAAGGCCTTGTGTGGCGGTTGGTCGCTTGAGAAGGATGCTGAAGATGCTGAGGTGGAAGCCTACTTCTTCGGTAGCAATAATGAACACGATCCCTTGCTCGCTGGTATTGTTGACCAAGTGATTAGCGAAGAGGCATCGACAGAAGTTGCTGTGGAAACACCAGCGGTTGACGCACCTGTTGAAGCTCCTGCAGAAGTTGCTGTGGAAGCGCCAGCGGAAGACGTTGCTCCTGCAGTAGAAGCTCCCGCAGAAGTTGCAGTGGAAGCGCCAGCGGAAGACGCACCTTTTGAGGCTCCCACGCCTGTTGAAGTTCTCTAAACAGATTTTTCATCTCGTTGACATGAGGGTCGCGGTCTTCCGCGCCCTCTTGTTTTTTGATGGTGGCGGTGGTTAACAGTGGTAGGCAGGGGTGAGGGATGTTGGGAAGTTGTTGAATGTTGGCGGATCTTTTGTTATACTATTAAGTTAATAGTGCGAAGTAGGCGTGTAGATGCTTTGCGAGAAAGCGATTTTTGGTAGTATTGAGGTTAAGATGGCAACAAACCCCGCGAGTTATAGCGAAAAGAATATTAAATCACTCGATCCTTTAGAGCATATTCGTTTGCGTACGGGTATGTACATTGGTCGTAAGGGCGATGGCGCGCAGTACGAAGATGGTATTTATATTTTGCTCAAGGAAGTCCTCGATAATGCGATTGACGAATATGTTATGGGCTTCGGCAAGCGCGTGGTTATTAAGTTGAACTATAAGACGGGTGAAGTGTCGATTCGTGACTATGGCCGTGGGATTCCGTTGGGGAAGGTAATTGACTGTGTGAGTCAAATTAACACCGGCGGTAAGTATGATGATGACGTCTTCCAATTTTCGGTGGGTATGAATGGTGTGGGTACGAAGGCCGTGAATGCGCTTTCGGAGAGTTTTTATGTGCGCTCGCACCGTGATGGGCGTTTTGTCGAGGCAACGTTTTCGCAGGGCAAGCTTTTAGAGACGCATGAAGGGGAGTGCAAGGAACGTAATGGTACGTTGGTGCGCTTTTTGCCTGATGCGACGATTTTCCCGAAGTTTGCCTTTCGCGAAGAGCATGTTCAACGTCGTTTGCGGATGTATGCCTATTTGAATGCTGGGCTTTCGATTGAGTTGAATGGTGAGAGCTATTTCTCTGAGAATGGGGTGATGGATCTCATTAATGCTGAAGCCGGCATGGAGCAACTTTATAATCCCTTCTACTTTCGCAGTAAGATGTTGGAAGTGGCCTTCACGCACTCCAATCACATGGGTGAAGATTATTATTCCTTTGTGAATGGTCAGTACACGAATGATGGCGGTACGCATTTGACGGCGTTTAAGGAAGGTTTCTTGAAGGGTATTCAAGAGTTTGCCAAGAAGCGTTATGATGGCGATGTTGCACGTGATGGTATTATTGCCGCGATTGCAATTCGCATGAAGAACCCTGTCTTTGAAAGCCAGACGAAGAATAAGCTTGGTAATCCTGAGATTCGTGCAGAGTTGGTTGCGCAGGTCAAGAAGGTGGTCGAAGACGAACTTCACCGTCACCCAGAAGATGCGCAGCGTTTGATCAATAAGATTGAGGAAACGCAAAAGATTCGTGCGGAGTTGAAGGGCCTTCAGAAGACGGTGCGTGAGCGCGCAAAGCAGAGCGCAGTGCGTGTCGAGGAGCTCGTTGATTGTAAGTTGCACCTCGATAAGTTGAAGGGGAAGGGCGAGGAGACGATGCTCTTTCTTGTAGAAGGTAAGTCTGCAGGTGGTACGGTCGCAACCGCACGTGATACGCAAACGCAAGCCGTCTTTAAGCTTCGCGGTAAGCCGTTGAATGTTTGTGATTTGAAGCGCGATGCGATTTATAAGAACAAAGAGTTCTATGATTTGGTGAAGACGCTCGGCATTGAACAGTCGCCAGATACATTGCGTTATGGCAAGGTGATTTTGGCAACGGATGCTGATGTGGATGGTTTGCATATTCGTAATTTGTTGATTACCTTTTTCTTGCGTTTCTTTGATCATATTATCAAGGATGGCCGCCTCTTTATCCTTGAGACGCCGCTTTTCCGTGTGCGTAACAATAAGCAGAGTTTCTATTGTTACACGGATAAGGAACGTGAAGACGCGATTAAGGCATGTGGCGCAAAGGCCGAGATCACACGATTCAAAGGCCTTGGTGAAATCAATGCAAAGGAATTTAAGGATTTTATTGGTGAAGGCATCCGCTTGACGCCGGTGAATGTCCATAATGATGTATATGTTCAAGAAACCTTGCGTTTCTTTATGGGAAATAATACACAAGAACGCCGTCAGTATATTCTTAATAATCTCGTTGTTGATAATACTGATGTTTAAATTAAGATGTATAACTAAACTATAGATTTTAATTTGTTTTTGATAAATGAGAGGAACAATAAGATGAAAGTTCGTTTCTTAACGCTCAGCGTGTTGTCGATGATGGCAACGAGCCTCTTTGCTTTTGGGCGTGATATATTTAAGCCGACAGCGGAATTTGCTGAAGGCGTGGTGACTGTGACCTTTATGATGGATGACCCTGGGATGCATATTTATGAAGATATGCTCTCTTGCACCTTGGGTGAGCCCACAAGTAAGCCCTTGGATGGACACCTCAATGCTGATGGTCGCGTAACGTTTGGCGGCATGGCGGCTTTCACTTATGCAGCGACAGCGGGGAAGTCTTTTACTATTTCCTATCAGGGATGTGACGCTGAGATGTGCCACATGCCGAAGGATACAACCTTTACGATTTTGCCGGATGGTTCGGTGGTAGAGGGGGCTGTTGAGTCACCTGCGGTGGAAGCACCTGTTGTTCAGCCGAAGAATGAACTTCCTGCGGCGTCTCGTTCGCTTGTTGGCGAAGCAAAGCCTGCGGCATTTGTTGCTTTTTTGAAGGGTGAGGCATCGCCTGAGGTGTCGTTCCTCTCGGATCCTGTGGCCTATGTGAATGAGAAGGGGATTTGGGTTGTCCTTTTGTTGATTTTTGTGGGTGGCTTCTTCCTCAACCTTACGCCCTGTGTGTTGCCGATGATGCCGATTAATTTGGCAATTATTGGTGCGGGTGCGGCAGGCGGTAGCCGTTTGCAAGGTGCAATTCGCGGTGGTGCGTATGGCCTTGGGATTGCAATTGCTTATGGTGTGCTTGGGTTGATTCCTGTTTTCACAGGTGCGGCCTTTGGTACGATTCAGTCGACGTGGTGGTTTAATGGTGCGATTGCGTTGATTTTCGTTGCGCTTGCGTTGGCATTGTTTGATGTGTTTATGCTTGATTTTACGCGCTTCTCTCAGGGCGGTAGTAGCAAGCAGGGGATGATTGCAGCCTTTATTGCAGGTGCAATGAGCGCAGTGATGGCGGGGGCTTGCGTGGCACCTGTGTTGATTGCTGTTTTGTTGTTGACCTCGTCTTATATTTCGGTAGGGGCTTATTGGGCACTTTGCTTGCCGTTTATTTTGGGTTTGGGCATGGCATTGCCTTGGCCGTTTGCGGGTGCAGGTCTTTCCTTCTTGCCGCGTCCCGGTGCGTGGATGGTGTGGGTGAAGAAGGTTTTCGGTGCGATTGTGATTCTTTTCGCGCTCTACTATGGTTATACGGCATGGAAGATTCTTTGCCCTGCTGAAGAGCCTACTGAAGACTATGCAGGCGTGATTCATGTGAATGGTGCTGAACCTGAGCAGTTGGCAAATGTCATTGCGCTCTCGCTTCAACAAGGTAAGCCGATGTTTCTTGATTTCTGGGGAACCGCTTGCAAGACCTGTAAGCAAATGGATGCCACGACCTTGCAGGATGATGAGGTGAAGGCTGAACTTGCGAAGATGTCGTTTGTCAAGGTGCGTATGGATCTTGCAGATAAGGCGATTAAGCCTGTTCAGGATGCGTATCAGATTCAGGGCCTGCCGACATATATTGTCATTGATGTTCCTGTGAAGTAATGAATCGTAATCAGCACACGCTTAAGACGTTGACATCGCGTGCAGATATTGCCGCAGATCCACTTGTCCAACGCTTTGTACAGTGGTTTCGCAGTGTTCGGAATGGGAGTCAACATACGTGTGCGAATTATCAACGTGATTTGGGGCAATTCGCAACGTGGTTTTTTGATGCGAGCGAATGTGCCCCTTATGCGTGGACGCGACCAACGCGTGCAGATGCTAAGGCATTTATGCTTGCCTATGCAAAGATGGGCGCAAAGCCTGCCTCAACAGCGCGTAAACTTGCTTCATTAAAGTCGTTTTATCGTTTTCTCATTATGGAGGGGCTTCTTGCGGCTTCTCCATTTTCGGGTTTACACCCGCCGTATCGAGCGAAGCTTTTGCCAAAGTTGTTGACGGAGGAGGAGGTCGTTCGTCTTTTGCATGCGCCCCGAGAGGCGATGGTGACCGATGCTGATAATTCTCCTTTGCGACAGTATACCTATTTGCGTGATACAGCAATCTTTGAGACGCTTTATTCGACAGGGATGCGTATTGCGGAGTTAATTTCGCTCGACAATGCGCATTTGCGCCTCGATCAAGGCATTTGCATTGTGCGAGGTAAGGGGAATAAGGAGCGGCTTTGTATTCTTGGTGATCCTGCGTGTGAGGCGATTAAGGCGATGCAAGCATTGGTTCATCAATTGTGGGCAGATCGTGACGCGCCGCATATTCCTGTCTTTTTGAATTGCAGTGGAGAGGGGTTGACATCGCGTTCGGTTGAACGCTTTATGAAGCATTGGCTTGCCGTTGCTGGTTTGCCGAATGATCTCTCGCCACATAAGTTACGCCACTCCTTTGCAACACATATTCTCTCGCATGGGGCGGATTTGCGTGCAGTGCAAGAATTGCTCGGCCATAGTTCGCCCGCAACAACGCAGATTTATACGCATTTGACAATTGATCGGTTAGCAGAGACCTATCACCATGCTCATCCAAGAGGGTCATAAGATGAAACGAGTTTTGGTTATTGGTGCGACATCTGGGATTGGGCGTGCACTTGTTGAGGTTGGGCGTGCGCGTGGGTATGAGATGATTGCAGCAGGGCGTCGTCAAACATTGCTTGATGCCATTGGCGGAGAGACTTTAGTCCTTGATGTTACGCAAGATGATGCGATTGAGAAGATTGCGAGCGTCCATGCAGACGTGGTTATTTTTAACGCAGGTTTTGGTGTTTATTCGCATGACCTCTCTTGGGAGCATACTCAAACGGCGATTCAACTCAATGTGGTTGCCTTTGAGAAAGTTGCGCAATGGGCATATACGCACTGTGATGTTTTTGTTGCAACAGCGAGTATTGCGGGGCTTCGTGGGCTTGAAAATACGAATGGTTACTCGGCCTCTAAGGCGTATATGATGAATGCGATGGAGGGTTACTGTCGGAAGTCGCGACATGAAAATGGTTCTTGTCGCTATGTGACACTCATCCCAGGATTTGTTGATACTGCGATGGGGCAAGCTTCAAATTTTTGGAAATGCTCGACAAAAACTGCAGCTTATTGTATAATAAGAGGCATTGAAGATCGTCGTTCTGTTATTTATGTAACGTGGCGATGGTCACTTATCGCTTTTCTATTACGGCATTTGATGCCGCGATGGTTGTTTGAACGTATACCTTTAAAGACAAAGGGGGATAAAAGATGAAGTTAAAGCTTGTAAGCTTATGCGTCCTTTTGGTGGCATCGCTTTTTGCTGCACCAATGAAGATTGTGGAGAGTGCAATTCCTGTTGCACCTGAAGCTGTGGCTCGTCCATTCTACGGTTGGGTGAATGGTGTGTTTGTTGTTGCAGGCGGTTCAACGCATGATGGCACGACGAAACGTTATTCGGATACGATTTCTGTTTATTCGCCTGAGACGAAGACGTGGACAGTGCTTGAGAAGAAGCTCGCAGAAGGTGTTGCAGAAGGTGCTTCGATCACGATTGACGTTGGGACAGAGTTGAAGAAGGATGTGCGCCTTCTTTGCGTCAGTGGCGCCACGGCAACGGGCGCAACAAGTAAGGTCTTCCTTTTAGACCAGAATGGTCAGCAAGAAGTTTTACCCGATTTCCCGCATGGCACATTAACAATGTCGGCGGCTACTGCATGGAATAAGGGCGTGGCTTTTGTTGGTGGTAAGTTGAATAATCAAGCGACGAATCGTGTCTTTACTTTAACTCCGAAGAAGACGTCCACAGAAGCAGGTTCGACGATTCGTTGGACGTGGGATGAATTGCCTGCATTGCCCGCTGCAGCACGTAGTCAAGCCGTTGCTGCAACGCAGAATGGCGACCAGAAGTCGAAGGTTCTTCTTGTTTTCGGTGGTACGTCTCCCGATGGTAATAACAAGGAAACTGCACTTTATGATGGTTGGGCTTATGCCAAGAATTTGGATGGTCAGTGGAGTTGGAAGGCTGTTGATAATGCGCCTTGCGCAACGATTGGTGCAACCTTCTTGCCGATTGGCGACCAGCATGTGATTCTTGTTGGCGGTTATAATGGTAAGGTTTGGGACGATGCAAACCGCATGGATCCTTTGGCTTGGGCGGCTTGTGTTGCCAATCCAGATTATGATTTTGCATGGAATCGTGTGATTTATACCTATCATGCAGTGACGGGTAAGTGGACGTCTTATGGTGAACTCGCTGAAGGTACGTTGCCTCGTTGTGGTGCTGCAGCTGGTATCTATACGCCGAAGGGTTCGAGTAGCCCTGCAGTCTTCCTCGTCGGTGGTGAAGTTCGTCCCGCAAAGCGTACAGGCGATGCTCTTACGATGACCTTTGAACGTCAAGGTTGGCGTTTCTCCTCTGTGAGCTGGGTTGTGATTGTACTTTTCTTCTTGGCGATGGCTGGTATGGGTGTTTACTTCGCATTGAAGCCGAAATCTGCTGATGACTATTTCCGTGGTGGTGGTCGCGTGCCTTGGTATGTGGCAGGTATGTCAATTTATGCAACGATGTTGAGCTCGATTACCTTTATTTCTGTGCCGACGCAGGTTTATATTGGTGACTGGCGTTATTTCCCAATGGTGCTCTGCATTTTGGCAATGGCTCCAATCGCAATTTATTTCTATTTGCCCTTCTTCTGCCGTCTCAAGATTACGAGTGCGTATGAATATTTGGAACATCGTTTCAATCTTGGCGTTCGTCTCTTTGGTGCAACGGTCTTCAATATCTTCATGGTTTGCCGTGTGGCAGTTGTGACGTTGTTGCCTGCAATTGCCTTGACGGCTGTGACGGGTATGCCGATTTGGGTGGCAATTGTTCTCTGTGGTGTTGCTACGATTATTTACTGCTTCTTCGGTGGTGTTGAAGCCGTTATTTGGAGTGACTTTGTACAGGGGCTTATCTTGCTCGGTGGTGCCATTGTTGTGATGGTCTCGCTCGTTATGAGCTCGGGTGGCGTAGGCGAGTTCGTTGAAGTGGCAAGTTCCGCAAATAAGTTTAAGATGTGGGATTTCCGCTTTATCTTCAGTGAACCTGTATTCTGGGTCATTCTCATTATGGGTGTTGTCTCGAACTTGAATAGTTATACGGCAGACCAGTGCGTTGTTCAGCGTTATATCACAACGCCAGATGAAAAGGCTGCACGTCGTTCGATTTGGTTCAATGGTGTTTTGTCGGTGATTTCGTCGGTGATTTTCTATCTCATCGGTACTGCACTTTACACACACTATGTGAAGCACCCTGAAATCATGGATATCACGATGCCTAAGAGTGACTCGGTCTTCCCGATCTTCATGGCAATTGAACTTCATCCGATTATTGCGGGTTTGGTGGTTGCTTCGATTTTCGCTGCAACGATTTCGACCTTGTCGACCAATCTTAACAGCTCTGCAACATCGCTTGTAACGGACTTCGTGGCTCGCTTTAAGAAGGATATGTCGAGTGAAGCACAGGTGAAGTGCGGTTCTTGGTGTGTGGTGATTGTTGGCGTGATTGGCGTTGTGGCCGCATTGATTCTTTCGGTGGTGCCGACGCGTTCGCTCTTTGACACCTTCCAAAACTTTATTGGTACACTTACTGGTGGTCTTTCGGCGCTCTTCTTTATTGGTATTTTCATGCCTCGCGTAGGTGGTGCTGCAGCGATTATTGCGCTTGTGGTGAACTACATTGTGAGCTTGGGTATCAAGTATGTTGTTCCGACGGAACATCTCCACGCGTTTACTTATGGCGGTATCGCTCTTGTAGTGTGCTTCGTTGTTGCCTATGTTGCCTCCTTCATCTTCCCCAATGCGAAGGATAATAAGGGCCTCACGTTTGCAACACGCCCAGCATCGAAGGAATAATTTGTGAAGCATTTCCTCGCTAGCTTAGTTTGTCTTCTCGCGGTGACAGTGGTTGCCGCGACGAAGGCGTCTGTAAGTCCAATTGCTGTTGGTATTGCGATTGACGAGACATCCTATGTTGTGGGTGAAGACATCCCTGTGCGCGTGATGATTATGAATAACACGCCGTATGATGTTATTCTCGGTCGTGATAAGACGCCTGTCGCAACGTTTGAGGTGCGGAAGTATCAATCAAAGGAAACGTTGCCGCTCCATGTAGATTCAACGAAACTTGGTTTGCCAACACCATTAAAACTCGCTCCGAATCAGAAGCGCGTGTTTACGGTTAAGTTAACCAATGCCGTTAATATGCGTGAGGAGGCGAATTATTTGGTGACCTTTGGCGCGATCTATAAAGGAATGCGTTATGATACCGAATGTAAGATGGTGCAGGTTGTTCCGGGGATGATTGTTTCTGAAGGGCTTCAACTCTTTAAGAAGGATCCGAATCGTCAACGTCATTTTACATTGGTTCGTTGGACGCGTCAACATGTGGATCGTCTCTTCTTACGTGTTGAGGATTCACCCGATGGGCAGTATTTCCCGACGGTTATGTTGGGGGCTTATTTGCCTCTCGTTAAGCCGCGGTTGAATATTGCCGCGAATGGTGAGATTGTTGTTTTACATCGAGCGACGCCAGAGTATTATATTCGTAATGTTTTCTGGTCGTTGACGAGTGATTTCGTTCAGCGTTCGCAGGTGACGATTCTTGACCCAAGTACGGCCGATAGCGCGCGTTTGAATGGGTTGAAATCTGACTTTGATAACATTATCAAGCAAGATGAGGAGCGTCGCAAAGAGAATAATCGAACGATTAAAGAACTCAAGCGAAATGGAACGTTGCAATAAATTGCATGAAGAGGCGTTTTAAAGGCGCCTCTTTTTTGTTTTTAGGCGTGTTTCGAGATGCTTTAAAAGGTGTGTGCGTAAGCGTTTTCAAAGCCTCTTGTTTTGACGATTAAATCAATAGGGTTTGCTTGTCAAATCAATAGGGTTTGAAAAATGTTCAAAAAGCATCAGAAATCATAGGATAAAGACAAAAATTATGTGCTAAGGAATGAAAAATTTGATATAATATAGGAAGTAAACGAAAGGGATAAAATGAAGCCAATAATTGAACCGCACATTCATATGATTTCTCGCACAACGGATGAATATATGGCGATGTATCAGCATGGCATTCGTGTGTGCGTCGAACCTTCTTTTTGGCAGGGGGCTAATCGTCGTTATGCGGGGACATTTTTTGACTACTTTCGTTTGTCGTTAGAGTTTGAACATCTTCGTGCTGCGCGCTTTGGCGTTGACCATTGGAGCGCGATTGGTATGAACCCGAAGGAGGCGGAAGATCGCAAGCTCGCTGATGAAGTGATTGATGGCATGGGTGAGTATTTAGATCATCCGCGTTGTGTTGCTTTGGGTGAAATTGGTTTTAATAATATCACAGAGAATGAAGAGCACGCGCTCGTACGTCAATTGCGTATGGCTGAAGAACGCAAGATGCCGATTGTACTTCATTTGCCACATTTTAACAAACTTAAAGGGATTAAACGTGTCATCGAAATTATTAAGGGCGAGGGGTTGACGCCTGAACGTATTGACATTGATCATAATGTGGAAGAGACAATTGCCTTGGCATTAGAGTGTGGTTGTTATGCCGGGATGACGGTTTATCCTTATTCGAAGTTGTCGCCAGAGCGCGTGAGTGCAATGATTCAAACGCATGGACATGAGCGTGTTATTGTGAATGGTTCTGCAGATTGGGGAATTAGTGATCCATTGTCGCTTATTAAGGTGGCAGATTGTTTGCGCCAAGATGGTTTTTCGGAAGATGTGATTGAGCAGATTACCTATCATACACCAATGGCCTTCTATTCTGCATCGCCACATTGGAAACCGAATTTTGATATTATTCCTCAAGATCCATCGACTTTTCAACGTCAGCCGTGAGTAAGCTATGGAAGATGTAACAACAACAGAGACGAAGAAGCCTGATGTCGAACCGACAGAAGGTGAGGTAGTTGTAACAACCGATGCTGTTCAGCCCGCAGAGCAGCCGAACCGTACAGTTGTGATTCGTCCGGGTAATGAAGGGTCGACCTTGTCGTCGACGTCGTGCTCGAATTGTCCCTCGGATGATTATTCGATTTGTGGGAAGATTGGCGAGGGCGGCATGGGGGTGGTTTATCTTGCAAAAGATCGTCGCCTCGGTCGTTATGTAGCGATTAAACGTTTGAATGAGAAATCGCTTGCGGATACGAATCTGCGTGCACGCTTCTTGCAAGAGGCGCGTGCGGTTGCGGCGTTGAACCATGCTTACATTGCTCATATTTATGCTTTAGGTGAAGATGTCCTTGGTCCTTACATTGTGATGGAATATGTCGCGGGACCCTCATCGGCAACGGAAAGCATTTCAAGTGATGCAACGGATCGCCCGCCACAAAAGAATTTAACCCTTGAACAGTATATCATGCGAAATGGTCCGATGACCTCGGAAGAAGCTGTTACAATGGTGCTTAAGGTTGCGCGTACGATGGTATATGCCCATGCAAGTGGGGTGATCCATCGTGATTTGAAGCCTGGTAATATTCTCCTTGATGTCACGTGTGAACCGAAGTTGATTGATTTTGGTTTAGCACGTCTTGTTCCTCGTGAGGGTGTTACCCACGTGGGTGATTTGACGGTGCCAGGCGAGAAGTTGATTAGTCTTGGTTATTCCGCACCTGAGCTTGAACAAGACGCCTCCACCAGTGATGGACGAGCAGACATTTATTCTTTAGGCGCGATTTTGTATTTCTTGTTGACGGGGCGTAATCCACGCTATTATCGTGAACAAGAAGTGCCAGCCTATTTGCGCGAAGTAATGCGCCGAAGCCTTGAGACCGTGCGCGAGCAACGTTATCGTAATGCACAAGATTTTGTAACCGCATTGTCGGAGGCTGCATCGCATGGCAAGACCGTTGCTCCAACAATTAAGACAACATGGCGTTGCAAATGGTGTGATGCGGTTAATCCTGTAACGACTAAGTTCTGTGCAGAATGTGGATGGGATGGTAGCGAGAAGTGTTTAGAATGCGGTGGTGGAACATTTGTGGGCCAACAGTATTGTCCTTCTTGCGGTGCTGATTGTCGCATGTATGAACATGTTGCCTCCATTATGGCATTGATGCACGAGGCATGGGAAGCGCGTCGATTTGAACGACTCTCCACGATTGCTGGTCGTTTGCATGGGTTTGAACCTTCTGGTCCTTCCGGTCGACAGATGATTCTTGAGGCACATAAGCTTGTTGAAGATGGTGAGCGTAAGGTCGCACGCCGTAATCGTTTGGCAACGCTTATCCCGAATGAGCTAAAGGCTGAGAACTACGAACGAGCACAGAATTTTATTGAGGAATTCCAATCATTAAATGAAGATCCTCTTATTTACAGTGAAGAATTGAAGAATATTCCATCATTGATTTTCTCGCGAGATCTTGTTCGTATTCGTCAATGCATTCGTGGCCGTGACTGGGTAACAGCTCGTCATTTGACAGAAAGTCTTGCTGCTAAGTATGGCGATGTGCCCGAATATCAAGATGTTCGTAAGATTGTCATGCGCCATGCGCAATATAAAAAGCGTTGGATGTGGGTCTACACGATTCTCGGATCTGTGTTATTGTATTTAATCTCAATGCCATGGGCCGTCCGCTTGGCGGGAGGACATTTTGAACAACATTCGTTGGGTTGGTTCCTTTATCGCCCAGCAAAGACGTTGTTTGCATTTCCTGGCTTACACACGCTTTCTTCCTATTATGTAGAGGCGATTACCTCAAATACAATTGATGATTGTTATCTTTCGCCAGAGATGATAGCGGATGCTAAACGTAAGCATGTTTTGCCATTGCCCGGTGAGATACAAATAATCCATGATAACTATCTTTCGGCAATGGAAAGAGTGCGTGCGACTTATATTGCACAACGGAATTCGTTCCTTGTGCGTTATATTGAAGCTTTGCATAATCTTCGTCAATTGGCACAGGTAGAGGGTGACTTTGAATGTGTGGTCGCAGTTGATAAGGCAAATAAGGAAACAACGGAAACGAGCAAGATTTCAAAAGATGATCCTGCGGATCCACCTGCGGTACTTAATGAAAAACAGCGTTACCGTCAAATCCTTGAAGAACAAAACCTTGTTAGCGCGGATCGTGCTGTGGCTCTCACGCGTGAATATCTTGCAAAGCTTGACAAGTTTAAGCAAGCCTATACAAAGGATAATCAGATTCAATTTGCTCAAAGCGTAAGTGATGAGAAGGAACGTGTATTGAGCAATCCTTATTATGCTGAATCTATTGCACTCGTTGAGAAAGCAAAGAAGTCGGGTAAGTCCTTAATCTCCACAACGGGTATTGCGCCAGCAGAGACGGAACGTCTTAACTTACAGAAAGAGCGCGATGCAATCATTAAGGAAGTCGCAAAGATTACAAGTGATGCTCAAACAGCCTTAATTGATTGTCCTACGCAATACAAAATTGCTCTCGTTAACTTGATTGAACGTTATCGTCAAGACGGTAACTTTAATGCGTGGGAGGCCGCATCGGTTGAATTGCAACGCTTTGAGGAATCTTCGGAATTGCGACAGACAGACATCGTTCAAGAACCTGCCGAACTTTCTGAACTTCAAAAGATGTTTGTTAATCGCAAGCAAGAAATCATTCTTGAGCGTGATCAAAAGAAGGTGACGTTAATTAAGGATCACCTTGCAAAATTAGAGAAGCGCAAGGCTCAGTTTACGCGTGATGGACGTATGGATGCCGCAGCCGCGGTTGATGCTGAGATTCGTATCCTTCGACAGGATCCGGTTTTCCAAGAGTTGTTAAAGGCAAATATTCCTTCGGCGCCGTCTTCGCCTGCTTCTGCGCCAAAGCAACCTACATCAGAGGGCCTTACGCCAACACCTACGGCAACGGCTACGACTGAGGGTGATGAACTTCAGCCTGTCATTCCAGAAGCGTAAATTTAAAAAGGATAAGTCATGATTAAAGAAACCCTTACCACTCTTATTGATATTCGCCCGCTTGCCCAGGGCTATCGCGTCTTAACATTTAAGGCGCCTGAAATTGCAGAACTTGCACAGCCGGGACAGTTTGTACATGTGCGTATTCCGACGATTGAAGCCTCTCGTTTGCGTCGTCCTTTCAGTATTTATGATGTAAATGTAGAAAAGGGACTCCTTTATATTCTCTATAAGGTGGTTGGTTTTGGGACAAGCAAACTTGCAGAACTTGCAGTCGGAACGGAAGTTGCTATTTTAGGCCCAATTGGAACACCGTTCCCATTAAATCCGGAAGGAACACCTTATTTAGTGGGTGGTGGTTATGGGGTTGCGCCTTTATGGTTCCTCGCAACGCGCCTTCCAAAGAAGGGGATTCTTTTTGTTGGTGGTCGTACCGCAATCGACATCCTTGAGACGGAACGCTTCGTAGAAGCTGGTTGGGATGTGCGCATCGCAACGCAAGATGGCTCTCTTGGTGTGGAAGGACTTGTGACGTTGCCATTGGATGAAGCACTTGAAGCGGATGCTCATGCAGAACTTTATGCGTGTGGACCTGATGGTATGTTGCGTGCTGTTGGTGAACGCGCGATGAAGCACAATATCAAGGGTTGGCTCTCACTTGATAAACATATGGTTTGTGGCGTAGGTGCTTGTCTCGCTTGTGTACAGAAAATTCAAGCAGCAGATGGAACGACCTCCTTGAAGCGTGTATGCGTGGATGGGCCTGTCTTTGAATCGCGTGAAATTGTTTGGTAAATTGCGATTGATGAAATTGGCAAAACGTCAAAAAAAAGCTCAAGTTAAGGGTGCACGATGGCACGTTTGGCTTGAGCTTTTGCGTTTGCCAAATTTATTTACTGTTCCAGGGGATGTGTTTGTTGGATGGATGCTTGCTGGGATGCAAGGAGGATTTCCTTTGCAAGCGCTTTTTGCCTCTCTATCTTTTTATGCGGCAGGATTATTACTTAATGATTTAGCAGATGCCAAGATTGATGCAAAGGAACGTCCGTCTCGTCCAATCCCATCGCAACGGGTAACAAAGCGTACTGTTTTCTATGTAACGTGTGGACTTTTTGTTATTGGTATTCTACTTGCGTGGTCGGCATGGCCAATGGCCGTTTTCCTAAGTGCGTTAATCGTGTTTTATAATCTTTTTGCGAAGCATATTGCTTGGATGGGTGTTATAACAATGGGCGCCTGTCGAGGGACGAATATTCTTCTTGGTGCATCATGTGCAACGCAAGGAGAGATGTGTTTTGGAATATTTCATATACTTGCTTTCTTGTTTTTTGCAAGCTATATACTTGGTGTTTCTGTGGTTGCGCGTAATGAGGCTTGCGCGTCAACACGCGTTCGATGGAAAATGCGAGCACTTCCTCTTTACTTTACAATAAGCTTCTTGCCTTTAGCATTTTGGTATGGAAAGTCAATGTTTTTACCCATTGCAGTTATTTTTATACTGCAACTTCCATTGTTAGTGTTTAAATATACTGTACCCCAACGCGTGGCAGCAATGATTCGTTTGTTAATTCCTTTGCAATGCCTTTGGTGTATTTTTCTTTATCCGTCTTTAATGGTTGAATGTGCAATCGTCGCTGTTGGGCTCTGGATGTCGTCTAAATTAACCGCCTACCGCTATGCGGGCTCCTAAAGTATTTCGTGGATGATTTTACGTGCAGGAGGAGGCGTCTCAGAGAAGGTGAAGGCCTTTGCGAGCAAGGGTTCAACTTCATCAAGTAATGTTTCCGTCTTGGCATGTAGAATGCAAAGCGTTGTTTCTGGGGTTATTTTCTCTCCTTGTTGAAGGAGTTCACTGATCCCTGCACCATAATCTAACGGAGCCGTGACAGAGGTTCGCCCCGCGCCAAGTTTAAGGGCAATCCGTCCGATGGTCTCTGCATCTACATTTGCTATATGCCCCGTTGTTTTTGCCTTGTAGATACGGTGGCAGTTTGTTGTGGGAAGGGGCTGGGAGAGATCGCCACCTTGAGCTTCACAAATTCTATGGAAACATTTGAGTGCGAGTCCATCTTCAAGACATTTCGTTGCGCGTTCAAGGGCTTCTTCAAATGAGAGAGTAAGACCTGCAATCTGGGCCATATGCGCAGCTTGTTGGAGTGTTAATTCTCGAACATCATGAGGCCCTTTATTTGACAGGATATCAAGTGATTCTTGAACTTCAAGTGCATTGCCAATCGCCTTACCTAAAGGTTGATTCATGTCAGTGATTAGAGCTCGACATGTACGATTGAGGCGTTGACCTGTTGAAATGAGCGATTGTGCAAGCAAACGCGCATCTTCAATTGTGCGCATAAATGCACCTGTTCCAAATTTGACATCAAAGAGAAGTGATTGTGCGCCTTCAGAAAGCTTTTTACTCATGATAGACGCTGTAATTAACGGGATGCTTGGGACGGTTGCAGTTACATCACGGAGTGCATAAAGACGCTTATCTGCAGGTGCGAGGGTTGAGGTTTGGCCGATGAGAGCACAACCAATCTCTGTAACTTGTTGTTTAAATCTTGGAATATCAAGTTTTGTATTGAAACCTGCAATGGATTCAAGTTTATCAAGTGTGCCACCCGTAATTCCAAGACCTCTGCCAGAAATCATAGGTACAGCTAGCCCCATTGCCATACAAAGAGGCGCGAGGGGAAGTGAAATTTTATCTCCAATGCCACCTGTTGAGTGTTTGTCAACCGTTGGCTTGGGAAGGTCAAAGGAGATGGTTTCTCCAGAGTGCATCATTGCATCGGTTAGAATTGCCGTTTCATCAGCGGACATTCCCTTGAGATAGACCGCCATTAACCATGCCGAGATTTGATAATCTGGTAAAGTATTGTCTGTGATGCCCTTTACCCATGTGCGAAGGTCATGTTCAGTGTGCGAACGGCCATCACGTTTTTCTTCGATAAACCATTGAGGAATCATTTGGACCTCCTTATTTATGGCGTACAAGGATGCGAAGTATAATAAATGCTACTAGCATGTCATCAAGGCAACCATAGTAGGGTGTGGCATCGTGGATAAGATCCATCGGCAAAATCGTCCACGCGAGAAGAAAGATGAGAAGCATTCCAAAATGAATAAACGGGTGCTCGGTTGTATGTTTCGTCATATAACGTACCGAGGGATCAAGTTGAATAAGTTGTGTTTCACGTGATGCAAAGGTTGTAATAATTCCCAGTTGGAGCATTGCTGTAATTAATTGATTGGGATCGCTTTGCTTGACAATTTTACAAAGGTGCTTTTGATGAAGCGGAGTGCCGTCACAAAGACGAAGGGCAACTTTTAGGGCGTCCTGAGTAAGCTTAGGGTGGGTTGCGTAAAGTGGCTCAAGGCGTTGTAAAATGCCCTTCATTTCAGGAATGCCTCGAAGGGGCGAGAGGTGGAGATAAAAGGCTGTTGTAAAAGTCATGAGTCCTAACAAATAGAGGATGTTGAAGGATTGACTAATTGAAGAAAGAAGTGTTGCACTTGCAAGTGTTATAAAAAGGAGATTTGCTTGGAGTTTTACTTTTCGAATGCGTAAGATGCAAATCACAACAAGGAGTACAAGAATAAGTCCGTAAAGAGAGAGGATCTTGTCTATTGAATTAACAATAAACTGTGAAATCGTTGTGCTAACAGGATCAATTGCACTTTTAACGAGAGAAGTGTCTTGAAGTTGTTGTGTTATTTGTGTTGGAGCAAAGGTTGCAAGTGTAAATGCAAATAACCCTATTGTAAATGCAAGACTCAGAGGCCATAGATGAGGGCGATCTTGCTCGCCAAAGAGGCGTAAATCAACAATTGCAATCATGGCAATGAGCAACGTGAAGACAATTGAGGTCGTAAGAAAAAGCGTCGTATTTGGGTTTAAACTTGGGGAGGCTTTAACGAGAAAAAGAATGGTTGCAATGCCATAACCAAGAAGAATAGAGAAAAAGCGAAGGTAAAGTGGCATCCGCGAGAGCGGTTTAAAGGTTGGGGTTGGTTGATTGTATTCACTCAACGTTTGCCCAACGATGGGAGTTGGGGCTGAAGTGTTCTCATTCGTGGTAGTGGAAGAATTTTCAATGAGAGGATGATGAAGATTTGAATCATTCATTTCATTTGGAGAAGGGACGTTGTCTGTCATATTTACTCCTCTCTATTGTCTATGCCTTATGCATTTGATTGATTGGATTCACTCGTTGGTGTGAGTGGAGATTCAAGGGGTACATCTTCTTGTATGGGGGCCTCTTGATGTGATTCTGTTTCAACAGGAGGCGCACTATTGGATATTGGAGACGTCCAAAAGAGACGAATAATCAGTGCACCAAATCCAAGTACTAGAACCATACCAACAAAGAAGAGAACCCACTCCCGACACCAAGGGAGTGTGGGTTCATCTTTTTCAAGTGCCGTTTGAAACGATGTAGGGAGTGTTTGTTGTACCATCGCTTTAAACGTTTGTGGAGAAGTAGGCTCTTCGTGTTGTTTCATATGCCCCCTTACTTGAAATAGGGTTCAGGCGTACCTATAACCACGGAGGGAGAGAAGGCTGGTAATGTTGCTTCATGAGGTTGAGCGACATTTGAAGACGACTCTTGAAAGACCCAACGGAAAAGTAAGAAAATAAGAGACAAGAGCATTAAGATGCCAAAGACAGTTAATCCCTGGACAACGTTTCTACGTGTCATGAGGGGAACGCCCTGAGCCTTCTTGATACGGCGGATTTTAGGCTTTGAACCAATACCTGTAATTTTAGATTTAATGTCACTTCCGATTTTTTGAATTAACTTCAAAGTAGGGTGAGTGGGTTTTTCAACAGGATGCTGAGGCCCAAAGATGCTACCCGTAGTCGCAATAGGCGCAGACGTAGAAGTGGGCTCTTGAGGTTTTACAGTTTTAACAAGACGATGCTGTGGTCGAACAGGCTCAGGCACTGGGGCTTCTTGCGGTTGAGGTGCTGGCTGGGGCGGTGGTGGAACCACATCTGCGGGGGCTTCTGCATAAACAAAAAGGTCGTCCGCTGGAAGTGTTACAGGCGTTTCAGCCTTGGGCATTACCGCAGGTTTCGGGGGTGGGGGTGGTACAGGTGCCGGAGAGTGTGCAAATGTTGCGATACGAGGTTGCTCAACACTTGCAGGCATATCTGCAGGACGAATCACCTTTAATCGCTCGGTATTGGACTGCACCAAACGATACGATGATTTATAGTTAACGGAATCATCTTCCTTTGGTGGTGGCATAACCGTACGACGACCCGTTCGAATAGGAGGTTCTGGACTAAAGGGCGTGTCGTGAATCTCAGGTCGTGTAACCGTTGAACGAACATATGTCTTATCAACGGCTGACATATACTCATCGATTAAAGGCTGAGGATTAATACCGAGCACTAAGCAGTAATTCTTGATAAAACCACGCCCATAGATAGGGGCTGGGATTTTCTTGAAATTCTCTGTTTCTAATGCTTCAATGGTTGAAGTCATCATGTGGGTACGTTCGGCAATATATTCCCTCGTCCAATTATGGTCCAAACGTGCTTGTTTTAGAATTTCACCAAATGCCATAGTTGTATCTCCGTTTCTTAATCACGGTTTTCTGCCGTTGGGTGAACAACATTGATAGAGTCAAGTAGTTGAGCATCAAATGCTGCAAAATCAAGATCTGTGTTATCGAATGATTGTGATTCGGGCACAAGAGGTTCAGTTTCTGCAGGCGTTTCACTTGTGGTTGTATTAACGTCTGGTGTGGGATCCTGCGAAGTGCGAGTATCAATAATAGAAGCTTCTGCGTCTGTGCCTGCATATTGTTCGCGTTCCATTGCGTTGAGGTCAACAAGGATTTCGCGCGAACCGCCTGCTTTTCCTGCTGGGCCGATAATACCACGTTCTTCCAACATATCTGAAACACGAGAGGCTCTTACGTAGCCAATGCGCAAACGACGTTGAAGGGCCGAAGTGGAAAAACGACCTGTTTGACGGATATATTCCAACGCATGTTTATAGAGCGCTTCATCACTATCATCGTCATCATCGCCAAATCCACCAGCAGCTACTGGCGCCGGTTCGGGTTCTGGAACAAACTCATGAAGGATGGAGCGAATATCATCTGCGGGCTTTTCTTCACGAATCTTATCAATTGAGTTTGCCAAAACATTGTCATAAGCCGGGCCAACTTGATCGCGAATAAAATCACAGACACGTGCAATTTCGTCATCCGAAACCCATGCGGCTTGCGAACGAACCGTGGAGCCTGCACGTGCTAAGAGCATATCGCCTTTACCAATAAGATTTTCTGCACCCGTTGTATCAAGAATTGTGCGAGAGTCATTTGCCTGGGCAACACGCAACGCAATACGTCCAGGAATATTTGCCTTAATGGTACCAGTGATAATATCGGTTGTTGGGCGCTGCGTTGCAATAATTAAGTGAATGCCTGCCGCGCGTGCTTTTTGTGTTAAGGAGGTAATTGGCGGTTCAATATCAGCCTTAACGGTTAACATGAGGTCGGCCAATTCATCGATAACGATGACAATGTATGGTAACGGTGCGGGTGGATTATTACGTCCAGGAACTGGATTTGTCGCTTTGCGGTTATAATCTGCAATATTACGAACACCATACTTCTGGAGTTCTTTATAACGGCGATTCATTTCAACAACCGCCCACCTGAGAGAGAAGAGCACCTTCTTGGGTTCAACCACAACAGGATTAAGCAAGTGAGGAAGATTGTCATAAGCCGTGAATTCAACGCGCTTGGGGTCAACCATTAAGAGGCGAAGCTGTTCAGGCTTACGACTCATAAGAAGGCCCACAAGCATACCATTGACAGAGACCGACTTACCGGAGCCAGTGCCACCTGCAACGAGAAGGTGAGGCAACTCTGCAAGGTCAACAATTAAGTCGCCACCAGTCGCCATCTTGCCAAGTGCCAAAGGAAGGGCCATCTTACGTTCTGCATTGCGCCAAGTATTACTTTCCAACACTTCACGTAAGGTGACAGATTGGCGAATGCTATTGGGAACTTCAATACCCACAACGTCACGCCCTGGAATTGGCGCTTGGATACGAATACGTTCCGCACTCAATGCCATCAAAAGATTACTCTCATAAGAGCGATATTTCTCGAGACGTACGCCTTCACGCGGGCGGATTTCAAACTGTGTGAGCACTGGGCCACGAATATAATTAACGACCTTACCTTCGAGACCAAACTGATTAAAGACGCCTTCAATGGCTGCAATTGATTCTTGGATATTATCCGTAGCTTTTGTCGCTGGCGGGATGGGATCAAGCAAATCGGTGGATGGAAGACCATAATCTTCAAAAACCGTTTCCTCGCTTGTTTCGTCTCGTAATGCGGGAACAGGTGCGGTAACAGCCTTCTCTTGATTAACAGGACGCAAAATAGGCGTAGTGTCATCGGTTAATGTAAACGGTTGAGAGGCGTCTTGCTTAGGCTGCGAGACAGTTTCAAGCGGTGTTGGGATTGTCTTTGCAATAAGCTTTGGCTTCTGCGATGTTTGGGTGAATAAGGGGGTAGGATCCAAAGCTTCTTCAGCTTGAGGATGAACCCATTCCGTTTCACTCTTTTGGTGTTGCGAGTTACGACTTAAAAGTGTGCGAACATCATCCTCGTCTTCTGATTTGTTGTTTGAGTCTGTCTTACGACGGAAGAGTCGCGCCAAAAGACCATCCCCAGCCTTTTCCTCGGGTGCAGCGGTATCCTTTTCACGCTTGCGTTTAGCAGGCTTACGAGGGAGTTCTTCCTCTTCTTCCTCGTGTGCAAAACGCGCTTTTGCATCTTCAGAGGATTCGTAAGGTACAGCATTTCCAATCTTCGAGCAAACGCGCATGATGAACAAGACACTATTGCGAAAACCAAAGAAGAGGAAAATAAAGAGAATTGCGAGTGGCCACAATAAAATGTGAATGCCTACAACACCTAATTTGTCGATGAGAAATCCTGTAACAATCCATGCACCGAGCGCGCCGCCTGTATTCGGTTGTTGATTTAGCGTATCAAGGAGGGGCACTTTTCCAAAGGTTTGAAAGATACATGCGATAGTGATGTAAAGGGAAAAGGTCCAAATCACACGCAAGCGGAAAAAGGATACACGCCCATGTAAGAGCATCATTGCGAGAATCGCAGTGAAGGGAATTGCAAAATAGCGATACGCAAGACCGCTAATGCCATAACCATAGTATGTTAAATATGCTCCAAGTTTACCCATCCCATTTACAGGAGGATTATTTGCAGGATTATTAAGTTCTGCTATATCGTGCCAATCATAGGTCGTGAGCGCAACACTTGCAATAAAACACAAGAGCAAACAAATCACACCGATGATGCGTCGAATGGCAACATCAGAGAGTGTAATCCCCTGCATTTGAGTAGGGGGTGTTGTGCTACGCTTTAAGGATCGAGTAGGAGTCTTTGCCATAAGGGTTAATCGTTTTCCGTAACAAAAGAGATCTTTTGAATCTTGTGACGTTGCAAAATTTTCATCACATCAATCACGCGTCCATAAATTTGGGATTCATCTGCACGAAGATGAACGCGGAGCTCTGGATCTGCAACACTCTTTTCTTTTACTAACTGTTCTAAAGCTTCATCAATATAAGGCTCTTTGCCGACATAGAACTGTCCCTCTTTCACTGTGATAACGAGCGGGTCAGACTTTTCAGATATCGGCAAGGGTGCAGTGGTACCTTTGGGGAGATTCACCGTGATCCCGCTCTGCAGAGCGGGAAAGGTGATAATGAATGCAATCAATAACAAAAACGTCATATCGAGGATAGGCGTCATATTAATGTCGCTATACGTTTTTTTTGCTTTTCGACGTGTAAAACGTTTTCTTAGCATAACGGCATTACTCCTCGAGATACTGCAAGGAGAGCTTACCCATCAACTCTTCTGCAAAACCTTCAAGTTGAATGGTGTGTGCTTCGATCTTTGACTGCAACACGTTATAAGCAATCGTAGAGGGAATCGCAACCAAGAGACCTACAACCGTGGTTAAAAGTGCAGACGAGATACCGGGTGCCAATTCTGCAATATTTGCGCTTCCTGTCGTTGCCATTGCATAGAACGCCAACATCACACCCCACACCGTACCCAACAAGCCAAGTAACGGTGCGCTGTTTGTAATATTGGCCAACTTTGTCATACCTTTATTCAACGCAATGGAAGCTTCATTCGTTGTGTGGGCACACGTTGATTCAACAAGCTCCATGCGCTTGCGTGAAAGCGACAACGTCACCGGCTGGCGTGCTGCAAGCGCCGCCATTTGCGTTGGAGGAATTAATCCAACAAAACGCTCGCAGGTACGCACATAGATATCCTCCATCGGCGTACCCGAGAATTCATAGCGGTTGTAATAGAGTGTAAGCGCATTGTCTTCTCGAACAAAATTATCGATGAATTGAGCCGAAGCAATTTCCGTCTGCTTGAGCATCATAATGCGCTTAATCATTTCAGCCCACGATGCGACACTCATGCCAATTTGGATGAGAACAATAATCTTACCGATTGTATCAGAATCGGTAAACGCATCAAATGCGGGCGCAATGAATGAACCAAAATAGGTGAAATCCATACCTTAGAGCCTTTCAGGAGTTGGAATGCCCAAAAGCTTCATTCCCGCTTGCAAGACTGTGGAAACTGCAGCGCAAAGGCGAATGCGGCTATCACGAACTTCGGGCGCAGTGCCATCCTTCAACACTGGGGAGTTTTGATAGAAAGAGCTGTAGAGCTGGCACAACTGATAGAGATAATCAGCTAAGATGCTCGGCTTGCAAAGATCGCCTGCACGTTGAACGGTATTTGCATACTGTAAAAGCCAAAGTGCGAGCGCCTTTTCTGCATCAGTCGAAAGTGTAATGTGATTTTCAAAAGGATCTTTGCCAACAATATCACGATACTTTGCAAGTAACGAATTCAAGCGTGCATTGGCGTATTGTAAGTAGGGGCCACTATTACCATCCAATGCAAGTGCACGTTCCCATGTAAAGACAATCATCGTTGTTGGATCGTGCGACAAATCGGCATACTTAATTGCACCGATACCAATTGCCTCTGCCAAAGCGGCCTTTTCGGCTTCGTCCCAATCAGGGTGACTTTCATCAACAATTGCGCGTGCACGTGCTGCCGCTTCATCAAGAAGCGTTTCCAACTTAATCACATTTCCTTGACGCGTGGAGAATGTTGCATCCGGAAGACGCATCAAACCGAACCAAACGTGTTGTAACTGCGTCTTCGTGCAAAAACCTAACTTGTCGCAAATACGGAAGAACTGACGGAAGTGCAACTGTTGACGTTCGTCCGTGACATAGATAATACGTGCAGGATCAAATTCTTCCGTACGATTACGCACGGTTGCAATATCCGTTGTGGCATAGTTAAAACCGCCATCGCGCTTACGAACGATTGCAACTTCAAGACCTTCGTCCTTCATGTCAACAATCCACGCGCCTTCGCTCTGCGTTGCAAGTCCCTTATCCTTCATCAATTCAACCGTTGGGCCTAACATCGGCTGATAATAACTTTCGCCACGATAAAGATCAAAGGATACATCAAGACGATCATAAATACGACCGAATTCCTTCAAGGAAATTTCAATAAAGCGCTTCCAAATGGCGAGATTTTCCTCGTCGCCCGCTTGTAACTTCACAAGTTCTTGGCGGCATTCATCCAACCAACCTTCATTTTCCTTGGTTGCGTTGTAACTCTTAACATAAACTTGTTCTAAGAGTTCAACCGTTAAATTGGCGCGCTCATCATCCGTTAAGAAGTGACGATAACCCATGATGAGAATACCAAATTGCGTTCCCCAATCACCCAAATGATTATCTGCGATAACCTCATAGCCGAGCGCACGTAAAATACGATCAATCGCGTTACCAATCACAGTTGAGCGAATGTGGCCAATATGCATTGGCTTTGCAACATTGGGAGAAGAGTAGTCAATAACAACCTTCTCTCCTTGGTGCGTCTGGGGAATACCAAGATGAGGATCATTTGAAAGCGCTTCAACCGTTGTCGCAATTGCAGACTTCGAAAGGGTGATATTAATAAATCCAGGACCTGCGACTTCTGCCTTTTCAATCATTTCAGGTAACGGGAGTGCGGAAATAACCGCCTGTGCGACTTCACGCGGATTCTTGCCTGCACGCTTTGCAAGCCCCATTGCGTCATTACATTGCCAATCCCCAAAACGGCTATCTTTTGAGGGGACCACCTTGCCACCATTACTTCCTGGCAAAACTGTATTAAAAGCATCCATTAACCAACGAGAAACGAGTCCTTCGCAATCCATCTCTAACGTCCTTAAGAAAATTTAAGATTTAATAATTATTAATATACATATTATATCATATGAACGCTAGAAAAGATAGAAAACAATTAAAAAAATTAAACATTTAAATATTGCATCGCGCAAATAGTTTCACATAAATCACTCCTCAAAAAGAGAACCTTTAGAGTTTCAATGAAATATGAATTGACTAGCAAGAGGGGATGTGTTAGTCTTATCCCAAATTGTGACAATTCTCATTACTTTAAAACAATTTTTTGCGCTTTTGCAAATAAAAACGTATTGCAACGGATGTTGCGTGAAGCAAGTCACACATAAGGAATACCACAATGGAATCTACAAATGAAAAAACAACGTCAAAAATAATATTTGACAGAAAATTACAATCCGCTCGGCAAAATTGTCGTTCTGCTGGGTCTTTTTGCGTTGCATTTGGTTATGCTGCATTGTTTACAGCATTATTAAGTCCTGTCGCAAAACCGTATTTTATTTTGGCAATAATTTTTGTAATTTTATCTCTCGTTACTTCGTGGGTGGGCTTTTTTGTTGTAAATAGTGATGGCTATGGTATTCTCGAGAAACAAAAGGTGCCTGAGAATATTGAAGATCGTGAGATTTGGATGATGCAAATACTTGCGACAGAACAAATCATTGCAAGTGCAGGCGCACGTTGCTGGCTGGGACTTTGGTTCGCTGTTGTATCAGGAATATTAATAGTTGCGCTATCACTTGCAACGGGTGCTCTTTTTTAACACCTAAGCGCCTTTAAGAGGCGCTTTTTTATATGCGTTAAGAAACGAATATAAGGGGTGATGGAAAATAACATAACACATTGATGAAAGAAGATGTTAATCTTTCTCTTTTGTGCATGAAAGCCCTCCTAGAGATCAATGTGTATTGTTATAAATTTGAAACCGCACTGTTTCACTTCTTCAGAGCTTCGTACTATTTTCTAGAATTTTCTAAACAGGTCTAAAAAGTCCCCGGCCAAAAATTGTACTATTTGAGATTTCTTCCCGCTTGTCATTTTCCCCTTAAAATAATTTGCCCCATCAAAAATTGTACTGTTTAAATTTTGCACGGATAGTACAAATTGTACTGATTTTAAGCCTAAAATTGCCCATCATAAAATATTCAAGATAAGTTATTGTAAATGAATAAGTTATGGCACGGCAAATATAGTACAAAGTATTGAAGAAATGAAAATATAAGGTAGGGAAATGGGATGTTATGGGACAATATACTTATCCTTAACATCATTCCAACGCTGAATGTTTAAATCATCTCCATAAAATTTTTTATAACTTTGTAAGAATCGACGCTTCCAGTCTGAAGACAATTGTCTAGTGTCTTGATTTTGCACCACTTTTTCGGCAAAAGTCTCTGAAACGCAAGGACGCAAGTCCTTGGAGTATTATTGCTTATTATCAACGATTTACAAAAATTGATATTCCAAGGACTTGGTGTATCAAATAGACGGTGCAAAAGTTGGTTTTTCGCCACTCCTGCTCCGTCTTTTAATTTGCCAAGTCCTTGTCCTTATCTTCTCCGTTGCTTGTTTTTTCAGATTCTCCCTATGCCTTTACAAAAAACTTTGATACTTAAACTTGTGCCGCAATTACCGCAAATTTTCCGCAGAGATAGATGCACTCGATATTTTTGAAACCGCTTTTTTTCAACATCGCAATTTCTTCATTGACAGAACACTCCCGATCAAGTTTCTGGCGTTCCTGCCAACGGGCAAGTTCTGTTTCTGAAAGTCCGCTGCGATAGAGATTGTTCCGCCAATACTGATTTGTAATATTGTCTATCACAGGGGAATCACAGCAGAACTGATCATAATTGATAAACCATCCACCGGGTGTGATTTTCTCTTTGAGATGGGTGAACAACTCCTGTTTTTGCTCATGTTCCAAGTGGTGAATCGATAATGCGGAAACTACCAAATCAAAATTTCCTGCAGGCAGTCCTTTGGTGTAATCCATGACGGAATAACCAATATTGGGAACATCCTCAAATCTTTTTCTTGCAACATTGAGCATCTCTTCAGCCATATCTGCAAGGATATATTCAGCATTATGAAAATGGCGGAAGTAATACATCGCGAGCAAACCTGTTCCACTACCCAAATCAAGAATACGATGAGGTGTTCCGATGAACGATACAGCAAACGCCGTTGTTTTTTCATAATAATCATCAAAACATGGAATAAACTTTCTGCGTCCAGAATCATATTCTGATGCGACAAGATTAAACTGTTTTTCGATGGTTGATTTTTCTTTCATAATGTTCCTCATGTCATAATATAACCTTGTTCAAGTTCCGGGTTGCAAAAGTGCCTATGTTTTTAAATGTTCCTCATATAATATAACCTTGTTCAAGAGAAATACAATCTGATGAATGTAAAATGGCAAAAAGATTTCTCCCGTCACTCTCTTTTTTATCTGCTTTTTTGTTTGTTTTGCAGATGCGTCATACCATATTTGAGTATCTGCGCTTTTGAGCCGGGAACTTTCCACATGATAGCAAACTCCTTGTACAGTAGTTTGGATTTTATTGGGATATGCAGTTATATGGTCACAAGCAGCATAATTACCGGAATGATGCAAATTTCAGAAAATTGACCGGGAAAGTCCTCTGCATTGCATTTTAACGATTTTTGATTTCCTGAGACTTTTTTCGTAATTCTGTGACTCTCTATCATATCAGGTATTGCGACAACGAACTTTTCTATTGCTTGAGCGTAAAAATCTTTGAGAGAAAATTTTGCAGTCAAGTTACACCACCTCCACCATTCTTCACCTAACTACGGACGGCAATCTTTGCCGTCCGTAGTTTTTTTGCAACAGCAACAAACATCTGCCCCAATTCCCTCATCCATCAATGATGCGAATGCTTCGGTAAAAAGTCCAATAAGGGATACAATTAAAAGGAGTCGTCTCATACGCCACACAATGTATCACAATTTTTCGATTGAAACAACCCTTATTGGAATTCGCACACCTGCTAAAATGCATGCGTTGATTGAAAAAGTAAGTGGGCAGGTGGAACGGGATTATCAGTTCACTTACTTTTTCAAACAACATATGGAAATATTGTATTGTACACGTGAGGAGGCGCTGGGTGTGTTTGCCTGTACTGTAGGACTAAAGGACCGCGCAAAGGGTGCGATGTTTAAGGGGCGAAGTGGGGTTTCTGCTGTTTCGTGTTTGAATCGTCGGGGTGAATCGGAGGAGTGTGGAAGCAGATAGGACGTTTTCCTCTGACGATAGCAGTCAATTCACACGAGAATTGTAGCCTTCTGAATCTTCAAAACCCTATGATTTCATTTCTTCAGGGCTTCGTACTATTTTCTAGAATTTTCTAAGCGAGTCTAAAAGGTTCCCGGCCAAAAATTGTACTGTTTAAGATTTCTTCCCGAGCGGAAATTTCCCCTTAAAAGTGTTGGCCCCCAAAAAATTGTACTGTTTAAATTTTGCACGGATAGTACAAATTGTACTGATTTTAAGCCTAAAATTGCCAGCCATAAAATATTCAGGATAAGTTATTGTAAATGAATAAGTTACGACACGGCGAATATAGTACAAAGTATTGAAGAAATGAAACCGCACTGGTTTGCTTTTCAAACAGGGCGTGTTTGCCTTTCAAACAGGGCGCGTTTGACGTTCAAACAGGGTGCGTTTGAAATTCATTTACGGCACGTTTGAAAAAAGAGGTGTATGAACAAGTTTTTAACGCGTAAAATTAATGCTTAAAAATTAATTTTCTGTGTGTAATTTTATGTTTTTGTTAAGGGAGTGAAACATCAATAATGACATTTCCACCTACTAATGGCACGCGATAGGCATCGTCTTTTCCGTGGGTATTTTCCCATGCGTCTTGCGCTTTTTGACGCTCCTCATCATCAACGAATTTTCCTGTTTTTAAAGAGGTTGTAAAAGCGGCTTGTTGAGGGGGATAAACCGTTAGTGTATAGGGGGTGTTTTCGGTGAGTCCTGTAAAACAATAACTACCTGTGTCATCAGTTGTATATTTGTCTCCATTAGAGAGTTCTACAAGGGTATTTGCAAGTGCATTTCCATCTTTGGTTATCCGTCCTGCGAGCACACATCCAAGAGGTTGAGGATGGACGTTAATCGTGACGGTTTGGAAACGATCTTTTCCTCCTTGTTGTGACCACCATGAAGCCGGTTGCCAATAGCCAGAGCCTTTGCCCCAGCCATAATGGAGATGAAAGAGGAGTGTGCCATCTTCGGCATAGCCATAACCATCGCAAATTACAGCGTGTCCACCTTGTTCATTGATTAAACTGACAATCATGGGAGCATGCGCATGGAGTGATGCGCGGACTTGTTGAAGGATCATCTCTGACCATCCAGCTTGGGTTTCCATTACACCATTTTTGTATGAGATGGGGAAGGTGTAACACCAGCCTCGACTCTTATAGCCAAAATAGGTCTCTGCGTAGGAACGATGAAAGGTGCCACTTGCCAATCCTGGACGATAGGCTGTTCGAGCGAGAGTGCCGAGGTCATACATAAAGCGACTGACATCTTTACCTTGTTCGCAAAGGCTTTTCCAGTCGTATGGTTGAGCAGAGGTGGTTCGTTTTTCACGGCGTAAGAGGTGCCCATTGGGGTGGAATAAATCGACTTCGAAGGTGTGTGGAGTAGGTTGCCATTGTGCATTTGGCGTTTGGTGCGCAAGCGCATGATAAACGATGACTTGCCCCCAAGCGAGAGGGTCACAGCCGCATGGATAACCCATTTCAAGGTCAACATTTGCATTTAATGCACCTGTTTGATTCCAGGTGTTTGTCGGAGTGCAAAGAGGATGGATAATAATGGTTGTTGGTTCTGCTGCCCATAGTTGCGTTGCTGAACAAAGAATGCCAAGAATAAAACCTTTTACGTAATGGAGCATAAGCGCCTCCTTCCAAATATATTCTCTCACATCTTTTCGCTAAATACAATACAAAACAAGTGTGCGCAAAGAAAAAGTTTTTTGTAACGATAGACGAGAACATATATTTATGGTATAATGGTGGGCAATCTTAACATTTAAATAAAGGAGACATGAGATGTATTCAAATACACAAAATCCAGATATGTTGGCAGAGCGCTCAAGCGCATCTGTGAATCGTGTTTATAACTTTGTCTATGGTTGGATGGCGCTTGCACTTGCAATTTCCGGTGGTGTGGCATGGTATGTCGCAAATCATCTTTTGGGTGCATTGAGCACGGGGATGTTTTACGGTTGCTTTTTCGTTGAAATTGCGCTCGTTTTAGCAATGCGTATGGGCGTACGTAAATTTCCCTTGCCTGCTATTGCGACATTGTTCACCTTATATGCCGTTTTTAGCGGTGCGACATTGTCGATCATCTTGGCGATGTATACCCCTGAAAGTATTACATCAGCCTTCTTTATCACCGCTGGAACGTTTGCTGTAATGGCATTGATTGGTACAACGACAAAGATTGATCTTTCGCGTATTGGTGGCATTTGCATTATGGCATTGATTGGCGTAGTGATTGCTTCGCTTGTTAACATTTTCATGCAGTCATCGGGATTGAGCTATCTTCTCTCGTTAGTTTGCGTGGGGCTTTTTGTTGGCTTGTCTGCGTATGATGCACAAAAGGTGCGTCTTCTCGCAGAGGCTCAAGAGCGTGGTATGATGGATACGGCGACGGTAAATCGTTGGGGATTAATTTTGGCATTAGAGCTTTACCTCGACGTTGTAAACTTGTTCATTAGCATTGTTCGCCTTATGGGAGATCGTAAGTAATGAAGAAACTTTTAACTCTTTGCTCGGTCGTTATAACGCTCGTTGCGCATGCACAGGTCCGTTACGGCATTCAGTTGTTTGATATGCACAAGACGGAAGCTGTCTTCATCATGACGACAGAAGAAGTCCAAGCGCTTAAAGCTGAAATTTCTGAAGAGAAGCGCTTCTTTAAGAAGGCCTTTAATGAGGTGAAGCGTGAGTGGGATAAGACCTACGCTGCTGCTGTTAAGAGTGGCGATAAGACGTTCCCTAAATTCCCAACAAAAACCTTCATCTGGGAGCGTTCGTTTAAGAGTAAGACCTTCTCCTCTGAAGATGCTGCAAATGAATGGTATGCCAAGCAAAAGCGTCGTGTTGATGCTGCTATGGCAGCTCGAGCTGAAGAAATTAAGAACGCAAAGAAAGCCGCTAAAGGTGAATTCACACGCGGGTATTCTTCGCGCGATGACAAGAAGGCTCGCAAAAAAGCAGCAAAGGCCGATATGGACGTTGCTATGAAAGAAAAGATGAGCGAAATGATTATGTTGAAGCTTTCAGAAATGCTTGAATATAATCGTCCCATCCCAGTACACTTTATCTACGATCCAGTTGCAGGTGCAGAAGAGGTCATGCTTAAGCAAATCAAGAAGCAAGATGAAGCCATCGCTGCATATAAGGAACGTAAAGCGGCTGGAGCAACGGAAAAAGACGAATAATTTTTAAGAGTTGAAAAATGGAATCGATGATTAAAATCTTCCCTTGGTCCACTTCAGCACCGACTGCTGAAGTGGAAGCCTTTTTGCAACGTCCTGCATTTGATGAACGCGCTGAAGCTGCTGCCGCAGCATGTTTGGCAGATATTCGTGCACGTGGGTTAACGGCTGTTTTGGAAGCGTGTCAAACATTTGATAATGCGACGCTTACTCCTGAGACAATTCGTGTGACAGAGGCCGAACTTGATGCCGCTGAAGCGGCATGTAGTGAAACGGTTAAACGTGCGATTCATCAGGCCGCAGAACGCGTTGAAGCATTTGCAAAAGCGGGGCTTCGTCCGGATTGGACAATGCCCACACCGCAAGGTGGACGTTTAGGTGAACGCTATCATCCGATGGATCGCGTGGGAATGTATATTCCTGGTGGTACTGCGCCACTTGCTTCAACTTCAATCATGACGGTGGTGCTTGCAAAAGCCGCTGGCGTTAAGGAGATTGTTGCTTGTACACCGAGCCGTGGAGGTTTGACGGTTTCTGCACCATTGCTTTATGCTTTGCGTGTTGCTGGTGCGACAGAAATCTACCGCGTGGGTGGTATTCAATCGATTGGTATGATGGCTTATGGTGCAGGAATTAAGCCTGTGCAATTGATTGCAGGCCCTGGTAACGCATTTGTAACTGCGGCAAAGCGTCAAGTTTATGGTGCTGTTGCAATTGACCAGGTCGCAGGCCCTTCAGAAATTTGCGTGCTCGCAGATCAAGCCGGTAAGGCAGAATGGATTGCAGCAGACCTTTTGTCGCAAGCGGAACATGGAAGTGGCCATGAAAAGAGCCTTCTTGTCACCGATTCGCAAGCCTTTGCTGAAGAGGTCAAGGCTGCTGTGCTTCGTCAAACCGCAGTGCGTAACCGTAAGGAAATTATTGAACGCATGATGCAAAATGGCGGTATGCTTTTCGCTGTTGTGCCAGATTTGAAGACAGATGGTGTGGAACTTTGCAATCGTTTTGCTGCAGAGCATCTTGAGTTGCAAGTTGCTGATGCTGAGTCAGTGTTACCTTTGATTAACTGTGCAGGCGCGGTCTTTGTTGGATATTGGACGCCTGAAAGCGCAGGTGACTTTGTCGCAGGGCCAAGTCATGTTCTCCCAACGGGTGGCGCAGCACGTATGTTTAGCGGGTTAACAGCGGAAACATTCCGTCGCCGCTCGTCTTTTGTTGAATTTTCAAAGGCCGATCTTGCTGAAACACGTGAAGCTATCGAAACATTTGGTCAGCTTGAAGGGCTTGACGCACATGCTTATGCCGCTACTGTTCGTTTCGAAGCGGATAAATAATTAATGAATCAAAATTAATTATAAAAAAGCGTCAAAGGATTTCCTTTGGCGCTTTTAATAATTTTTAAGTGTGCTGTTAAAGTTCAACCACAAGCCCATCATAGGCAATGGCTTGGTTTGGCTTTAAGCGCGTAGAAAGTTCTTCGTGTGTTAAATCGTGTGAGATGTGTGTGAAATACGTTTGTTTCGCTCCAATACGTTCGGCGTAAGCAAGCGCACGTTCAAGTGTTAAGTGTGTGGGGTGAGGTCGTTCGCGAAGTAGGTTGAGTACTAAAAGATCAAGACCTTCTAGAAGTGGAAATGTTGTTTCTGGAATCTCGTGTACGTCGGGAATATAGGCAACTGATTTGTTATACGCATCAATGCGCAAACCTTGTGTTTCTGCTTTGCCATGGATAACAGGGAGAGGGGTTAATTTTGCATCGTAAAATTGAGTGCTATCTGTTATCGGACGAAACGCAATGCACGGACGGTAAAGACCACTCGTAGCATTGTGTTTATCATCTATATAAGGAAATACGCGACGCATGCCTTCAATAGTCTCAGGGCCGCTAAAACATTGAATGACTTCATTATTTTGAAGTGTATTATAACGTCTTACATCGTCAAATCCAAACATATGATCTGCATGAAGATGCGTAATGTAAACCGCGTCAACTCTAGGAACTTGCCACTGTAGGCATTGCATACGAAAATCGGGCCCAGTATCAACAATTAAATGTTTGTCACCTAATGTGAAATAGGCGCTCGTACGAAAACGTTTATCCTTCGAGTCTTTACTTGTACAGACGTGACATTGACAACCAATGAGTGGCACACCAGTAGAGGTGCCTGTGCCTAGAAATTGAAGACGAAAACGGTTTGAGTCTACTGTCATTGTAATGTTTTTTCCCATTGAGTGACATTCTCACGCGTTCCAATCGACCGAATGCCCACACAAATATCATCACGATAGAGCAAGGTTTGGCAAATGCCTTCACGAGTGCCATCATCCATGCGGACTTCGCGATTGGATGCCGTTGGAGAAACATTTCCTATGAGGTGGAATTCTACATCGTCAACCTTCATTGCAATCGGTAAACGTGGACTACTCCATGGAGTTAATGTCTCTTGTTGAAGCGCTGCGCAAAGATTTTTTGCTGCACATTGAGCCATGCGTTGTGCGCGTCCGACCGCGCATGTGGAGAGCGTTCCAATGGGTTGTGCAACATCGCCCGCAGCAAAAACGAAAGGTGCAACTTGTAAATACGTATCTGTAGACAAGCCTGTTTGCGAGGGAAGTTCTTGCGTTAATTGTAAATTCGGGCGAGCACCCGTTGCGCATAGCAAAAGGTCATGTGTAATGGTGGTGCCATCGTGAAGTGTTACGTCGGTTTGCTTAATCGTATCAATTGCGCATCCGCAGTAAACATCAATATTCTTTTGTTTTAACGCATATGAGAGTGCTTGTGCACCATACTCGCCGAGTAAACCATTCATCAGCGATGGCGCACCTTCAATTAATGTGACTTGAAGACCAGCCTTTGTTGCACGCAATGCAGCTTCAATTCCTAAAACACCGCCACCAATTACCGTGAGACGTTTTCCTGGCGCGATTTTTTGGCGAATGTCGAGCGCATCCTCACGCGTCCATAACGTGTGTAGCGTTGATAAATCACCTTTAAAAGGAGGAACAAACGGCTTTGCCCCTTGTGTTAGAACTAAGCCATCATATGTTTTTCCATTAACGCTCTTTGATGTGGTAGAAAGCGATGTAACAGGTTCATAACAAAGATGAATCCCCGCCGCTTCGTACATTGTCTGTGGCTTAATTGCAATCGCGTTTACTTCAGCTTGACCGAAGGCAACAGCAATCAATCGTGGACGAAAATATGGTAATACAGCCTCGTTTGACCACAAGTCAACCGAGTATCCACATTTTGCAAGTGCGAATGCTGCTTCAACACCAGCATGTCCTGCACCAATAATGGCAACATTAAATGACATCTTATTAACTCCTTCGGACTTGTCGCGCACGGCGGCAATCAATCCAAGACTCTTCCGTGACAATGTAATCCATCATGACATCATGTGGTTCAATAGGCAGAGACTCTCGCTGTACTTGGCAATTAAAAGCAAGAGCAACTTTTAATGTTGTTGGTCGTAGTTGACGAAGCAAACGATCGTAAATACCTTTGCCATAACCAATGCGACCTCCACGGACATCAAAGCATAAGCCAGGAACAAAAACAACATCAACATCACTTGTCGACATTGCCACAGCTTGATGCGGAGGTTGTGGAATTCGAAAAGGTCCTGGCTCTAGCATTGTACCGTGAGATAATAATGCCCACTGATAGGCTTGCCTCATTTCCGAATATCGCGGTACATAAAGATACGGAGAATTCGCAAGCACATGATAATGAATTTCCTCTGTTGAAAATTCTTCGTCCATGCTTATATACGAGGCAAACATACGAAATCGCGAGAAGAAATAGAGCGCCCGGTCAGAGAAGAGCATGTCTGTTGCAATCTGTCCTGCGCGTTGCCGTTCGCGCAGTGAAATCTCGGCTCGACGCTCACGCATTATCTTGCGAATGGCGTTTTTTTCGCTTTGAATTCGTAAACTATCGTTCACATTATCCGTCACGTTGAAATCCTTAAGGATGGCTAAATACTTCGCCCTCAATCACCTTCCATGGAAGGCCATAAGCGTTCAAATCTTCCATAAATGGATCGGGGTCAAACTGCTCCATGTTGAAGACACCTTCGCCACGCCACTTGTTAGTGAGCATCATCTTTGCGCCAATCATAGCAGGCACACCAGTGGTGTAGCTAATCGCTTGAGACTTCACTTCCTTGTAACACGCTTCATGATCGCAAATGTTATAAATGTAAACCGTTTTTGGCTTTCCTTCTGCATCAAACCCGCGCACTTGGCAACCGATGCACGTTTTGCCCTTTGTTACAGGACCTAATGTTGCAGGATCAGGCAGCAATGCTTTGAGGAATTGAATTGGTACAATCTCTTGGCCTTGGAACTTTACAGGATCAATACGTGTCATTCCAACATTCTTTAAAACTTCAAGATGCTTTAAATAATTGTCCGAGAAACTCATCCAAAAACGTGCACGTTCCAAATTTGGCATAAACTTCGCAAGCGATTCCAATTCCTCGTGGTACATAAGGTACGTATTTAACGTACCAAGACCTTCGGGCATTGTAAAGGGTTCCTTCACCGAGAGAGGCTCGGTTTCAACAAATCCTTCACCTTTCTTCCAATAACGTCCCTTTGCAGAAACTTCACGAATATTAATTTCTGGATTGAAATTGGTCGCGAATGGATGGCCATTGCTACCCGCGTTACAATCAATAATATCAATCTCACGGATGTCAGGAATATAATGTTTTTGGATATACGTACAGAAGACAGAAGACACGCCCGGATCAAAACCTGATCCCAAGAGCGCCATTAAGCCTGCCTCCTTGAAACGTTCATGATATGCCCATTGCCACTTATATTCAAACTTTGCAGTATCAAGGGGTTCGTAATTTGCCGTATCGAGATAATCGCACCCTGCAGCAAGACACGCATCCATGATATGCAAATCTTGATAAGGCAATGCAATATTCATGACTAAATCGGGCTTAAATGCGTTGATTAATGCTGTTAAAGCCTCGACATCATCAGCGTCAATCTGAGCTGTTTCAACAGGGTAGGGCAACTCAGCCGCGAGCGCATCAACACGCGCTTTTGTGCGCGAAGCGAGAAGAATATCGGTAAACACCTCTGGTACTTGCGTGAGCTTATGTGCCACAACACTACCAACACCACCAGCGCCAATCATTAAAACACGCATCTCGTACTCCTTCATAAGAAAGTTAAATAACGTTGAGGTATAATACCAAACCTCATGACACCACTGCAAATAAATAATTTTTATAAAAAAACCTGCCTACAAGAGAGGATTAATAATAGATTTCATCCTTTGCCGTTGTAGATGTGTTAGAGAAAATCTATTTGTAGAGACTTTTTTGGTAAGGTAGGAGTGTATTGTGTGTTTGATTTTCTCTTCTTGTTTATTTTTTAGGAAATGAAATAATTGTGGTGTTGTGTAATTTATTATATAATCCCTAAAATAATTGTGATATAATTAACGTGTATTGGTCTGTGTGCCTACAAGAAAGGATTGTTCTATGAAAGATGGTCGTGTGATTTTGAATATGATGCTTGGCTGTGGCAATGGAGGGCTAGAAAGTGTCTTTGTGCAACATGCGATTAATTTTCATGAACTTGGTTACCAATCAATTGCAGTATGTCATCCAAAATCACCTTATATCTCTCAGTTGCGTGAGTCGGGTATTGAAGTGCTCACAATGGGAAATAATTGGTGGAGCGTGAGGGCTTGGATTACATGGATTCGTATCTTAAAGCGTTATCAACCAAATGTTGTGTGTATGCATGGTAATCGTGCAATTAAGTTTGGGATTGCAAAATGGGTACGTTTGTTTGTGCGTCCATTCCCTAAATTGATGGCTACAACTCATAATACAAGAAATAAACGTTTTAAATATTTAGATGGTTGTTTTGCAATCACGCATGTATTACAGGATAGTTTAATCAATGATTTTGGTATTTCCCCATCAAAGGTATTTTATTGTCCAAATGCGGTGAAAAATTTGTTTGTAAAAAGGGACGAAAAAGCTTTTCATTCGCCGTTTACATTTGGTTTTTTAGGTAGATTTCATTCTGTTAAAGGAGGCGATATTTTACTTGAGGCATGCGCTAAGTTAAAATCTTTAGGGATTGTGTTTAGGGTGGAAATGGCGGGAGAAGGAGTACTTAAGGAAATGTATCAACAACGTGTTGTAGAATTGAATATTGGTGAGCAGGTTAATTTTTGTGGATGGGTAGGGGAGAAAGAGGATTTTTTTAATCGAATAGATGTGCTTTGTATGCCATCACGTAGTGAGGCATTGGGGGTTTCTTTATTGGAAAGTCTATCTGCGGCGACTCCAGTTATTGTGAGTGCTTGTCCTGGTATGTGCGAGGTCGTAGAAGGTAACAAGTGTGGATTAATTATTCCAATTGAGGATATTGATGCATTAACAAACGCAATGGTACAAATGATAGAAACACCCTTTCAGTGGCAAGCCTTCTCTCAAGGAGCAAAATCGTTATATGAGGAAAAATACACGATTGAACAGCAAAAAATACATTTAGAAAAAGGAGTTCTTGCGGTATGCGCTCGTTAAAAAAATGTTTTGTGCGTTATTGGTTAAAACTTAAAGGTGTTCCTAATCCTTTAATCGAAGCAGAATTGTTACGTCGTCGCGGTATTCGTGTGGGTGAGGGTACAATGGTTTATTCTACGGCCTTTGTGGATAAGGTTAAAGGATGTGACATCGCGATTGGAAGTAAGTGTGTTCTTACGGGATGCTCAATTCTTGCACATGACGCATCGTTGGGATTGGCTCATTCAATTCCTACAAAATTTGCACCAGTACGTATTGGAGATCGTTGTTTTGTTGGTTGGCGTTCTATTGTACTTCCAGGGGTAACAATTGGGGATGATTGTGTTATTGGTGCAGGAGCTGTGGTGACGCGAGATGTTCCCGCTGGCTCAATTGTAGCAGGTAATCCTGCTCGAGTAATTGGCAAGAGTGTTGATTTGTTAGAAAAACGTCGAGTATGTAATCGTTATTGAGGAGACCGTATGCGTTTTACAATTGTTCCCTCTTCTCATTTGTATCCATTTTACGCAACAGACTGCTTACAATTGGAAGAAGCTCCGATTAAATTTTCTAAAAAGGGAGAAATCTCGGTTTTGTTAGGAAATCGCAAACGTGGTGTAAAGGATACCCTTCTTTGTGGGCGAGAACAATTATTAGAGATGTCTCGAAGCGAGATAGTAAATGTACGTATTTATTTTCCTGTAGACGTGAATCTGAGTGCATTTTTAAGTCTATTTAAGTATTTTCGGAAACGAAATAAGCGGTTTGGAACTGAAGTTTATCATGTAAACCCTAATTTTTTACGGGAGGCTAGACTAGAACGATGTGTTCGAACTGCAGAAAATGCCTATAGCTTGCATCGTTTGAAGGTTGATGTAGATTCGCCTTTAGTTGCTTATCAGCGCCTTTCTGAACAATTGAAAGATGGTTTTGATGATCGTTATCCTTTAACGGTGATGTTACATCGAGTAAAACGTCATATTGATTCGTTGGATGATGGGCATCATCGGCTTGGCCTTTGTATTCAACATAATTTACCCCATGTAGGGATTAAATTTTGTTATGCTTCTTCTCTAGAAGCTTGCTTAAATATTCTCTCGTGGCGTCAGATTTATAAAGTCTAAAATAAGAGTTAGATAATGTGTTAAACTTATTGGAGTAAGAATTAAATATTTTTGAAGAGATGTTGAAAAAATTAAGTGCATAGATATTTATGATATCTCGTTTTAAACACAATCTATTTGATGATTAAATTGGTATTATTTGAGGTTTAAATAGATAAGGTTTGAGTTTGAAAGTGGGAAGTTTCTTGTGGGTAGTTGATTTTATTGTAGTGTTTTTATAAGTTATTCTTTATTTAATATATTATTTTGTCATTGCGGTCGTTGTTGAGTAGGGGATGAGGTGTGCTTTAAAAGTGCTTGATATAAGTTTATTTATATGGTATATTATGCATAGATTTTGGGTGCCCCCAAAGTGCTTGGGGGTTGTTATTTTTTTTGAAGGAGTAGACTCATGGCAGAATCAATTTCCGATTTACAGCGTAAGATGAAAGCTTTGCAAATTTATGATAAGGCTGTAAAGGCGGCGGAGCGTGGGAGTCTTGAGATTGCGTTGACGTTGGATCGTCAAGCGTTGTCGTTGGCGCCGCATGAGAAGGATATTCGTCATCATTTTCATGAAATTCGTTTGCGTGTTTTCCGTGCGGCGAAGAAGGGTGGTCTTGGCTTGAAGATGGCTGAGATGGGCGCACAAATGAAGATGTCGAAGGTGAATGCTTTGATTAAGCAGAATAAGCTTGATGAGGCATTGAATGCAGCTGAAGAAATTTTGGATGTAAATCCACTTTCACCATCGTTGAATGAGTTTTATTTCGGTATTGCGCAGCGAGCGGGTTATCCTGAGGCGCAACTTTCTGCGATGGAGACGCTTGCAGAGGCGTGTCCAAATGATCGTGCGATTATGGAACGTCTTGGTGATGTGTATGTCGCGAATGAGGTATATGATCGTGCGGTGGAGTGTTATCGTAAGGCTTCTGCAGCAAATCCGAGTGATTTGAATATGCATCGCAAGCTTAAGGATGCGATGGCGAAGAATACGATGACGGCTGGCGGTTGGGAAGAGAATGCTGGCAAGAAGGGTGGCTTCCAAGCATTGATTCGTGATAAAGAGCTTGCGGCGAAGTTGGATCGTGAGAGTAAGTCGCAGGTGGTTGGCGATGATGCTGAGATTGCAATTCGTGATGCGAAGGCAAAGATTGCTGTTGAACCAAAGAATATTAACTATTATCGTGCGTTGGCGCGTATTTATATCCAGAACAAGCGTTTTGATGAGGCTCTTGAGACGTTTGATGCCGCTCGTAAGGTAAACCCGTCTGACCCTGAACTTGATCGTAACTGGTCGGATACGAAGATTAAGTCGTATGATCTTAAGATTGAGCAGCTTCGTGCCGAGGGTAAGGAGGACGAGGCTGAGGAGATGGAGACGGAGCAAGCGCAGTTTGCATTCGATGATTTGGTTCGTCGTGTTGAGAATTATCCGAATGATCTTGGCTTACGTTATGAGTTGGGCGTTATGTATTATACGTATGAGGCGTATGATGATGCGGTTCAGCAGTTCCAGCTTGCGCAGAAGAGTCCGAAGCATCGTTTGTGGGCACTTTATTATCTCGCATGTTCGTTTAAGCAGAAGGGACAGGCAGATATGGCTGTGATGCAGCTTGAGGCTGCAGCAAGTCAGTTGCAAGTGATGGATGATTTGAAGAAGCATGTGATTTACACGTTGGGTCAAATTGCAGAAGAACGTGGTGAAATTGATCGTGCCTTTAATTTCTATAAGGATGTTTACGCAGCGGATATCGGTTTTGAGGATATTGATACGTGTATGCAGCGCGTACACGCGAAGCGTAGCTAATATGTGAGAGGGCTCCGCGGTTGCGGGGCCTCTTTTAAATGAGATGTATGATTAAGTGGAGTAATAGATAATGATGACGATTACGGAAAAGATTTTGGCGCGTGCAGCAGGTAAAGAGCGTGTAGTGCCAGGTGAATCGGTATGGGTTAAGGCAGATATTTTGTTAACGCATGATGTGTGTGGACCGGGGACGATTGGTGTTTTTCATCGTGAGTTTGGTGAGGATGCAAAGGTGTTCTCGAAGGAAGGTATTGTGATTATGCCTGATCATTATATTCACACAAAGGATGAGAAGGCACATCGTAATATTGATATTGATCGTCAGTTTGTAAAGGAGCAGGGGCTTCCTTACTTTTATGATCCTGGTACGCCGTCTTATGTGGGCGTTTGTCACGTAGGTTTGCCTGAGAAGGGGCATGTGAAGCCGGGACAGGTAATCTTTGGCACGGATTCACACACATGTACGCATGGTGCATTGGGTGCGTTTGCAACGGGCATTGGAAATACAGATGCAGGCTTTGTGATGGGCACTGGCAAGTTGCTTGTTAAGGTGCCACAGACGTTGCGTTTTGTGCTTAATGGCAAGTTACCTCCTTTTGTTACAGCAAAAGATGTGATTTTGCGTATTATTGGTGATATTGGTGTGGATGGTGCAACATATTGTGCAATGGAATTCTGCGGTGAGGCTATCACTGCGATGAGTATTGAAGAGCGCATGACGATTTGTAACATGGCGATTGAAGCTGGTGCAAAGTCGGGTATTGTACCACCAGATGAGAAGACGTTAGCATATGTGCGTGAACGTTCGGGTGAGCAGGATGTTGAAATTATTGAAGGCGATCCTGATGCACAAGTTTTTGCAACGTACACGTATGATGTATCAACGTTTGTTCCGTGTGTCGCTAAGCCACATTTACCGGGTAATTATGCGCCTGCATCGGCATGCCGTGAGGTGAAGGTAGATCAAGTTTATATTGGTTCTTGCACGGGTGGTAAGATTGAGGATTTCTTATGGGCAGCAAAAGTGCTCAAGGGTAAGAAGGTCGCAATTCGTACGTGTCTTGTGCCTGCAACGTGTGAGGTGATGCATGCGTTGACGACGATGAAGATTGATGGGGAAACGCTTGAGCAAATTTTTGTTAATGCAGGGTGTGAACCGATTGCACGTCCTTCATGTGGCGCATGCTTGGGTGGTCCTGTTGATACATATGCTCGTACGAAGGGGAAGGAAGTTGTTGTTTCGACGACGAATCGTAACTTTATTGGTCGTATGGGGTCAAAGGAATCTCAAATCTATTTGGCATCTCCTGCAACAGCTGCGGCAACGGCGATTGCGGGGCATGTTGAGTCGCCTTGGGCGGTGCTTGGGATTGATTTACCTGAAGCTCCACATGCCTATCCCACAATGATTGAAGGTTCTCCAGAGAAGGAAATTCCTTCGCGTGCGGAAGGTCCAGTCTCGACCTTTAAGGTGACAGGGAAGGTTTATGTTTTGGGAGATAACATCGATACAGATTTGATTATCCCCACGATGTATTTGAATCTTGTTCCAACAATTCCTGAGGAATATAAGAAATTAGGTTCGCACGCACTTGCTGGTTTACCGGATAGTTATCCAGTTTTCTCGTCGAATGAAGACGGTACAACACCCTATGCAATTATTATTGCCGGTAAGAACTTTGGGTGCGGATCTTCGCGTGAACATGCTCCGATTGCAATTGGTGCAGCGGGATGTAAGGCTGTTGTGGCAGAGAGCTACGCTCGTATTTATTTCCGTAATGCGGTTGCAACGGGTGAAGTTTTCCCCTTGGAAACGCCTATTTGTTTGACTGATGCATTTAAGACGGGTGACGAGGCGACGCTTGATTTGGCAACGGGTACATTGACACGTATAAGTGATGGTACGGTCTTTAATCTCTCTGCCGCGGATGCTGTTGCGCCTGTGATTGCGGCAGGAGGTCTTTTCAATTACGCTCGTCAAAATAAGATGTGTGCTGCGAAGTAAACGAATGCCAACATCTTTAATTAAAACAGGAGATGGGCTGCGCTCGTCTCCTGTTTTATAATGAAATGTAAGAAGTAATTTTTTTATGAATATGATATTTTGTTGTTTTATTTCGAAAAAAAGTATGTTATAATGATGGCAAGATGTCGAGATGGGGATGTGATAACCATTTGGATCGTATGAACTTTATCGACATTTACAGTTACACGTGTGTGTACTTGTATATCTATCCTTTATCTACGTTATGTGGATAACAACAAAAGAAAGAAGTTAAACACTATGAAAAAAGTTACCCTCATTGCTGCTCTCGCAGTTCTTGGTGCTACCCTCACCGGTTGCTCTTCTGGTTATTGCGTTTCCAACGGCATTCCTTCTTGCCCTCCCGGCGCTCTCTTCTCTGAAATGAAGGCTGCAACCCTCGTTCAGGATCGCGCAGAAGGCCGTTCTTACACCGTTGTGAAGCAGGTCGCTGCACAGGCTACCACCACGAACTTCCTCGGCTTGGTTTCTCAGGGTGATGCTTCCTACGCATCCCTTAAGAAGGCAGCTCTCAGCGGCACTGGTGCTGATGACATCATCAACCTTGAAGTTGACGTTGTTCACAACAACCTCCTCGGTATCATCAACAAGGTGACCACCGTTGTTACGGGTACTGCTATCAAGTATACGAAGTAATTCGTTCTTGATGGTATGATAGGCGCGACATTGCAGCGAGAGATGCTGCATGTCGCGTTTTTTTATGATTGGTGTCCTAGAAGTGTTTATTGTTATTTAAGGTGTCTAGTTTGTGGGAATTTAATTTGTTAAAGTGGAAAAAATGATCGCAAAAATAAGGGGTTTGTGCTATACTATTAAGTATTATGAAAAAAGAGACGAAGGTCATCGCAGTTGCGAATCAAAAGGGGGGCGTGGGAAAGACCACGACCGTAGTAAATCTTGCTGCAGCACTTGCCAAAATGAAGAAAACAGTGCTGGTTATTGATTTGGATCCTCAGGCAAATGCCACAAGTGGTTTGGGAATTCAACCTACACCAGGAACAAGTCTTTATGCAGCATTAACGGGTCAAGCTTTTATTGGTGATATTATTCAAGGTACGCCAATCGAGAATGTAAATATTATTCCTTCGGAATTAGACTTGTCGGGTGCAGAGCTAGAAATTGCCCGTCAAGAAGATCATTTGAAGGTTGTTCGTGAGCTTTTAAAACCTGTCTTAACGGCAGATGTCTTTGATTATATTCTTATTGATTGTCCTCCCTCGCTTGGTATTCTAATGACATCATCGTTGGCAGCTGCAAATGGTGTTGTTGTGGCGATGCAATGTGAATACTATGCAATGGAAGGTCTTAAGGTCATTACAGAAGTTGTTCAACGTTTGCATGATAATGGCGTTAATCCTGATATTCATATTGAGGGTATCTTGATGACGATGTTTGATAGTCGCACTAATCTTTCAGGTGATGTTGTTGAAGAAGTGCGAAAGCATTTTGGCAAGCTCGTATATAAGACGGTGATTCCACGTAATATCCGTATTTCTGAAGCGCCTTCGTTTGGTCAGCCTGTGGTTATCTATGATCCATTGTCAAAGGGCGCACAAGCCTATTTTGCATTAGCTAAAGAATTTGCCGCACGTACAAAGTAAAGACTCCTTCGTCAGAGAAGGGCATTTCTAAAGGAAATATAAAATGAAAATGCAACGATGGCGATGGAGTTCTAATGTAATAAGGTGAAGGCACATGTTGGTGCTTTTCAAAAGGTGGATTATAAGCGTAATGTGGCGAGAATTTTATGAAACAGTATTTTAAACGTTATCCTGACGAAAATGGTTTTTTTGGTCCTTATGGTGGAGCATTTGTTCCGGAGAATTTAAAGGTAGAAATGCAGAAAATTGCAGAGGCATATTTCCGCATTGGTAATACGTTTGATTTTGTGGCGGAGTTACGCCGTATTCGTAAGCATTTCCAAGGACGTCCAACGCCTGTTTATTATTGTCGTAATTTGAGTGACAAATTTGGTGGGCGTATTTATTTAAAGCGTGAGGATTTAAATCACTCTGGAGCACACAAATTAAATCACTGTATGGGCGAGGTGATGCTTGCGAAATACATGGGTAAGAAGCGTGTGATTGCAGAGACAGGTGCGGGTCAGCATGGTGTCGCTATGGCAACTGCTGCAGCTTATTTCGGTTTGCCGTGTGATATTTACATGGGTGAAGTCGATATTGAAAAGCAACACCCCAATGTCTTGCGTATGAAGATTCTTGGGGCGAATGTTATCCCTGTTACGCATGGGCAGAAGACGTTGAAAGAAGCTGTCGACGCGGCATTTGAAGCATATTTAAAGGATCCAGATAATACGATGTATTGCATTGGATCGGTTGTGGGGCCTCATCCATTCCCAATGATGGTACGTGATTTCCAAAAGATTATTGGCATTGAAACCCGTGAACAGTTCATTGAGATGACAGGTGAATTGCCAGATGCGGTAACGGCGTGTGTGGGTGGTGGTTCAAATTCAATTGGTATGTTTGCTGGATTTTTAGAAGACGAAGAGGTTGCACTTTATGGTGTAGAACCTTTAGGTCGCGGTTCCAATCCAGGAGATCACGCTGCAACAGTTGCCTATGGTAAACCTGGCTATCTCCATGGTTTTTATAGCTATACTTTGCAAAATGACGATGGTTCGCCGATGCCTGTTTATTCTTGTGCATCAGGGCTCGACTATCAGTCGGTGGGCCCAGAACATGCGATGTTGCATGACGCTGGCCGTGTGAAGTATGTACCTGTGGATGATAAGGCAACAATTAAGGCTTTCTTTGAATTGTCGCGTATGGAAGGAATCATTCCTGCGATTGAAAGTGCACATGCCGTAGCGTATGCAATTGAGTATGCAAAACAACATCCACATGGTTCGATTATTGCTTGTCTTTCTGGGCGTGGCGATAAAGATATTGATTATATCTACGAGCGTTATGGTTTAGGTGAAGATTTGTGATGAATACTTTTTTTAAAGTTATTAAAACGGTAGGGTGCTTCATGACCCTATCGTTCTTCTTTTTCTCCTCTCTTGCATGTTCATCAGAAGCGCCTTCAATTGAAAAACGTTTATTGATTGATGTCTCGCGGCATTATTGGGAGATGGATGAATTATTAGCGCTGCTTCCAAAAATGAAAGCAGAGGGATTTACCGTATTACACTTACACCTAACGGATGGCCCAGGATGGCGATTGGAGAGTGCGGCATATCCTTTAGCGACAGAGAAAGGTGCATGGCGCGTTGATAAGACGCATTTACCATGGAATTGGCGTGCGACAGAATTTTGGACAGACACGCATCATATGCTTGGCATGAAACGTTATGGGGGATTTTATACAGCGGAAGCTTTAAAATCTTTTAATCAAACTGCGCAGTCGTATGGTATTCAAATTATTCCTGAGGTTGATGTGCCTGGGCATTCTGCAGCACTGATGTTTGCCTATCCCACGTTAGCCTGCCCTACGAATCAAGATCCTCGTGCATGGTTTTTGGGTAAAGACGTCTTATGCGTAGGAAAATCTGAAACCCTGAAATTTTGCGATACAATTATTGGGGAACTTGCAGAAATCTTTCCAGGAAGTCCAATTCATATTGGATGTGATGAGGTGCCGACCTTTGCGTGGGAGGAATGCCCGATGTGTCAACAGCCAGAGGTTCAACGAGCATTTTACGAAAATCTCCTCGCATTGGTTTGCAAACGGGGAATTGAAGTTATTGCTTGGGATGAACTAGCATTAACGGGTGTGGACATCTCGGATGTTTCTTTAACTTGTTGGCATGACGAAGTCTCTCCGCGACAACAAGACATCGCGTGTCCTTATTCCTATTGTTATCTAGACCAACTCAAGAGTCTTGAACGTTTACCTACATGGGATATCCCACGAAATGTAAAGGCAATCCAACTTAATCTTTGGACGGAAGAAATGCCTACGCGTTCGATTCGAGAGGAACGTATTGATGCGGGATTTAAAGCTTTACGTGAAGCACTTAAGAGACAAGGTCTAAAATGAGTGAAGAAGCAATACGTTTACAAAATTTCCTTGCGCAACGTGGTGTTGCGTCACGTCGAGGAGCGGCCGCGCTTATAGAATCTGGACAAGTGACGGTAAATGGTGCTGTCGTTACAACGCCAGGAGAACGAATTTTGCCAACTGACAAAATTGCCTTGAATGGAAAAACGATTCAAATCGCGGCAGAAGAACATCACACATACATTTATCATAAGCCTGTTGGAGAGGTTTCTTCAACGGATGGACAAGGTGCAAGAAGTGTGTTGGAGGCGTTTCGTCGATTGCCGTATCGTTTAGTACCTGTTGGGCGTCTTGACAAGGAGAGTGAGGGACTTCTTCTTATTTCAAATGATGGAGCGCTTATTCATCGTTTAACCCATCCCCGTTATGATCATCGCAAGACATATGAGGTTGAGGTAGATACAATCCCAACTGCACAACAATTACGTCTTTTGCGTTCACCTCTTGTGATTGAAGGCTACCGTATTCGTCCTGTTGATGTAGAGCCTCTTGAAGAAACAAAACTTCGTTTCATTTTAAAAGAGGGACGCCATCGTCAAATTCGTCAAATGTGTGACCAAGCAGGACTTGAAGTTTTGCGATTAAAGCGTGTTGCGATTGGTCGTTTAACCTTGGGGAAATTAAAGGTGGGCGAATTTAGAGAGTTAACAAAGAGTGACATTGACAAACTCTCGCTTTAAACTGTAACTAAAAAAATGCCGCTTGCTTGTGCAAACGGCATTTTTTTACATTTATTGAAGAATTAGAATCCACCAAAGAAGATAGAAGTAAAGGTTGTAATCGGAGCAGTGTCGCGCATGTTATCAATGATTTGTCGCACGTCTTTAATTGCGGCCTCAAGTTCAACAGCGATACCATCATCACATACGAGACGACCAATTGTACCCTCCCCAGAAGAAATCTTCTGCGTGATATCACGTAAATTCTTTGCTGTTATCTCTAGGTCTTTAATTAATGTTGTATCACCTGCGAAGAGACGGCCTAATTCTGAGTTTGGATCAGTAAGACGTGTCGTGAGTGTGCGAATATTGGCAAGACTTACTTGCAAGTCTTCTTGTAAAGGATCGCCTTCCTTCAAAATGTGACCTATAAGTCCCTTACCTTCGCGAATATCATCGGTGATTCCACGAATTGATGAGACGATCGATTTAATTTCTGCATAGGTGTCTTCACCTTCAACAATAATTTTCCCGAGAAGCCCTTTCCCTTCGCGTAAGTCATCGGTGACGTTTCGAATATTCGATACCGTTATACGAATATCATTTGCAAGGGTTGAATCCTGTGCGAGCAATTCGCCAACAAGACCTTCTCCCTTACGAACGCGAGAAGAGATAAGTGCAATATCCTGAGATGCTGCACGAGCATTTTGTAGTGTAACACGCAAGTCGTCACCATCAAAGGAATTTCTTAAATCGCTAACGAGTTCTCCGAGATCGGCCACCAAGTTCGTTGGATGCGTTCCAACAAGAAGGGTATTCTCGGGGATTACTTCTCCCGTCTTTCCAGTCGTTATCTCAAGGCAAGAACCTCCAAGAAGCGTTGTTTGTGAAACAGTGATTGCGTAATCTTCTTTGAGTTCAACTTGCGATTTGATACGAAATGTTACAAGTACAGCATCCTCTCCAAGTACCATGTTTTGCACATTGCCAACTTTCATTCCTCGCACGAGAACGGGATCTTGTAATTTCAATGCTCCAACATTTTCAAAAGAAACAGTGTATAAGCGAGATTGACGACCATAAATCAAATCGACGCCACTAATAATAATTGTAAAAAATGCGAGTAAAACAATAACTGCAAGAACAAAGAAGCCTGTAAGCACTTCTTGAATGAATCCTTTGGGTTTATTTGCCATGGTTTACCTCCATTGCCTGAGCAGAAAGAAAAGCTTGGATTTCGGGATGTGTTGATGTTAAAATTGCTTGTGGAGTTGAGATTTCGACAAACTTTCCGTCTTTAAGAAATGCAATTCGATGCGCGTAACGAAGCGCTCCAACAAGATCGTGTGTTACCACTACGCACGCAGCACCATATTGCCGATTAATCTGAACAATAAGATCATCAATCGTTCTTGACATTACAGGATCTAACCCTGATGTTGGTTCGTCAAAGAAAAGAAGCTGCGGATTCTCAACAATCGCACGTGCAAATGCTGCACGTTTTACCATTCCGCCAGAAACTTCTGCGGGATAACGATCGCCCGCATCACTCAACCCCACGTCCGTAAGTGCTTGCGTTACACGCTCATCAATTACTTTAGAGGAAAGTTTACCGCGTGCTTGTAAGGGTAGGGCAACATTCTCGCGAAGAGTTTTCCAACCGAGCAATGCGCCACTCTGAAAAAGATATCCGATCTGTTTACGAATCGTCTCTAACTGTTGTGGAGAAATTTCTGCAAGAGCGTGTCCTAAAAGGCTAATCTTTCCATCTGTTGGCTGGAGTTGTCCAGAGGCGAGCTTAAGCGTAACACTTTTACCCGTGCCAGAAGGGCCAATGATAACAAAAATCTCCCCTTTCAAAACGCTAAATGTTTGCGCTTGAATAACAGCGTGATCATTGAAACATTTTGAAACGTTTTCGAACGTAAGGACTTCTTGAGGATTTTCATTAGAGGACATAACAGCACCTCGTCACAAAATAACCACCAATCAAGATTGACAAAAATGCATAAATTACAGCTCGACGCGTTGAAGCACCAACGCCCGAAGCACCATTCGCAGTGGAGAAACCTACACTACATGAAATCCCACAAATGAGAATACCAAAGAGCGTCGCCTTTATAAGTCCAACCCATAAATCCTTAAGCTCTGCGGCTTCAAGAATTTCAACAATAAACTGCATAAATGGAATATTAAGCTGCGTAAAACCAACAAGTGCACCACCCAAGAACGCTAAAATACACGTGTAAAAAGAAATTAATGGCGCCATGATGACCATAGCCCACATTCGTGAGGTCACAAGATAACGGACAGGATGAATACCCATCATCTCAAGTGCTGTAATCTCCTCATTAATCTTCATCGTCCCCAATTGTGCTGCCATTGATGAGCCGATACATGCCCCCAAGATGATCCCCATCATAAACGGCCCCATTTCGCGAAGCATCGCATACGAAAGCGTCGTTGCAACCATTAACTCCTGCGACAACTGACGAAATGCAATACCAAGTTGCAATGTGAGAATCATTCCTGTAAAGAGTGCAACAATTGTTGCTACAGGTAATGTCCCGATGCCAATCGTATACATTTGATGCGAAAAATCCGCCCGCGTATCACGATGAAAGAGAATTCGCGGGAGTGAAAATAACGCAATAATAATAATCTTTAACGTTCGCCCAAAAGCAGCGAAAAAAGTCTGTAAAATCGAATCACAAGGTTCACGTGTAAAAATCATAGTTACATCCTTACTTTGATGATGTACCATCCTCAACATCACCTTCGGTATGCCACCAAATTAATCCCCAGAAAAGCTCGTGTAAAACCTCTTTCTCTCCAGGTTTTTGCGTTGCCGTATAAAATGTCCAAAACGGAGCGAGATTTCGTTCAATTTGAGGAAAATCACGCAAAGGTAATAACTCCGAGACACGAACACGGCGCATCCCCGTATGTCCATCATGCGAAGAAGAATAAAATGGCCAAATACGGAAGTAAGACGACTCCTCAATAAGCGTTCCATCCTCCTTATAAACCATCGTCTTCTCATTTGTATAAAACGGCCAAACACTCGTTCGATAAACAAGTTGATTCTCCGTAGATTGCTCTGCATGTTTCACGATAGGATGCAAGAACCACCAATAACTCCGAGATCCACGATGCGTCATCCCCCAGAAACGCCACAACTTCCATGTACTTTCCTTTGGATCAGAATAACGCTCAAAAAATGGCCACGGCGCATGTAAACGAAATGCTCCCCTTGTTGTTGTCGAGACATTAAAAAATGGCGGCAAAAGTCCAAATGATTGCTCCGTATTTGTGTTGACCCGACTATAAAGAGGCCAAAGCATATGCCCAGATCCTGTATGATTTGGAGCTGTATAAGTAACATCATTCCAAAATGGCCACAAAATAAAACGTGCCTGATATCCCTTTTCCTTCTTCGTCCCATACAAAGGCCACAACGCCCAACGCGTCTTATCTTTGTCATGCTTTAGTGAGAAAAATGGCCAAACAAAATAATCACGACGCACACCTTGATGACTATCCGTGCGATAAGAAAACCATAATGGAAACGCCGCCCACTGCACATCCTTTAAGAGAATAAACCTTGGCAATCGACCATAAAGAGGAAATGCACCAAAATAATTCTTACCTGCATCACGACCATTAACCCAAAGAGGTGGCACCGTAAACATATAGTCGTCAGCTTCAATGCCATCGCCATGTTCGTTCCTCCAAAAAGCAAGAAGAACGCGAGACTGAAACGCCTCCTTCCGCCACGAAGTATGCGAGAGAGGCCATAAGAAATCAAAATCTTTATCATGCGTTTGATGCGTTCCATCCGCCTCCCACGCAAAGAACGGCCGAAGCGCCAAACGAGAAAGGCTTCCTTGCGACGAACGCACCTCAAAAAATGGCCCCAAACGAAAATGCGACTCCCCCGGAGCATTGGGTGTTGCCCAAACTCCAAAATGGAAAAATATGAATGCAAATAGTAAACAAACCTTGAGCATTTTAAAAACCTTTACTCAAGTCATTATATCATACCTGTACAGTATATGTCTTCAGAAATTTTCCTTTCTTCATATTATGGGACAAAATATTTTTATGGTCTCAATCATAGTCAAATCTATATCGTTTGAGACGTAGGTGGTGTATTGTTGTTTATAGTCCTATTTTGGGAGTAAAAGAGATTGGCCACAATGCTTCAACTTATACCCATACATTTATCGATTTGTTTGTAATTTTGGTCTATAGCAATGAATCGTTCGTTTTAAAGTTGAATTATGTATTTCCAAATTTTTATAGAATTTATACGAATTTATGTTATAATAAGAAACGTTTTTTATATTGAAAGGAAAACAAATGAAGAAGATGTCTTTTTTTGCTAGTGTTGCGCTTGCTACGCTTTTTATGGGTTGTTCTGAAGAGAAGCCTCAGACGATGCTTGAACAGGCTCGCGCTACGATGCCCAAGGATGCAAATATCGCTGTTGTCGCTTATCAGAAGGCGAATGCAAATGTAGAAGCGATGAATGCTGTATGGGGTGATCCGACTATTGATCCAGCTCAGACGGCAGAACTTATTAAGATGGTATTCCCACCTGTTGCAATCAAGGTGATTGATGCGTTGGGCATTAAGTATGATCAGAAGGTTCCCCTTCAGGGCGAAGCTGTTATGGCATTTGGTATGACGCTCAAGGATCTTGCTAAGGCTGAAACAGAGATGGAGTTCGGCGCTTGCTTGAACACGGGTACGGTGGATTATCCTGCGTTGGTTAACCTTCTTAAGGCTGAAGTCCCTAATGCCAATGAGATTATTTCTGAAGAGGGCGAATGGACGATTGCTGATGGTGGCAATGGTAAGGTTGGCATGAAGCAGCTCGGCACTGGTATCCAATTCTTCGGTTCGCCGAAGGCTACCTCGTTTGCTGCGATTGAAACGTTGGGTGCGGATGCGTTCATTGATCGTGCGTTTACGCCTATTGCTGATGCAGATTTCGCAATGACGATTTGCGTGAAGGATATCAACACGCTTGCTACACAGTCGGGTATTACGGCAAATCCTCAAGCAGCAATTCTCGCTGATGTGACAGCGCTTTGCGCAACGGCTACGGTGAATTTGGAGTCGCTCAAGCTCTCAATTGACGTTGATACTACAACGGCTGATGCTGCAAAGAAGGTTGAAGAAGCTGTTGTTGGCTTCCGTGCAATGGGTGCAATGATGCTTCCGATGGCGGCTGCTGGCGTAGAGATTCCTACGATTACTGATTTCGTAAAGAATATTTCTATCACTGCTGCTGATGCAAAGGTGCTCGTCACCGCTTCTCTCACACCTGCTCAACTCAAGAAGATGCAGGCTGAAGCTCAGGCAATGCAGGAGGCTCAGATGAAGCAGATGCAGCAGCGTTATAATTTCGAAGAGCCGACTTTTGAAGAGCCGAGCTTTGATGATGAGATGACGATCCCTGCTCAATTCTAATGGTCGTTTGTCTTTGAACGAAAAAAAGGTCACTCAAAAGGTGGCCTTTTTTTGTTGCGATATGTTAATTGTTCGGCCGATTTATTTCTGTTTATAAGCTGTTGTAAAATGTCAATAAATCTCTGTTTTCAAACCCTATTGTTTTGAGTTTCAAATCAATAGGGTTTGAGACGCAAAACAATAGGGTTTGAAGTTCAAAACAATACGGTTTCAATTTGAAAACAATAGGGATTGTTTTTGAATGTGATTGAGCTTTTGGTAGGGTTGTCTCAATTTGTTCTAAAATCAGTAGTTTGTGCGATGAGAATAAAATTTTATAGCTGTTTAAGCAGGTTGAGGCCTTTTTATTCTCTTGTTTCTAACTTTTTAAACAAGGGAATGAGCACGAATGAGGGTTGAGAGATGTTTTATTGGAGTTTAAGGGTGATGGGTTGAGGGAGGGCATTGAGGAGTGCATCGGTTGAAACGGCCTTGGGATTTGGAATCGCCCAGGGTTCTGTTCCTGCACGTTGGAGGAGGTCGGCATCGAGGGTGAGGGTGGTTGTGTTTGTGCCGGCTTGAATTGTAACTGTTGTCATAGGTGGGATGCGTGTTGCAAAGTAGCCACTTTCATCAGTTGTGATGGTTTGATCTGCGATTTTAAGAGGGGTATTTTTGGCAGGGGTGTTGTCGGGTAGAAGGAGTTGGCCATAGATTGGGATGTTTGCTCCATGGGTGGAGAGGAGAGTGCCAACGCCAAGGATGGAGTGGAAGGTACCGCGTGTGGGGAGTGCATACCAAACATCGCCACTGCCACCCCATCCGAAGAAGAGTCGCGTATAGGGGGTGTTGAGGTGATCTTCGCCATAGCCAACGGCGACAACGGCATGGTTGCCAGCTTTACCACCAAGGTCAAGGACGCAGGGTGCGCCACAGCGGAGTTGTGCGTAGAGAAGTTGGGAGAGGAAGTGGTTCATTTCAGTTGTTGGTGTTGGGCAGTATTCCATGCCTGTGGCATAGCCAGCGCCGCGTCGGAGGCCTTCCATAAGGAAGTAGGTGCTACCTCCAGAGGCGGTTGAGGCGTAGTGGGTGCCGGTGATAACACCGCTATTTGCAGCAATGCGTGCGAGGAGTTCGCATTGTTCTTCGGTGAGGGATTGTTTTTTTTGCCATGTTTTTGGTAGGATGTCCCAATTGTAAGTGCCGGGTCGTGTTTGGAGGGGCAGGAATTGGGGCTGAAGGTTGTTGTCGTAGACAGCGCAGAAGTCGTTGGTGTAGGGGCCTTGTTTTTTAGGAAAGGCATAGAATTGTTGGATTGCGCTTCCGGCAATAGCGACGCAACCGACCATGTAGTTGTTGGGCGTGTAGCGGTTGTAGAGAGTGCCTTCTTCCCATTTGCCATAGCGATTAAAGCTCTCTTGGTTCCAGTGGTCGAGCTCTTCTTGCCAGCGGGTGTTGAAAACGATGAGAGGGTGGGGCGTGGGAGAGAGGTGGTGACGGACGTGAAGGGCGTCCCAAGCAGGGTGGTCGTTGGTATCGGGAGTGGCGAGGGCGAGGCGAGCTTCAATGTCTGCCTTGAGGTGGCTAAGCATGGGGTGGGTGGGGCTGATGCGTCCGCGAGGAAGTGCAGCAAGAACAGGTGGGAGACGTGAGTCGGCAGCAATGAAAAGCGCTTCACCAGAAGGGTAGTGAAGCTTATGGAGAAGGGTTTCTCCTTGAGGCGTTTGGATTGCAGTATAAGTGGGTTCGCCAGAAGCTTGGAGGAGATGTGGATTCGCGCGTAGCCATTGATTGGCCGCGAGGGTGGCTTCTGCAGGGGTGATGGTGCGAGCGGAGAGGAGGGTGTTTAGGAGGGTGAGAAGGAGAAGGCTAAAGATGGAGCGCATAAGGAGACCTCAATTACGATGTTGATGTGGGGTCATTGTAGCATATTGGGGGTGTGGTTGCAAGCGTGCGTAGAGGGGGATTCTCGTAGAAAATATGTACGTCAGTATTGTTGTTGAATGGGTTGTGTTTTGGGGGTGGATTTGGTGTGTGAATTGCAAGTTAAATCGCGGGGGGTACGGGGAAAAAGGTTGAATATTTTCATGCTACGAGTTCCTTGTTGTAT
>JAZLBT010000030.1:0-32504 GCA_045613865.1 Candidatus Spyradenecus sp. | reverse complement strand
AAGACATGCGCGAGAAGGAAGGCGACACCAACAAACTCCGCCGTCCCCACATCTGGCTCGACGACCGCGCCTACAACGACACCCTCAGCCGCGCCAAAAGCCTCCCGCGATTTGTTACAGGAACCACCGTTTCCCTCTACTAACCCGCTTTTGAAAGGATCAAAACTATGCACAGCATTTCTGACTTTAATCATGTTTGCCTCTCCATTCGCAAAACAACAAACCCAACGCTTTATCAAAAATGCCTTAATCTCCGTAACAAAAACCTAGAAACGAAAGGAAACTGAAAGATTCAAACCCAACAAGAACTCGCTTACTTAGAAATGGAATACGAAAAGTGGAAATTTTCACCCCCACCGTGGTATGACTACGACGAGGAGGAAGAATTCGATGAACCCGAAGAAGAGGATGAAGAAGAGGGAAATGGGTAAAAAGTCGAGTTAGATGATGCTAATCAAGTGTAACTTTTTAAAAATTTTAAAAATTTTTTCTCGTTCTTTTTACAATGGTTTATCCATTCTACCCCTCAAAAAAAGTTACACTAAACCCCCTTTTTTATCCATATAGTGGAGAGACATGATGTGAATGTGTCCCAATCGCTAACGCTCTCGGGCGCATATAGGCCAATTACCAATTAACCACGGCTCACTTCGTTCGGGATAACGCGGGGCCACTCCCATACGCTCGGGAAGGGACAAAAGGACGGAAGGGACAACGGGACGCGGGGCATCCGGGAAAATTGGGCAGTTTGGGAAATGTTAAGGTTAATTGGGCATTCGGCATTTACCGACAAGCGCATTTAGAGGCTGTTTAGAGGGCATTTAGGAGCGGTTTAAAGCGCGTTTAGGTGCGGTTTGAAAAAATCGCAAAAAAATGCGAAACCCCAGCCACCAAACGAAGTGAGCCCCCGAGGGAGCATCAGCGACCGAGCCGCTACAATCAAACGAGTAACGAAAAGGGAGCGTTAGCGACCGCACGACAAGCGCAGCGCAGCGGAGCGAACCAAAAGCGAGTGTAACGAGCGGGCCGCGAGGAAGCGAAAGCTTCCGAAGCAAAGAAGCAGTCTTTCGATGCACATCTTTCCCAAACGAAAAAAGAGACAATACAGAAAGAGGGATGCTGATGAAAAGACATGCTTATGTATTAAGTGGAGCTTTAGGAGTCGCTTCACTGATCGCATCAGGATGTGCGATTGACAGTCCTGCCGAGTGGCAGATTGCTGTCGGGACTCTGCTTATTAACGCTTTCCATCAGGGAAGTGTGACCCTCGCAATTGAACGCCTCGACGAGTTGCACGCTCAACAGGTGATTGATGGTGAGGAATATGATTACTACAAAGCATTGCTCTTAAGCGAGCCCATGGTTTTACAAGAGATTGTGAAAACCCAAAAAGCCGTTCAAGAGCATGCACAAAACGAAAAATAGGAGAAACAAATTATGGCAATTACGCAATTAAATACCACGAATGGCACGACAGCAGCAATTCAATACTCTGTTGAAAAGAATGCTGCGGCATCAAAGATTGCGGGCAAGGACATTTATTCGGCACGCGTGACAGCACCGGTTCTTTCCTTGCAGGATGTGGCAGACAAGATGGTGGAAGAAGGCTCGAAGTACAAAACCTTCGAAATCACCGGCATCTTAACACACTTTGCCGATGTGGTTGCGCGCCAAGTCGCAAAGGGTTACGCGGTGAACGTTGGTTCGCTCTTCCGTTTACGTCCACAAATTCGCGGTACGTTTGAAAATGAAGAAGAGTCCTACGGTGAGGGTGAAAACAACAAAATTGTTGTTAAAGCTTCTACCGGTTCTTTGCTTCGTGATGTTGCTGCGAAAGCTGTTGTTCGTCGTATCGATGGTAAGACGATGCCTGAAATTGTGACAGTAATCAATAGCAAGACGATGGTTGAAAATACGATTTCCAGCCTCGGTGGTTTGATGGTTACTGGTACGCGTTTTACATTCGATGCTGCCAAGGCTGATGAAGGCTTCTTCATTGTTGTCAATGGCGTTGCTCATAAGATGACGGTCGTTAAGAATGATGGTGGCAAGAACATTCTTCTTACTACCGATCAAACGCTTGAAGATAATGACGAAGTGTATCTTACTTTTGCCACGGCAAAGGATGTCACTCTCGCCACCTATCGTTACGAAACGCAACTCGCTGTTGAATAAGCGGATGCGTGATGCAAGGGGGCTACGCGCCCCCTGCTCCCCCGCGGTGGCTGGGGCCACACCCACATGGCAGCGCCACCGGGCATGCGCTTTTGGGAAGCGCTTCGCAATTGCAGCCCAATTGCAGCGGTTCTTGGGGGACGGACCCCCAAACCCCCAAAACCGTTAGCTCCCGTTAAAGGTCGTTGACCGCACACATCCGCCCGCGCGGATGCAAAACATGCGCGACAAGGGTGAGCCGATAAGCGTCTCACCAAAGGCTAACGCCTTTTCTCCATGTTTTGACGGTCTCCGTCTGACGGAGTCTTGCGGGAAAAGGGCAGCCTGCATATTTGACTTTAGCTCTCGTCAACCTCGCGGTGATATTTAAGCTGCAATTGATTGCAAGCTAACGTAAAAAAGCCTAGCGGCGATTGAGCGGTAATCATTAAATCCCGCCGATTCCCGAGGCCCTGCCAGGCGTGGGGCGTCAAAAGCCATCGGGTGCACGAACGTGCAGTGAGCGTGCTCATCACGCGAGCCTTGCCCGATAGGATTTTGCATCTGCGCGGGCAGATGTGTGCGCCCCAAGCTTTTTAACGAAAGCTAACGCGATCGGGGGCTTGGGGGTGCGTCCCCGAATTGGGTATGGTTCGTCTTTGGTGTAATGGCAGGAGAATCTCAAATTTCTGAACTCTGAACTCAAATCTTTATTTTCTACAATACGTTGGTTGTTTGCGATTGTTTGAACTTTTCTTATGTGTTTGTATGTCCTAAATTGTCCTGAAATTTGTTGTGACTTTATGGTATAATAGCGGGGATTAAGAACAGTGTTATGAAAGAAGTTTTATTTATGCAAGAAGATTGTCATGTTGGCGCATCGGTTTCATCGACAGCAAAACGTGTTCGAGGGATTTCGCTTTTTTCTGGTGGGCTCGACTCGATGTTAGCCGTTTGCGTGCTCCGCGATCAGGGGATTGAGATGGAGGGGCTTGTTTTCTCGAGTCCGTTTTTTTCTCCTAAGGCGGCGATTAAGGCGGCGCAGCATTTGGGAATTAAGTTGCATGTGCTTGATTTCACTGAGACGATTTTAAAGTTGGTTCGTAATCCTCCGCATGGGTTTGGCGGAGCGATGAATCCGTGTATTGATTGTCATGCAAATATGATTGCTGCTGCGGGTGTCTTTATGCGTGAGCATGGGTATGATTTTGTTTCAACGGGTGAGGTGCTTAATCAACGACCGATGTCACAGAATCGTCGGAGTCTTGAGACGGTGGCTGCAGCATCTGGGCTTGAGGGATATTTGCTTCGTCCGCTTTCTGCGCAGTTGCTTGAGGCGACGATTCCTGAGCAAGATGGTCGGGTGGATCGTTCGCGGTTGTGTGCGATTCAGGGGCGTAATCGTCAACCTCAGATGGAGCTTGTTAAGCGGTTTAATATTACGGAGTATCCTTCTCCTGCGGGGGGGTGTTTGTTAACGGAAAAGGGTTTTTGCCGTAAGCTCAAGGATCTTTTTGATCATACTGAGGGGATTCCTGCGGTGGCGGATGTTGAATTGATGAAGTATCCACGTCAATTTCGTTTGCCTGAGGGCGGGCGTATTATTGTTGGTCGTAATCGCGAGGATAATCGACGTCTCAAGGGGCTTGTCGATCAAGGGAAGACGATTCTTCATACTGTCAATATTCCAGGGCCTACGGCAGCTGTTATTGCGTCGATTTCGCCTGCGGACCTTGAGCTTGCCGCGCGGATTATTGCCAATTATGGTGATAAAGGTGTGTTGACGGATATTGTTGTGCGCGTTATCTCACCAACGGAGCGTTATGAGATAACGGTTGCGCCGCTTGCACGTGAGGTGTTTGAACCTTGGATGTTGTAATCAACGCACGATTATAGAATAGAAAAGCACGAGGTGTTTGCCTCGTGCTTTTTTGTTTTTTATCTAATGTTTACTTAATGAAGTTGGTTGCGATGGGTTTTTCTTTTTCGGGGAGGGGTACACCCGCGGCTTTTGCTGCTTCAATACATTTTAATTGGTAGGCCATATTGCGACCGAGGACGCGCATGATTTGGAGGCCTTCTTCGTCTTTGAGGACGTGTTCGGGTTTCATGCCGTGAACCATGTTCCAATAGCGTGAGCCGACGATGGTCATTTGGGAGATGAGGAAGTATTTGTTGAGTTGATCGAGGGCGGCGGTTGTTCCTGCGCGGCGTGCACTGACGACTGCGGCACCAGGTTTCAACGCAAAGATGCCTTTACGGCCAACGGAGTCTGCAAAGAAGACGCGATCAAGGAAGGCGCTGATGCCACCGCCCGCGGATGCGTAGTGTACGGGTGAGCCAAAGATGTAGCCATCATATTCAGGTGCAATGGCAAGGAATTCATTGACTTTATCATCAACGACACACTGGCCGAGTTTACCGCAGCTGCAGCAATGACGACAGGGGGCAATGGGGTCGATGCCAAGTTGGAAGATGGTCGTTTCGATGCCTTCTGCATTGAGGGTGTCTGCGACGACCTTAAGTGCGGTATATGTGCAACCTTCTGTATGGGGGGAACCATTTACAAGAAGAACTTTCATGGGGTTTCACCTTTCTTTAACATGTGTGCTTTGATAAACTCGTTCAGGGGTTGATTTGCGATAAGGAGGTCTTGGATAATAACATTTTGACCGTCTGTTTTAATCAACAATTCTGCGGGGAAGCCTTTTCTAAAATAGTTGTCACCTGTCGTATTAAGGGGTGTTAGACCTGTTTCTTCAAATTCAAAGAAGCCATAATAGACGTCTTCCGCTAATGGATACGTATACCAATGAGACCATTGACGTGTGCCAAAGATTGCGGGGTAATTATAGGCAGCGCGTGAAATAAAAGGTTCAAGCAGGAGGCAGCGATAACTCTCACGGGCAACGACTGGAATGACCTTTTGTGTGCCATTGATTTCAACGTTGATGTAGCGACTAAGGAAGGAGACAACAACGGTTATTTGGAAGAGAAGGGTAAGGATGATAAGGACCTTTGACGAAAGGAGACGTTTGAAGGTGTTAGTCATTGTTAGCCTCCTTTGTGAGTCGCTTAAAGTAGCATGTGAGTTGATTAAAGTAGCAGTTGACGCCAAGGAGAATGGCTCCGCAGAGAATCATTGCAAGCCCCCCAAGGGTAAGTGTAAAGTTGCCAAAGTAGAAGTAAGTATTGCAGGCGGTGGCAAGCACGGCATAGACCATTGCAAGGTTGGTGAACAGTCGGTCTCGCACATGGATGCTCTCAACCACGAAGAAGGCACCAACAGCAAGCGGCGTCCACACATAGAGTCCGGGTAGTGTATAGCCGATGATGTAGAGCACCGGAATAAAGGGGAGCAGTTTGCCAACGGAGTGCCACGTCCAACGAAGGGTCGCAACAATTAGAAGGGTGGGCAAGAGGATGTATTCAAGCTTTAATCCATTATGTCCGCTATCTTCAATCGCAAGGATGGAGAAGGCTTGCAAAATTATTAACAATGCTCCCACGCCCATTATGGTAAGGTGGCGTTGGAAGAATGTTCCTTGGCGTTCAAGGTAAGCACCTACAAGAAGCGGCGTCACCATGGCGGTAAAGGCGAGATTGGCCGTGGTGTTGGTTACTGAGGGTGGTTGAAGCGTGAGGAAGTTTATCGGGCATGCGGTTGAACAATAGAGCGCAATTCCGCCAGCGTAGAGCATTGTTCGGAGGTAGGCTTGCCAGCCTTTGTTTTGCCGCGAACGAAGGAAATAGACAAACCCGACTCCCAGGGGGAGGAGATTCCAAAGGATTGAAATCGTCCAAGACATTGTAGAGTGTACGAGGAAGGTCTCGGAGAGTTGGGAAATTGCTGAATAGAAGACCCACACCCAAAAGCCAGAATCGGAGTGGCGCACGAGGAGGATGGGGGCAAGCAAAAGCGAGAAGAAAAAGAACACCCAGTAGTCAGGGATTGTCGACAGGACGAGTTGTTCGGTTAAATGAAGGGTTGCAAGCCAACCAATAACGCATGTAAATCCTTGGTATTCTGCAATTTCATTTGAGACCTTTTTGCGGAGGGTTGCAACCACCCACCCCATGGTCACGGACCAAGGCAGAAGGCCTATGATTGCTCGTAACCACAAGGGGAATATTTTCCAATTTTCCTGACAAATCATAAATAGGCCAATGAGTACGAAGGCGATGCCACAACCCGCGAGTAGCGTTTTGCGTGTGATAGCGAAGATACCTGTTGTTGCTGGAGGCGATAATTGATCCATTTGATTTCCTCGTATTTCGTTGTCTAACGTCTATTATTATATCCCTCTTTTCTTCTTTTCGTCAAGGTTTTTTAACCTAAAAAAGGCTTGCGTGATGGCGCAAGAATTGATACACTTACGGCCATGATTCAGTTAACGCGCGACATGATTTTGGGTTGGGCCGATTCGGCAACGTTAGCGGAAGGTTCACGTTTACAATCGTCAGGCGCAGTTTTCTCTGTACAAGCGCAAGACCCACTTCTCGGTGGCACGGTTAAGCTTGGAGCTTCACGCATTGTTGTGCGTATGCGGATTGTCCCCAATGGTCCACCCGAACATATTAAGTGCCCCTGTTCTCAAGGGAGCACGGGGCGCGTTTGCCCACATGTTGTCGCGGTTGCACTCGAATGGGCAAAACGTCATGCCGTTGACCAATCGCCAGAGTCCATGGTCTTTGCGGCTGAACATGCTCCCACGGTCTTAGAAGTTAAGAAATGGGCGGGGCCCGAACTCTTTGCACGCGCAGAGGCGTATCTCCGTCATGCGTGTGTACACGATGTGCAGTTTAAGTATCCAACCGGTTTTGCACGTGTTCAAACAGGCGCATCGGCACTTTTGCCCGTAACCTTTACAATTCCTAAAAGTGGGCTTATCACGGGTAAATGTCCGTGTTCGGTTTCGCGTGACCGGGGAATGTTGTGTGAGCACATTATTGCCACGGCGCTTGCTGTTGCGCAGTATTATGGCAGTGAAGAACGTCGCAAACAGTATGAAGCAGAGCGCGCCCATGCGACACGCCTCGCTCATGCAAAGGATCTCATTCAACGTCGGCCCAATGGAACAGTTTCACTCTCGGTTTGTGTCATTTTACCCGATCAGTTACAAAAGCATTTTGAAACGGGAAAGATCCGTGCTGCCGTTGCGCTCCTTGCCAATGGGAAAACCTATGCGCCAGACACATTGCCAAAGGGGATTTGTTATCGCGTCACAGAGGGGGATGAGACCTTACTCGGGATTCTTGAAGAAATCGCTGGTGGTGCATTTGGTACAATTATTGAGCTTTCTAAGGAAGACGTTCTCTCACTCTGTTACTGTTCACGGAATTCACGTGTTGGAACACGGACTAAACGTTTTCAGTTTCTTCCAAAGCCAATTGAGACGCCCTTTTTACTGGAAGTTGACAAAAGTTCGGATGGGTTGCGGCTCTCGCTCATCACGCCCGATCGCGGCCTCCCACTCGTTGCAGGTCATCAAGGGGTTTGGTTTGATGGTGAGCATATCTCCCCATTGAGTCATCTTCTCCCAGAACCCCTTCGCATTCTCTATCAGGAAGCCATTGTTATGCCACGCGCACAATGCGGGGCATTCTTTGAACACGAATGGCCGTTACTCTGCAAAGCACTCCCGATTGCTGAAGACGCCATCACGCCCGACCTCTTCACAAGTACGCCCGGTACACCGCAATTTTGTATTGATCTTACAGGTTCTGAAGTCGCGATTGTTGGTCAACTTCGCGCATGTTATGGTAACAGTTGGGTCACCGTTGGCGTGCCACGCGTTATATCCGAACCCGATCCCGATGATTTCTTTCACTCCTATGGACGAAATGAGGCGGCTGAGACAGAAGCACTTCAAGCCGTTCGTCGCATGGGCTTTACAGGGCGTACAGGTGAAGATCTTGGCGCAATCAAAGGGTTGCATGTTGTCTTAGACTTCCTTGGGCAGCACGTCACTGAGATGAAGCGTTGGGGGTGGCAAGTCAATCTTAAAGGCGCTCTTCGAGATTTAATGGAAGAAGCCGAACTCATTATTCCGTTGGTCAACATTCAACCCAATGAGGCGAAGAAGTCTTTTGAGATATCGATTTCCTATCGTTCTCCACGTGGTCTTGTTGAGGTGACGCCCGCAGAAATTGAGCGTGCGATTCGCAATCGTCGTGCATTTATTGAACGCCCCAGTGGCCCCCCTATTTTGCTTGACATTGGCGCCGTTAAAACATTGCGCGAGACGATTCATTCATGCCATGCACGTGCAGGTCAACAACCCGGCTCCTCGTGCATTGATGCCGTTCACGCGCCCTTTATTCAAGCGGCATTGGAGAAACTCGAAGGTATTGACTTTGAATCCACTCCCGATTGGCATAAACGCGCAACTGCACAAAATCGCAAATCTACTCCAACGCCCGTGCCTTTAGGGCCCCTTGAGAACACACTTCGTCCCTACCAGAAGGAAGGTGTCTATTGGTTACGATTCCTCGAGTCTTCTGGATTTTGTGGGATTCTTGCAGATGAAATGGGCCTCGGTAAGACCCTACAAACACTCACTTGGTTGCAACTCGCACGTTGTCGAGAAACCGCGCAACAACTCCCCGCACTGATCATTGGGCCGACATCACTTGTTGAAAACTGGAACCGCGAGGCAGAGAAGTTTGTACCATGGATGCGACGACTCGTGCTTTCTGGGCCACACCGACAGGATGACTTTGCGCGCGTACCGACAATGGATCTCGTTATCACGAGTTATGCACTCATTCGTCGCGATATTGAATTCCATGCACGTTGTCGTTATTCCGTCATCGTGCTTGATGAAGCCCAAGCGATCAAGAACCAACGTACGCAAAACGCACTCGCTGTCAAACAACTCCAAGCCGACACGCGTCTCGTTCTCTCAGGTACACCCATCGAAAATGGCGTTTCAGACTTGTGGAGCATCATGGACTTCTTGATGCCTCGTTATCTCGGCGATTACGAGGATTTTAAAGTGCGTTATGAAGATCGCATGGAGCTTGGACAAGCCGATGCAATTGCCGCGCAGCAACAACTCCGTGCAAAGCTTCATCCCTTCTTACTCCGTCGTATCAAGAAGGATGTCGCCAAAGATCTTCCCGATAAGATTCGTACCGTTACCTATTGTTCGCTCACGCCTGATCAACGAAAGGCCTACGAAGATGTGCGCGCAATGGTGCGCGAAAAGATGCGTGGACTCGTCAAGGAAAAGGGATTTGACAAAGCAAAGTTTGAAGTCCTTGCGCTTCTTATGAAGTTGCGACAGATTTGTTGTCATCTACACCTCGTAAAAGATCATACGCCAAAGGCGGACGAACAACCCTCTGCTAAACTTGAAGCCCTGATGGAGATTCTTCGTGAAGCACAAGCAGGTGGACATCGCGTGCTTATCTTCTCACAATTTACATCCATGCTGAAGATGATTGCGCGTCGTTTTGAAGAGGATTCCATTCAGTATTGTTATCTCGATGGTGAAACCAAGAACCGCGTTGAAATTTGTGCGAAATTTAACCAAACGCCGCAAATCACAGCCTTTCTTATTTCGTTGAAAGCAGGGGGTACGGGGCTTAACCTCACTGGCGCAGATATGGTGGTGCACTTTGACCCATGGTGGAATCCTGCCGCAGAAGAACAAGCCACCGACCGCGCACATCGTATCGGGCAGAAGAAAACGGTTCAAGCCATTAAGCTCATTGCGCAAGATACGATTGAAGAAAAAGTGCTTGAAATGCAGGAAAAGAAACAAGCGCTCATTGACGCGACTGTCAATGCTTCGGATGCTTCCATCGTTTCCACACTAACCATGGCTGAGATTGAAGCGCTCTTGAGCTAACTTCTTCACCAGCAATTAATTAACACGCTGATATAAAACAAAAAAAACCTCCACGCAACGTGAAGGTTTAAAGATGGTGGTGGGTCTACGATTCGAACGTAGGAAGGCAGAGCCAGCGGATTTACAGTCCGCCCCAGTTGGCCACTTTGGTAACCCACCAAAAGTAGAAAACGCGGATATTATGCCAAAAACAAAATTAAAATGCAAGCACTTTTTTTAAAATTTTTTATCCTTCTTTTTTTAACGAAAATCTTTTCCCTCTCCTCTAAAAATATGGTAAAATAAGAGTAACAAAAATGGAGGTGCAAAAATGGCTGCAGAAGTCATCGATGGGAAAAATCTTGCCGCAACAATGCGCGCTGAAATCAAAGAAAAGACCGCCAATCTTAAAGCCACAAAGGGTGTTACGCCTGGGCTTGGTGTGATTCTCGTTGGTGACGATCCCGCATCACGTTCATATGTTACCGCAAAGGAGCGCGCTTTGGAAGAAGCAGGCATGCATTCTGTTGATATTCGTTTGCCTGCCACAACCACCCAAGCAGAGCTCATCGCTGTTGTCGAGAAATTAAACAACGATCCCTCCGTTCACGGCATTCTTGTTCAGCTTCCCCTCCCTAAGGGACTCGACGAAGATGCTGTTATTCGTGCGATTGCACCCGAAAAAGATGTGGATGGCTTTACACCTGTAAATGTTGGCAAGATGCTCATTGGTCAGCCATGCTATCTTCCTTGCACGCCCCATGGCATTATTCAGATGCTCTTACGCTCTGGCACCGTCACAGCTGGCGCACATGCCGTTGTCATTGGACGTAGCAACATTGTTGGCAAACCGGTCGCCAATCTTCTTGCCCGCAAGGCTGAAGGTGGCAATGCAACTGTGACACTTTGTCATACCGCGACCAAAGATCTCGCCTCCTTTACACGCCAAGCTGACATTCTTATTGTTGCCTCTGGTCGCCCCAATACCGTGACAGGTGAAATGGTGAAGCCCGGTGCTGTTGTCATTGATGTTGGCGTGAATCGCGTTCCTTGCGAAACAACCAAAACTGGTTATCGTCTTTGTGGCGACTGTGACTATGATTCTGTTGCCTCCGTTGCCTCCAAAATAACACCCGTACCAGGTGGTGTTGGTCCGATGACCATTACCATGCTCCTTGAGAACACCTATCAAGCCGCTTGCCGTGCCTCGGAGATGTCATTATGACCCCCTCATCCATCATTCGCCTAGGCCCCGATCCACTTTCACGCAACGAACAAGGCGTGCTTCAAACGCGCATTGGTACCATCTTTTTACGCACCCCAGGCCTCGTCACAACAAAAGGCATCCACGCCATGCAACGTATCGCGTGGATTGACGAACTGAATCGTCGTCGTGAAGCAGAAGGGCAACCCCCTTTAACAGAGGAAGAAGTTGAAGCAGAGATTTCCGAGAGTGTCGACTTGCTCTTTGATGAAAATTTCGCGCTCATTCGCCCCGATGCGAACAATATGCCCCTCGCAATTCGCGGGGATGAACTTCTCCAGCACTTTGTTTCTAAACGCAAAATCCGTTATTTAAATATTCAAAACAAGCTCGTTCGTGATGCTTTGCGCACGCGTGGTGAAGCTTGGCGTATGGCACCCATTCCGCGGTTTGAAGAAGAAATCCGCAAGATGATTGAATCCTCAATCGTCGGTATCGGTGGACCTGCCATCTACTATTACAACCATTTGACAGGTACACGCTTCCTTACCTTGAGCGCGTTTGCTTCGATTGGTAAAATGCCAATTGAAGATCAGCGCCTTTTGATGACAGAAATCAAGAAGAATCTCCAAGCCTATAATCGTTTTGCGAATCCCGAAATCGACTTCTTCCCAAGCAAGATTATCTCTGCGAATCTCTTCGCTGATGAAGATTTTGAAAGTATGGATGATGAGACCTTTAAAGCGACTTATCAACGACTTTTAATGGCCTTTGATCGCGCGGTAGAAGAGCCCTACTTACGCCGTGACGACATTGATAATCCCGATTGGCGTAAAGCACTTTCCGCAGCGCTCATTCACAAAGGCAACGAAACAGGGGTTACCGCTGTCATTGAAGGCCTTTCACCCGAATTCTTTATGCAAATCGAGTGGCTTCCCGGTGGACGCATGGAGGAAGGCGAACTCTTCTTCGATCCCATTTTTGCAGAAGCCGATGCACACCCTGAAGATGAACAACTCAAGCGCCTCTGCGACCATCGTGCACGCGCAATTCTCTTCAACTACATTCGCGAATACTCCAAAATTGAATACGTCAACATTGGCCGCACCCGTCGTTCACTCTCTGGTCGTACAGGGCAAGGTCCTCGAGCGCCTGTCTACATCGTGGAATTAAAAGAAAGCCATCGCCCACAGCCGCAAGTTAAAATCATCCGCATTCAACGTTGGACAGTAGCCTCCCATCTTGCCTCAGGCCATCCGCTTCTCCAATCGATGATTGAGGCAGAAGACTATACCGACTACGTGATGGATCGCCGTTTGGGTGCACGACAACTCGGCATGCACCTCCCCTCCATCATGATTCCGCGCACCTTCCGTGAAACCGTGCGTGACCATACGGGTTATACACACAACGTTTGGACAGGGTACTTTGAGCGCGACTACATCCCAGGTCGTGCAACCTCAAAAATCCCTGAATCCTTCTTTGCCTCTGACGCATTTACACAAGCCTTTTTCCGGCTTCTTGGGCAAGCTGCCGCCCCCAACCTTATCGTTGGCCGTGCAACCGTTGAAGGTGGACGCACCATCTTTGATGATGGCGATGAAGTTATTTTGCTCAACGCGTTCCAGCTCCCTGAAAGTCTCATTCTCTCCGAACCCACTGGCGCGTTTGTCAACTATGCCCGCCCCTATAGCGAGACGATTGCCGACTATGCCAATGCCGTCAACAAACGCAAGCCCTATATCGGCAACTTTGAGGCCGCCGCCAACACCTTTGTTAATAGCTTCGAAGATGAGCTCGCGCGTCTCCAACGCATCTACCGCGACAGTCGCAAGGGATTTGACATGCTCTTCCGCGACCGCCCCATGGATGCCAATGGCTCCATCGCCTATCGTTGGAAATGCGTCCTTGCGCGACTTGATGCTGTTAATCCACGTGCACTGAGTCGTCAACTTCGTGACTACATCAACTTTGATTCATGAGTACGCCCCCACCGTCACTTCTCCGCACAGCCAATCTTATTGGCTTGCCCGCACTTCAATATCTCCAAAATCTCCACCTCCTTGTGGTAGGACTTGGAGCGGTTGGAGGTGCTGCCGTTGAGGCTCTTGCTCGAAGTGGCGTTGGTCATATGACGCTTCTCGATGGAGACACTTTCGACATTTCCAACCTCAACCGACAGCCCTTTGCAACCGCCTCTGTCATCGGACACCCCAAGGCAATTGTTACCGCCCATGCGCTTCAAGACATTGCCCCAACATGCACCACTCACCCCATTCAACAATTCCTAACCCCAGAAAACATTCCCTCCATCCTCGAACAAATACAACCTGAAATTGTTGTTGATGCAATCGATGACATTCCTGCAAAAATAGCACTCCTCCACTATTGTTACGAACACCACATTCCTGTTTGGTCCTCCATGGGTGCCGCCCGTAAATGGAATCCCCTTGATCTTCGCGTGACCGACATCTCAAAAACTGCCATTTGTCCTCTCGCTCGCCACCTCCGCCAAGGGTTAAGAAAGCTTGGTATCACAAAAGGCATCCGTTGCGTTTGGTCTCAAGAACCCCCAACGCCACACACACCGAATATGCTCGCGTCCTTTATGCCTGTGACAGCAACTGCAGGGCTCCTCCTCGCGGCCGATCTCATCCAAACCATTGCCAAACAAAATACATAAACGATAGTATCTAAAGAAACTGCTATTCTAACTTTAACCACCTTATTGTTTAGACTTTAGAATAAGACATTTCCTATTTTAAGACCATTCATCGTCCTTATCTCCTTACAATTATTTGTAATATCAATAAATTATAAGGCCTCTTAAAACGCTTCGCGAATCGAGACCTTTTCTCATCCTTGTAAATAAAAGTTGCTTTTTTTTCTATTTTTTGGTATTTTGTGCGCGTTTTTTGTCTATTTATATATGTAAAGGAACCGCCATTATGGTCACGAGAAATAAAAAAGAACTTCCTTGCACGAACAAGGAGCCTGTCGTTAATGCAGATATTTTAATGCGTTACGAGGCACTCGCGCAAGCTTGTGCAAAAATTGATCCGGCATTGTATCGCAAGTACAATGTTAAGCGTGGCTTGCGTAATGAAGATGGTTCGGGTGTTTTGGTTGGCTTAACGCGCGTTGGTTCTGTTCATGGCTATGTGGTCGATGAAAACGAAATTGTTCCTGTGGAAGGTGTTCAATATTTCCGCGGAATCGATGTTCAAGACCTTGTCCATGGCTGTCAAAAGGAAAAGCGTGCAGGCTTTGAAGAAACTGCATATTTGCTTTTGTTTGGTCGTTTGCCGACGCAAAAGGAGTTACAGGAGTGGTGCGCCGTACTCGATAGCAAGCGTACGCTCCCCTACCCTTTGCTTGAAAAGATTGTTCGTGAACCGAGCCAAGATATTATGAACTCGTTGGCACGTTCGGTATTGGCGGCCTACAATGATGATGAGACGCCCAATGCGACCAATATCATGACGGTTTTGCGTCAAAGTATTGAATTGATTGCACGTTATTCGGCAATGGCTGCATATGCTTATCAGGCAAAGATGCATTATTACCATGGGGAATCGCTTTTTGTTCGTAACCCTATGCCTGGAAAGTCAACAGCAGAGAACTTCCTCATCATGATGCGCGAAGATGCATCTTATACCCCGCTTGAAGCAGAATTGCTCGACCTTTGCCTTATTCTTCACGCAGAGCATGGCGGTGGTAATAACTCTGCTTTCACAACACATGTGGTGACTTCTGCTGCCACGGATACCTATTCGGCAATTGCAGCAGCAACGCTTTCGTTAAAGGGTCCACGTCATGGTGGCGCAAATCTTCGTGTTATGCATCAAATGGATGAAATCAAGGATGCGCTTGAAGATTGGACCGATGAGACGGCAATCGCAGATTATCTCCGTAAGATTCTCCGTAAAGAAGCGGGAGATGGTTCGGGACTTATTTATGGTCTTGGCCACGCGGTTTATACGCTCTCTGACCCACGTGCACAATTGTTGAAGGAAAAGGCTCGCGAACTTGCAGAAAGCAAGGATCGCATGGATGAGTTCCGCCTTTATGAGACAATTGAACGCCTTGGTCCACAAATTTTCAATGAAAATCGCGAGAAGAAAAAAGAGCTCTGCGCGAATGTGGACTTTTATTCTGGCTTCGTCTATGATATGTTGAATATTCCGATGGACTTATACACGCCACTCTTTGCAATCTCACGTGTTGTCGGATGGTGTGCGCACCGCTTGGAAGAACTTGTAAATGGTGGACCTATTGTTCGTCCCGCCTTCAAGGCTATCCAACAAAAGGGTTCTCAAAAGGAAACGTATATCAATCTGAATGACCGTTTACCGCAGGAGTAAGTCATGAGTTCAAAAACGCTCATTCTTGACCGTTCTTCACAACAAACGCTTATTGCGTTTGATGGAGACACGCTTGTTTTAGATGGGCGTGATGACCAATGGGTGACTCACCTTCAAACACTTCTCAATGGACGTCAACCAGAGGCGCTTGCTGTTGGATTAGGCCCTGGCTCCTTTGCCGGTATTCGTGCTGCAATTGCATGTTTGCAAGGGCTTGGGATCGCATGGTCGCTCCAACCCGTGGGGTTCCCATCAGCGGCACTTTATGCGGTTGCTTCAGGACGGGAGTTCGTCACAGTGGTAGGTGATGCTCGTCGCAATACGTTGTGGGTGGTAGATTATCATGTAACAAAAGATGCCGTTACACAAACCTCACCTTTTCGTTTATGCCATCGCGCCACCTTCCAACCAACAGAACAGATGGTCTCTCCTGACGCAAAGCGTTTGGCGGAATTCCAATTGCTAGAAGTCCAATTGACGCCAGCATTACTTGAATCGACCTTTTCCCGTCTCACAACACCTCCCACACAAGACCCCCTTCCAATCTATCTCCATCCTGCAGTAGGAGTCGCTCGTGCAGAAGGATAACAACGCACGCGAGAACTTTGATAGTTCGCTTGCACATCTTCTCCATGAGATTGATGCAAAGCTTGAAGCGCAATTTGGCCAACAGTATACGCGTCATCCCGCACGCCCAGCGCAGGGAAGTACTGCAAATCCGCAGTATGATGGGCTCTTTACTGTTTCTGCAAATTTCACGGCGGGGATTGGTTCAAAATATGGCGCAGGATATGCACTCTCCATTCGACTCTCCACGCTTTTAACGGTTCCCAAAGCACTCCTCGAAACGTGTGAAGAGATTATGGTTGAGCACTTGCGGAAACGACTTCCTGAAGTTTTCCCAAATCGCCAGCTTGCCGTTGAGAAGGATTGTCTTGGTTGGAAGCTCTATGGTGACTTGTCGTTAAATTAACACTCTTGAGGTGCTTCTATGGGGTCTCGGCTTGTTGGCTTTCTATGTACACACTGCGTTCCAATTGTATCGCTTGTTATCGCAGGTCTCTCTTTTGTTTGTGTACCAACAACAACGACAGCACATGGGATCAAATGGTGGCAATCGATTGATTTACCAACACTTAACCTGCTTTTTTGTTTAATGTTTGTCATTGCAGGTTTACGTGAGTGTAATCTTTTCCGAACATTAGCCTCTCGGCTTTTGAAGGGAATGGTCCATTATCGTCAGCTCGCACTCACACTCACGCTATTTACCTTTGCTCTCGCCATGCTCATTACCAATGATGTGGCGCTCATCGCAATGGTCCCCTTCTCCTTTTATATTCTCGACAAGCTCAACCTTCAACAACATGCGCTTGGATTAACAATCTTAGAAACCCTCGCAGCAAACCTAGGGTCAATGGCGACTCCAATTGGCAACCCTCAAAATCTTTTCCTTTATACCTCTTATCATATCGCGACTTTTGATTTTTTCAAAGTCATGCTTCCGATTACCCTTTTAGGGACGGTATTACTAATTTTATGCGCGTTGTTTTCTAAGAAGGAGCCCTTACAACAACATGTTGATACGACAAAGCTTCCAACGCTCACGCATCCATTAAAAGTGGCCGTTATGGGAGGTCTTTTTCTCCTTTGCCTTGCGGCGGTTTTTCGCTTAATTCCCCACGAAAATCTTTTCCTCATTCTCTTCCCAATTGCACTTCTCTTCTACCGCAAGACGCTACGCGCAGTCGATTATGGATTACTTTTAACATTCACTGCATTTTTTATTTTCTCACACAACATCAGTTGTATTCCCTCCTTAGAGTCAACCTTACGCAACCTTTTACAGACAGCGCCACAGACCACAGCAATTTTAACAAGTCAAGTCCTTTCAAATGTGCCCGCTGCAATCCTACTATCAAACTTTACAACAGATTGGAAACCTCTTCTTCTTGGTGTTGATATCGGTGGCTTTGGCACGCTCATTGCGTCACTTGCATCACTAATTTCCTTTAATTTCTATCTTAAAACGCCCCATGCGCGACCATGGAAATATCTCGCGTTCTTTACCATCGCGAACCTTTTCTTTCTCCTTTTGCTGAGTCTTTGCTCATGCTTCCTATAAATCTTCAATAAAAAATCATTGCTTTAATAACGAAACATCACACGAACAAGCGAAAATGTGATTTTATTGAGAAAGATACTTGCATTTCATCTCTATTTTAAATATAATATTCGATGTAAATAGAGAGAGGTTCTAGCCAATGCAACCAAAATATAAGCGAATTTTACTCAAGCTCAGTGGAGAAGTGCTCAAGGGCTCCTCCTCTGGTTGTCACGATGACGCCATCCTTTCTGATGTTGCACAACGCTTAACAGCCCTTGTTAAAGCGGGTGTTCAGGTAGGCGTTGTACTCGGCGGCGGAAACATCTTTCGCGGTTTAACAGGCGCTCAAAACGGCACAAATCGTGTTCTTGGTGATACGATGGGTATGCTCGCGACAATTATTAATGCGCTCGCTGTTCAAAACGCACTTGAACGCATTGGCACCGCAGCAACAGTAATGACCGCACAACAAATGCCGCAGATTGCTACGCCATTTAATGCACGTAATGCACAGGCATTACTCAATCAAGGCACAATTGTTATCTTTGCTGGTGGCACAGGCAATCCGTTCTTCTCAACAGACTCTGGTGCTGCACTTCGCGCCGCAGAAATCGAAGCAGATGCACTTCTCAAGGCGACAAAAGTTGATGGCATCTACACTGCAGACCCGAAGAAAGATCCCACTGCAACGCGTTATGATACGCTCTCTTACGAAGAAGCACTTGCCAAGCGCCTCAATGTTATGGATGCAGCCGCCTTTGCACTTTGCCGTGACAATAACATCTCCACCATTGTCTTCGACTTTGAAAATCCCGAAGCACTCATGCGTGTTGTTTGCGGCGATACCGCAGTCGGTACGGTTGTCACTGTTTAATCCATTTTAAAATAAAAAAGAAAGTAGACTTCAAATGAATACTGCACAAGATGTTATCAATGATGCAACCACCCGTATGGATGGTGCTCTCGCAGCCCTTAAAGATCGTTTCTCTGGTCTTCGCACGGGTAAGGCCTCGCCCTCGCTCGTCGATGGTCTTCAGGTTCCCTATTATGGTGTCCCTACCCGTTTACGCGATATGGCAAATATCTCCACACCTGAACCTCGCCAGATTACAATTGCCCCCTTTGATCCTTCCGTCCTCAACGACATTGAAAAGGCAATTCTCGCAGCAAATCTTGGCGTTACCCCGCGTAACGATGGCCGCATGATTCGCATTATGATGCCCGAACTTACGGAAGAACGTCGTAAGGAAATCGTCAAGGTTGCCAAGACGCAAGCAGAAGAATGCCGTGTTGCCATTCGTAACGTCCGTCGCGATGCGAATGATCACATCAAGGCACTTCAAAAGGATAGCAAAATTTCTGAAGACGAAGCAAAGAAGGCGCTTGATGACGTTCAGAAGCTCACCGACGCTAAAGTCGGCAAAGTTGATGCAGACTTCAAGGCTAAAGAAGCCGAAGTCATGGCCGTCTAACATTCTACAAGTAACATCGTTCCTTTAAATTCTACAAGGGAGATTTGGTATTATGGCAGCGCCACGTAAGCTTGTAATTAAACTTCGACCTGTTGGTTCAAAACCAACACAGGCTAAAACTTATCCTGAGATTAAGCCTGCAATCGAAGAAAAACAGGAACCCACCAGTGTTGCAACAGAAACACCAACTCCTACTGTAGAGACAGACGCCCCCATCGCAGAAGAAACTCCTGCAATGGAACCTGTCGCTGAAGAAACGACAACACCCGCTGTCACCGAAGAAGTCACAGTACTCGAACCCATCGTAGAAGAAAAGCCTGCAATGGAACCTGTCGCCGAAGAAACGACAACACCCGCTGTCGCTGAAGAAGTCACAGTACTCGAACCCATCGCAGAAGAAAAGCCTGCAATGGAGCCTGTCGCTGAAGAAACGACAACACCTGCTGTCACCGAAGAAGTCACAATTTCTAAAACCCCTACGGAAGAAACTATGAAACTTGATGCTACTCCAACTGCCCAAGCGCAAGAAACGCCCGTTGCACCTACTGCATCGAACACTGCATTAGGTAATAAGCAAACGAAGATTGGTATGGGAACTTCCGTTAAGAAGACGATTAAGCTTCGTCCCGTTGGTTCCAAGCCTATGCCAAAGGCTACACCCACGGAGGAAACAACTTCTAATGCCGTTGCAGAAGTTGCAACTCCTACAGTTGTTGAAGAACCCAAGCCAACACAAGCAGCTGACGTTCCTGCAGTAGAAACTCCTGCAACAGAGAATACTCCAGCAGCAGAGACTCCGGCAGATAATAGAACGATTAAAATGATTAAGAAGCCTATTGGTATTAAGCTCAAGAAGCCTGGCGCACCTGCCCCTGTAGCAGCTGCCGCTGCGGAAGAAGCTCCGGCGCCAACGCCCGTTGCTGAAGAACCCAAGCCAATGGATGCTTCTGCACAACAAGCAAAGCGTCAGACGTCTCGTATTGAACTTCCTCCAGAAATGATGTCCCCGATGGCAGCTGCTGGTGAAGACGCTACGATTCGCATGAAGCCAATTAGCGAAACAGCGAAACCCGATGATGCATCTGCTGTTCAGGCCTCTAAATCGAAGACAGCACGTATTGCACTTGATTCTGTTTTGGGTGGCATCCAGGCAAACACGCCCTTGTCCAATACCACACAAAAGACCATTAAACTCAAGCGTGCAACGACCACAGCAAAGCCCGTCTCGGTCTCTAAGCCTATGGCGTCTGCTGCTCCTGCTGCAACGGATGACGATGCAACGGACAAGACAATTAAGATGACGAAAAAGCCTGCGCTTTCGCTTAAGAAGCCCAATGCACCTGCTCCTGCAGTTGCAGAGCCTGCGCTTGAATCGCTTGACAACATTGAAGATCTTGAAGTACTTGACGATATCACCGATGTTGCAAAGATTCCAGTTGAAGCACCTGCTGGTGAAAGCAAAGTCAGCAAGATCTTTACCATCGTTGGAATTATCGGTGCTGCAGCAGCGCTTGTCATTGGAATTATGCTTTGCTACACGTTACAAAAACAGGCAGCTTCTCCCAATGGAGATATGCCAACAGGGAATAGCTTACATTCTTTCGGATTCCAAAAGTTTTAATGGAAGAGTTGAAGAGCTGATGAAACCATCAGCTCTTCCCTTCAATATATCTTGCGACCATGAAAAACATCGTAAATGCCCTTTATCAACTTCAAGAGTTAATTCTCGCGCGTGATGAACATCGTGCAACAGGCGATGGTGCACATCTTGCACGCTTAAATGAATCGATTGATACGTTAATGCGTGAGCTTCCTACCAATGTCGCATCTTATGCTAATCGCTTAATGAATCGTGACCACGTAATGATGGCTCCTGTTCACAATGGATGTTGTGCTGTTTGCGGCATGCGTTTGCCTGTCAGCCAAATCCAAACGGTTCGTCAATGCAAGTCATTACAGTTTTGCCCTGGATGCGCACGTATTCTTTACGAAGATTCTGAGGCGCCTCAATGGGTGGGTGCAATCCCCTCTCGCAATGAACCTCGTAAAACAGGCATCTCTCGTTTCTCTGCAGAAACATTGATGGTACCAGATCTTGTCGCTTGTTCTGCCGCAGACGCAATTGAAGTTCTTGCAGGAAAAATGGAATCTGAGGGATTCATTTCACGCGCAGACAAGCTCATCCTCTCTGCGATGGAACGCGAATCCGTATTAAGTACGGCAATGGATAATGGTCTCGCCTTCCCTCACGTTCGCAGTGTTGAAGGTGGTGCACTTACGCTTGCATGTGGTGTTAGTAAGGAACCTATCACATGGGATAATGAAGGAAACCCTGTAAATATCGTCTTCCTTGTTACCATTCCCTCAGCTGTTAGCGCATTCTACATTCGTCTCATAGCAGGCCTTACAGAAGCCTTCTTAAAAGAAGCAAATCGTAAGGCGCTCTATGAAGCAGACACACCTCTCGCATTGTGGAAAGCGTTATGCAAAGCGACGCGTTATACCATTAAATGAGATAAAGGCGTCCATCATGGGCGCCTTTCTTCTTTATCTTTTTTGATTAAACATTCTCTACCAAGTGCGATAGACGGTCACATACAAAAGAGGTCGGTCGTTTGGCCGCCTTTTTTATTCTCGAAGATCGTTAATAATTATGATTATTAATAAATCAATCGAGAATCCAATTAAAAAGAATGCAACGGCCACAATGTAGCTTACGGGAATCGCTAGAACGAGCCATCCTAAACAAGCATACCAACGATGCGACCAAAACTCGGCAGTAAACACAGGATAGAAAAACCAAAGAAGCCCAATTGCCATTGCTATCCAAGAGAAGAATGTAAAAAAGATCTTCTCTTTTTCACATTCATTTGTTGACCCCATCTCTACGCTCCCCTATATAAACACTTTTATACAAACAATGTTCCTAATGATTGAACGAATATCTCGCCATAGAACACGCTTCTTTCCATCAAAATAACACATTGGCCTTCGTCATTCAAGCATTATTCTTATTCATAAAAATATCTTTTTCCCATCCTTTTGCGATGATTTTTTCGTATGCTTTATTTTCTATTTATGTTATAATAATAGACAATTTTATTTTAAGGAAAAAGCTCTATGAACGACAAGACGATTCCACCTACAGAATCTGATACCGCACGTCACTTTCTCCGCCAATGGATTGAAGAAGATCTCGCGGCAGGGAAGAATGATGGCACTGTTGTTACACGTTTCCCTCCTGAACCCAATGGTTGGATTCACATTGGCCACGCAAAAGCTGTTTGCGTTGACTTCGGCATGGCACAACTCTTTAATGGCCGTTGCCACTTGCGTATGGATGACACCAATCCTTCCAAGGAAACGGATGAATTTGTTGAAGTTTTAAAGAAGGACATCAATTGGCTTGGCTTCCAATGGGATAGCTTCTATTATGCTTGTGACATGTTTGACCAAATGTGGGACATCGCGGAAACATTAATTCGCAATGGCCAGGCTTACGTGTGCCAGCTCTCACAAGAAGAATGGAAAACCTATCGTGGCGTCCCTACGCGTCCGGGGACACCCTCTCCCTACCGTGATCGCCCTGTCGAAGAAAGTCTCGACCTTTTCCGTCGTATGCGTGCGGGTGAGTTCGCAGAAGGCACCCATTGTTTGCGTGCAAAGATTGACATGGCTTCGCCCAATATCCATTTCCGCGATCCTGTCATCTATCGTATCGTACACCAGCCACACTATCATACGGGCGACAAATGGCATTGCTACCCAATGTATGACTTTGCTCATCCGATTGAAGATGCGCTTGAAGGTGTCACGCATTCGATGTGCACCTTAGAATTCGAAGTTCATCGTCCGCTTTATGATTGGGTGATTGATCGTTTGGAAGAACAAGGTCGCCTCGTTGTCCGTGAAGGGAAGACGATTCGTCCTCAACAACGTGAATTCGCACGTTTGAATCTTTCCTACACCGTCATGAGTAAGCGCTTGTTGCGTCAACTTGTGGAAGAAAAGCGCGTTGATGGTTGGGATGACCCACGTATGCCAACGGTTGCTGGTATGCGTCGTCGTGGCTACACACCTGCCGCCATCCGCAACTTCTGTGAACGTATCGGTATTTCCAAATACGAATCTCAAACCGACCTCGCGTTGTTGGAATACTGCGTGCGCGATGATTTAAATCGCATTGCACAACGTCGTATGGCAGTGCTCAATCCAATCAAGCTTATCATCGACAACTTGCCTGAAGGTGTTGAACTCGAAGCTGAACTTCCCAACAATCCTGAAGATCCTGAAGCAGGCAAGCGCAAATTGACCTTTGGCCGCGAGCTTTGGATTGATCGTGACGACTTTATGGAAATCCCTGCAAAGAAGTTCTTCCGTATTACCGTTGGAAATGAAGTTCGCTTGCGTGGAGCATGCCTCTTTACATGTACACATCTTGTTAAAGATGATACAGGCAATGTGGTTGAAATCCATGGCACCTACGATCCTGACTCCAAGGGTGGCAATCCCTCCGATGGTCGCAAGATCAAGGGTACAATCCACTGGGTCTCTGCGCAACATGCGGTTGAGGCAGAAGTCCGCCTCTATGATCGCCTCTTCACAATGGAAAACCCGATGGATTGCCCCAGCGGCAACTTCATTGACGCTCTTAATCCCGAGAGTGTTTCGATTATTAAGGCCTATATGGAACCCTCGCTTATTGACGCTGTATCTGGTGAACACTACCAATTTGAACGTGTTGGCTACTTCACCCCAGACGTACACGCCTCTAAGCCGGGTGCACCGGTCTTTAACCGTACAGTCACCTTGAAGGATTCCTTCAAAAAGTAAGCCTTCATACCATGATAAAAAAAGACGCATCGCTTTTGCGGTGCGTCTTTTTTTGATGTGAAGAACAACTTACATTCCACGCGCATGAAGCTCTTGTTGCAACATTTGCTGGAACGTCCGTGAATCTTCTTCGGAGGGGCGATAACCAATCGTTTCGGGTTGGAAGTTAAAACGCCCCATTTGGTCAAAATACCAACGCGCCTTCTCGCCATCAGAGAACGTCACGCCGCCTGAAACAATCGCACCAGGGATGACCTGAATCGTGTCGATTGTAAGGCCAACCGCACCCGTTGGTTGTGGCTTTGCGCCTTCTTTTGGCGGAAGCTTTGCCTTTGTCACATCGTCAGCCTCAACTTGCGCTTCGCGATCCTTCAATGTCGCACCAATATCCATCACGAGCATACGGACATCAAAGAACGTCATCGTAAGATTGAACTCCGACCGAATCTTCTTCTGGACATCGCTGAGAGAATCTCCCTCAGCGACCCATTGACGAACCAATGCTAATTGTTGTTCATTCAAACTCATTCTACCATCTCCGCAAGCTGTGCCTTGTTCTGTTCAATTTCCTTGAGGAGTGCAGCGTGAACGCGTTCAGCCTCAGCGATACCATTTTCACGTAATTTACGTTGCTTTTCCGTTAAGGTTGCGCGATCCTTTGCAAGATCTTCGCGGTCTTGCTTGAGATTCAAACGAAGAATGCGTTCCATCTTCTCATTATGCTCGAGATCCTTTTGGATCTTTTCGCGAGAAGCTGTTTGAACCTTCTTAAGGTCATTCTTCACCTTCGTAGAAGTCCGGGCATTGGATTCTTCATAGGCTTCATTGATGGCCTTTTCATTCATCTCTTCGAGCTCTTCAACCTTTTCTTCGTGCTGAATCTGCTGCTTTACGCGCTTTTGTTTTGCTTCAAGCTGCTTCAATTCATACTTGTTCTTTGCCTTTTCGCGACGATACATATCCTCTTCATCCGTTGCATCCGCGAGTTCAGAACGCGACCAGCCCTTGTTCCAAACGCCAGCGGCATCAAGGTAATCCTTACGACGTTGCGCTTCGTCCTGAGCAGCTTTAGAATCCTCAAAGACATAAGGTGTTAAGAAGACGAGCAACTCATTGCGTTCATCCTTATCCGACGTATAGCCAAAGAGGTATTTACCAATATAAGGGATATTCTTTAAGATAGGAATACCGCTTTCTTCCGTTGTCTTTGTGTGCGTCACGAGACCACCGATAACCACCGTCTGTCCATTCGCGACAGAGATGCTACCCGAAATCTTACGCGTCACCGGCGAATCCCAAGAGCCGTCCTTACCGTCGGTACCCGAACCAGGAATGATCTTCTTCGTACCTAACTGCTGGAAGGTCTCTTCAAACTCAAGCACAACTGTTCCATCGGGATTAATACGCGGAGTAACAGTAATCTTAAGACCCATTTCCTCTTGCTTAATATCCGGCTGATAATCGGAACCGGAATAAGAAGAACCCATATACTTCATACCGTTATAGAGATAGACGAGTTCGGTCGATTCAATAACCGCTTCCTTATTATCCTGCGTCATCAAAATGGGCGAAGTCAAAACCTTGGTATGGCTATCGCTCTCTGCGGCGTGCAGCAAGAAGTCCAAGTTCCACCCCTTAACCGTACCGAAATACGAAGTGCCACCAGAAGTCATTCCCACCGCGCTACCAACGAGCTCACCTGCCGTTTCAGCCACGATACTTGGAGTTTTTCCAGCATCAGTGTCTGAAGAGCCACCCGATGTTGAGCCAGACGAACTTGACGAACTCGACGATGCCGTACCAAAGAGGTTCTGCGGAGACAACGTGCCTGCACCACCGCCACCAAATGAATCGCGATAGTTGTTGCTATCATCCACGCGCTTCACCCATTGCACACCGGTTGAAATCTGATCGGTCAAGCCAACACTCAAAACCACAGTTTCAATCAACACCTGCGAGACAGGAATATCCATCGTTGCGATGATTTCCTTAATTGCAGCAAGATCACCAGGCGATGCCATCACCATAACAGCATTGATACGCTTATCCGCGAGGATTTTAATATTTTCCTTACGGAGTTCACCCATCTTTGACTTCGTGGTGGAATTCATGTTGTCAGCGACCTGTTGGGCCTGACGCGACAAATCACGCTTCTCAGTTAAATTGATTCCTTCAGCTGAATTAGAATTATTAACCGTATTATCCTTATCATCCTTCTTTGTCGAGGCATTATCGATAAGTTCATTCAAGAGGTCTGCAACACCCTTTTCAGAATCTTCGGTATCTGCCTTTGCATACTTAAGGCGAATAATTTCAACTGCAATTTCAGGTGCGGTCTCAATATCAAGCACTTCAATAATACGCTTGAAGAATTCCATATTGGAAGGACGCGTCACAATAATCAACTGATTAGAACGCACATCTGCCATGATCTGAGCTTTACCGCGAATCATACCGCGATCTGCGTCCGAAACAAGCGCATCAAGGGCTGCATTCGTCTGAGGTGCAGCCTCTTCAACCTGAGGACGTGTCACACCGGGGAGACTGCGACGACGCGAACTTCCAGGTTGCATCCCTTGAGAGAGCGAATTCCCCAACTGCGGAGCTGCGGTCGACTTCTTCGACTTCGACGACTCTTCCTCACGCGAGGCCTGAACAAACTCTTCGAGTGCCTTCTTTACATCCTCTGCCTTGGCATACTTGATGGGGCAAACATGCACTTCTTCAAGCACGGGCATCGGACGATCGATAAAGTTGATAATCTCCAACATGCGATTAACATTTTCCTGCGTGTCGGTAATCAACAACGAATTCGTGCGTTCCAAATACTGAATTGTACCATCGGGGCGCTTAAAAGTTTCGATTGCGGCTTGGGCTTCTTCTGCAGAGATATTCTTCGGCGTGATCACCTGACGAATAATCTGCCCCAACTCAGGATGGCGACCTGCAAGAGGCACTTCCAAGTGCGTCTCAATACCCTGCTGACCAATGGTCTTGAACGGCACCACAAGTGCGAAATGCTCACCCACGGGCATAATCCCAATGCCATTCAACTGAAGTTGCTGTTCAATCGCTTGGAGATATTCCTCATCGGTCCAATTCTCTTCACCATTTGAACGCAAACTCATTGTCACTTTAGGCACGTCGGGCGACGTCAAAAGCGTACGCCCCGTCACCTGCGACCAAAGCTGCAAGAAAAGTTCCGATGGCGCATTATCAAACTTCAACTTCGGGCGACCGCCTTTACCACGTTCAGCCTTTGCGAGCTGTTGTGCGACATCCGTTGTGGAAACAGCAGCGGTATTATTCGTCGTTGCTGCGGCGGGAGTTGCAGTTGCTGCTTGTGGGCGAGCACCGGGTGTCGCACGCGAGATACGACGCGTTGTCTGTGCTGAGAGCGTAGCAGCCGACATCAACGCCACTGCTGCAGGTAAAAGATATTTTCCAAAATGTTTTGAATCCATGGGTGAATTCCTTTATTCGTTATCAAGAGTGGACTGACGCATATAAGCGCAATTTAAAGTGAAAGAGCCTTGCAAAATACCCGGATTTTTCGAACTCGGCTTGATTGTCAACGCACGGAAATCCATCATTGCATCCTTACGCGTTTCGAGGTCATAGAGAAACCAAACGAGCGAATCAAGACGACCTTCCCAATCGCGGCAATCAATCGTCAACTCCGTCACATCGCCAAGGTTCTCCTCCTTGCCAATCGAACGCTGTGCAATATTTACATTATTCTCGCTTGCCGAGCTATCCATCAATGGCAACCAATAGGTATCGACCGACTTTCCTTCTGGGAAAATCGGCATTGCGCTACACAGCTGTTCATACTTCTCGAGTAACTTTGGCACTTGATTAATGGCTGTCACACGCGTCTTCAAAAGACGTTCCTGTTGATCCAAGCGACGCTGAGCAGTCTCCCAGCGAAGCTTTGCCTTGGGATACCAAATCCCCAAAGACCCCACCAAAACAACAAAGAAAAAGGCAATTAAAAGCTTCGCGTCACGCGCAGTCATCTTTTCCATTACTCTTCCTCCTCTTGCAATTCAAACTTCACATCAACATCAACGCGCTGTAAGTTTGTCTTACGATCTTGTACAAAGCGTCCGATAGACACCACTGCTGGCGGACGTGCCGTTGGCTGATCGGGATCAATTGCAAGTGCCGCCTCAAGATTTTCCTTAAAGGCATAAACATCTGCCGTCGCAGAAGCATTTGCAGAAATCTTAATCATATTCTTCTGTTGGAAGTTAAACGAGAGGAAGGTCACCCCTTCAGGCTTTGCCTGACAAACAATTCGCAACATCTCCAACGCCGAATTCGAGCGATCTTGATAACGTTCAATCAAATTCACACGGCGGCTCAACATCGTATACTCGCCATATGCCGACTGAAGCGCCTTAAACTGCTTTGCCGCCGTATTCGCCTGCTGCTCATAATAACGCGGCAAGAGGAAAAGCACACTCGCCGCGCACAACCACAAGAGCACCGAAAGACCGCACACAAGCGCAATCCACACACGCATACGCGCATGCTTCGCCTCTTCACGCCACCGCATCAACGTCAAATCCATCGACGCCTTGGCATCCGCACGCAAACGAAGCCCCTCAACCAAAAGAGCCTCCGCCTTATCCTCAGAAATCTGATGCGTGTGAATCTGCTCAACGAGTCCATTCTCAACAAAAATCGTACGCGTTGCTTCAAGCTGCTTCGGTGTATGCGCAATGAGATACGCCACATTCGGCGTTACCCCCAACGCATCCGCCTGCGCCATCAAACGAAAACACTCACGCGTGAACTCCGTCTCGTTATCCGCGATCTCCTGTGCATCGATCGCATGCAATGCCACCAATACACCCTCACGCAAAACGAGCAAAAGCACTTCCGTACTCAACCGCAAAACAACGACCGCCGACGCCTTTGCCAATGCAGGGTCAATCTTGGGCAACACCTTTAACCAACCAAGCACGGACGAATCAATCCGCGTGTTCCCCAATTGCCCACGACGCTTCAACGACGCATACCACGGCGCCTCTTGCAAACGATCCTCCAATGCAATCACTGCAAGATACGACACCTCTGTCGACGACTTATGAAGCACCTCATACCCACAAGCATACGTCCCCTCCTCAAAAGGTGAGAGCGACTCTGCCTGTAACGCCACCATCTCCGGATCCGGCTCCATCCCCTCCTCTATCGGGAGTGAGAAACACGAGCAAATCGTGTTATATGCCGTCATATAGGGGATGTCTGTACGTGCTTTTGTTTTCTTTGTAGCCATACATTTATCCAATTAAGTTTCCTCTTGCCAACGCAAGATTACAAGATTCTGTCCTGCTGTGCTCGTGACCTTACCGCCTGTATTCGACTTATTATTACTACCGCCACGTTGAACCACCGCCGTCACACGACGACGAATATTCCCAACGCGACCCTCGAGCTCAAGCTTATAAACATCACAATCAACCGTTAAATACCGACTTGCATCCTCCTGCGTAATCCCAGGAATACGCGCTAAGAAATCCGAAATATCCTTAAAATGATAATCCTCAATTGCCGCTGCACCGAGACTTGCACTCCCCACCGACGACTGACTCCGCGAAGAAGAATCCGCATTCAACCCTTCGCGCTCCTCCAAAATGGTATCCACAATCAAACCATCGGCATCCTCAAAACACGGCACCGTCAAAAGCACCTCACGCGGCGCAGCATTCACATTAATCTTACCATCCCCATAAAGCGAGAAAAGATGCTCAATCCCCGCCACCGTAATCTGACGCGCCTCACCATCCTCAGGATTCCACACCCCACCCTTGAGCAACACCGCCTGATGACGATCAAACCCACGAATATACGCCAACTCCCCAACCGTATCCAACGGACCATTCTTACACTTATACGGCTGCGTGAGCGACTCATAATAATCATCCTCTGCACCATCAGCAGAAATCGTCAAACTATCACTATCCACCCAATCATAAAAAGAATCCACAAGCACACTCTGATCCTCTTCAGGCACATTCGCACACGTCAAAATACGATTCCAAATCAAATCCGCATTATCCCCATGCCCCGCACGCGAAAGCTTGTTAATATTCCAACGTGCCGGCTCTGGCTCAATCGCCACATACACCTCAGCCGTTGTCAACAACACATCATTCTCCTCACTCAACGCCGCCGAAGCCATCGCATTCGACGTCACGAAATAAAGCCGTCCATCCTCGCCATAACGCAACTGCTGACGCACCTCAATCCGTTGCCCGCGCTTCAAACGCACCGCTGGCTCAATCCAACGATCCTTTGCGAGCTCCTCCTCCGTCTCCTCACCCGTGACACTCTCCTGACGCTCCATCAACAACTCGGCAATATAAAGCCCCGAATCCATCAATGCCGTCGCCTGGTGACGATTCCGAACATAACTCGCCACCTTCCCCTCCATATACGCATCCATCGTATACGAACAAACAAGCAAACTCAATACCGCCACCGTCCAGATGACCGCAATCAATGCAAAACCTTGTTTATTCTTCGAATATCGCTTCATACGTACGCGTGGATTATAGCAAAAAAAAAGACAAAACGCACGATATATTATATCTATTTTCGCGTGCGCACGTACGTGCGTTAGAAACACCACCAAATACACGCCCAAGCATGAAATACTAAAAATGAAAGTGGTGAATAACCCCGACCGGCCTATATGCGCCCGATCGCAGCGAAGGGAAACATGCGCCCGAGCGGAGCGAAGGGAAACATGCGCCCGATCGCAGCGAAGGGAAACATGCGCCCGAGCGTAGCGAAGGGAAACATGCGCCCGATCGCAGCGAAGGGATACATTGCCGAACGAAGTGAGCCGTTGGCCTTAAGGTGCAATCCAATTGATCATTGAAAATTGACAACTGGCAACATTGGCAACATTAGCCGATATGCGCCCGAGCGGAGCGAAGGGATACATTCGAGCGCAGCGAGCCAATATGCCCGATCGCAGCGAAGGGAAAACAGCAAACCCTCACCCCCTACTGCACAAACGTGGCATAATACCAATAAGACTTGCCAAAACGCTTGCGAAAATACGGGTGCGCAGGATCCGCCGTTGGCGCCTCCCGCTGAAACGCCGTAAACGCCTCAAACATCCCCGGCGAAAAAAGATCCGATGTCAAACGCGGCTGATTTTCTGGCGGCAACACCGCTGCACCGGCCAACAACCCCTGCTGAAACGCCCGAGGCAACGGTCGCTGCGGCCACACCGACAAAATCACATCAAAATTCTCAATCAACGCCGTCGTATCCTGTAAAAGCAACGATGAACACAAATAAAGCGCCACCATCTCGCGATTACCATTCTTCAACACCGCATAACGGTTATAAATCCCCTCCTCCAACCGCTTACCGGCCTCAAACGTCGGCGAACCCTCATCCGCCGCTAACCGCAAATGCAACTCCGCAATCCGCCACAATTCGTGCCCCTTTGGAATCGGCGCCCCCTCGGCATACGCACACAACTCCGCCGCCTCATCCCCACGAAACGGCAACCGCGCAAGCTGCTGCGCATAACGACGCGCAAGCGGCATCTCATTACAAACAATCGCCACCTTCGCAAGCAACGCATAATCATCCGCCGTCCACCCCAACTTAATCACACTCTCATAACACCAACGACGCGCCATCTGAACAATCCCATAATGATACAACAACCAATACCCATCCAAACTCATCGTATCAATCGTCGACCCCTTATGAGACACCATCCACGGCATATCAAACAAACCATCCTCAAGCCTCCCCGCACGCCAAAGCCCATGAATATAATACGCCGACACCATACGATGCCCAATCACATCCTGCTCTGGCAACGTCAATGCCAAACGCCCATCCCCCGTGCGCAAATTACGTTCACACCGCAAAATACGATACAAAATAGACGGATCCGCCGCCAACCACAACCCCGCCGCCAAACACACCGGCAACGCCACCTGCGACAACAACCTCCAACGACCCTGCAACCGCTCAAAAGCCCCCCGCCAAAAACCCTCCAAAAAGACCCCAGCAAGCGCCAAAAACGTAAACGCATCCCACCACAAAGCCCCCCTCTCAAAGAGAAACCACGTCTGCGTACGAAGCAAATTCGGCCACGAAGGATCCGCATAACAACACACCTTCCACCCCACAAGCGCACCGCCAACCACACAAGCGCACACAAGACGAGCCACATCCGACACCCCCTTGAGCAACAACCCGCCCAACAAACCCATCAACACCGCAGGCCCCGTCAACGGATACAACACCACCGACAACGCCCCCCACGCACCAAACCGCTTCACAGCCCCCAATGCAAAAAGACACGCCACCCACTCCAAGAGATACCCCTGCACAAACGCAGGCTCCTGAAAAATCCACGCACTAAACCCACAAAACGTCAACTGCAACACCACCTGAGCACACGGGAAGAGCGCCGCCCACCAAACCAAGCGACACCATCCACGCCCCAAAGCAACCACCCCACCCATCAGCAAGAAATGCGCCACCAACCCCAAC
>JAZLBT010000029.1:0-2315 GCA_045613865.1 Candidatus Spyradenecus sp. | reverse complement strand
CCATTTATTTTGAGCGTCGGTGGAGTTATATTTAAGCATAAAATGGAGCTGCTTAATGAAGCGCTCAGATAAGGTTGAACGCGCCTCTTGAAGGATAAAGTCAACACAACGAAAGTGGTTGATAGTTTCAATAATATCATTGACGGGAAGGGCGGTTTGCGAGCTTGTAATGGTTCGCGTTTCAAAGATGTAACGTGTTTGTTCGTGACTGAGTTGACTTCCCTCAATATGATTCGAATTATAGGTAAGATCAATTTGCACACGATGATAGAGCCCGCCCGAAAGATGGAGGCGTTGCTCTTCTTGTAAACGATCTAAAAGTGTTTTAGGGCTAGAACGCTGACGTTGAGGTTTTTGAGCACATTCAGGAATAAGCCATGTCTTCCCCTCAAGGATTGCCCCTTGAATCCGCCCTAAAGCACAATAATGACGCACACTACGCGCTGAGAGCCCCCAGCGCTTTGCCATCTCTACAACAGAGCAATACTGCATTTCTTTTCCCTCATCTGCGACAACAAATGAACCTCTATCGGCAATCTTTAGAGACATAATAGCACATTATCGGCAATAAAACAATGTTTTTAAGCACCTCTTTTTCGTCCCTTCTTTGCCGATAACGCTCACCTGCAGAGCTCCTACGGTGCGGTTACCAGACGGGGCTTTGCCCGCTCCGATTTCCCGCTAAGCTCGCTGAGGGTTGTGCCGCTTGGGACGTGAGGCGTACATCGCCGAGTGCGGGGTTTGGGGTTTCACTCCATTTATAGAAGGACGCAGGGCGCGTTCGCCCGTTCTTCGAGCGACAGTGGTCGCGACTGACACGCCGCCAGCCGCAACTAACTTATCTATTGAAATCGACTATAATTGTGCTGTCTTTTTGATATCTAAGGAGTTGTTAAAAAGATGTCCTACAAGGGTGGCCGCCCTTGTAGGACAGGCGTAAGAGCGAATGTAACTGGTGCCGTAAATAGACTTTATGAGCACGTTTAGTAGTCCGCTCTGCGCCTACTTATCACTCCGAATTATTGATGGAACCGTATTACACTACGAGTTCGCAGATAAGTAAGGACCATTATAATGGAAAACGGTAAAGAAGTCTATATCGGTGTTGACGTTTCTAAGGCGACTTTGGATATTTCTGATGGATCTCGCTTTGAAAGAATTGATAATGACAAGAAGGCGGCCACGGCATTTCTTCGTGAATACAAGCATTGTCAGATTCGTGTTTCTGCAGAATCCACAGGCCCTTATCATAAAGTGCTAGCTGAGGTTTGTCATAAATTGGGAATACCGTTCTTTCTGTGTGATGGAAAGCAAGTTGCATATGCAAAAAAGGCCAAAGGGCGTTACGTTAAGACCGATAAATCGGACGCCGAATTTCTTCGAACTTTCGCAGCAGACTATGGGATTAAGCCACATGTTTTGTTGGAAGAATTAACTGAAATTAAGGAGCTGGCAAATCTCCAGCACCTTGAATCTAAGCATTTAAGGAGTTTAAAGACCACCAAAGACTCTATTTCAACCACAACCTCGGCAAAAGAACTTGAACGACGGATTCGTCAATCGCAAAAGACGATTGATCGCCTTCAAGACAAGATCAACGAATTGATTAAGTTAAATCCAACGCTTTTGGAGAAAAAGAAACTCCTCTGCAGCGTTAGTGGCGTCGGTGAAAAGATTGCAACAACACTCATCATCTTTTTGCCAGAATTGGGTTCATGGAATCGTCGTCAAATTGCTTCACTTTGTGGTCTTGCGCCATTCAACAATGAAAGTGGCACTTACCAAGGACACCGATATATTAGAGGCGGGCGATCTCGTGTTCGCACCGCTCTTTTTATGGCAGCCCTGGTTTCAATGCGATGCAACGATCGTTATTCATCCATGTATCGTAAAATGGTCCATGAAGAACATCGTCCTGCGAAAGTCGCCCTCATTGCGATTGCGCGAAAATTGGTCTGTTATCTCAATTCACTCATGAAGCGAGCCGGATAACACCAACCACCTTAACGAGATGATTTTCAACACCTGGCATTTGCTAGGTGTGGGGTTGTTGTGTGTTTGTAAGGCTGCGGGGCGAGGGGCAGAGCCCCTCATAAAAAATACTTAAAAAAGATTATTGACTACTAAAGCGACGTAGTCGCGTTCTAAAGGGGCGCCAGCCCCGTGCTAATCCACTAAAAAACACGCCCGGGGTTCGGGCGTTTTTTATTCACGCTTCCACGTGCTTCCGACGACGACGCGTCTTACGGCGACGCTTACGAGGCGCAAGCTCAAGCGGCTTCTCGTCCGTTGCACGCTCCGCTGTTGCCTCTGCT
>JAZLBT010000028.1:0-38241 GCA_045613865.1 Candidatus Spyradenecus sp. | reverse complement strand
CCCACCCCCACCCCTCGACCCTTTTCGACCCTCCCCCAAATTCAACATTTTCTCCCCACCTCCATCATCCTCCATAAAACACAAAAAAAAGCGAGGGGTTATTCACCCGCGATTTAACTTGCAATTCACAAGATTTTGTCTGTCAGCGCAGCCGAAGGCCAAAGAGGAGCACGTGAGAAGCGACGGGGCTTGCTTGTTTAGCAGGGTGCCGCGCTGACGGCACCCATCTTTTCCTTCACAACATCCCCCATTTCATGGCAACGCTCATAGAGCTCTTTTTTGGTCGGCTGGCGCGTCATGGCTGGATAAAGGGAGAGGAAGAGCATGCGGCCTGCGGCACAGAAGGGCTCTAGGCGACGACTCGGATGCCAACGTTCACCAAATCCTTCTGGCGACAGAACAATCCACGCGCCGCCCGCTTTACCAAGGGCGCGACCACAGGCCTTCTCGCAGGGGCTCATAAAGGTTGAAATGCCCACGCCTCCAGGACCTAAGCGAACGGCTCGCGCCAGTGCCTGATTCCACTGTTCGTCCCCTTCTTTCCACGAACGCGAGCACTGAAAGGCTTCGAGCATGGGGTCTTCCAAGAGTGCTACATTACCATAGGCATACCATTTGCGCCCCAAAAAGGTGACTTCTTTTACCTTTTGAAAGTAGCGTGCACTTTGTAAACGCACCCATCGCCGTTTGGGATTTTCTTCAATATACTTCCAAAAACTATCCAACTGCCCCGCCTTCATCACAATCCAATCGTGCCACTCCTCTTTGAAGAGGTAGTCATTTTCTCGGTTGCTGGCGTGGTCAAATGGCAAACTCGACTGATGCAGTTGACTGAGACTCGCGCGATGGGCTTCTATAGCCTTCTCCAACGCGCGTTTAAGCATCCACACAATGCGTGGTAAACTTAAGGGATTTTCAACCGCTCGCAGTTTTAACATCAGATGGAGGTGGTCCGGCATAATGACATAGGGACGAATCGGCTCTATGCAGCGCACCTGAAGGTGAAAGGTCTCAATCACCTGCCGCAAGCGTGGTGTGAGGGGCGTTTCTTCTAAGTAACCCTTTGTTTCATCCCCTACCACACGCGACCATTCTGGCACACCCTCCTCTTTGCGAAGCGTTACCATGTAATAAAAGGGTTTTGTATAATCAAAATTAGGTAAGCGCGTGCTCATCCCTAGCCTCTCAAGTTCACCACCTATAGACTACACCTCTCCTGCGCAGATTGCAAGTCTTTTTACTTATTTCGGCTGTCAGCGCAGCCGAAGGCCAAACAGGGTCACGTGAGAAGTGCCGGTGCGCGTGTATTTGTGACGCAGCGTGCTTGTTTAGCGGGGTGCCGCGCTGACGGCATCCGTCCCGTTCATCAAGCGCAACGCGCGCTGGCGCACATCGCACATCAATCCGCCCCTCCTCCTCCCCAATCAAAGCCGTCCCCTGCAAAACCCACTGGCTTCTGCAGCACATCCTAGCCTAACGCGCTACGTTTCCAATGGAAATCAAAACGTTTTCCAATGGTTTGATTTTTTCAAACAATCGTACTATTTTCCTAAAATTCTTTAAAATCATTTAAGCAGGCCAAAAAGTGTGCCAAGCAAAATATCGTACTATTTTGTTTGTCGGCCAAATAATTTTCCGAAACACATTTTAAAGAACAAAATAGTACGATTTATACTGTTTTTAAGACATCTTTTTATCGACACAATATTTTCAAAATAAGTTATTCATTTACAATACTTTACGGACGGTGCAATAGAGTGCTGAAATATTGAAAAAGTGAAGCAATAGGGTTTGGCGGTCAGAACAATAGGGTTTGAGTTTGAAGATTGTTAGATTTTTACTGTTCTTGCATAACTTAATTTGTTTCAATGGGTTAGAGAAAAATTAGGGCGGAAAGAGAATGGGGTTCTTTTTTCATTTTAGGGTTATTGAAGGTCGCTCAAGGTTGTTGGCAGCTTTATCGGCAAGGAGGCGGTGATTTTCTCATTTTTGGCGGGGTTTTTCTTTTTTATTTTTAGGAAGGATTTTTATAGGCAGGGGGATTTTTTTATGATATAATATATGAGATATTTTTTTAGAGAGGTCGTTTATGGTTAATGTTAAGATTATTGGCGCGACGGGTTATGGCGGTATTGGTTTGATCGAGTTGCTCGCTCAGCATCCCGAAGCAAAGATTTCTGCGTTGATTGCGCGTGAGGATGTGGGGCGTAAGATTTCTGATGTTTACCCGCATCTTGCCGGTTTTTGTGAATTGCCAATTTTGGATGCCGCGGATCCTGCAGCGCAGGCGCCTGCTGATGTGGTGGTCTTTTCTACCCCTGATCGCGTAGGGATGTTCCAGGCGCCGGAGGTGTTGACGACGGGCGCAAAGGTGCTCGACTTCTCGGGTGATTTTCGTTTCACCACGGCGGAGGCTTATGCCGATTATGCCACGCGTCATGGCAAGGAGGCCACACATGGTTCGCCAGAGTTGTTGGGTCAGAATGCATATGGCTTGGCAGAGTTGCATCGCGAGGCGATTAAGGTGGCGCCTGTTGTGGGAAATCCTGGGTGTTTTGCATGTAGTTGCATTTTGGGTCTCTCGCCTGCAGCGAAGGCGCAGTTGTTTGAGCCGATGAGTGTGATTTGCGATTGTAAGACGGGTGTTTCGGGTGCTGGCAAGAAGTTGGCTGCAACGTTCCATTATCCTGCTCGTTACGAAAATATGAATGCGTATAAGCTCTCGGGGCATCAGCATGTGTGCGAGGTTGAGCGTGAGCTTTCGTTGCAGTATGGGCAGGATGTTCGTATTACGTTCACAGCGCATGTCGTGCCGCTTTGCCGCGGAATTATGAGTACGCTCTATGGGCAGATGACGCGCGCGATGACGGAGCAGGAAGTGGTGGAGCTCTATCGTGAGTTTTATCGTGATTCGCCGTTTGTGCGTGTTTATGGGTCGACGGCACCGATTGGAACGAATTGTGTGCAGCGTACGAATTTCTGCAATCTTGTTGTGAGCGTAGATGAGCGCGTAAATCGTTTGCGGATTGTTGCGTACATTGATAATTTGATGAAGGGCCAGGCGGGTTCTGCGTTGCAGAATATCAACTTGATGGCTGGTTTACCAGAAACGATGGGCTTAATGCGTTCGGGAATGTATCCTTGATTTGAGGGTGGAGGTAGTGATGAAAAAGGTTACGAAGAAGGTCACGTCTAAGTCAGCTTCTAACAAGGGTTCAGCAACGAAGGCTACGCCTGCGGTAAAGGCTACACCAGCGAAGGCGCCAGCGGCAAAGGCTGCACCTGCGATTACGCCCAAGGCGGCAACAGCAGCAAAGCATGCTCGCACAGGTGGTTTGGGGCGTGGTTTGGGGGCGTTGATTGATACGCCTGCGCCGATTCGCCCAGTGGTGCGTCCACCGATTGCAACGATTGTGAAGCCTGCAGTGGAAGAGAAGTACACCAATAGTGTGTTGATGGTGCCGGTTTCGGAAATTGTGCGTTCGCCATGGCAGCCGCGTCAGACGTTTGATGAAGCGGCATTGCGTGAGTTGGCAGATTCGATTCGTGCCAATGGCATTATTCAGCCGCTCGTTTGCCGTAAGTTGCCGGATGGACGTTTTGAATTGATTGGCGGTGAACGTCGTTTGCGCGCGTCTCAGTTGGCAGAGTTGACGCACGTGCCGTTGATTTTGGTTGAGGCAGAAGATCGTAAGGCGGCTGAGCTCGCAATTGTTGAGAATATTCAGCGCGCGGATCTTAATGCGATTGAAGAGGCGGAGGGTTATCGCACACTTTCGGATAAGTTTAATCTCACGCAGAGCGAAGTGGCTGAGCGTGTGGGTAAGCCGCGTCCGTCGGTTGCAAATGCGCTTCGTTTGTTGGAACTTCCTGATGAGACGAAGGCAATGGTCGCTGATGGTCGTTTGCCCGCGGGTCACGCAAAGGTGATTTTGGGTCTTGCTCGCACAGAGGATCGTATCCGTATGGGTCGCCGTTGTGTAACGGAGGGTCTCACGGTGCGTACGCTTGAGCGTATTGTTGCGAATATTAATTCGCCTGCTGTGGAACGTCGTCCTGCGCATTACGATTTGCCGACGGATTATTTGCGTGACTTGATTGATAAGTTGCACAGTCTCTTTGGCACAGCCGTGCGTGTGACACCGACGAAGACGTATCCGAATGGTCGTCGCGCAAAGGGCGTGGTTGAAATTGATTTCTACAACAATGATGACTTGGATCGCGTGCTTTCGATTCTTGGCATCCGCATGGATTAAGATGATGTTTATTCGACACGGTTTACGTTACTTTTCACGGCGTTGGAACGGCGTGAAGGGTAGCGTTTGTGTCGGATTGGCATTGTTGTTGGGGTGTTTGATGGTGGGGTGTGAGCATGAGCCCTCCCCTTCGGCAGAGGATGTACGTTTAGGCGAGGCGGCTTTTGAAGCGGCGGCAGCGCTCATTCAGACGCATCCTTCACGTTTGGCAGCGCAGGATTCTCAGGCGGTGTCGGCGTATCTCCAGCAGCAGCTCACACACCCAAAGCGAACGGCACAGTGTGATGCGTTTTCCGCACCGCAGGGAACGATGGTCAATGTGCTTTATAGTGCGCCAGAGGGGATTGCACCAAAGGCATTGCTCGTTTCGCATTATGACACGAAGGCGGGTATCGAAGGTTTTGTGGGGGCAAATGATGGCGCCTCGACGACGGGATTGTTGATTGCAATTGCGAATCTCACGGATTGGCCTGTCATGTGTTTGCTCGTTGATGGCGAGGAGTGTGTTGAGGCGTATAGCGCGGCGGATGGACTTCATGGGAGTTGGCACGCGGCAAAGCAGAAGGTTGGCGAATCGTTGCCGGTGATTGTTCTCGATATGTTGGGGGATAAGGATTATACACCAATGCTCTCGGAGAATGGCTCCACGCGGCTTAAGGCAAAGATTCGTTTGGCGGCAAAGAAGGCAGGGATTGCGCTTGCAGATGGCGATGAGATGATTGATGATCATGTGCCATTTCATGCGTATGATCGCAGTGTCGCAAATATTATTGATTTTACGTATGGGCCAGAGAATTGTTATTGGCATACGGCGAATGATACGCTCGATCGGATTTGTGCTACATCGCTCACGCAAACAGCGATGTTAGTCCGTTATATTTTAGATGAACTCTAAGAAAAGGAACTACAATGATTACGGTATGTATTAATTTATTCATTGCCATTGCTTTGGGGGTCACCCTTACGGCAACAGGTGTTTCGGCATGGTATTGGTCGATCCTTTGGACGATCCTTATCGCGATTGCTGGGATGTTTGCCATTAGTCGCGTTTTGCGTCGCTTCATGGGAGGTGTGCAGGCAGAGATGCAACTCATCATGGCGGAAAGTCAACAGCGCATGCAGGCGAAGATTCAACGTTGGCGCACAAAGCCGGCGTCGAGCCCCAAGGCTGCAGAACAGGAGCTCGCAAAGGATCGTGATGAGATGATTGCACGTATTCAAGCACTCTTGCAGCCCCTTGAAAAGTATCGCCTTTGGATTCCGCTTTTGGGTCGTCAGCTCGCAACCATGGAGTTGCAGTTCGCATGGCAGAAGAAGGATTGGAAGCGCGTTGATTTGCTTTTCCCACGTGCGCTCATGATTGATCCAATGCTTATTTCGATGCGTTTGGCACGTATGTGGCAGCAAGAGGCTACGCCAGAAGAGCTTGAGACGTTCTTCCGTAAGGTGACGCGTCGCGCACGTTATGGTTCTTCCGCGCTTCTTTATGCCGCTTATTCTTGGATGCTTGTTCGTCGGAATGATATTGATGGCGCACATAAGGTGTTGATTGAAGCCAATGAGAAGAATGAGCATCCTGTGCTCAAGTCGAATCGTGATTTGATTGCGAATAATCGCGTGGGCCACTTCTCAAATGCAGGCTTCGGCGAAGAATGGTATGCGCTTTGGTTGGAAGAGCCGAAAATTCGCGCTCAACGTCAACGTCATCCTGGTCGTTACTTTGGTTAATTTACACCTTTAAAGCGCATAGACCGCTAAGCGGATTGCGTTTTGACATCTTTAATATCGTATGTTACACGGGTTCCAGTCGCTGTTTAAAGCCTCGCGTGAGGATATTCAGCCTCCGACGGAGCCCGTGTCATTTTTGCCCTATATTCTCATTTTACTGCCCTTTGCAATTGGGCTTGTCTTAGATCCCTTTCTCGTGCTTCTCACGTTTGTAGGCGCGGGACTTGTTGCCTTTAAGACGCAATGTCTTAAGCCATTTCTTCTTATTGTTTCTGTTGCGTTTTTTATCGCGTTTCTCTTTCCCACGCCAGCGGCGATTTACAGTGATGCAGATTATTATGTATTGCCGGCGATTCGCTTCTTCGCCAATGGTGTAGCCGTTCAGCCCAATTGTGATGGTTATTACTCAATGCATCACTTTTTGAGTTGTCTCCCGGATGGCTTCTTCAGAATTGGCGCAGCGTTTTATCGACTCTTTGGCTGGGTGGATATGGGGAATGTGTTGCTCTTTCTCTTTCTCCCTGTTGCATGGATGGTTTGGCTCCGTCATCTTGGGCGTTGCGCAACGGCGATTTTGGTTTGCGGTCCGTTGACCTTTGCAAGTTGTTTGAATCCGGTTCCCGATGGGGCAACGTATTTACTTTTACTTACAGCATTAGGAGCAATGCGTTCGCGTGAAACCTATCTTGCGCTCGCGGCATTGCTTGTTGCGTGTACGTTTAAGATGTCAGCATGGATGCCAGCAACAGTTATTGCAGCCGTGCTTCTCTATCAAGATCCTCGACGCGCACAAAAGATTATCCTCACAGGGATTGCTGCGATGCTCTATAATCTCCCCTTTTTCATTCATTTCTTCGGCGGACAGGCACTCCCTACCCCTGATTTTGCAGCGATGGATGATGCGGCGCGTTCACTTGGTTGGTTTGCGCGTTTTGCGTATGCGTATCTCGGACATTGGATTTTACCTGGGGAGTATGCATTTAATGTGCCGATGGGAGGCTTTGACGGAGGGGGAATTGATGGTCTTGGGCCCTTCTTCCGTTTTATGGTTTGGGGTTCCATTGCGCTGCAGGTGATTTTTTTCAAGCGGCTTAAGTCATGGTGGACGGTCTTAATTGTTGGATGGATCTCGGTATGTTGTATGCCAACGCTCTATGTAGGGTATGCGCGTTATGTGCCACTCTTTTATGTTTCGGTGATGTTGCCATTCCTTCTTCTTGCGCCACGTTTGACGCTTGTGCCTGCGGGTCTCATTTGTGCAATGCCACTGGCATGGTTAGGATGGCGATGTGTGTTGATTTCCGAACGGCTCACACTCCTTGATCCTGAGGTGACGGTTGCAGTTTCGAGTGATTTGTATAACGTTCGTTGTGCGTTGCGTGAGGCGGGATTCACCCCCACGGAACAGACGCCGCAGATGCGCCCCAGTGCCTCGCTCATGTATTACACCCTCCCGCGTGAAGGTGTTGATGCGTTTCCGCACTGTTTGCGCGATACAACGCTTAATCAACGTCTTACCCCCGCCACCGACAAGGCGCGCGCCATCGCGCCGTTTGTTCTTCAGCAATGGTTCCCTTGGTGCATGACCCATTTACATAAGCTCTTCATCGCAAGTCTCTCTTACCGCGTGAAGTGTTTTGTCACATTCCCTCGAGGCAAATATGACTCTCCAAACATTGACCCCCGCTGATCTCATTCAGCTTTTACCCTACTTTCAGAAACAGACCTTTCGCATGAGTGATTACACAGGCGGATACCAACTCATGTGGCAGCCGTATGGAAACACAAAGTTCGCCATTGTTCATGATTGTCTCATTCTTCAGGCAACATTCAACGAGGAGGTGCACTTCTACTATCCTCTACACCAAGCGGGGCTTATTGAAGCTGAGATTGATGCGCTTGTTGCGGTTGAACGTTATTGTGTTGAAAATGAACTGCCGCTTCGGTGGACCTCCGTTCCGCAGGAACGATTGGGCCTTCTTACACAACGTTATGGTCGTCATCTTACCTTAACCAATCCGCGAACGTGGCGTGATTATCTCTACACGGTTCAAGATTTCGTCTCGTACACGGGGAAACGTTTCTCGGGACAACGCAATCATGTGCGTAAATTCCAACGCCAGTATCCAACAGCAACGTTTCAACCGCTCACACGCGACGATTTGCCGGCAGTTCAATGTTTTCTCCAACGATATGCTGAGCGTCAATACGCGAAGAATTCCTTCATCGCGAATGAAGAGCTCAATGGCTCCAAGCAACTTCTACAGGTCTTTGATCAATTGGACATTAAAGGCGGTTTGATGCTTCATGAGGGGGATGTCATCGGTGTGACACTTGGTTCTGTTGCCAACGATACCATCGTTATTCATATCGAAAAAGCTCTCGTTGAATACGAAGGCATTTACCCTACCCTCGCGCAAGCCTTCGCAACGCATATTGCCTCGCAGAATTTGTTGTATATCAATCGTGAGGATGATGCCGGAGATTGTGGTTTGCGGAAATCAAAGTTGCAATATAACCCAACACAGATTATTGATAAATATAATCTCATTCCCCATCGCATGATTGAAGAGCTCACCGCTATTCCTGAAATCAGTACACCACGTCTTACGTTGCGTGCTGTACCAGACGAAGATGCTCCAATCTATGCACGCCTTGCAAGTGATCTTCAGCGGAATCGATATTGGGGCTGGGATTGGCGAAATGCATGGACGGGTGAAGGCGATCCACGTTCGCTTTGGTTCCTTCATTGTGTTCGGGAGGATTTCCATCACAAGAATGAAGCGCCTATGGGTATTTATGTCAATGGTGCACTTGTCGGTGAAGCCGTCTTTCACAACTTCACCTACGAGCACACGGTTGAAATTGGCGTTCGACTTCTCCCAGAAGCAGAAGAGAATGGCTATGCAACCGAAGCCATGCGAGCAATGGCAGACTATGCGCTTTGTTTCTGGGGGCTTGAGAAGGTCACGGCGAAGTGTTATAAGGAAAACCACGCCTCTCGTAAAATGCTCATCGCCTCTGGCCTACGTCCAGCAAGCGAGGATGAGACGTTTTACTATTTCGATCGCACCGCGAAGAACTAATACTTTTTCTTTCCAATGAGAATCCATTTTTCTTTTTCGCGTCGTTCAACCTCTACCAAGAGCGGAATCGCAAGTGCGGTTTTCGCGATGCTCTTTTTCTCAGCCTTTGCACTTGGGCAGGCCATTTTTAATGGTCTTGGTCTGCAGTCCACAATTGGGCAGAAACCCATTATGGCAGACGTTCAATCGGTGACGTTTGAGAATCGACATGCAACCGCCACCGTCGTTCCTGTCGGGGGTACAGATGCTCTCTCCATTGATCTCACCAACCATCCATATGAAGAAATCGCGCATCTCGCCAATTTTAAAGGAGAATTACCGATTCTCCAAACACATACTGGGACGTGGGAGGTTTATTCCGGCCTAGATGCGATTTTCATTCTTATTTTTGGAGCGTTCACGCTTCTTTTGTGCATTCTTGTCTCTTCTCAATTTGAGTTTGTCAAGCGCCCCGTTTGCCGCCTCTTCTTTCCTCTTTACCTTCTTTGTTTGATTCTTGGCACCTATCTCTATCTCGGCGTTTTTCAATGGTATATGTTGTTGATTGCGCTCCCGCTTCTACTTGCATGGGGCATTCATTCGATGATTGAGCGAAGAAAGTCTTCTCACGTATCATCCACCACCCCACCTTCTACGCCCTCTAAACGCACAACGACAATTTTTCTCTTTATTTTTGGGATAATCTTTGTTGGTGCAGGGTTGGCGGTTCTTGCTTTTACGCACCACATGACTTGCGCCTCTCTTACGACACTTGAAGATCGTCGCGAAGTGCGTCTCACGCCCCACCTCTCGAAGACGGTTAGATCAAGTAGTGGACGGCATGGGAGCTCCACTTCCGCCTATGTTCTCGCCTCATATCCTCAAGCGGATGGCACCCCTTATTATGTTGTTTTAAATGATGATGATGGGCTTCTCTTAAAAAAATATCATCGAGATTTCAATCGATTTCAATTCTCACGTCTTTATCGCTTTGTTCCCATTTTGGGTTCTGTTTCACTTCATGATCCCAATGCTGTACTCCCCTCAGTGCCAAAGCATAAAGACCATCTCCTCTATGATGAGCAACTTTCCGATTTGGGGGTCTTTCATATTCTTCGTCTCTTCGCGATGCCATTTTATCTTTTTGGACTTTTCGCAATGGCTTTGGCGTGTACGCCTTTCCTCATGAAACGAGGAACCTATGTTGTGCAACTCATCCATGACCAAGAGAAGCGTCTTCCTCAACAAAACGTAGCATTGATTACGAAGTTTATGCTTCCTGCAACCATTCTTCTTGCAGGTTATCAATGGCATACGGTTTATGGACGATTACCAACACTACCCCTTTATAGTACGCTCATTCTGTTTCTGCCAATTCTGATTTGTTTAATCCTTCACCTTATTCAATTTGTTCAAATCAAACGTGTTGGCTACTACAAGGTTGAGTTTCACACTCATGAGATGGGGTGTTGTTTCTCATTGACACCACCACCAAAACATCCTCCTCGTATTCTTATTAATAATGTTTTGATGCCTGTTTCAAATATTGCCCCCAATCAATGGATAATTCCTTCGATTGATAAGCATTTCGAAATTCATGTCGAGCCTCATCTTGTTTTCTATGTTTAAACATGATATCTATTTCAACAAAAAAAGAGGTCGCACACTAGATGCAACCTCTTTTTGTTTTTATTACGCGTCAGCTTAGTGATGCACTGGGCGGAACTTGATGCGCTTAGGCTTGTCAGCATCATCGCCAAGTTCCTTACGACGCATTTCGTGGTAGTCGGAGTAGGAACCTTCAAACCAGCGAACCTTGGAGTCGCCTTCAAAGGCGAGAATGTGTGTTGCAATTCGGTCAAGGAACCAACGGTCGTGCGAGACAACTACCGCGCAACCACCAAAGTCTTGGATACCTTCTTCCAACGAACGAAGCGTGCCAACATCAAGGTCGTTGGTCGGTTCGTCGAGAAGGAGAAGGTTACCGCCAGAGCGGAGTAACTTAGCAAGGTGCACGCGATTACGTTCACCACCCGAAAGAACACCCACCTTCTTTTGTTGGTCTGTTCCGCGAAGGTTAAAGCGAGAGCAGTAAGCACGACCATTCATCATACCCTTGCCTGCAAGATTGACGTAGTCGCCACCGCCTGTAATTTCTTCATAGACAGTATGGTTTGGATCAAGCGCTTCACGCGATTGGTCAACATAACTAAGAACAACCGTTTCGCCCACGCGGAGTTCACCCTCGGTTGGCTTAAGTGCGCCTGTGATCAATTTGAAGAGCGTGGTTTTACCCGCACCATTCGCACCAATCACACCCACAATGCCACCACGCGGAAGGTCAAAGTTAACGTGTTCAAAGAGCACCTTGTCGCCAAACGACATCGTGAGATCCTTTGCCTGAACCACAAGATTACCCAAACGAGGTCCTGGCGGAATTTGAATCTTAAGTTCTTCTTCACGTGTATCGACTTGCTGCGAGACGAGTTCTTCATAACGTGCAAGACGCGCCTTACCCTTGGCACGACGACCCGAAGGATTGGTATGAATCCATTCAAGTTCTTGCTGAATCATCTTCTTGCGGCTCTCGGCTTGCTTTGCTTGTGCAGCCATCATCGCTTGTTTCTGTTCGAGCCACTGTTCATAGTTACCCTTGTAAGGATACGTACGACCAGCATCCATCTCAAGGATCCATTCCGTCACATTGTTGAGGAAGTAACGATCGTGCGTAACAACAATAAGCGTTCCCTTAAACTTCTTGAGGAAGGCTTCAATCCACGCCACTGATTCAGCATCGAGGTGGTTGGTCGGTTCATCGAGAAGGAGGACATCAGGATTAGAAATAAGAAGGCGACACATCGCAACACGACGCTTTTCACCACCCGAGAGAACACCCGTCTTCACATCTGCATCTGGACAACGGAGTGCTTCCATTGCAAGTTCTACCTGATGTTCAAGATTCCAAAGGTCATTTGCATCAATAATTTCCTGCAAACGTGCCATTTCATCTTCTGCGCCAGGTTCATCAAGACGGCAGCAAAGGTCTTCATATTTTTCAAGCATTGCTTGCGCATCTGCAACGCCTTCCATCACGCACTCTTGAACTGTTTTTTCAGGATCAAGTTCAGGTTCCTGTGGAAGATAGCCGACCTTTGTATTCTTGCCGACGATGCACGTACCCATATAGTCTTTGTCAATGCCCGCAAGAATTTTCAAAAGCGAAGATTTACCTGCACCATTTGCACCAATCACACCAATATGTGCACCATGGAAGAAAGCAAGATTAACATCATCCAAAATCACCTTTTTTTCATGGTGTTTGGTTACATTCATTAAGTTAAATACATATTCACCTGCCATCGGTGAGATTCCTTTCATGCGTCCAAGAACGGACGAATTTTGTGATAAAGAAAATGGAATTTATCCCTTGTTTTGTCTCGATGGAAATGCCCCGCATACCATCGTTGGAAGGTTAGCCGTTGTGCAATTGTCTCAAGCCAATCTTCAGTAGAGAAATCAATATTATATTTAGCGTTTAACGTCTTAGGAATACGCGAAGTTGGGCACGTATGCGAGAGGACAATATCAACCTGCCACTGGTGAACTTCTAAGGTTGCTTCCGTTCGCTCGCGGATTGCAGGGCTTGGCTGTTCATCTTCAAACCAAGGCCAACGATGCTCAAGTCGTAAAAACTTGTCCGTTGAATACGCACCGCCAATCACAAGCACCTTCTTATTCGCAATCGTGTAGATTGTACCATCTTGCAAAAAGAGCTGATTGGGATACGCAGGATCAACGTACACATTACCGCCAAAAGCCTCTTGTTCTCGATAGTCGCTTATCGTCTCCACGCGTTGCTCATGATTACCATGCACACAAAGGAAGGTCAACGGTAACTGTGCAACATGTTGCTTCAACGCAACATCACGGAAGTCACGATAATAATTAAGACCAACATCTCCAAGAAGAATTAGGGTGTCGTCTTCTTGTGTGAATTCTGGATGCGATAAACAGAAGTTTTCGATACTGCCGAATTCGCTATGTTTATCACCCGAGATCCAGATCATATACGTCTTCCTAATAGGATAACAAACAACGATACGCCCGTCATGGGCGTATCGTCATATCATTACTTATGCTTCAGGTGTTGTTTCCTCTACAGTTGCATCTTCAACAACAGATTCTGTTGGAGCAGAGACCATTTCTTCTGTAACGGAGACTTGTTCACCTTCCGTTGCGGTCGGCGTGTCTTCTTCAACTGCAGGACAAATTGTGAAGCCAACGAGTTCAATGCCTCCAGGAATCGACATAAAGCGAACACCCTGTGCCGAGCGACCCGCAATACGCGCCTCATTGACAGGTATGCGAATTGTCATTCCGTTAGAGGCAAGAAGGATTGCGGTTTCATCACCCTTTACCGTTGCGATACCAACGAGTTCTCCGCCCTTTCCTGCAATCGGTGTGCCGATCACACCCTTTGCACCACGACGGGTCATGCGGATGTCTTCAAAGTCGCAACGCTTGCCAATGCCGTTTTGCGTCACAAAGAGAAGCTTTGTATCGGGTGCCTTAACAGCGAAGCCACAGACGTAGTCGCCTTCATGTTTAAAGCTCATGCCCCTCACACCTATTGCCGAACGACCAACACGGCGAACGTCATCAATGCTGAACTGATTCACCATACCATTGCGTGTTGCGAGAACAATCGTATCTCCCGATTTCGTTATTGCAATCTTTACAATCGAATTACCTTCTTCAAGGGTAATCGCAATAATACCACGACGGTTAATGTTACGATATGCTGCAAGCGCTGTACGTTTAATTGTACCATCCGCAAGAACAAAGGTAATATCGTTATCATTATCAAAGCCACGGATCGGGAGGATTTCTACGATGCGTTCATTCTTTGAGTCAAAGCCTTCAAGAAGGTTGACAATCGGCGTACCCACCGTTGTACGTCCCGTCTCTGCGATGCCATAGGCCTTTTCTGCATAAACGCGCCCCTTATCCGTGAAGAAGAGTAAGGTGTCATGTGTCATCGGCACATAAATACGCTCGACCGTATCTTCGTTCTTTGTCGAAACACCACGACGGCCCTTACCACCACGCTTCTGCTCAACATATTCATTCAAGCAAGAACGTTTGATATAGCCCTTATTCGAAAGCGTGATAACACAGGGTTCATCAGCAATTAAGCTTTCCCAATCAATGTCACCCTCTTGAGGAACAATCTGCGTTAAACGATCGTCTTCCTTCGTGTAAGTTTCCTTGAGGTAAACGAGGTCTTCCTTCACAAGCGCAAAGATCTTTTCAGGATCTTCAAGAATGGCGCGCAACTCTGCGATGCGTGCATGCAAGCTTGCTTGTTCTTCCAAAAGCTTATCGCGTTCCAAACCAGTAAGTTGACGCAAGCGCATTTCGAGGATTGCCGTAACTTGGACTTCCGAGAACCCAAAGCGTTCAATTAAACGCGCCTTTGCCTCGTCATTCGTCTTAGAATCACGGATGATATGAATCACTTCATCCAAGTGGTCTTGAGCAATCAACAAGCCATCAACCAAGTGGAGACGATCCAATGCCTTGCGCAAGTCAAAACGTGCGCGACGTTCATGCACAATAAAGCGGTGATCAACATAGCATTGGAAGAACTTATAAAGTGTCATGCGACACGGACGTCCTTGATCCAATGCAATCATGTTTGCACCAAAGGTCGTCTGTAAATCCGAATGCTTATAAAGCTGATTCAAAATAACTTGAGCGGGCTTGGCATTCTGCTTCAATTCAATAACAACGCGGATGCCATCCTTTAACGACGTTTCATCGCGGATATCTGCAATTCCTTCAATGACACCTTCCTTCGCAAGATTTGCGATTTTGGTCACCATTGAGGCCTTATTCACCATATAGGGAATAGAGGTGATGAGAATGACTTCATGCTTGCCTTCCTCATAAATTTCAGCATCGCCACGCACGACAATCGAACCACGACCATTCTTATACATATCGGCAATACCCGAAAGGCCGCAAATTTTCGCGCCAGTCGGGAAGTCGGGGCCTTTAACAAACTGCATCAATTCATCAATGAAGGCCTTTTCTTCCGCTTCATTGACGATAGTGCGACGATTCTCAATGAAATAGATTAAGCCATCACAAAGTTCGCGTAAATTGTGAGGCGGGATATTGGTTGCCATACCAACCGCAATACCCTGCGAACCATTGAGCAACAAGTTTGGAAGCTTCGAGGGAAGCACACGTGGTTCTTCTTCTGTGCCATCATAGTTCGGAAGGAAATCGACCGTATCCTTGTCAATATCAACCAACATTTCGTTCGCGACCTTGGCCATACGGCTTTCCGTATAACGCATTGCAGCCGCGCTATCACCGTCAATCGTACCAAAGTTGCCATGACCATCGACAAGCGGCACGCGCAAGCTAAACCACTGCGCCATACGCACAAGCGTGTCATAAATCGAACTGTCGCCATGGGGGTGATATTTACCCATCACATCACCGACAATACGCGCAGACTTCTTGTAAGGTGCATTGTAGAAATTCTTTGTTTCATACATCGAATACAACACACGACGATGAACGGGCTTAAAGCCATCTCGTGCATCTGGAAGCGCGCGCGAAACAATGACACTCATGGAATAATCAATATAGGAGTTTTCCATTTCCTCCTTAATATTGATGGAGGTCAAACGCGCATCCTTCGTCGGCGTTATCTGTGTATTTTCTTCCATTTTAAAAATCCTTTTTAGAACCACATTAATGCTTCTTATTATACCATATTTTAAAAGGGCATACAAGTAGTTTATATAATTAATGTATACGCACACGCACGACGTGCACACGCACGCGCACGCGTGGGCTCTTCAAAGAACCTTTACCAAACAAGAAAAAGAAGAAGAAAAACAAAGTTCTCCAATTTCTGTTTTGACAGAATCTCTAAGCTTTACTATAATAGAAAGATAATTTTATTTTATGTTGCAATCGCAACAGTGATTCAAGGAGACACATCATGTCGAAAACCATCCGTAATGTTCTGGTCGTTAATGCCGGAAGTTCTTCTCTTAAATTCATGTTGTTCAACATGGAAAATGAAACGATGTTGGCAAAAGGACAAGTCGAACGTATCGGCCTCGACAACTCCCTCTTCACCTATGAAACCGAAGGCTACAGCGAAAAGAAGACTGTATGTGCTGCCCCCAATCACACTGTTGCAATTGAATTAGTTTGCAATGCGTTGATCAATCCCGAAAAGGGCGCTTGCCTCTCCTCTTTTGACGACATTGATGCCGTTGGCCATCGCACCGTTCATGGCGGCGAAAAGTTCTCTGCACCCGCGCTTCTTAACGATGAAGTCATCGGCGAAATCAAAAAGCTCAGCCACTTAGCCCCCTTGCACAATCCCGCCTCGCTTCAAGGCATTGAAGGTTGCAAGAAGGTTCTTCCTAACGTGCCTCATGTTGGTATCTTTGATACAGCATTCCATCAAACAATGCCTGAAGAAAGTTACCTCTATGCTTTGCCCAAAGAACTTTACACCAAGCATGGCGTTCGTAAGTATGGCTTCCACGGAACAAGCCACAAATTCGTCACCCAAAAGGCTGCAGAAATTCTCGGCAAGCCTCTTGATGAGCTCAATGTTATCACCTGCCACCTTGGTAATGGGTCCTCTATTTCTGCGATTAAGAATGGTAAGTGCTTTGACACCTCTATGGGCATGACGCCGCTCGCAGGCGTTATGATGGGAACGCGCTCCGGCGACTTCGACCCCGCTATCATTCTCTACCTCTTGAAGTCGGGCTATACGGCAGAACAGATTGATGCAATGATGAACAAGGAAGCAGGCGTTCTTGCGCTCGCAGGTACAGGTTCTAGCGACATGCGCGATCTCGTTGCTGCACGTGACGAAAAGGGAAGTGCAGATGCAGCGCTTGCAATGAATCGTTTGATCCACTCTTACACAATGTATGTTGGCGGCTATATTGCACTTTTGGGTCGCGTTGACGCCATCATCATGACTGGTGGCATTGGCGAAAACAGCGATAAGACGCGTGAAGCTCTTCTCGACCGCTTGGCAGGCCTCGGCATCGTCTACGACCACGATCGCAATATCGAATTGCGTTTTGGCAAGGGCGGTCTCCTCTCCACACCTGAATCCAAGATCCCCGTTTATGTCGTTCCGACAAACGAAGAACTCATGATTGCTCGTGAAACATTTGAACTCTTGAGCAAGTAAGTTTGAGATATCAATGCATATTCTCTTTGATTTGCGTAGTCTCACCCTTTTGCCAGTCGCTGTTCAAATCGACATGGCCACGATGTTTGACCGTGTGATTCACGCTCTTGAAGAGAATATGCATGCGACCTTGCTCGTGTCGCAAGACTCCCCCATTACGCGACACGAGCATGCTTCAACCTCCTATATCACAACTGAAAAACCTGCATATACCCACGCCGCTGCACACGAGCTTAAGGCGATTATCAAACAAATTAATCCAACGCATTATTGGTCGCCCGACCCTCGTATTCTGCCACCACGCCATCTTCCAGCGATCTTTATGATTCAAGAGCTCACGACCCTCTTGATGCCTCAGGATGTTTCATGGTTTAAGCGTTGGCGATTAAATCGGCGTATTCAAAACAATTTACTTTTGGCACGTGCGGTTGTTTGCACAAGTCATGCACTCAAGGTTCGCATGATTGCAACCTATGGTTACTTTCTCCGACGCAAGCTTGAAGTTATTCACAATGGCGTTCATCCCCTTTTCCGAAAACACACCGTTGCAGAAATAACCCATATCCGTCGTCAATTCCTTATCCCCAAATCTTACATCATCATGGTAGGAGACGCCCCTAACGTCTTCTTAACGCCTTTACGTGCGCTTGGACGCGCCGAAGAGGTTGCCGCCTTCTCTTGCGTCATTGTTGGCCCTAAAACGCTGCAAGCAGACTTGCGTGAAACCATTCGCGATTGCCACCTTGAGGGATTAATTCGTTTCATTGATGACGAGACCATTTCCTATCAACAACTCTCCACGCTCTACAGTGGAGCAACGGTAACCTTTGAATCCACCCAACGTGGTGATTATCGTCCTACCATTTTACAAAGTTTAGCCTCTGGAACACCCGTTATATGCGCAGCGGGAAATGATGTCCATGAGCTCTACGGCAATGCTGTGCTTGGCGTTCATCCTACACAGGCAAGCGAATGGGCGAAGGCCTATGAATCCATCATCCTCTCAGCCTCTCTTCGTGAACGCTTAATCGAACGAGGCGAACGTTGTGTTGAAGAGAAACGTTGGTCCATTGCCTGGCAAAAACTTCTCTCGATTATTCTCGAACTCTCATGACACAAGAAGAACTTCGTTTTCACCAACACTTTATGCGTCTTGCATTGCGAGAGGCTGAGCATTCAATTGAAGCAGATGAAATCCCATGCGGGTGCATCATTGTTCAACTTCCAGAAGGGTGCTATGACCCTGCGCTCGCCAATCCTCCGCCGCCTTCCGATCCATGGAATGCGCGCATTCTTGCACGTGCTTACAATCAAGTCGAAATGTTGAACGACCCAACCGCACATGCTGAAATGATTGCAATTACCGCTGCAACTGCAACCGTTGGGGATCGACGACTCAATCGAACCGCACTCTACGTTACCAAAGAGCCTTGCCCTATGTGTGCAGGCGCTATTGTTTGGGCGCGTCCAATCCTCGTTGTTTGGGGATTAAGCGATCCGGATCGAGGCGGAGAATCCACCTTTAACATCCTCTCCTCGCCTAAAACAAATCATCACCCTAAACTTATTACAGGCATCCTCGAAAACGAATGTAAGGCACAATTTACCGACTTCTTTAAACGTCGACGCAGAGAGAATGGTTAACCCATAAAAACACACGTTTTCTCCGCACATGATCCTACAAACAAAAAAGCCCCACACGAACGTGCGAGGCTTTTTTGTGCGACTTTCGCAAATCTCTTAGAGAGCAGCGGCTGCCTTAGCGACGAGAGCCTTGAAGCCTTCGGCGTCAGCAATAGCGATCTCAGAGAGCATCTTGCGGTTAACCACGATACCAGCCTTGGTAAGGCCTTCGATAAAGCGGGAGTAGTTCGGAATCTTCGCATCAGCGAGACCGCGGATAGCGGCGTTGATACGAGCAATCCAGAGCTGGCGAAATTCGCGTTTGCGAAGCTTACGGTGCCAGGTAGAAAGGCGCTGTGCGCGATCGACGGCCTCAGTGGCCAAACGGAACTGTTTGCTGCGTGCACCGTAGAAACCACGAGCGAGTTTCAGGCGGCGACGACGACGTTCACGGGAAGCGGCTGCATTAGTAGCTCTCATTTTTCATTCCTCCTTAGCAATTAGGCCTGAAGCATACGGGCGACCATCTTCTGGTTGCCTTCGTAAACAGCGGTGGAACCACGGAGAGCGCGCTTACGGCCGCGAGACTTGTAGCCATTGAGATGGCGCTTGCCAGCTTGCGTACGCATTGCCTTACCCGTGGCCGACATTTTGAACTTCTTAGTCGCAGACTTTTTGGTCTTGATCTTAGGCATAATACTGATCCTTTGTTTTATGCATTTTCTCGCGTCAACGGCAGTCAGCCCGAAAGCCGTCTTCAGCGAATGAACACATAATATACCACAATTCACTCATCTATTGCAAGCTTTTTTTGCTTTGCATGCCTTTAAGTATACAAAACAACTCCTTGTCCTCCAATGAGCAACTGAAACAAGCATCCCTTTTAGCGAACAATAGATTCTCCAAGCATTTGTGCTTCTACAAGATAATTTGTCTTGTCGATCGCGCCATATTCGTAAACTTCCTTAGCGCAAACCATCCCCGCAACGGTTGATCCTTCACAACATGTAACAAACCCTCGAAGGGCCTCAATTGTTCCTTTAAACATCGTTTCATCGTCATCAGCCATCGCCATCAAGAAGTAAAATGTCTTCTCTTTAATGCGCGGATAAACCATGACGGAGCGATCAATCAGAGCCTTTAATTGAGCCGCCATCGTATAGAAATAAACAGGTGTCGACAAGACAATTACATCGGCCTTTAGCATTTTTTCAACAATCATTGCTGCGGCATCTTGTTGTGGGCAAGGCCCCTGGTGACAACAATAACATCCACGACAAAATCCTATTTGTTTATTTCCTAGCCAAACCTTCTCGACCTCATGACCAGCGGACATGGCACCTTTACGAAATGCATTTGCGAGACAATCGCTATTTCCATCTCGACGTGGAGAAGAGGAGATAATCAATACTTTTTTCATTCCTTCACCTTCTTTAAATTATATTTGTGCCAACAAGGCATTTGAAAGAATAAAAGAGAGGCTATTCGTTCGCCTCTCTTTTATTCTTCTACCCATCTGTGTAACCTTAATTACCAGGGGTCCATTCATCTGCAATTGGTCCTCGTGCACCTGGTACATAAATTGGCGAACGTTGTGCCGTACCATTTGTAGCACGATGGTCCACATTCTCCGCTTGCGTACGAGCCCATCGCTTAGCAACAGGTTTATTGGAACGTGGCGGACGATTCTTTTGCGTTTGCTTACGTTGTGCAGGTGTTGTGAACGGCTGTTGCTGTGCATGCTGATGCTTATGTACCACTTTGTTTCGTGGTTCACGTTCTTCACGCACTTCAACACGTGTTACCGTATGATTTGCAGCCTTTGCATGCTGAGGACGAGCCACTACCGCATTCCCTCTACGCTGATGACGATTCACAGGACGAGCAACACGCGGCTTATTCACAACAGGCTGAATAACCGTTTCTGCTTCCTCATGCGTCTCTTCATTCTCGGTGGATTCCGCAGTCGAAGGTTCCTCAGCGGGTGCTTCCTTCGCGACCTCAACGGCTTGCGTTTCAGATCCTGCAATCACATCTTCATAACGCGTCAACGAGGACTGCACGACAACCTCTTCAGGTGTCTTTACCACAAGCTCATGCGAGGGTGCAACAACAATTGCTTGAGGTGGCGTTTCATCCTCGACCACAGGAGATGTTTCTGCCTGTGAAGCAGGCTCCGAAATGTCCACTTTTTGATCAATGGATGCTACTGTTTCCACGTCTACGTCAACAGATGTCGTTTCTTCTGTCGCGACTTCCTTAGCAGGTTCTGATGTCGTCGAAACTTCCGGTGCCTCAGGAGCAGCTTCAACCACAGGCATTTCTGCTGTCGCAGAGCTTTCTGTCGATGATGCCGTCACTGCCTCCGTTGGAACTTCAGTCGGAGCGGACGCAGTGGCCTCTTCCGAAACATCATTCGTTCCGCGTGTACGCTTTTCATCACGTTTCTTACGCGGTTCAGGAGAGGGAATTTCTTCATACATCCACTCTTCTGGCATGACACACTTCAACGGTTCTTTAATATATTCCTCAATCTCAGGAATAATGAAGCTTTCATCTTCATCCGCGAAGGAAATTGCCGTACCGGTATGCCCCGCACGACCCGTACGACCAATGCGATGGACATAATCCTCAGGTTCATAAGGGAAGTCATAGTTCACAACAAATGCAATGTCATCAACATGAATACCACGGCCTGCGACATCTGTTGCCACAACGGTCCTTACATCACCAGCTCGGAACGCTTCAAGAATCTTCAAACGACGCATTTGATTGACATCACCTGAAAGCATTTCACACGGAATGCCTCGACGACGCAAATTCTCACAAATACGCTCTGTCGTAAACTTGCGATTACAGAAGATAATCGTACGCGCATCCGAATATTTCTTAAGGTGATTAAAGAGCAACTTAAACTTCTCTTCTGAACGCGCGATGTAAACGATTTGACGAATCGTCTCCGTCGTCATCGTTTCACTCTCAACTTCAACACGCACAGGATCTCGCATCCACATTGCTGCAAGATTCATCACAGTCTCATTGAGTGTTGCAGAATAAAGCATTGTGCAACGGTGATCACGATCAGGCAAACGATTAACAATCGCACGAACATCGGGAATAAAGCCCATGTCAAGCATGCGATCTGCCTCGTCAATCACAAGCGTATCCACTTGACGCAGGTCGAGAATATGATTTCGCACGAAATCAATTAAACGCCCTGGGGTTGCAACAAGGATATCGACAGGAGCATCTTCTAATTCGCGACGCTGACGGTCATAATCCATACCGCCATAAATCGCCAACGAGCGAACATCTCCACAATACTTGCCTAATGCTTCCGCATCCTTGCAAATTTGAATTACAAGTTCACGTGTCGGCGCGAGGATTAAAGCGCGTGGCGTTCCAGGCTTAAGATTGCGCTTCTCGGGTGTGCGAAGATAACGTGTCAAAACCGCGATCAAAAAGGCCGCCGTCTTGCCCGTGCCCGTTTGAGCACGACCCGTTACATTCTTTCCTTCAAGCGAATATTCAAGCGACTGTGCTTGAATAGGTGTGCAATACTGGAATTCCAAATCTGCCACCGCATGAAGAATCTCACCGGGCAAACCAAAATCCACAAAACGCTTCTTACCTTCTGCTTCTGGCACAACATAAGAGGCGGGATCCCAACTTGCATGTGCATCTGCATAAGCCTTTAACTGCTCAGGGGTAAAAGCACCTCCTGGACGCTCATGCATTGAAGGCGTGTTACGTAAATTATGATCAATCCGAGGCGGACGTTCATTTCCCTTATTCCGATTGCGATGCTCATTACGGCGATCTTTTTGATGGCCTTGAGCATTGCGACGTTGCGAATCATTACGATTCTGCGAATGGGAGCCCTTGTTCGGCTTCGCAGAGCGCGAGCGCACAGGACCATTAGAAACATCACCCTCTGTCGACTGATGGTGTGTATGACGCGAGGTGCTGTGTGCACCCTTATTGCGTTTATTCTTTTTCTCAAAAGGCTTCTTTTTACCTTTGAATTGCCCCTGTTTACGGGCATCCTTTTGAGTTGGCGCGGTTGTCTTTGCGCCAAAGCCTAACATCGATTTGATTTTTGAAAGAAGACCCATTGTGAGCCCTCCTCTCTTTGCGTGGCTGACACATTGCGGATAATCAACTGTAGCAGATAAAGGGATAGGCAGTCATAACGCAAAAAACGTTGACTGGGGAAACCCCGTCACACAGGACTTGTCGGCAAATGGTCGGCAAATGAAGCATCCAGGCTTAAGCAGCAATGCTCGAAACTCCCAGATGGATTGCGAAAGAGGGGCGACGTCTTTGTTTGAAGACGTCTGCCCCCTTCGGAAACCGTTTGGAGAATACTCTCCGAAACGATGATGAATTAGCGCTTGGAGAACTGGAAGCGGGCGCGAGCACCACGCTGACCGGGTTTCTTACGTTCCTTCATACGAGAATCACGTGTCAAGCAGCCAGCCTTCTTAAGCACTTCGCGAAGATTTGCATCCATTGCGCAAAGAGCACGAGAGAGAGCGTGACGCATAGCGCCAGCCTGACCAGAGATACCGCCGCCCTTCGCAGAAACGAGAACGTCATACTTACCAGCCAATTCGACCATTGCCAAAGGCTGATTGATGTATTCGCGGAGCGATTCGCTAGGAATGTAGGTGTTAAGAGCAACACCATTCACCGTCCAATTACCCGTGCCATTCACAAGGCGAACGTGAGCGACAGCGGTCTTACGACGGCCAGTGCCCTTGGTAACAGTCATTTCGTTAGTAGCCATGTCTTAAATCCTTTCGAAGAATCAGATGCTGAGTGTTTCGGGCTTCTGAGCAGCGTGGGTGTGTTCAGCGCCAGCGAAAACGCGCAAACGCTTCATACGAGCATCTGCAGTGTTGTTCTTCGGAAGCATACCCCAAACAGCGTCGGTAATCAAACGCGTAGGATTCTTTTCACGGATGACGCTTGCGGGAGTCTTCGTGAGACCACCACGCCAGCCAGTGAAGTCGGCGTACTGCTTCTGTTCTTCTTTCTTACCGGTGAGAGCAACCTTCTGTGCGTTAATCACGATCACAAAAGCGCCTGTGTCCACGGAAGGAGCGAAATCAGCCTTATCTTTACCGCGAAGCACATTTGCAACCTTCACAGCCAAACGGCCGAGAGGCTTATCTGCCGCATCAACGATGTACCACTTGCGGTTTTCGTTCTTGGGCAACTCAGGAAGAGTCGTCTTAGTCATTGTTTTTACCCTGTCTGTTTTGTAGTTGAGGAACCCCATCAACACGCCTTCAACGGTCCAGCGGTCGGAGTCCTCGCTGTATGGATTCTGCCGGAGTGGAACAACAGGGAGTCAGGGCGTGTTCCACCAAGTCCATACAAATGTCCCCATAAAATACCAAAACCGACCTCAAAATGCAAGTTCTTTTTTAACTTCCTCATAACTTTTGCTTTAACGTATCAAATTTTCAGCAATTTGTACTACGACCAATCGTGTCGCAAATATTCGAACAGCAATACTTTATTTCAATAAATTCTATGCCGTAAAAAAGAATAGTACAAACTTATTTAGCATATACTATTTCGTACTCGCAAAATGTCCCCCAAAAAATGATTTCGACTAAAATCTCATAGCACAAAACTCGTTAAACTGAAACCTATTGCTTTGCGTTTGAAACCAATAGGTTTTGAGACTCAAATCAATAGGGTTTGATGATCAAATCAATAGGGTTTGATGATCAAATCAATAGGGTTTGAAACTGAAAGCAATAGGTTTCAGCTTTTCAATATTTGCGTACTCTATTGTTTCGTCCGTAAAGTATTGCAAATGAATATCTTATTTTAAAAATATTGTGCCGATAAAAAGAGGCCTTAAAAAACAGTATAAATCGCACTATTTTGTTCTTTAAAATGTCTTTCGGAAAACTCTTTGGCTGACGAATAAAAGAGTACGATATTTTGCTTGGCACATTTTTTAACCTGCCAAAATTGTTTTAGGAAATTTTAGAAAAATAATACGATTAATTGAAAAAATGAAATTTACAGCCCTCAAAACAAGTGAAATATATTATAATTAGCACATGAAAACAACACCATCCCCCCTTTCACGCATCATTGGACGAGCGTTCCTCTCGACCATCCTTTTGGTGGGCCTTCTTACAACAACAGGCGCGAGACCTAGCAGGCGCGCCTCCAAGAAAACTGCCACCGAAACACCTCCAGAGCAAGTCATCTCTGACGTTGTAAAGCCCTCCCTCCCGAACTTTACCAAACCGCAGCGTTCAGAGCCGCGCTTTAAAAATGCCTTTGAGGTTGGCGTCTATTTTATCGACTTCCCCGACACCCTCCCCATTCAACCCAACCAAATACTCAAAGATCTCACCGTTGGGGTAGAAGACTATTTTAAAACCTATACCCAAGGTCTTTGTTGGCCTACCTTCAAAATCCTTGGCCGACCTTATCGCGCACCTCATCCCCTCGGTTACTACACCCGTTACAACGATCTCAACAATAAAATTGGGTGGAACGACAAAGCAGAGGGCATGAACCGCCTCAACGAACTCCGTAATGCCGCCCTGCGTTCGGTTCAAAGTGGCAAACTTCCGCCCGTGACGGCCCTCGTCTACGCCACCCAACGTAAATCCATTGAAGAACTCGCGAAGCTCTCCGACCTTCGCTCTCGCTATCGCGAAGCCTATGTCACCGATTGGGGTACAGAATACCCCGACCAGCTCAACTTCTACCTCCCAGCTTCAACCATTCGTTGGGCCGACCCTCTATGGCCGAATTCTTCCATCATTCTTAGCGAATCCTCTGGACCAGGAACCTTTATCCATGAACTCGGGCATGTCCTTGGCGCACCCGATAGCTACCGTGCACCAGAGATTGACGGCGGCGTTGATGGTTCCCCCGTCACCGTTGGTGGAGGGCCGACCGCCCCCCTTTACTGTCGTTGGAAATACTGTGGCACCCTCCCCGATGAAGCCTATCCCGTTATCACCACAAACACTACCCTCACGCTTGCACCACGATGGAGCAACTATCAAAAAGGTGTTACCAACCCCCTCGGCGTCTTTATCCCAACCGCCCACCCGCACTATCTCCTTCATCTTGAATTTGAACCCAGCAAGCCCCAATTCCTCCGCGGAAATAGCGAAACTGAATATGGACACTATGGCTCATCCCAACGCGTAGAAGGCGGCATCTACATCTACTACATCAACCTCACTCAAACCTCTTCCTATTCTGGCCACCCCGACCTTTGCTACACCTACCGTCCCAACGACCCGACGATGCGTGGCCTTGTCTCGGGTGCAGCCATCTTCCGCGAAGGAGACGCCTTTGATCAAACCTCCAATCCCAAAAACAGTCTCCCGAATGAACTCCCTACCGGTGTTGAAATCATCTTTGGTGAACAAACCCTTGAAGGCGCCACAGTTAGCATCAGAGTTCCTGCTCAAAAAGTCAGTGGTGTTACCCTCAAAAATTCCTTACTTCCGATCATTAAAATGAAGGAGATCACCGACATTCAACCCACCACTTGTCTCGTTGAAACCGACCTCACCTTCCGTGGCGAACCCCATGCCATCGAACGCGGTGTTGTTTATGGCAATGCTCCGCACCCCTCACTTCCACGCGCAAAATCGGTTCAAATCCATGGTTATGGCTTTGACAAAGCTCGCATTGTCGACCTTCGCCCGGGCTCCACCATCTACGTGCGCGCCTATGCAAAAAATGAGAACGGCATCGCCTACTCCAAGGAAGAACAAAAAATCCTTCTTCCTCGACCCGCCAAAAATATGGATGTCGCCCCCCTTCTCATCGACCACTTCTCCGCCTCTGACAACTGGTTTACGAAATACCTCAACCGCGCCGTCAATAATGGCGTCCACGGAAATGCCACCGCCATGATTTCCCTCCTCAAAATCATGGCCTATCGTCGTGCGCCACTCGATGGTTCAAAACCCAAGAAGAAAGCCCCCTTTAGTTACGAGCGTCTCCACCTACATCCAACCCAAAATCGCTATCCTCAAACCCTCAATGATGTACTTAGTGCACGCGATGCGGCTGAAACACTTGCACGCGAGCTCGGACTCTTTGATAGCAAAATCCCTGAAGATCTTGAAAAACGTATCACCAAACATCTCAAATATCCCGCGAAGCCACGCAAAGGCAAAGAAGTTGTCGTCAACCTTAAACTCGCTAATGAAGATGTTCACCTTGATCGTATTCATGAAACGCTCATCAAAGGTTGGCCCGTGCTTTGCGTTCGACAATCAGCCCTTACCTCAAGTCCTGTTTACGCAATTGATGTTTGCATTATTGACGGCTACCGCAATGGAGAAAATGGGATTGAGCTCCACATTGTTTACCCAACCCACCATGACCGTCTCCCCAAAACCAGACGCGTCACGGGCTGGCATTCCCCTACTGTTCTCACCGAAGGCATTGTCGAAACGGGCGCTCGACTCATCTTCCTTGAACGCTCCACCTCACCCTTCTAAATGACTCCCATACATAAAAAAGGAGAGCATCTAAAATGCTCTCCTTTTTTATCACGATGGCACGCAACTTATTCATCCACTGCGTCAAGAATTTCGCGCATATCCTCGTCATCAATGTCGATTAAGATCTCATCATCGATTAAAACATCATCATCGTCTAAAACATCATCGACCGACGGAGTTGGCTCTATTACACGATATTGATCTTGCATTTGCATTGCTTGTGCTTTCATGATTTCTTCACCGATTGTCGAAATACGCACAGGATCCAGCTTCAAACGCAACGATGTTTGCTTCCCTTTGTGATCAATCTTAATTCCATTGATCTCCGAGACAGCCGTTGTGCTCGTTGGAAGGAACTGAGACGCGAACGTACGCACCATCATGCGCCAACCAATCATCAACTCATAGCATTCCCGTGCGTGCGCATCCGTGTCATTATTCATAACAACATCAATCACATAACAAACGCCTTCCGTCATCGTCTTCACCACCACCTCACCGAGTGTGGCAAACGATGGAACAAACGCCTGCATTTCTTGATATACCTCCGAGTTGCACTTCTTTATAAGCGATGCAAAATCCTTCGCCACAATCACAGATGAAGTATGCGCATTTGGCGCAACAAAGGCCTTTGCAAAGACCGACGATGCATCGATTGGCTTAAAGGCTTCCTTTGTCATTTGACGGACGCGTGCAACATCATCGCCAGCAATCAACTGAATTACGTTTCCATCCACTTTAGATGCTAACAAGACCTTAATATCATCCATTTGATCGTTGATCTCGACGAAGGTCCACTCCTCATTCTCCTCTACCACACGTGCAGACGTTGTAGTATTAAGAATGTCCTTATAACTCTTCTTCAAAGCCACCTCATCAAGCGCCTTCGTAAAACCAATCGTTACCACCGCAACAACCTCCCCCTTTCCCTCGGGGGGAAGAAGCAATGCGACTGTCATCGCATCCACTGTGTGCGATTTCAAATCATCCGAAAAACCAAGCGCCTTATAGAGTTCAAGCACCTCTGGGCACTCTTTACGCATGACCGCCAAAACAGATTCATCTGTTGTAGAGAATTCAATACCCAACTGCTTAAACGCCTTCTCCCAAGCCTTTGTTACTGCGACATTCTCTTCTTGGAATGCATGACCAACGAGCACAACGTCACTCGCTTCAGGCACCCACGCCATCTGTGGCTTTGCCCATACACTAGCCGTCATCAACGTTACGGCACTCAAAAACAACTTCTTCAACATAAGAACTCCTTCGTTAAAAAATAAAAACCTTTTCATTATAGTATACTTCCCAAGTGACTTCAATAACAAATTCATCCTTTTTATCCACTGAACATTGCATACAATACCAATGTAGGATAAAAAGTGAAATCAAAAGAGCCTTATAACAATATAAAACAGGCACCCGTGAGACGGATGCCTGTTCCATTGCGAATCCTTCACCTTAAGCAAGGGAGGCGCCAGAGGAAGCATTCCCCACGAGCTTCGCATAACGACGGAGCCAGCCCGTAACATTGCGTTCTGGCCAAGGTTGTGCATTCGCCTTACGTGCAGCAATTTCCTCATCACTCAAAGCGACTTCAAGGAGATTATTGGGGATATCAATATTAATGGTATCACCATCATTAATCAAACCAATAAGGCCACCTTCTGCAGCTTCCGGCGAAACATGGCCAATGCATGCGCCATGTGTTGCACCCGAGAAGCGACCATCTGTAATAAGTGCAACCTTCTCACCAAGACCAGCGCCAATAATGTAAGCCGTTGGAGCAAGCATTTCTTGCATACCAGGGCCACCCTTCGGGCCTTCACCACGAATAACAACCACGTGACCAGCTTGCACACGACCAGCGAGGATGCCTTCGCAAGCTTCTTCTTGAGAATTAAAGCAAATCGCCTTACCGGAGAACTTCAACATTGACGCATACACGCCTGCGCGCTTAACAATTGCACCCTGAAGTGCGAGATTGCCATGCAACACCGACAAACCACCATCATGCGAATAGGGCTCTTCAAGTGTACGAATCACATCAACATCAGTGATTGTGGCGGCATCTGCGATTTCAGCGAGACTCTTACCGCTAACCGTGACCTTTGTAAAGTCTACCAAACCATCACGTTCCTTCAAACGCTTAAGAATACCCGAAATACCACCTGCGCGATCAACGTCCACCATGTGATAAGCACAGCTCGGTGCAACCTTACACACGTGCGGAGTGCGCTTCGAAATCTCATCGATACGACGCAAATCGTAATCGATCCCCGCTTCACGAGCAAATGCGAGGGTATGAAGAACCGTGTTAGAGCTACCACCCATTGCCATATCGAGCGCAAAGGCATTGTCAATTGTCGTACGCGTAATGATCTCGCGCGGACAAGGCGTACCCGCCTTTGCCATCTCAACAATACGACGTGCAGCCGTCTTCCACAACTCCTTACGACGCGGATCAACTGCAGGAATCGTGCCATTTCCAGGGAGTGCCAAACCAAGCACTTCGCAAAGGCAGTTCATCGAGTTCGCGGTAAACATACCAGAACACGAACCGCAACCAGGGCAAGAGGTCTTTTCAATTGCAAGAAGTTGATCTTCGGTAATCTTGTCATTCTTATATTCTGCAACCGCTTCAAAAACAGTGTTAAGGTCAGAATCCTTCCCCGTCATTGGATGCGTACCCGGCAACATAGGGCCACCAGAAGCAAAAATGGTAGGAATATTCACACGCAACGAAGCGAGCACCATGCCAGGAACAATCTTATCGCAATTGGGCACGCAAATAACACCATCAAAACAATGCGCACGAAGCATTGTTTCAACCGTATCAGCAATCAATTCACGACTGGGGAGCGACATCTTCATGCCAGCATGTCCCATTGCGATACCATCACAAACCGCAATCGTATCAAACTCAAAAGGAATACCACCTGCAGCGCGAATTTCTTCCTTAATCAATTCATTAACTTCGCGCAAATGGCAATGCCCAGGAACAATATCTGTATACGAAGAACAAACCGCAATAAAGGGCTTCTTAAAATCCGCATCATCTTGAATGCAACCCGTCGCACGAATTAACGAACGATGCGGAGCGCGTTGATAACCTGCTTTAATCTGATCACTAATCATTGTCATCTTCTTTCTTTCAGAATGTCATTGTACGTAGCACAGTATAACAAAACCTTCCCGACAAGGACAATCTTCATTTTATTTAAATTTAACCCCCAATACAGAGGAGTAAAAGCCAAACCGCGAGCGAGGAGAAAAGCGCCGCCAACATCAAACTGCGCGTAACAAATGCTGTCACCGCCGCAGTCAGAACACCCGCCATACCTGGAAGAAAATCAGACACCGTTGTTCCCTCTGCAGCAATTTCCAATGCCGCCGGAAAGGTCATAACGGTTAATGTCACATAGGGCACATAATAGAGAAATGCGCGAATATATGCATTCGTAATTTCCTTACGAATCAACAAAATGGGCAGTGCACGAATAAGATACGTTGTCCCCGCCATCACCAAAAGTAAAAGTGAGAACTGAAGATTACTCATTTCATCTTCTCCTTTGACGATTGAGGGGGCATTGGGAAAAGCACAGCTGCACCTGCTGCAATAACAACCGTGAGGAATATGACACGCCAGCTCGACGACATCACATTCAAACAATCGACATACGCCATCAATGTGCTGATAATTGCTGAGAGAATCACCACCCCAAGAACCTTTCGATCCTCAATCGTTGCAGGCAAGACAATCGCAATAAACATTGCATACAATGCCATCGCCAAAGCGGTAACACAAGTTGCGGGCAAAATCTGCCCAGCCCATGCGCCCAATGTTGTCCCCGTTGACCAACCGATAATCGACAACGTCATTAAGCCAAACGAATAAGGTGCTTGAACCGCCCCCTTATAAGCCATGCTTACGGCAAAGATTTCATCTGTCACGCCAAAAGCAATAATCGTGCGTTGCCAAAAGGTCACATTTGGCGAAAGCTTCTGCGACAACGCACACGACATTAAACAATAGCGAAGATTAATCACCACTTGCGTCATAGCCATCGCAAGCAACGCCGCCCCCAACGTAACCGTACCCGTCGCAAAATTACGAAAGACATCAAGTCCGGCGAACTGTCCCGCGCTTGTTAAATTGGTTGCAGAGATACTAAAACTTTGAAAAATCGATCCCAACAACTGATTGGCCTGAATACCAAAGGCAAACGATACCGCGAGATAACCGAGACCAATCGGCAACCCATCACGCACACCACGCAGATAGAAAAGCACATTCCGATTCATCGATAAGCGACTCCCAACTGCTGACAACACTGCTGTGCGTCGCGCACAATCTGTTGCTTGAGCGCATCCAAGCTCTCAAAGGATTGCTCGGGGCGTAAAAGATTATGCTCCAATCGCAACTGAATCATCCAATCATAGAAATCACCCGTTGCGCCAAAGAGGTGCGCTTCAAACTGTGGTACAATATCATTCTTGATGGTCGGTGCAACACCAAAATTGACAACCGCGGGAAAAGTTTCCGTTGCCCCCGTGGGCGGAAGAAGTGTTGCCACCGCACTATAAACACCATAAGCAAGCGGTGCTAAAGGTTGCGAACCTTGCGCTTGATACGGCACATTACACGTTGGCACGCCAAAGGTCGACCCTGCAAGGCCCCTTCCCCTTGTTACAATGCCACAATACTCCCAAGGACGACCGAGCATTGCAGAAACATCGCGCATTTTTCCCTGTGCCATTGCTTCACGAATACGCGTTGAAGAAATCCGCTCACCCTGATACGTTGCATAAGGCACAAGATGCACCTCAAATCCCAACTGCTTTAAAAACTCAGGCGAACCCTCTGCATTCTTACCAAAACGCCAATCTTCTCCACAATAAATAATGGCATTACGCAAGCGTGCAGCGAATTCAAAGGCGGTCATTTGTGCGAAGGCTTCATTAAATGGTTGCAAGACCAAATGATGTGCACCGTTATTCATCAAGAACCACATCTGCATATTGGCATCTTGAATAGCTCCGGGCACAGCCTCTGGGTGAAGCACTTGCGCTGGATGCCCCATAAACGAAAAGACCCAAGGACGTTCCCCACGCGCAGCAGCGGCTTCACGTGCAGCAGAAAAAATAGCTTCATGCCCGAGATGAACACCATCAAAGGTTCCCACGGCTAAAATTGCACGTTCTGGCAGTTCGTCAAGGGTATAAAACCACTGTTGCATCCTGACCTCTTCCGTTTAAAACTGACCTTCAAGATAAGCCGCACTTGGAATCACGCGGGCTTCGATCTCAGCGCGAGGCATTTCCAAGAGTTCGGCGAACGGTGTTGCATGGTCCAACGTCACCTTTCCCGAGGCAATTCGACGCAATGCACAAAGATGTGCGCCAACACCAAGTGCTTGGCCGAGATCATGTGCAAGCGTACGAATATAGGTTCCCTTCGTGCAACGCACTTCAACATCCGCTTCTGCGCGTTGAGCATCCGCACGGAATGCAAGCACCTTGAAGGCGAAGATGTGAATAAAACGTTCCTCTCGTTCACATTCTTCACCACGAACAGCGAGCTTATACAAGGGCTGCCCCGAAATCTTCACCGCCGAATACATGGGTGGCTTTTGAAAGATGTCCCCAACAAAATCCTTCTTAATCGCAGCTTCAACAATTTCCTGCGTCAAGTGATCGGTGGAATGCTCCTCAATCACCTCGCCCAAACGATCTTGCGTTGTTGTTGCCGCTCCGAAACGAATTGTGCCGCGATAGGTTTTATTACCACCCATCACGCGATCGGAGATTTTCGTCCCCTTCCCAAGAAGAATTAACAACAACCCTGTTGCATCAGGGTCGAGCGTTCCGCCATGACCGACCTTTGAAAAGCCAAACTTCTTGCGAAGCGTTGTTACAATTACATGCGATGGCATACCTGCGGGTTTATCCACGGGCAAAATACCATCAGGATCATCGTAGCATTCAATCATATATTTCTCAAAACAATAGATAAAAGCCGCCCGAAGGCGGCCCTAACACAATCGCATGGCGATTTAATCCATCATTGGATCATCTTCAGGAATATCGAGGTGATTTAAGATGTCGAGCACCTTATCACCCTTAGCGATACCCGTGTCGAGACGAAAACGCAAATGCGGCGTAAAGCGAAGCGTCATATTGCGGTTAATCATCGTTTGGATTTCCTTTGCATGCTTTGACAAGCGGCGCATCCACGTGGGGTGCTGCTCAGCATCCATGATAGAAACCCAAACATCAGCATTACGCATATTGGGAGCGCAATCGACCTTGGTTACCGTGACCCCAGCGATATCAATCTCGGGGTCGGACTGCAACACACGATACAAGTCATCTGCAATCTCACGCAAGAGAAGCGCGTTTACGCGATCAAGTCGTTGTACTGCCATTGACCGTTCTCCTTAGAGCGTCTTTGGGAGTTCTTCCATTTCGTAACACTCGATGAGGTCGCCTTCTTGGAAACCTTCAAACGAACCGAAACCGAGACCACATTCCTGCGCAGCAGTAACTTCCTTGACGTCATCCTTAAAGTGCTTCATCGTCACAATCGGACCATCATAGATTGTCTGCTTACCGCGGAAGATGCGGAACTTACCCTTAAACTTCAACGTACCATCCATCATCTGACAGCCAGCAATCTTACCGAGCTTGCTGATATCGAAGCACTGACGGATTTCTGCGTGACCGCGTACAACTTCCTTATATTCCGGCGGAATAAGATCGAGCATGCAACGCTTCACGTGTTCAATCAATTCATAAATGATGCGGAAGGTATTGATGCGAACGCCATTTTGACGTGCCATTGCCTGAACGCCAGGTTCGCTATTGACGCCGAAGCCAACAATCACCGCGCCCTTTGCACGCTGAACGTCTGCTGCCGTCACCGAGCCCACACCCGAGAAGAGAATCTTCTGCGAGACCTTTTCAGAGGTAATGCTCGAGAGACATTCAACAACAGCTTCTGCCGTACCCTGCGTATCACCCTTAACAATAAGGTTAAGTTCAGCCTTACCATCCGCGCCGAGCATCTTCGTCCAATCAGCCATTGCCGACTTCTGAGCGTTCGAGAGGCTTTCGAGCTTATTCGCTTCTGCCGTCTTTTCAGCGAGTTCACGTGCACGCTTTTCATTCAACATCACACGGAATTCACTACCTGCTTCCGGCACACCCGAAAGGCCCGTGCACTTCACAGCGATGGAAGGCCCCGCAGACTTCACGGACTTGCCGCGTTCATCAATCAACGTACGCACCTTACCATAATGTTCACCGCAAAGCACCACATCGCCCACATTCAACGTACCACCCTTAACGAGGAACGTTGCCGTCGGTCCGAGCCCCTGCTCCAACTGCGATTCAATCACAGCGCCATTTGCACGGCGGTTCGGATTTGCCTGCAATTCCAAGACGTCAGCCTGAATGAGAATCGTTTCAAGCAAATCATCGACGCCCATACCCGTGGTACCCGAAACTTCGCAGCATTCGATATCACCACCCCATGTCGAGGGCGTGAGACCTTCCGCCTGAAGCATCTGATAAACACGCATCGTATTGGCATCGGGCTTATCACACTTCGTGATTGCCACCAACATCTGAACGCCTGCATTACGAGCATGCTTAATCGCTTCACGCGTCTGCGGCATCACACCGTCATCTGCAGCCACGATAATAACCGCGATATCGGTGATATTTGCACCACGAGCACGCATCGATTCAAACGCAGAGTGACCCGGCGTATCGACGAACGTAATCAAACGCTTATTACCAAAATCATCCGTTTGTTCAACTTCAATTGTGTAAGCTGCGATATGCTGCGTAATACCACCGGCTTCACCTGCGGCCACGTGCGCCTTACGGATATAGTCCATCAACGTCGTCTTACCATGGTCAACGTGCCCGAGGAAGGTCACCACTGGCGGACGCAACTTCATATCTTCAGGCTTATCTTCTGGAATCTCATCATCCGCATCTTCACTCTTCAACTGCGGCTTACGATCGGCCGAACGCTTCGAACGTTCTTCCATTTCAATCGAGAAACCATACTTTTCAGCAATCTTCTGAATAATCGACAACTCCAACGTCTGGTTAATCGAAGCCAAAACGTTGAGCTTCATCAAATCTGCAATGAGCACATTCGGGCGTGTTCCCAACAAGTCCGCCAATTCCTTAACCGAAACCGGACCCGGCAACTGCAAGCTCGTACCCGTCACCACGGCTTGAACAGCCGGTGCGGCATTACGATTACCCTTTGTCGGACGCATCATACGATCGTCCTGCTCCTGGCGATTACGTTCGTAACCCTTATTACCGCGTTCATTACCGCGACGATTCGAACCGCCACCGCGTACATCACGACCCTTGTCAACAACACCATGATCAGCCATCGGTGCGATAGGACGAGAAGGTTGCTGCGGGCGACGATCATTGGGGCGTGCACCAGCAGACGATTGCTGCTGCGGAGCACCCTGCGGGCGACGATCTTCACGCGGGCCACGATCCTTATTTCCACCACGACCATTACGATCGTTGCGGTCATTGCGATCATTACGGTCGCGCTTACCATCCTTGCCAGCAGGCTTCGTCGGGGAAAGACCAATCACAATCGGGCCCTTCGGTGCAGCAGGCTTCGTTGGGGAAAGACCAATCACGGTTGGACCCTTCGGCGCAGCAGGCTTCGTCGGAGAAAGCGTTGGCTTCGATGTTGGTGCAAGCGTAGCCTTCGGTGCAGTAGGCTTTTCAACCACCTTCGAAGCTTCAGCCTTCGGAGCTTCAGTCTTAGGCGCTTCAGCCTTCGGTGCAGACGCGACAGGCGCTGCCTCAACCTTCGGTGCTTCAGCCTTCGGCGAGGGAGCGACAGGCGCAGGTGCTGGCGTTGCAGGCTTTGCAGGCGCCACAACACCACCCTTTACACGCGCTTCAGCCTCAAGTGCAACACGACGCGTTTCCGCAACCGCTTCACGCGTCTGCTTCAACGCCTCCGCCTGCAAAGAAACACCCTTTGCGCGACGCTTGACACGCATATCCTCATACGCGGCAACCATAGCTTCACGATCAGCAGCACTCACCGCTTCAAAATGTGCACGCAACGTCGACGCCTCTTGACTATCCAAGGTCGAAAGCGTCGTCGTAACCTCAAGCTTCAACTTCTTTGCCTGCGCAAGAACGATACCTGCAGGTAAAGAAAGCGATTTTGCTAATTCAGATACTCTCATTCGTTTTATTCTCCCTTGGCGTCAACGACGAGCTGTGCGGCACGATAAACATCCTGCACCGTCACATCATCCAAACCTGTCGCCGTTGCGAAATAAGCCGGCTCAGCATACAAAATACCTTCTGCCGAGTGGAAGCCATTATCAAACATCTTTTCAGCGACGCTGTGCGTCACATTCAAATCACGCGCCAAAACATGAATCATGCGTTCACGCTTCGACTCAAACAAAACATCATCCGACTCTTCAGAGACAATCTCTTCATCCGCCGTGATCGAAATCTTCCAACCCGTCAAGCGCGTTGCCAAACGGACATTCTGCCCCGAGCGACCAATCGCGAGCGAAAGCTTATCTGCCGGCACCGTGACATACACCGTGTGCGCATCATCATCGATTTCCAACGTCGTCGGTTCTGCAGGCTTCAATGCTTCACGAACATAAATCTCAGGATCATCGCTATAAAGCACAATATCGAGCTTTTCATTATTCAACTCACGCACGATATTACGCACACGATCACCGTGCTTACCAATACATGCTGCAACAGGATCAATGTGCGGCACCAACGCACGCACAGCCACCTTGCTACGACGACCCGGATCACGAGCAACGCTCATCACTTCCACTTCGCCATCAGCAATTTCAGCCACTTCCAAGCGGAACAACGCACGCACGAACTCAGGGCAAGCACGCGACAACGTCACGGCGGGTCCCGACTGCTCATTCTGCACACGCTGAACAAATGCGCGAATCACATCCCCAACCACATAATCTTCAGAAGGAATGCGTTCCTTTGCCGGCAACATCGCTTCCGTCTTGCCCAACTCAACAAAGATATCCTTACGCGCAATCAACTTCACCGAACCCGTGACGATTTCACCCACGCGATCCTTGAATTCATTATACACATTTGCGCGTTCAGCTTCACGAATCTTCTGCGTGATCGTCTGACGTGCGGTCTGTGCGGCGATACGCCCCAAACGTGCTGCCGGAATCGGCACCTTCACCACATCGCCATCATTCACATTCGGATCGAAACGACGAGCCTGCTCCACCGTCAAAATACCGATGCCACGCTCATCATCAGAGACGGCATAAATATCCCATGCCTGCAACTCCAACGTCTTGCGATCAATATGCACGCGGAAATCCGACGAAACATTGGTGTTACGACGCGCCGCCTGCTCAACAGAGCTTTCGATCGCCTGGATGATAATCTCACGATCAACACCACGATCACGCTCAAGATAATTAACAATTGCGGCAAGTTCAGCGTTCATTGCCATCGTTCGACTCCTTTTTTGATAGCCTTTTTAAATAATTAAAAAAGCGCAGGCAAACGCCCACGCCTTTCTACACCAATATAGAAAACGCCACCTATTATAGAACAAACCCCCACCCCTGTCAAGCAAAAAACATTTCCTCAAAAAAATAGGAATATTGCACAATATAACCGCGGGGGTAAGAAGAGTACTTCTCAAAAGAAAGGATGTCAAAGAGGAAAGAAGAAGGATCATCAGCTTACGCCCCCCGGGGGGCGGCGCGCCAAAATGAAAAATGTCAGCGAATCCG
>JAZLBT010000027.1:0-1643 GCA_045613865.1 Candidatus Spyradenecus sp. | reverse complement strand
CTCCTATGAGAACATTTGTCAATATGCAAAATCGCTTTGGCGATTTCCGCATCAATCCCGGTTGCTTGATGTAAGTCTTTCTCCTATTCGCAATGTTGGTCGCCTTTGTTTTGAGGCTTGATTGACCACTTGCATTTTATAATCCATCCTTGCGGGGGTGCAACCTTTGCGACGCACTCAAAGGTGCCGAACGCAGAACGTACTCACCCGCGGATGGGACATTCAAGCTTTTGTTGGGATCGATACGCTCGTCGCGTCAATTATGCATCCTTTGAAATCGTCGATTGTGTTATGCTGAAAATTGCAACTCGGAAAATGCCTTTTCATTAACTTCGGAAAGCGGCCTGTAAGGTTTATCCATCTTCTTTAGCATCGCCACCATAAGTACTACCAGCGAACGAGCAACAGCTGTAATAGCTTTGCGCTTAGCAATCTTGGCACCGCGCGCACAGATTCTCATTCCTTTGATTTTAAGATCCGTCTCAATTGCATCATCTCGAACAATCATTTGAGCGCATTCAACAAGCAACCGTCGCATAAATGGCGATCCAGCTTTTGTGATATGACATTGCTTATCTATGTCTCCTGATTGATCTTGCTTCGGCGAAAGCCCAAGCCACGGACCTACGTCTCTTGGTCTTTCAAACCTATCCATATCCCCACCAGTAACGGCAATAAAACCAGTGGCTGCATACAATCCTACGTAATGAATTTCCATAAGCCTATCAACCTGAGCCTTGAATGTTGGTGTTTCGGCCAATTCCCTTATCTTCTTTTCGTATGTCTTAATTGTAATGTCCAATTGTTCGAGATTCTTAAGCATCGGCCAGGCAATGTCACGAAACTCTTTAGGCCACAATGTTGTATCCAGCTTATGGAAGCACCTAGTGGAAGTTTTTGGTATTCTAAATCCCATCGACTTGGCGATAAAACGCATCTGAACGATCATTCCCGTACGTTGTTTTATGAGAAGATTGCGCATCTCGTGGAGATTGAGCATCTTCTGATGTTCAGCGTCTCGCAATTTTACCGGGTGTAACAGTCCTGGATCGGAAAGCGCAATTCGTGCAAGCATCCGAGCATCGTTGACATCGTTTTTAGTTTTAGATTCAGTAATCATCTTCAAACGACAAGGATTGGCAACATACACTTTAAATCCCATTCCTTCACCTATTTCGTGCATCCATCTGCAGTGCATTCCCGTCTCAAATACAACTGGAGTATTCTTGTCTTGAGTGGAAAGAAACTTTTGCACTCCTTCTTTTGTTGTAGGAATTGTTGTCTCTATTACAATCTTCGGATTTACTCCGGATTTCGTCATAACGCAAACTTGTATTTTTCGGTCGCTCACGTCCATGCCAATCGTGGTATAATATTCGGTAATCATTTTGATCCTCCTGTCTGTTGAGTGTTTTTGCACAACCCCATGGTTAGTGCGTGTTCTAAATCACATTATATCAGATAGGAGGATCTTTTTACTTTCTTAGAAAGACTAGTGAACATATCAACGCGCGCGCGGCGCTTCACGACGCAAGCGAGCGTGTTGATATGTTTGCAAGTCGTAACACCTTCAATTATCAAAGAACGAATCCTTCTTTCACTTAAAAGAAGACTCGTTCTACATTATACCTTTGCGGCTGAAA
>JAZLBT010000026.1:0-70722 GCA_045613865.1 Candidatus Spyradenecus sp. | reverse complement strand
TCCCCAAAGACAAGATTTCCCCCACTTCGGTGGAGAAGGCAGGTTGAAGACTACGACCTTGATAGGTTGGAGGTGTACGAGCAGCAATGTTCTTAGCTGACCAATACTAATTGCCTACAGGCTTACCGTTATAACTTCATAATTGAAGCGAAGCACCGCTTCGGCTTACAATGCATTAACCAGAAACGTTCAATCCCCTTTTTCTCCGGTGGCCATAGAGAGGATGTAACACCCGTTCCCATCCCGAACACGGAAGTGAAGAGCCTCATCGGCGAGGGTACTGCAGGGTTCGCCTGTGGGAGAGTAGCACGTTGCCGGATTATCCAGCACCTGATTGCGAAAGCAGTCAGGTGCTTTTTTTTGTTTTGTTTGTTGCTTGGCTCGGGAGCTGGCGCTCCCTTTTGGCTCGTTCCGCTTTGCTTCACTTTTGGTTCGTTCCGCTTCGCTTCACTTTTGGTTCGTTCCGCTTCGCTTCACTTTTGGCTCGTTCCGCTTCGCTTCACTTTTGGTTCGTTCCGCTTCGCTTCACTTTTCGTTGCTCGTTTAATTGCAGCGGCTCGCTCAAACGCCGCTAGGCTCACTCACACCTGCGGTGTTCGATGAACAGCAACTCGCGCAATGCGCTCGTTGCCACTGACAGGTCGCTCAAACGCCGCTAGGCTGCTGGTCGGTCGCTGGCGCTCCCTTTTGGTTCGCTCGCGTTGCTCGCTTTTCGTTGCTGGCTCGTTCCGCTTCGCTTCACTTTTGGTCACTCGTTTAATTGTAGCGGGTCGCTCAAACGCCGCTAAGCTCACTCACACCTGCGGTGTTTGATGGTTATGCGCCCGAGCGGAGCGAAGGGATACAGCAACTCGCGCAATGCGCTCGTTGCCACTGACAGGTCGCTCAAACGCCGCTGGGCTGCCGGGCGGGAGCTAGCGCTCCCTTGTGGTCACTCGTTTAATTGCAGCGGGTCGCTCAAATGCCGCTGGGCTAGATGATGTTGCTCTCAGACCCCTGGGAGTTATTGACTGGGTGTTTGATTGTAGTGGGTTGTTGTGCTTGAGTAGGGGGGAGAGGCTCCAGGCCTTCGGTGTGGGTGGTGGGTAATAAAAAAGCTCTCGGGGGCGAGAGCTTTGGGGTTGATTAGTTGTTGCCGTCTGTGGGTGGGTTGCGACGGACGATGCCATGTTCTTCAAGTTGTTTGAGGATTTGTTGCATGGCTTCAAAGGTGCGAAGGAAGCCCTGGGGGGAGAGGATGATGCGTTCAAAGGGTTTCGGTACGGGTTTGTTGTTTTCAGGGCTGGGCTGGAGGCGCATGAGGTCCATGCGGATGGTGTTTTCTAATACGTGGATCTGATAGATGCCGTCAGCGTAGATTTCGGATTCGATTGCCATGATTTATTTTGTCCTTGTTGTTTTTGTTTGTTTTTGGAAAGTGTTAAGCATGTGCTTCAAAGTATCTCATAAATTCAATGAGGTTGTCAACTCCTTCTTCTGGCATGGCGTTGTAGCTTGAGACGCGGATGCCGCCGAGTGCACGATGGCCTTTGAGGGCGCAGAGTCCGTTGGCTTCTGCTTGGGTGAGGAAGCGTTGTTCGAGTTCTTCTGTCGGCAGGCGGAAGGTGATATTGGTGATGGAGCGTTGGTCTTTAGGGGCGAGGGGACGCCACAGGGGTGAACGGTCGATTTCCGCATAGAGTTTTTGTGCTTTGCGTTGGTTGGCAGCCCAGATGGCATCGAGGGTTTCTTTTTGGAGCCATTGTGTGACGCGGTAGAGGGCGCAGACGGCAAAGGCGTTGGGGGTGTGGTAGAGGCCTTTGGCTTTTGCATGTTCAAGGTAGCAGAAGGCCGCGGGGAGGTTGCGGCGTGCTTTGGAGAGGAATTCTTTTTCTGCAACGACGAGGGCAAGGCCTGCGACACCGAGATTTTTCTGAGTGCCGGCATAGAGGAGGTGGTAGTTGTTGTAGTTGCGCGGGGCGGCGAGGATGTCGCTGCTCATGTCGGCGCAGAGGGGGATTGGGGGGAGGTTGAAGTTTTCGGGGAGTGCGGTGCCAGCGATGGTTTCGTTGGTTGTGACGTGGGCATAGACGGCTTGGTCGTTCCACTGGTCAAGGTTTTCTCGGCGGGTGATGCGTCCGATGCGGGCGGCTTGTTGGGCGGCTTTTTCGCCCCAGTAGCCGCGGACGAGGTAGTCGGCGGCAGCACCTTCACGGAGGAAGTTGTAGGGGAGCATTGCGAATTGTCCAGAGGCGCCGCCTTGGAGGAGGAGGAGGGTGCGGTCTTCACCAATGTTAAGGAGTTGGTGGAGGTTGGCGATGACTTGGTCCATCATTTCTTGATAGGTCGCGGAGCGGTGGGAGATTTCAATGATGGAGCGGCCGGTGTTGTTGTAGTTTGTGAGGTCGTCTTTGAGTTGTTCGCGGACGGCAAGGGGGAGGACGGCTGGGCCCGCAGAGAAGTTGTAAAGGGTCGGCGTTGACATGGTGGGCTCCTTTTAGTGCGTTGTCCAAGGGGGATGGTTGGGAAGGCGATGTTCAAAGGCCGCGATGCGTTTGGCTTCTTCTTCTTGGGTGTAGGTGTTGTTGAGGAAGGCATCGTAGACGGTGGTGTTGAAGTCTTGCCAGGAGGTTTCTTCTTCGCCAGGGATGATGGGGAAGAAGCGGCAGCCAAAGGCGCGGGCGGCTTCGAGGTCGCCGGGGGCATCGCCGATCATCATCACGCGTTGTGGGTCAATGCCTTGGGTAAGGAGGGTGAGTTGGGCCACTTTGAGGCCTTTTTCTTGACCTGCGATTTGTTCCACATAGTCGAGGAGGCCTTGGCTGCCCCAGTCTTCGCGGAGGACGGCTTCGGGGGATTGGGAGACGATGCCGTTGTGGGATTTGCCTTTCATGCGCATGAGTGCGGTGCGGGCACCGTTGTAGGCGGGGAAGGTTGCGCCAGAGGTGATGATGGCTTCGTTTACGTGGCGGCTCCAGTCAAGGATTGTCTGAAGGAAGTCAGAGGGGTGATCTTTGAGGAAGGTTTCTGCGCCTGGGTTGCCAAGGGGGAGGCCGCTCTCTACGAAGGCTCGAAGGTCGTCGAGTGGGAAGGGAGTCCAGCCTTTTGCGAGGGTCGTGGGGTGGGTGTTGTAGGCTTCAAGGTTGAGAAGGATGGCTTTGTAGCGGGAGATGCCACGGGTGACGGAGTAGAGGTTGACGTAGTCAGCGCATGCACGGTAGACGTCGGCCTGTTCGTCTGTGAGGCCGAGGTGTTCGATCATGAGGGGTTGCAAGAATTGGTGTTGTTTTGCAGCCATGGTGTCGACGATGCAACCATCGGAGTCGAGCGCGATAAAGGTTTCGTAGAGAGGGGTCATTTTATTGCTCCGCTTTGACTTGGTCCCAGATGGCATCGAGGGCTTCGAGGGAGAGTTTTTTCATTTCTTGTCCGCTTGCTTTAACGCGTGCTTCAACGGCACGGAAGCGACGAGCGAATTTTTCTGTTGAGGCGCGGAGGGCGCTCTCTGCATCGACATTGATGTGGCGGGCAAGATTGACAAGGGAGAAGAGGACGTCGCCATATTCGTCCGCAATGGCGGCAGGGTTGCCAGCTTCGATGGCTTGGCGGAGTTCGGCGAGTTCTTCAATGATTTTTGCTTCAGGGCCTTGGGCGTCTTTCCAGTCGAAGCCGACTTTTGCGGCTTTGTGTTGGGTGCGTTGTGCTTTAAGAAGGGCAGGGAGTGCCGTGGGGACGCCATCGAGTGCGGAGGCTTTTGGGGTTTTGTGTTCGGTTTGTTTGATGGTTTCCCAGTTTTTCAAGACGGTTTCGGTGTCTTTTGCATCGACGGTGCTGAAGACGTGGGGGTGACGACGGATGAGTTTGTCAGCAAGGGTGTTGACGACGTCGTCAAAGGTGAATTTGCCTTGGTCTTCGCGGATGTCGCATTGGAAGAGAACTTGGAGGAGGACGTCGCCGAGTTCTTCGCGGTGGTTGTCGAGGTCGTTGTCGTCAACCATTGCCGAGAGGAGTTCGTAGCACTCTTCTTGGAGGCAGGGCTGGATGGATTTGAGGGTTTGTTCGCGATCCCAGGGGCAACCGTCAGGGGCACGGAGAGCTTTAAGTACCCAGCGAAGGCGATCAATGGGGGCATTAAATTCGGTTGGTACGACTTTCATTGTTTTCGTCCTTACATAAAGTGGAAATTAATTCAACGTTATTTTATCATATTTTAGGATGAAAGGCCAAATGAGTTTTTTGAGAATCTTGGGTTTTTCATTTGGTTGGGGGAGGGGTGATTTTAAGGTGGGGTGTATTTATTTTTGTGGACGGGAGATGCGTTTTTTGGTATTATTAGTATAGGTTCGTTCTAGAACTGACGAAGAAAGAGGATTTTTATGAAAGCGACCTTAAGCGTTTTAATGATGTTGTGTTTTAGTGCTACGGCGATGGCGGTGGATTTGGGTCCTGCAGAGCAGGCGGTTCTTCGCCGTGTTGAGCGTATTCAGCCGGAAGCATTGACACGTATGGCTGATGACTGGGAAGCAACGTATGGGGAGTCCGCGGATTTGGCGGCATTTCGTGCGTTGATCCCAACGATTCAGGAGCGCAAGGCTGCAGCGATTGCAACGTTGCGTCAGTCGGGTGTAACAACGGCAGCGTTGGATTTGGAGCAGGCTGTGCGTGCGGCAATTTTGAAGTATCCGATGCTCGATGGCATGGAGATTCTCGCAACGCAGTATGAGCATGGCATTAATGCACGTCGTCAGGATGCCCCTGGTCAGGCTTATATGGCATGTTACAATATGCTCGAAGCGAATCGTGGCTTGAACTCGAAGATTGTTAAGATTTCGAATATTGCCTCGGGGCAGCCTAAGGTGGAGAGCCTTTTGGATTCGCCCGCGAATACGATTTCGTGTGTGGATTTGCATTGGAACGCGGATAAGGTTTGCTTCTTGCGTAAGGATCCGCAGGATCAGAATCGTTTGAAGTTGTGGCAGATGGCGTTGGATGGTAGCGCACCGACAACGGTGACGCCATCGGGTGTTGATTATGATGTGGGTGATGGTTGCTTCTTGCCCGATGGTAAGTTCATCATCACGGCTACCGCTGCTGAGCAGGGCCTTCCGTGTGAATCGGGTCGTATGGCTATGACGAATACCTATCGTTATTCGCCTGAGACGAACACCATGGAGCGTTTGACGTTTGACCAGGACTCGAACTGGTCGCCGTGTGTGACGGATGATGGTCGTGTGATGTATGTGCGTTGGGAATATTGCGATTTGACGCACTTCTTCTCGCGTATTGTGATGACGATGCGCCCTGATGGTACGCGTCAGTTGGCTTATTTCGGTTCGAATAGCTTCTGGCCGAACCATTATGGTGATCCCTTGCCGATTCCTGGGGCGAATGGTAAGTTTATTTGCGTTGTGACGGGTCACCATGCACCGAAGACGGGGCGTTTGGCGCTCTTTGATGTGTCGAAGGCACGTGCTGAAGCGGCAGGGTGTGAGCAGATGTTGCCGGGTTATGGCAAGCCGATTCCGGAACGTATCGAAGACTATCTCTATGCTGGTGATTGGCCACGTTTCTTGACGCCGTATCCGTTGGGAACGAATCCGCGTGATGATGGCGCAGGTCGTTTCTTTATCACGGCAATGCGTGGATCTGCAAATGGTCTTTGGGGTATTTATCTTATCGATATTTACGATAATATTACGTTGCTTTGCGAGACGGAAGGTTTCTCTTACACCGATCCGATTCACTTCACCAAGCGCAAGGTGCCACCGGTTTATCCCGACAGCATTATTCCTGGTGAGAAGGAATGTTCGATTCATATCGCTGATATTTACAATGGACCTGGTTTGCGTGGCGTGCCGCGTGGTACCGTGAAGAATGTTCGCGTCTTTGCTTATCACTATGCTTATGTGAAGGCGGGCTCGCACGAAGGTGTGGGTACAGAATCCTCTTGGGATATGAAGTATGTCCTCGGTACAGCCCCTGTGAATGAAGATGGTTCGGTTTATTTCACTGCACCGGCACATACCCCGATTGCTATTCAGCCCTTGGATGAAGAGGGGAAGGCTTTGCAGATTATGCGTTCTTGGCTTGTTGGTCAGCCGGGTGAACGTGTGTCTTGTACCGGTTGCCATGAGTCGGCGAACTCGATTTATAACGTGCCCTCGTTGTTGACGCAGGCGCGTCCGCTTGACGCATGGCCAAAGAAGGATAAGAAGGGCCCGACATGGAACTTCTTGCGTGACATTCAGCCGATCTTGACGCATAAGTGTGCACGTTGTCATAATGATGAGACGACGGATACCGATATGAAGATGGATGGCATTTATGGTCAGCAGTCGTTGATTGGTCGCCGTCCGAACTTGGCGAATGTTGATCCTGTGGTGTTGCCTTATCGTGACGGTTTGAAGCCGGGTGGCGCGGGTGCATTCTCGCGTTCTTATCACGATTTGAATCCTTATGTGCGTCGTCCGGGTCCTGAAAGTGACAACCATTTGTTCAATCCTGGTGAGTACTCTGCAAATACCTCGCCGTTGATTCAGCTCTTGAAGCGCGGTCACCATGGGGTGACGTTGACGGATGATGAGTGGGAACGTCTCTATACGTGGATTGACCTCAATGCACCCTTCTGGGGAACGTGGACCGACTTTGCCTTTAACTGGGCAAATGAATTCCATCGTAACTGGATTGGTATTCGTGGCCCGCAGATGCAGTATGATCGTATGAACGAATCGCGCGCTCGTCGTGAGAAGTGGGCCAAGCTCTATCAGGTTTCGAATCACGATCCAATTCTCGAGGCCGATGCATATGGGTTTGAGCAGGCCAAGAAGGATTTGGCAAAGATTGCATATGCTCCCGTTGAGAAGCGCAAGCCTCGCCCGAAGGTGCCAACGCTCGAAGGTTGGCCGTTGAAGGATGTGAAGGCTCAGCCTGTTCAGGTGGATATGCCGGGTGGTTCGTTGACCTTCTTGCGTATTCCTGCAGGTAAGTTCATCATGGGTGATAAGGCTGGCTATGGTGATGAAGCACCACATGTTGTTGAAATTAAGAAGCCGTTCCTCATGGCTGACATTGAAGTGCCTCTCCGTAACTGGAAGGCTTACAAGCCAGACCACTACAATGGTTATATCGATGAACTCGGTAAGGACCATACGCGCCCTGGCGTTGATGTGATGAACAATGTTTGGTTCCCGGCGGTTCGTGTTTCTTGGCAGGAAGCTCAGGATTACTGCAAGTGGCTCTCTGAGAAGACGGGCAAGAAGTTCCGTTTGCCGACAGAAGCTGAATGGGAATGGGCTGCACGTGGTGGCACGAATACACCGTTCTATTGGGGTGGTGAGAATGACAACTTTGCACCTTATGCCAACCTCGCTGATGCAGCATTGGATAAGTTGGACTTCCAGCGTCAGACGTTGAACTATTATCACCGCGATATGCGTTATAACGATGGTGATAAGGTGCTCGGTATTGTTGGTAAGCGCAAGGCCAATGCCTTTGGTCTCAAGGATATGATCGGTAATGCTGCAGAATGGACGCAATCGGCTTATATGCCGTATCCTTATGCAGATGACGGTCGTAATACCCCTGCTGCAAATCAAGACGTTGTTGCACGTGGCGGTGCATGGGATTTACTCCCGCGTTTCTCGCGCGTGAGCCTCCGCGTACACTATCCTCAGTGGCAGCGTGTTGCGAATGTGGCTATTCGTCTTGTTTGCGAAGAGTAAAGGGACGTTATGTTAGGCACGTTTACATTTGAGAATCCAACGCGTTTGCACTTTGGTGAGCACGCGTTGGACCAGCTCTTGCCGGAATTGCAAAAGGTAGGACCTGTCGTTCAGTTGATTTATGGGAAGCAGTCGATTAAAGCTTCGGGGCTTTATGATCAAGTGGTTGCCATTTTGAAATCGGCAGGGAAGACCATCGTTGAAGATGCTGGCGTAATGCCGAATCCAACGTATGAGAAGTTGCTTGATGGTTGTCGCATTGCGCGTGACAATAAGGTTGACTTTCTGCTTGCGGTTGGTGGCGGATCTGTCTGTGACTATGCGAAGGCTGTTGCGGCTTCAACCTATTGTACAACGGATCCTTGGGAAACCTACTTTTTGCGCGGCGAGGCCGTAACGTGCCCCATTATTCCTTTGGGGTCGATCTTAACAATGGTCGGCACGGGGAGTGAAATGAATGGCGGTTCTGTGATTACGCATACCGCTTCAAAGATGAAGATTGGTCACGTCTTTGAACCTGCGCTTTATCCGCGTTTTGCAATTTTGAATCCTCTTTTGACCTACAGCTTGCCCACGTATCAGATGGTGGCAGGGTGTTATGATATTATGTGTCACATCTTGGAGCAGTATCTCTCGGACAGTGATGATAATACGAGTGATTATCTTGCAGAAGGATTGATGCGTTCATTGATCCACAGCAGTCGTATTGCTGTGAAGCAACCCACCCATTATGAAGCACGCTCCAATATTATGTGGACGGCGACATGGGCATTGAACACGTTGATTTGCCAGGGTAAGACAACCGATTGGATGGTTCACATGCTTGGTCAAGCGGTGGGTGCACATACCGATGCAACACATGGCATGACCCTTTCTGCTGTGAGTATGGCTTATTATAAGAAGATTCTTTCCGCAGGATTACACCGTTTTAAACGTCTTGCTATCAACGTGTGGGGAATTCAACCTGCAGGACAATCCGATAGCGATGTCGCGATGGCGGGCTTGCAGGCCATGCAATCATGGATGCGTGAGCTTGGACTTGTGCTCGATTTACGTTCACTCGGCGTAACAGAAGCGATGCTCCCTGCGATTGTGGATTCTACCATTATCCTCGACGGCGGCTATAAGAAGTTGACAAAGGATGATGTGCTTGATATCTTGACGGCAAGCCTTTAATCTCTTTGTATTATCCTCTCAACGAATGCAACAAGACAAACAGACACCCATATCGCCCAAACACTATCGATGGAAGCGGTGGGTGTTTGTTGTTGGTGTTGTGGTGATTCTTTTACTCTTTCTGAAGCCGCTTCTCTTATTCTTATTACCGAAACCTGAGCAACTCGGCGGGAAACCTTTTTCCTTGCCGGAAGGGACGCAGATTGTCGGGATACTTCATCCCCCGCAAACAATGGATGTTTTCTCTGCAATGCTTTGGCGAAAGGCGATTAAGCCCGCTCGGAAGGCATTGAAGAAGAAGTTTGGCGGGTTTGATGACGAAGAGAAGGATTCGCTTCTCGATGGATTTGGTGGCGTTTCTAGTATTGTTGGGGGGACGACACTTCGTTGTGGAATTCGATTGTCTACAACGGATACGTGGGGTGGCGTTTTTCTCTTTGCGGAGGGGCAATTTGTTGATGCGTCTGCATTCTCGGAGTGGTTCGCAACGATTGGTACACATCATCAACCACGTGGATATATTGGCGCATGGACGGTTGCAGAGAATGATACAACGCTTGCGGGTTGTCGATCGGCGCCCAATGGTGCGGTTGTTGCTTTTTGTCAGAAAAACCCTGCTGCAGAGGCCTATTATCGCGGTGAGGTTCCGATGCTTCAACTTGAGGCAATGCCCCTCTTTCATCAGATTCTCTATCCTGACGCGACCCTTCCACCAACGAAGAATTTGATTTTAGCGATGACCGATGTTTCTGCTTATACACCCTGGCAGACGACCTTTCCCTTCTTGGCGAATGTTGAACAGTTAACCTTTGATGCAACGCTTGAATTGAACTCTTGTTATTTGAATCTTGTTTGTTCTCCGTGCGAGGGGATCACACTTGAAACGTTAGCAGCGGAGGTTGTTCACTACAAGGAGACCTTGCTTCAACGGCTCACCTTGCCGAAAACTGCTGCGCTTTTAAGTACGCTACAGGTTGTTTGCGAAGAGCATACACTTCGATTATCCGTGACATTGACACCGACACTGTGGACGGAACTTTGGGATGAGTTAAAGGGTTACATTCTTTAACATTGGCTTTAAAACGAAAACAACCTTACATTTTGCGTGTAAGGTTGTTTTTGTGTTTTTGTTTAGTTTGTTTAACGCACGCGGACGCGATAGTGTTTTTCCATTCCGTAGGGGAAGTTGTGAGGAATGTAGTTCTTGACACGTGTTCGCGTTAAGGTATAGTCCATGGCGTAGTGCAAGAGAATCCAGGGGCATTCATCAAGGATGATGGTTTGGATGCGTTTCCAACATGCGGAGATTTCCTCTGGATCGCGTGAGGCAATCGCGCGTTCATAACATGCATCAACTTCGGCATTGATGTAATTGGCACGGTTGGGACCTGGAGATTGATTTTTACTTACAAAGAGCTGTAAGAAGGTCTCCACATCCGGATAATCTCCCACCCATCCCATCATAAAGATTTGGGCTTTACGTTGGCTCACCTTGTCGAGCAATGCTTGCCATGTATTCACTGAGATTTCGAGTTTAACGCCAATTTTTGCGAAGAAGGATGCGAGTAATTCCATCGACTCCATTGTATCTTGAGAGGCATTTCCCACCTCGACAGTAATTCGGAGCGGTTTACCCGTTGTTGCATCGCATCCATTGGGGTAGCCTGCTTCAGCGAGAAGTGCACGAGCCTTGTCGAGGTTGTAGGAAAACTCAAAGGGTTCTTGCAAGGCATCAGCGATATGTCGCGGTGCAACGGTGTTTAAGGCTTTAACACGACCACGGTAGTGGATTTCCCATTGGGCGGTATCAAAGGCTGCATTGAGTGCTTGACGCAAGGCTTTGTTTTTGCCGAGCACAGGATCTTCCATGTTAATACCAAGGTAGTAAATCTTCAGGGTAGGAGCCTTGAAGAGTTGAACACCGCGTGCTTTAATTTCGTCGGTAAGTCCTTTGTTTGGATCGATTGCCATATCCATGCTGTTACGATCCATTTGTTCAAGGAAGTCAAGCTGCCCTGTGAGCAACATCAACCATTGTGAGAGTGGTTCCTTCACAATACGATAGCGGATCGTCTCAAAGGGAACTTCGTCAGCGGTAAAGTCTACCTCTCGCCAACCATGCCATTCGGGATTGCGATCAAAGATGTATTCATATCCACGATGGAGCGAACGTAACTTATAGGGACCTGAGCCAACGGGATGTTGGGCGAGTGTTTCGCCATAGTATTCTTCTGCCTCTTGGGGAACAGGTGCCATATAGCACATGGTGAGGAACCAAAGGAATTGGTTGTTAGGCTTATTGAGGCGAATTTCGAGAGTTTCATCATCGCGTGCGATGAGACCTTCGAGGGGTTCGGCGTAGAGTTTTTGACGACTCGCTTTGAGTAATTCGGCTTTTTTCTTTTCTGTATACCCATTAAGGGAGGCGAGGAGGTCAGACGTTTTGGTGGCGAAGTCTGTCATGCCTTTGATGTTGGTGACGAGCCATTCTCCCGATCCTCCAATTGTACGGTCGGCAAGACGTTTCCAGCCATAGACAAAGTCTTTTGCGCAAACGCGTCGACGTTGTCCACTAAAGCATGGGTCGTCTACATAATAGGCCTCACGCAAACGGATGGTGTAGGTCGTGCCATCTTCACTACACGTGGGCATTTCTGCGGCTGCGCCTGGGATAAGGCGGTAGGGACGATCAGCATAGGCATAGTCGAGGAGCGGTTGCAACACAAGGGACATCGCACTATTTACACTTGTATCAGAGCCATGAGCAGGGTCTAATGTATTGATTGAAATATGCGCGCGACGGAATGTGAGATCAACCTCAGGGGTTGCGGTTGTTTTTGTTGTGCGTAAACAACAAATTCCCCCGATGCCAATGACAACGAGAAGGCATGCTGCAATAAGAATGTATTTTTTAACCATTACGAGACGCCAAATAAGTGTTAAGACCAGCCGCACGGAGCACACATGCAGGACACTTGCCACAGCCATCGCCAGGGATGCCCTCATAACATGTTAAGGTGCGTGTGCGAATATAATCAAGGCAACCTAATTTATCAGCGAGCGCCCATTCTTGAGCCTTCGTGAGGTGTTGCAATGGCGCGTAAATGTTGAATTCACATCCCATTGCGAGGTTGAGCGTTTCATTCATTGATTTAACAAAGACCTCACGACAGTCGGGATATCCGCTGTAATCAGCATCACTGACACCAATCATAAGGTCAAAGATGGATTTGCTCTTTGCGTAAATGGCTGCCGTTAACAAGAAGAGTGCATTTCGGCCATCCACAAAAGTGTTGGGGAAGGGGGCATCGGCTTCACGTTCAATTGGCATATCCGTGTTCATAAGCGCATTTAATGTGATGTCGCGATACCAGTCAACCGTAATGACCTTATGCGAGGCAACGCCTTGCTCTTTGGCAATCTCTGTTGCGAGTTGGACTTCTCGTGCGTGACGTTGATTGTAGTCAAAGGTTAAGGTGTGTACATTCTCTGCGCCACGTTCGGCAATAGCCTTCATCAAACATGTTGTGCTATCTTGGCCACCAGAAAAGATAACGAGGATTGGTTTCATCCTTTACCTCTTTCAAGATTAACGATTGTTAACTGTTTCAGGGTTCAAATCATGCATCAATAAACGTTGACGTGCGAACTCTTCCCACTGTGTAGAGGGGCGGCCATAGTTGACATACGGATCAATCGACAGACCGCCACGCGGTAAGAATTTGCCCCACACTTCAATGTAACGCGGAGCCATTAACTTGATGAGATCCTTCATGATGATGTTGATGCAATCTTCGTGAAATGCACCATGGTTGCGGAAGCCAAAGAGATAAAGTTTTAAGCTCTTGCTCTCCACCATCTTTTTATCAGGGATATAGCTGATATAAATGGTCGCGAAATCGGGCTGACCTGTAATCGGACAGAGCGAGGTAAATTCGGGACAGTTGAATTTGACGAAGTAGTCGTATTCTTGATGGCGATTTTCAAAGGTTTCAAGAATTGCTGGCGTATATTTATCGCTATAAACGGTTGCCTTGGCGCCGAGTAAGGTTAAACCCTGTGTTTGCGAAGAAGCTTCTTGGTTTACTGGTGGCGTCTTTTCAACGACAGGTGCATGTTCTGCAGCAGGCGTTTGAACTTGATCATGCATGCGCGGATGTTTGCCATAGCGGCGATGCGACTTGGTCGATTGAGGCGAACGCGGTGTTTGCTCCATTTGCACCTTATCATTTTTAGTGACCTCGTTGGACTTTGCACGAGGTTTGGCGACGCGACGAGAAGCGGGTGTCATAGCATTCATATGGAAATCCTTTATATATTATATATTGTAGCAAAAAATAACCCCTGATTCAAACCTTTTGTCGTGCAGCTGTCGCTTTGTATGGTTGGAAGGGCAAACGAAGGCCTTTGGATGAGAAATAGATGTGATGAAGGAATGTTGAATTTCGGATTTGCTTTTTGTGATAAATTTTATTATACTATATTTGTTGTCCACGTATAGAATGTCGTTATTTAGAGGTGAGCGTACATATGAAAAAAGTGACCGTTGAGATTTGTATGGGAACAACTTGCTACGTTATGGGTAGCGCACAGTTGGCAAGCATGGCAGAACGTCTTCCAGAGGAGTGGAAGGAGCTTGTAGAGGTGAAGGGCATGCGTTGTATTGGTGCTTGTCAGCAGACCGATGATTATGGCCGTGCACCCTTTGTACGCGTGAATGGAGAATTGATCGCAGAAGCTGATGAAGGTAAGGTCGTTATGGCCATCCGCAAGCTTCTTGAAGCTTAATTTTGTTTATTTGAGAGGAGAAACGTTATGGCGATTCCAATGATTAGTGAAGCCGATCGTCTACGTCGTGAGGTGTTGGCTCACGTGATTAAGACGATTCGTGAAGGTGCTTACGAGGAACTTGATCGTATCCCGCTTAAGATGCGTCCGAAAGGGCAGCCTTCGTCGCGTTGCTGCGTTTACAAGGATCGTGCAGCATTGCGTTATCGTTGCATGTCGGCGATGGGTTATCGCGTTGAAGATGAAACGGATGAATTGAAGACCCTCGCAAGTTACGCAACGGATATCGATCATACGCCTCCTGCTGCAAACCCCTTCTTAACCATCTTCCCAGATGCATGTTCGGCATGTATGGAATCGCAGATTATGGTCACGAATATGTGCCGTGGTTGCTTGGCGCGTCCGTGTACAAATATCTGCCCGCGCAAGGCGATTCAAGTGCGTAATGGTCGTGCGCAGATTTCGAGTGAACTTTGCATTAACTGCGGTAAGTGTGCAGAAGTTTGCCGTTACCACGCAATTATTCAGGTGCCGCTTGCTTGTGCGGATGCTTGTCCGGTTGGTGCAATCGGTAAGACCGATGATGGCCGCGTAACTGTTGATCAGGAAAAGTGTATCCGTTGTGGTAAGTGTATCAAGGCATGTCCCTTTGCTGCAATTATGCAAGCGAACCAAGTTGCTCACGTTGTACGTGCAATTGCACAAGGTAAGAAGGTGATTGCCCTTGTTGCTCCCGCAATTCTTGGTTACTTCCCGACGGAACCGGGTAAGCTTTATGCAGCGTTGCGTAAGATGGGCTTTGCGGATGTTTATGAAGTTGCACTCGCGGGTGATGAAGTCGCTATTGACGAGGCAAAGGAATGGGTCGAACGTAAAGCTCAGGGTGCACCCTTTATGACTACGAGTTGCTGCCCGGCTTGGGTGGAGACCGTTCAACGTCATATTCCCGAAATCTTGCCTTATGTTTCGCACACGCCGTCACCGATGGTCTATTCGGATCGTCGTGCAAAGAAGGATCATCCGGATGCGATTACCGTCTTTATCGGACCTTGCATGGCGAAGCGCGCGGAAGCAAATCGCTTGAAGTCGCCTGACTATGTGATTACGGCTGAAGAAGTTGGCGCATGGTTGATGGCGGATAATATTCAGTTGGATGATCTTGAACCCGAAGCTCCGGCATGTGTGGGTACGCAGTATGGTGCAGAATTTGCAGTGAGTGGTGGTGTGGCAAATGCTGTTGCACATTATCTCCCTGAAGGTGCACCCATGCCGACGGTCTTTAAGATTAATGGCTTGAATAAAAAGAATATTGCGTTGTTGCGCGTCTTTGCGAAGACGAAGAAGGCGCCCGCAGATATTATTGAAATCATGGTTTGCCCTGGTGGATGCGTGGCAGGTCCTGCTGCAATTAATACTCCAGAAGATGCAACAAAGATTATTCAAAATCGCCGACCCGATGATTTTAATGTCATCGTGAAGTGATGAAACAACATTGAGCACCTCCCCCGCGAGGTGCTCAAATGTAATGGTTCTTGTATGACAGTTGAAGAAGAGGCTGTAGCCTTATTTAATCAAGGTTATTCTTGTGCACAAGCTGTTTTAGCGGCCTGTGCACAAGAGATGGGTGTTACAAAAGAGACTGCACTGCGAATGGGAAGTGCATTGGGTGCAGGATTGTGTGGTTTACGTGAAACCTGTGGCGCGGTGTTAGGAATGGTTGCGGTTTGTGGTGCATCGCGTGCACCGACCGAACCGATGGATGCCAAGACAAAGGCTGGACTCTATAGTGATGCGCAGGCTCTAGTTAAGAGATTTGATGAAACCTTCGGCACGCATCAATGTAAAGCACTTTTGCAACAAGCTTCAATTGAAAAGTCTGCTGGCGTAGCACCAGAAGAGCGAACCGAAGCCTATTATGCAAAACGTCCGTGTGCAAAGTTTGTTGCCTTGTGTGCGCGTCTTGCCTCGCAAGCAAAAGATGTTGAATCTGTTTAAATGCAGAAATGAGTTGATAGAGATATGAAATTTCCGCTATTTTTAGCATTAAAATATTTGAAACCGAAACGAGGTGTAGCATCGGTTGTCACCATTTTGTCCATTCTTGGGGTGACGATTGGTGTTGCTATTGTGATTATTGTACGCGCCGTCTTTACGGGTTTTGGTGATACATGGCAATCGAAGATCTTAGATTTTAAACCGCATGTTGTGGTACGTTCGGCTGCTGGTGGCGCTTTGCAGGGCGTGGATTTGCTCTGCATGAAACTTGAAAAACTCCCTGAGGTTAAAGCCTGTGCGCCAAGCATTGAGACACGTGTTATGGTTGAACATGACCGTCGCATCTTGGCCCCCGTTCTTCTTGGAACAGATGCTAAACGCATTCAAAAGATGTTCCCCATGAAGATGAAGGAGGGGGAATTTGACCTTTCCTATGACGGTGTGGTTATTGGTGAGGATATGGCCACAACACTTTGTGTGCAAGTCGGGGATGAACTTGAAGTTTACTCTCCCATGAACCTTGTGAAGGAAGATGAGGCCTACCTCCCTGAACGATTGCCTGTAACGGGTATTTTCACAACGGGACAAGCCGAGTTTGATAGTGGGTATATCCTTGTTTCACTTGAAGTTGCGCGCGATTTAGCGGGACTCTCGAAGTCGGCTGCAAATGGTATTAATATTAAAGTTAATGATCCTCAAGCATTACGTCCAGTGACATGGAATCAAGCCGCTGAAGGCACCGTGGAAGATATCACTCGTGTCGCATCAGAACTTTATGGGCGTGACCATTTAGGACGTTCGCTTGTACGAGTGAGTACATGGCAAGAAATGGACCAAATGATTTTTAATGCAGTGGCAACGGAAAAGAACATGATGATGTTGCTCCTCATGTTTATCTGCGTGGTGGCCATCTTCTGTGTGGTGAATACGATTATTGTTATTACCGTGCAAAAGACCCATGAAGTTGGATTGTTGAAGGCTTTAGGTTTTTCATCTCGCCAATTGATGATGACCTTTGTCTTCTATGGGTGGATACAGTGCATGATTGGCACGCTCCTTGGTCTTGGACTCGCCTTCCTTGTCCTTTCAAATTTACAGAACCTCGTCGATTTCTTAGCAACGTTTGGCTTGAACGTTTTCCCTAAAGAAGTTTATGGACTTGATGCTCTGCCGTGGCGCGTTGTGCCGTATGAGGTAATCCAGGTTTGTTTTATGGTTGTGATCTTGTGCGCGTTGGCTTCAATGTTACCTGCTTGGCGTGCTGCAAAGATGAATCCTGTGGATGCATTACGGAAGGAATAAGAGATGGATACGAGCTTATTGAACGCCGTAAATCTTCACAAGGCATATGTCTTGCAAGGGTCGAAGCTTGAAATCTTAAAAGGTGCAGACCTTGTTGTTCAACCGGGTGAAACCGTGGCGATTGTTGGTCGTAGTGGAGCGGGAAAATCAACGCTCTTACACGTGCTTGGTGGTTTGGATCGACCAAAAGAAGGAACGATTACCCTAAAAGGGATTAATCTTTATCGTTCCTCTGCACGAACAAAAAATCGTTTGCGTGCGGAATCTTTGGGATTTGTTTTCCAAGCTTATCATCTTTTGCCTGAAATGGATATTGTTGAGAATGTGATGCTTCCTGCGATGGCATCGGGCAAGCTTTCTCGCAAAGCGATGCGTGAAAAGGCAATTGCACTATTGACAAAGGTTGGCCTTGCAGATCGTCTTAAACATCGTCCCCAAGAACTCTCTGGCGGAGAACAACAACGAGCAGCCATCGCACGTGCGCTCATCAATGATCCGCAATTGATTTTGGCGGATGAACCGACGGGTAATCTCGACCCAACAACAGGGCAGGGTGTTTTAGATTTGCTCTTTGAACTCGTGAATGAACGTCAAGCCGCGCTTGTTATGGTGACGCACAATCTCGATACGGCGCATCGTTGCCAACGGGTATTGACCTTACACGAAGGTCTTCTTGTGCCAGAAGATAACGAACAAAACGAAAAGCATTAACCCATTTACATTTTCGATTATTCATTTATTAACGTTCCCTTCGTGTATTTACATATGAAGGGAATTTTTGTTTTGTTTGATGAAACCCTTTGCAAGCCTCCGTAAAAGGTCCTAAAAAATGCTATTTTTATCTTTTGAGGTGTGCATTTAGTAATTTGGGGATGATTTTTTTGTCTTAAAGGTATTGTATCGCTTGAAATTATGCTATAATAAAGGGATATGAAAAAAATACAGCTCTTTTCACTTTTTGGTATTCCAATCATGGTTGATGTTTCGTCAGCCATTTTGGTGGCTTACCTCTTCTTCGTCTTTTCGGGCGGGATGATGCGTGGAAATGCTGTCTATGGGATGTTGTCGGTTGTGGGCGTTGTGCTCTTGTTTCTCTTGTCGATTCTTATCCATGAACTAGCACATAGTTTGACGGCACGTTGTTTTGGCAGTCGCATACGAAGTATTACCCTCCACGTTTTTGGCGGTATGGCAATGCTCGAACATATGCCAAAGAAAGCATGGCAGTCATTTTTGATTGCGATTGTGGGGCCTCTTTCATCCTTTGGGTTATCGTTTCTTTTTGCCTTTCTTGCAAATTTGTCAATGATTCTCTTATCGCCAGTGGCACGGGAAGGTGCGGCTTATCTAACAACCGTCTTTTTGATTTCGTCGTGGGTGAATATTATTTTGGCAATTTTTAACTGTGTGCCCGCTTATCCATTGGATGGAGGACGTGTTTTCTGCAGTCTTTTGCGTTGTTTTAGAATCCCTCTCGTAAAGGCGACGGCGATTTCGGTTTATTTGGGTTGTACGATTGCGGCAATTTGGATTGTGTTGTGGGTGTTGGATCTTTTCTTTGCGGTAAGTTTCGACTTTAACCAAGTCTCTTCGGTTTGGTTACGATCGATTTTAGAGATCTTTTTTAATGTTCGCGGTTGGCTTTTGCCATTGATCGCTTATATGGTTTGGGTTTCAGGATTGCGCGAGTTAGCCTATGTGCGCTATATGGAAGCCTATGAACATGGAGACAGAATATGAGTCTTGCTGTTGGTATTGTTGGTTTGCCGAATGTTGGCAAGTCCACCCTTTTTAATGCGTTGACCCGTGCACAAAATGCAGAAGCGGCAAATTATCCTTTTTGTACAATCGAACCGAACAAAGCAACGGTGCCCGTTGCCGATGAACGCGTTGAACGTCTTGCCGAACTTTGCAAGAGCGGCCGTATTATCCATGCGACAGTAGACTTCACCGATATTGCGGGTCTCGTTCGTGGTGCCTCTAAAGGCGAAGGTTTGGGCAACCAATTTCTTGGTAATATCCGTGAGTGTGACGCAATTCTCGAAGTTGTTCGTTGCTTTGATAATGATGATGTGGTGCACGTTGAGGGTTCGGTTGACCCCATTCGTGACATTGGTATCATTGAGACTGAACTCGTTCTCGCAGATATGCAAAGTCTTGAAAAACGTCTTGATCGCATTAGCCGTCAAGCCCGCGCAGATAAGAGTTTGGCGAAGGAAGTTGAAGCAATGAAAGCATTGCAACAACACCTCGATGCAGGTTGCCCTGTACGTACCTTCGTTTATGACGATGCTGATGCAATTGCACCCTGCCGCAAGGAATTGCACTTCCTTACCGATAAGCCTGTAATTTATGTTGCCAATGTTGGCGAAGGTGATTTGGGACAACCGGATAATGTTCACGTACAGGCGTTGAAGGCACACGCTGCGGCAAATCAGTGTGACACCGTCACCATTTGTGCTGCAATGGAAGCCGACTTGATTGGCCTCTCGGAAGCAGAACAGCAAGACTTCCTCTCCTCTTACGGCCTTGAAGAATCGGGACTTGATGTCACCGTTAAAAAAGCCTATCACACCCTTGGTTTGCAGAGCTTCTTCACGGCAGGTCCAATGGAAGCACGTGCTTGGACCATTCGTCAGGGGTGGACCGCACCAACGGCAGCGGGTGTTATCCATACCGATTTTGAACGTGGCTTCATTCGTGCGGAAGTCGTTTCTTATGATGATTTTATTGCTCTCGGTGGCGAATCGCATGCGCGTGAAAAAGGCCTTCTTCGTGTAGAAGGTAAAGAATATGTCATGCGTGAAGGCGATGTCGTTCACTTCTTGTTTAATGTTTAAGGGATAGATTTATGTCCATACGTTATGATTTACCGAAAACATCGAATAGCAAAGGCTCCTTTGTTCAAACCTTTTTGATATGGGGTTTACCTGTTATTTGTTGGTTGGGCTTGATTATTGCTTGGTGGCTTTATTCTGGTGAAGAAGAACCCTCGGAAAAGAAACCCGAAGCAACATCACAAGTTGCTCCCGCACCCACAGAAACGGCAACAGAACCCGTTTCTCAAGAATCTCCGAAGGCTCCCGAGACCCCTGTTGCGCCGCAACCTGAGCAACCGCTTCAGCCGTCGATGCCAGCAGCGCCTCAACCTGTTGAGTCGACCAACGCACCAGCACCTGCGCCGACAACACCTGTTAATGCAGTGGCGCAACTTCCTGGAATCTCATCAATCTATGACTTCTCGGGTGCACGCTCTAATCTTAATCTCCCGAAAGAAAATCTCTGCAAGTCGGGGATTATTGTCGATCCTGTGACACACAAAGTGTTGTGGGCAAAGAATGCGGAAAAGGTTGTCCCGATTGCTTCAATGACCAAGATGATGACCTTGCTCCTCATTGAAGAAGCCATCACCAATGGATCGATTAAACGTGATACCGTTATTCCCGTGACTGAAAAAGCCTATCGTATTGGTGGCACGCAAGTGTGGCTTGATCCGCGCGAATCCTTCCCCTTGCGAGAATTAATGAAAGCCATCGCTATTCGATCGGCAAATGATGCCGCTTTCCTCGTGGGTGAATACCTTTCGAGTGGTGACATCACCTCCTTCATCCGTTTAATGAATGGACGTGCGAAAGAACTTGGCATGGCAAATACCCACTTCTTTGATGCCCATGGGTTAGGGGATAAGAAGGCGAAGAAACATAATACTTCGAGTGCCTATGATATGATTCTCTTGGCAGAGAAACTCTTGAACTATCCCGAAGTTATGAAACTCGTCTCCACGCGTCTTGATACCTTCCGTAATGGCAAGACAGAATTGCGCAATAGCAACAATCTTGTCTTCAATCGCATCCCTGGTGTCGATGGTATGAAAACTGGCTTTACAGATGAAGCTGGCTACTGCGTGACATTTACCTGCATTCGTAATGGCCGCCGTTTGATTGGTTGCGTTACAGGTTTTGATAAATCCAAGAATCGTGATGAATTCTGCAAGGCGCTCCTTGATTGGGCCTATCGTGCAGAATAAAAAACATTATGAAAAACGTATTTACACCCATTCTCTTCACCCTTGTAGCAATGCTTATCGCAGGATGCTCATCAACGGTTGAATCGCGTATTCAAGCGCGTCAGGAAATCTTTGATGCCTATCCTGCGGACGTTCAAGCACGTTTACAACGACGTCAAATTCACATTGGTGATGATATGAATGCGGTGTGGATCGCTTTTGGTGAACCTTCAGAACGAAAATATTCTATCACCGATGCTGGACGAACAGATATCTGGGTCTATAAATACCTCGCCTCATCGGACGAACTCTACCCCGCGGTACGCCCCATTTATCGCGACATCAATGGTCGCATCCAAACCTCCTACTATATCGATGATACCCCTCAATATGTTTGGAAAGAATCCCTACGTGTTGAATTCAAAAAAGGACGTGTCTCTGCAATCACTGGCTCTGAAAATTAATCTCGAGCCTTAATACGCCTGAATATCATCTATCAATAGAGACGCAGCGGTCTCAATTTCACGAATTAAGCAAGATGCAAAAAGTGGATAACCTGCAACATGCGCAGGTAAATTTGGCGGTTGTAAGTAGGGTAGCCGTCGTTTGAGGCGCCGCAATGCATCAAAGGTAATCACCTTCTCTGGCGCAGGAAGAATCCCCTTAGAATATCCTCGAAGCACCTTTTGAAAACGTGGGTTATACTGTCTTGAATGAAGTGGATTTGCGAGGTGATCCTTAAACTCCTCCTGCCAACGCTCAAACGCCTCATCCGGTAAATGTGCGGCAACAAAATCCTCAAAATTGTGAACAGAGAATTCAAAGGGTGGGAGTTGAGGCCAAATTCGTTTTAACTCATCCGTACATCCATTATCATTGCGATGATAGAGGTCGCTATCTGCCCAAACAATCGCTTTTGAACGGCGATTTGCGCGTTGAAACTGTGCCGTTACCTGCTTAACATGGCTCAAAATTCCTCCATTCATCGGTTTTGCAACGAAAATGAGTGGAATATTGGCATCACGCAAACGAACATTCCACGCGTTGAGATAACGCGCTTCAGAGGGTCCTTCGCAGAAAATGCAGAGTGGCGCTGGCATAACAACCTATAAACTTGGATAAGGGATATTTTGATACCAACCTTCAATATAACGTTCACGAAAACGTTTTAACGAGAGAGGGGTCTGCTGAGCATGGAGCGTACTTGTCGTCTCGAGACGCGTTTCATTTCCAACCTTTCCAACAAGCACAACCTCCTCCGGCAAAATCACCGATGCGTCAAGAAGCGAAACATCATGCGTCGAAAAACAGAGCTGCCCATAATGCGGATTATACACCTTTGAGCGACACATGCGAAGAAGCGCTCGGAAGAGGACCGGATGAATCGAACGATCCATCTCATCTGCAACAATCGTTTGCCCCAATGTCATATGAGCAATAAGCTCCGCAACGAGAAAAAGAAGACGTTGCGTGCCATCAGACTCCTCATTAAAATCAAATAAAACCGCCTGATTCTTCGCGTCACGATGATGCGAAATGAGTAGGGGTGGCGAATCTGGTGTTGCCTCAAATGAAAGCGCCTGAATGCCAACATCCAAACGTTTAGCAATCTCAGAAAGACGATCAATAAACACCTGAGGCCCATCCACAAACTGTTGAGCAAGCATGAGGATATGCTTGCCATATGCCGAATCATGACACGCCCACACATCGATAAAATGAACCGTCTCACGCAACCGTTGCCCCCATGGTGATGACGACTGCGACAAAGCAAGCTGCTGTGGTGATAACGCAATCTCCTGACGATCAAAAACCACCTTGCCATCACACGTGAGAGACTCCTCATAAATGCAACTAGCATCATAAGATAACGTATAGACAAGGCGACAAAAACGACGTTGATGAGGCACAATTAATGAAAGCGTAAAACGCGTTGGCGCTAAAGTCGATGCGAAACGATGAGGCTCATAATAGGCCGCTAATGATACATGAGAAGATTGCATCAATGCATACAACGTTTTCAACGCGCGAAAGAGATTACTCTTTCCCGCGCCATTTGGTCCCCACACCCCAAGAAGCGGCACAACCTTCGACGTGCCCTGAGACGTTTTAACCTTGAAAAAGGAATGATACTCATCACAAAATCCCCCACGTCGCGCACGTTGACGTGGAAACATAAAGTCCAACCTTGCGTGAGGTATCGAGCGAAAATTCTCAATCACGAACGACTCAATCATGACTTCATTATGTCACATCAAAAGAGAAAATGCAAGGACAAAATCACCTTGAAAAACCACGAACTTTCTGTGCGCACATCGCCAAATAAACTAACGGAAAAGCGGGACATGTCTACACCATAGGCATAAATCCCACCTGCCATATCCAATGGGAAGCAACACCAGAGGTTCAAAGTGCAACTTCAAAGTGCAAAAATTGCACTTTGGTCGTTAAATATTTGCTCTTTGAATCTCAAATCGCAAGCAGTTGAATTTGAAGCCGTTCAAAATATGTTTTAATCGCTATAAAGAGAGAGTAATAGCATTAAAATTGCTCTATTTTTGAAAAAAACATCTTTCTATTTCAAAAAGACTCATTTCAAAGGTGAAAAGACCCATTTCGAAGGCGAAAAAGAGTCATTTCAAAGGCGAAAAAGGAGAGTAGTCGTCTTGTTTTGGGAGAACGTTGCGGACGCGTTTTCAAATGCTTGTGATTTGACCTTCAAATGCTTGTGTTTTAATCATCAAATGCTTGTGATTTGAAGCTCAAATGCTTGTGTTTTTGAATTTGAAGGAAATTGAGATAAAAAAGTAAGATTTTACGAAAAATACGACCCGTAAAAAACATCCCTTTTACCCCCTTTTTCAAACCCTATTGATTTGAAGTCCAAACCCTATTGATTCACTTCTTCAGCTCTTCGTACTATTTTCTAGAATTTTCTAGATAGGTCTAAAAAGTCCCCGGCCAAAAATTGTACTATTTAAGATTTCTTCCCGAGCGGAAATTTCCCCTTAAATTAATTTGCACGGAAAGATTTTGTACTGTTTAAATTTTGCATGAATAGTACAGATTGTACTGATTTTAAACCTAAAATTGCCAGCCATAAAATATTCAAGATAAGTTATTGTAAATGAATAAGTTACGGCACGGCAAATAGAGTATAAAGTATTGAAGAAATGAAATGAATCATATTCAACTTCAGTTTGATTCATATTGAATTCAAGTTTGATTCATATTGAGATTTGATATAAACCCATATGAATTTATCCCACTTTTGTACTAATTTTGGAGAAATGCAATAGTACAAAATGCATAACCCCATACTAATTTTTTGGAATACATTTTAGCCCCGAAATAAGTTATTGGAAATCAATTACATATGAATGCAAAACGGCTTCCCAAAAATAGTACAATCATCTGAAAAAATGATAAAGCCCAATGGCATCAAGTGCCGGCCAGTCACCCCGTCGGGGCTAAGCGGCTACATCGCTGGACTGCATTTATCCAACACAAGTGTGCGTCTACACAGAACGGCCAGTCGCACCTTTGGGGCTGGCGGTTATGCTGCGGTTTTTCGTTTGCGGTTTTCGTTTTTCTTTGGTCGAGAAGATGTGGCGCGATTTTGTTTGTGCACAGCGCCATTATTTATAAAATAGGTAGGTGAACAAATCGAATTTACGCACGTAACCGGCCTTAAGTCGGCAGACCCAACCTACGCAGAAATGCAAATTTGGAGAAGAAAATAGGATTACACATGAAATGATACACTTTTTTACCAATAGGCCCAAAGTGCGTCATCACAGCATTTAAGCGAGGGTTACCTCCTTTTATTTCACGAATCATGCAAATAATGCTTGCACCCCTCCCTTCGCTGTGTTATTTTATATGTGATTTTCATCTTTTAGGAAAAGGTAACAAAACATGAAGAAAGCATTTCTTTTCGCCCTCGCAGCCCTTTGCGTCTCCGCCGCCCAGGCCGTGACCCTATCGTGGACCGCAAATAACTTCAATTATTCTGGCTTTACATCCTTGAACAAGGGTGTTTATAGCAATGTGTCCAACGTGAGCCTCGCAAGTAGTCAATTAATTTACACCTCTGCGATTGCTTCTGACGCAACAAGTGTCGCTTTAACAACCGTTAGCATCGCAATGATTTCCCCTACCGGTATGAGTCAAACGAAATTAGCCGATTTGCTTTTAGTGAAAGACGGAAAAATTGTAGCAGCGTCTTCAGATTTTTCAACTGGTAGTGCTTCTGTGAAGACAAACACTAATGGTTCTACTGGTGGCGCAGGGTTATGGACTTATGCTTTTGACGATGTTGCTATTGACGCAAGCTCCACATATTCCCTCATCTTTTCCAATCAGTACGACCTCGCAGCAAACACATGGACGGCCTTTATGCCCCCTTCCAATATTGAGGGTGTTACGACGGGCGAAGGTTCCAATAATCGTCTTGCTGTAATGGGCAATGGAGAAGGTTCGTTTGCTGTGCAGAATGGCTTTTCTGCATATGTCCAACTTGAAGGAACCTACACCACCGTTCCTGAGCCGACCGCATTGGCGCTCTTGGCGCTCGGCGTGGCTGGCTTGGCCCTCAAGCGCAAGGTTGCGTAAGGTTTAAGCAAACTATTTGCTTCGAAGGCGTATCGGCAACGATGCGCCTTTTATTTTTCCCTAGCCCTTTCTCTCTAAGCACATTCACCACTCCAATATCCTGCCCCTTCCTAAAAAATTCGCTGTTCTAATAACAAGAGAGCCCTTGCTTTGATTTCTCTTGCTCCACCTCACGCACTCAAGACATCTCCTCCACAAAGCGCCCTCCTCATGCGCTCAAGACATTCCTCTTTAATACACAAAGATCCCAGCTAGACACTCTCTTCTCTAACATCAAAATTCCTTTACGATGTATCAAGAATAGCGTTCAGTTCACTCCATTTTTCAAGTCAGCCGAAATCATTTTTCAAAACCAATGGAATTGAATCTCAAAACCAATGGTTTTAAAAGTTAAAACCAATGTTTCATTTCTTCAATACTTTGTACCATATTTGCCGTGTCATAACTTATTAATTTACAATAACTTATCTTGAATATTTTATGGCGGGTAATTTTAGGTTTAAAATCAGTACAATTTGTACTATTCACGCAAAATTTAAACAGTGCAAAATCTTTACAGGCCAATCATTTAAAGGGAAAATTTCCTCTCGGGAAGAAATCTTAAATAGTACAATTTTGGGCGGGGACTTTTTAGACCTGTTTAGAAAACTTTAGAAAATAGTACGAAGGGCCGAAGAAGTGAAATTATATACAATACAAATAACCTGCCATTCAGCGCGTTACCCTGCTTATAGCGTAGCATGAGTGGCTCGTAGGGTGGGGTGTTATAACTTGTTTATAAACCCCTATTTCAAACCGCACCTGTTTGAACGTCAAACCGCACCTGTTTGAATTTCAAAGTGATAGCGACTGATTTTGAATGCACTCTCAACGCTTAAACAAAGACTTTCAAGTCTTTGTGGATGGGTGGTATTTAACGGAATTGTTTTATTAACATGTGCTTGCGTGGGTGTAAGTGAGTTGTTTGTTAATCGTTAATTTTAACTTTTAGCTGTTTTGGTCGCGGGGTGGGGGGATTTTTTTGTGAATTGCAAGTTAAATCGCGGGGGGTACGGGGAAAAAGGTTGAATATTTTCATGTTACGAGTTCCTTGTTGTATTGTGAGGGGCTAGGGTAATTAACAAGAATTTCTTGTAATTCCAGTATTTCTTCTGTGAAGGCTTTTTCTTACCACCGCGGCACTATTGTGCAATATTCAAAGGTGGGGATTTTTGAAATGTTTGCTATCTTTTTTCTCTTTTTTTTGCTATCATAAATAATGAATGTACTTTTGCTTGCGCAAGGATTGAAGAGGTTATGGGCGAGATGTTGAAACGCGTTGCTGTTGTTATGGGTGGTACGTCGAATGAGGCGGAGGTTTCATTGCGTTCTGGTGCAGCAGTGGCCGAGGCGTTACGGACGGCTGGTTATGAGGTTGTTGAGGTGGTGTTGCACGAGGATTCGTTGGCAGCGTTGCCGCGTGATGTGGAGGCTGTTTATATTGCGCTTCACGGTGGATATGGTGAAGGGGGTGGTATTCAAGCGGATTTGAATGCGCTTCGGTTGCCGTATACAGGTCCAGGTGCTAGGGCAAGTGCATTGTGTATGGATAAGGAGGCAACGAAGCAGGTGTTGGCTGCTGCGGGGCTTCCTGTGCCGATGGGGCAGCTGGTGACGGTGGCGGATTGCGCAAAGGGGGCGCCTTTCCCATTGCCTGTGGTGGTGAAGCCACCGCGGGATGGTTCGAGTGTTGGACTTTCGAAGGTGACGGAGCCTGCTCAATGGGCTGAGGCGGTAACGTTGGCATGTGCGCAGGATGCGCATGGTGAGGCGTTGTGTGAACGTTATATTGAGGGGCGTGAGTTGGCGGTGAGTGTGGTGCATGGGCAGGCGTTGCCCGTGGTGGAGATTCTTGCACCAGGGGGATGGTATGATTTTCATGCGAAGTATACGCCTGGGGTGTCGGCGCATGTTTATCCCGAGCAGGATGCGATGATGGAGCGTTTGCAACGTTTGGCGGAGCGTGCGTGTTTTGCGACGGGATGTCGTGGCGCTGTGCGAGTGGATTTTCGTTTAACGGCGTCGGGCGAGCCTTTTATTTTGGAGATTAATACTGCGCCAGGGTGTACGGCTACGAGTTTAATGCCGGATGCAGCCGCACGGGCGGGGATTGCGTTCCCGCAGTTGTGCGCATCGTTGATTGAGCGTGCAGAGGTGGATGTTTAAGGGAGTTTGGGATGGATCGTTTTACACCTATTTCTTCTAAACGAACGGTTGTTAAGCGTGTGCCGAAGACGGCGAGGGAGCGTTTTTTGGCGATGTTGGGGCTTTTTTGGGAGCGTCATCATCGGAAGGTGCTTGTGTTTTTGTTTTTAACGATTTTGATTGGGTTGCCGACGGCAATCTTTTCGGGGTTTAAGACGGCGTATTATCGTCATAATCCGACCTTTTATATTTCGCCTAAGGATGTTTCGATTCAAGGGAATTCGATGCTTCGCCGAGAGATTTTGGAGGAGTATGTGCAGGCAACGATTCATCGGATGGATGCGGTAATTGTGCAGCCGGATGGAAGTAAGAAGATTTGTGGTTTTGATTTGGTGACGTCGGATTTGGTGGCGCGTTTGAAGCGGGATATGCCGAGTATCAAGGATGTTCGGATGCGGTATAATTCGATTGATCATAAGGTGGAGTTGATGATTACGGAGCGTCAACCGATTGTTTCGTTTGAGACGGCGAATCATTCGCGGATGGTAGCGGATTTGGATGGGGTTGTCTTTCGGCCGGTGTCGCATGGTTCGCGAGGATGGTCGACGATGGTGCTTTTGGGGGATCATTTGAATCTTGAGCCTGGGGCGCAGTTGCCAAAGGCATATAATTGTATTTTGCATTTGTTGGATGCGGATCGTCGCGCGGTGGAGCGTTCGCGTTTGCCCGGTGGAATTAAGCAGGTGCGTTTTAGAGGGTTAGCACCTGAGGATGGCATTTATGTTTATCTTTATAATGGGCGTCGGATTATGATGCAGTGGGCAGGCATGGAGTATGAAACGGCAGCGTCTCCAAAGATGTTGGAGTTGTTGGCGGATTTGAATGGCGTGCTGGCAAGCCCAGATGGACGTGATTTTATGGAATTCTCTGCGGTTTATGGCGAGAAGAAGCAGGTTTCAGCAAAGATTCCTGAGTAAGAGGTTTTTATGGGTTATGTAATTGGTGCACTTGATATTGGCACTTCGATGACGCGGTTGTACGCGGGCGAGGTGGTGAATCAGAAGTTGAAGATTTTTGCGTGTAGTTCAATCGCCACGGTGAATATGCGTAAGGGAACGATTCGTAGTATTGATGATATTGTCAAAAATATTATGTCGGTCCAGAAGAAGATGGCGACGGAGCATAAGATTGATTTGTATGATGTGGTGATTAGTTTCACATCGCCGTCGTTGTTGGTTCAGATGCGCGAGGGGCATAAAATGATTCTCTCGGGCCATGAGATTGATGAGCAGGATGTTGCAGATGCTGAAGCAAATGCTACTGCACAGGAAGAACCAGATGCAACGGAGGTCTCGATTCAACGTTTTCGCCAGAAGTATACGGTGAATGGCCAACCTGTGAGTACGCCACTTGGTATGATGGGAACGAATTTGGTGGCAAATGTGCTTGATTTGATGGCGCCACGTTCTTCTTATGAGGCGATTAAGACTGCGGTGCATCGTGCGGGACTTCGAATGGTCGATATTTACTTTTCGGGTGTTGCTGCGATGGAGGCTGTGGTTGATGCGAAGATGCGTGATGAGGGCGCAATTGTGATTGATATTGGCGCAGGTATCACGGATTATGTGGTCGTGAATAATGGCATTATTGCAACGACGGGGACGCTTGGTGTGGGTGGCGCGCATTTGACAACGGATCTCGCAACGGCTTTTCAGGTGCCACAAAAGAAGGCTGAGGAGATGAAGTTGGCGCATGGTGCGGCAATGTTGCAACCGGATCTTGCGCGTGATCGTTACCCGCTCGATCAGGTGTTGGGCTCTTCGCAACGTTCGGTTTCGGTGCATGCAATTCAGACGGTGACAACGGAACGTGTTGATGAGTTGTTGCGAATTGTACATGATGCACTTGCGGAGCGAAATATTCTTCATCACATTCACGGAGGGATTTTCTTAACGGGTGGAACTGCGGCATTGCCAGGTATTGCCGAGCGTGCTTCGCAGATTTTCCAATGTCCGTGTCGTTTGGGTGTGCCGACGGATGTGGATTTGACGGATGAGATTCGTGATGAACCTTATCTTCATGCAACGGGTGTGGGGCTTTTAAAGTTCCGCGCAAGTATGCTTGCACAAATGGCGCCTCGTTCTTCGCTACTTCATCGTATTGCGAATTATTTTAGGCATTAAAGAGGTGCATGATGACGGCAGATGATTTGATTTTTATTTCGATTGGTAGTGCGGCGGCGAAGGTTGCATTGCATGCTGTGTCGCGTGCGAAGTTGCCGATGCAGACGCTTGTGCTTGATACTGAGGATGCAACGTTAGAGTGCATTCCACCGACGACAGGGATAAAGACAACCATTTTTGGTACAAAGCGTTTGCAGGGCCGTGGTACGGGGGGCGATCGCCGTCTCGGTGAGAGTGCTTTGCGAGATGATTTTTCGGAGATTTTAGCGCAGATTGGTTCTCCACGTCTTGCGATTGTTTTAACGTGTACGGGCGGTGGAACATCGGCTGCGACGCGTTTGTTGCTTGAGCGTCTTCGTGAGCAGGGGATTGCAACATTGTGTTTTGCAACGTCGCCGTTTTCTTTTGAAAGTGATGATGTGCGTCAGAATGCAGCGTATCTTTTGCCTTCGCTTGAGCAGTATTCTGATGCGATGACGCGGGTTCCTCTGGAGTTGTTGATTGAGGATTTGCCAACATCAACACCGATGGAGCAGCTTTTTAAGATTGCTTCAGAACGCTTGAGTGTTGGGTTGACGTTGCTTTGGACGTTGCTTTTGCAACCGAGTTTCTTTGCTTTTGATATTGAGCGTTTGCGTCGTTTCTTAACAGAAGAAGGAAATGCAGGGTTGCCGTTTTATTTTGCAGAGGCATCGGCGACGGGTCCCGATCGTGCAGCAATTGCGATTCAAAAGATTTTAGCGTCGAATCGTTTTCAACGTGATGGCAGTGAACGTTTAACGCATGCTGCGCAGGTGCTCGTGGGTGTTTTGGCGGGCGATGATTTGCGGTTGTGTGAGTTGACGACGATCATGGATGCGGTGAAGGGGCATTGTAGTGCGATGAAGGAAAGTTTCCTCGGTACGGCCTGTTTGCCGCAGACGCAGGAGACATTGAGCATTGTTCTTTTTGCCTTTACGTTGCCCTCTGCAGAGGTGGGGGGTAAACCGGTGATGACAACGCCGATTGCAGGAACGACGAAGCGTTCGCGTAAGGGTGGAAATAAGGCACGTTTGTCAACATCATCGGATTATTTTGCAAATTCGGAACGTACGCTTTATAATGGCCAAGATCTTGATGTGCCGACGTATATTCGACGCGGCATTCGACTCTCGCGTTAAGGTGGAGGACGTATGCGGTTTTTAATTCAGCGTGTCACAGAGGCGTCAGTAACGGTAGAGGGTGAATGCCTTGCTGGTTTTGAGGGCGAGGGGATGGTGGTGCTTTGTGGAATTGCACCGAGTGACACAAAGGCTCTTGCGGATAAGTTGTGCGCGAAGTTGTTGAAGTTGCGGATTTTTGAAGATGAGCAGCATGCGATGAATCGTTCGGTGCAAGATGTGCAGGGTAAGGTGCTCTTTATTTCGCAGTTTACGCTTTATGCCGATACAGCGTCGGGTAATCGACCTGGGTTTTCAACGGCGGCACGTCCTGAACATGCTGAGCCACTCTATGATTATTGTTGTCAGCGTTTGCGTGAGACACTTGGGGTGCGTTTGGGGACAGGTCGTTTTGGTGCGGATATGAAGGTGCGTCTTTTGAATGATGGCCCTTGCACGTTTATGCTTGAACTGAATTAAATGGAGTGGAGCATCTTTTATGAGAAAGCTCTTTCTTTGGTGTTGTTTAACGGGGTGGGTGGCGATTGCGCATGCAGGGCTTTCGTTGCACATCCCTGTTAAAGGTGACACGGATATCTCAATCACTTTTGATACAAAATCAGAGGCGTTAGTTTATGAGCAACCCCTTGAAGGGACGATTACGTTTTTGACGCCTGTGAATGAACGCCCTCGACCAACTGCGCTTGTGGAGCAATTGCGTGGGTTTCATAATGTTGAATCGTTTGAGATGTCGAGTCTTGTTGTTGGTGCCCAACGGAAGACGATTTGGCGTTATCGTATGTCGCTTGATGGAATGGGGCCTTGGCGTTTGGATCCCTTTGTTCTGCTATTGGAAAACCAACAGACGAAGGCCCTTCGAGAAGTGCTTGTCGCGGGTGTGACCTTTCCAACACCGCAACCATTGCCGGTGATTGAGGGGGAGCCGGTCTTTAATGGTGATGCAGCGCGTGTGCCTTTGCGTTTAGTTGATGTGTGGGAGTGGATGAAGGATCATGTGTGTTGGTTGCTTATCGCATTGTTGCTTGTCGCAATTGCTGTGAGTACGCGTTGGTGGTGGAAGCCGTTGCAGCGTTATTTGAAGGAACGGACGTTGCCGCCAGAACGTCGTGCACAGCTTGAGTTTGAGCGGTTGATGGCGCAACATTTGCTTGAACAGGGTGAGGTTCGGCGTTATTTTTATGAACTTACGGCAGTTATTCGTCGTTACTTTGAGCGTGTTTATCATTTGCGTGCGACGCGACAGACGAGTGAAGAGTTTTTGCATCAATTGCATGCATTGTTGCCGGTTGATGTTCAAGCGTGGTCGGCAATGCAGGATTTTCTGAAGGCTGCAGACTATGTGAAGTTTGCGGGTCAACAAATACCCGTGCCGGTGGCGGAATCGGCAACTGTTGATGCGCATCAAATTATTGATGATGATGTGCAACGCCGTAAAGCAATGGAGCATAAGGTGGCGGAAAAATGAGTGAGCAGGTCCTCTCTGTAAGTCAAGCAACCTATTTCATCAAGGTTCGCCTTGAGGATATTCCGCGTATGGTGGTGGAGGGAGAGGTTTCAAACCTCTTTCCTAAAAATGCATCGGGACATTTGTATTTCACGCTTGGAGATGAATCGGCGAAACTTTCCGCGGCGTTCTTTTCTTATCAACAGAAGGCGCAGTGCAAGAATGGTGGTGAGATCCCTGAGTTCAAGAACGGGGATAAGGTTCGGGTAACGGGACGTATTAGCGTTTATCCGCCTCATGGAAGTTACCATATACGTGTGGAGAAGCTTGAACGTGCAGATGGTATGGGTGATTTGCTTAAGCGTTTCGAGCTCCTAAAGCGTCAACTTTATGCCGAGGGCTTGTGTGCACAGGAACGGAAGCGTCCGATTCCATTATTGCCTAAGCGTATTGGAATTGTGACTTCGCCTGTTGGCGCAGCGATTCGTGATATTCTGAATGTGCTTAATCGTCGTTATCCTCATTTGCATATTATTCTCTCACCTTGTCGTGTGCAGGGAACGGAGGCAATTGAGGAAATTGCCCAAGCGATTGAGTTGTTGAATCGTCATTTTGGTCCTGAGAGTGATGAACCGATGGATGCCATGATTGTTGGGCGTGGGGGCGGTTCGTTAGAAGACTTGTGGTGTTTTAATGAAGAGCGCGTTGCGCGTGCAGTGGCTGCTTCGAAAATTCCTGTGATTTCTGCTGTTGGGCATGAGCCTGATATTGCGATTACAGACTTTGTTGCGGATTTACGTGCGCCAACGCCTTCTGCTGCTGCAGAGTTAATATGTGGTCGTAAGGAGGATATTGAAAAGCGGGTTGAGGATATTAAGACGCGTTTACTTCAGGCAATGCGTGTGAGTTATCGTGATGCGCGCAATCGCTTGCAGGCTTGTGAACGTTCGCCACTTTTCCGTGATCCACGACAGTATCTTGAGATGCGCTCGCAACGTGTGGATATCGCAGAGCATCGTTTGGATGCACTCTTTCAACAGCAGTTGACTCAGCTTCAGAAGCGTTTTACGACAACGCATTTTTTCTTTGAGCAAATTGGTACGCGTATGTTGGCGCGGGCGCAGCAACAAATGGAATTGCGGTTAACGCATTTGTCGCATTTGATGGAGCGATCAATTGAGCGTGCAACGCATCACTTGGGGTCTTTGCAGACAAAGTTAAATGCCTATAATCCCTTTGAGGTGTTGAAGCGAGGGTATACGTTAACGACGAATGCCAAGGGTGAGGTTATTGCCTCAACTCAGAAGGTTCAACAGGGTGAGACGTTAAATGTTCGCTTTGCGGATGGCGCGATTGATGTGACGGTTAATTAAAATAAGATGTAGGTTGGTGACCTCGCGTGACGTTCTATAAGAAAGTTGGGAGTACATTATGGAAGAAGCGCATCAAACATCACATATGGAGGCATTGGTTGAATATAAAGACCAATTGCTTTTGCTTGCACGGCGGTATCTGAATCCCATTCTTCTTCAACGTCTTTCTCCCGAAGATCTTGTACAGGATGTTTTTGCTCGTGCGTGTAAACGTGAGGACTTTTTCACAACAAATCATGAGGTGCCCCTTTATTTTCGATTACGTGTGTTGTTCTTTCAAACATTGACCGACATCCAACGTTTTCATTTGCGTTCAGAGCGGCGCGATGTTTATCGAGAGGAACGATTTCAGGATACGCGAACGGATGTTTCGTCTGCAGGTGCATGTTTGAGCGAGATTGAAGGGGAGGTTACGGGGCCACTTACATTTGTTGCACGTAAGGATCAATATGCACTTCTTCGGCAGGCGTTAAAGACGCTCTCTGAGAATGATCGTCAAATTATTGAAATGCGTCATTTTGATGATATGTCTAACGAGGCTTGTGCACGTGTTCTTAATCTTTCACCAAAGGCAGCAAGTATTCGTTATGTGCGTGCGTTGGAACGCCTTCAAGGTGCGTTGCGAGAGTTCACGGAGTTTAAGTCATGAGTGATGAATTTGTGGAAGAGATCCCTGAAGGTCTTCAAGATCTTGTGACGCATCTTAATCAGTATGCACGAACACAATCGCAGCGTTTGACAGAATGGCCTGAGGTCGATTTCCCCTCTCTTGAGCCGAAGGATTTTCGTCTTTTGCGAGTATTAGGGCGAGGCGGCATGGGAACGGTGTATGTCGCTGAGCAGCTTTCACTTGAACGTCAGGTCGCGGTTAAAGTTCTCGCACGTGAATTGGTGAAGAATGATCAAGATCGTCTTCAATTTGAACGAGAATCAAAGCTTATCGCAATGCTTCACCATCCTGGTATCGTGAAGGTATTAAGTGCAGGTGAATGTAACGGACGTTACTTCTATGCGATGGAACTTGTTGATGGTACAACGCTTGACAAGGTTGCATTCAAAGACTTACGACATCTTGCTATGACTTGTGTAAAGGTGGCGAATGCTCTTGCTTATGCCCATCAGTGTGGCGTTTTACACCGTGATATTAAACCTGCTAATGTCTTTGTTGATCAATCGGGAGACGTCCATGTGGGGGACTTTGGGATTGCCTATGCTCTCGGTGGCGGTCAGCAAATGATTGAAGCTAAGGAAAATGTTTCGGGAACGCCAGCTTATCTTGCCCCTGAACGGCGAGAACGTGGTGAGAATACAGTGCAATCGGATATCTACTCGTTCGGAATTCTTTTGCGTGAGCTTATTCGCACGTCAGGTTTTAAAGCGCCTAAGGCGTTGAATGCGATTCTTCAACATTGCATTGAGAAAGAGCCAAAGCAGCGTTATGCTCAGATTAGTGATGTGGCAGATGATCTTATGCGTTGGATTCGCTGCCGACCGGTGATGGCTGCTCGCCCAACGATTGTTACACGTATGGGATTGTGGATACGTCGTAATCCTATTTATGGCGTACTCATTATTCTTGCCTTGATGGGATTGGCGATGGTTGGAGTTTCCTCATCAATTGCCACAGCGCAACGATTACATGCGCGTCACCTTTTAGAAGCGTGTACCTTGCCTTCACAACCGCATACAACGCGTGAAGAACAGATTCAGTTTGCACGTGTGCTTGATCTTGCGGAGCGAACATTAGGCCGTTATCCAGATGATGGACCGATTGTTGAGAAGGCGCTTGAATTCTATGATGAGTATATGCGTTTACAAACCCAACATAGACGAAATGGTCCTGCATTTCGTGAAATGGAACGGATTGTCTCGAAGTTTGAAGTGCTCTTTTGGAATCCCAACATCTCGGATTCCGTGAAGGAGCGTCTAATTGAGTTGCAGCTCTATCGTTATGAAATGTTGTCACACTGGGGTGAACAGGCGGAGAAGGACTATTTGCGTGAGAAGATTGCCCTTGAATTAACGCATTATGAAGGTGCAAAAGCAAGGGAGTTCCTTACACGACTTGAAGCGCTTCCACGTATTATTGAGAAGCCTGCAACGGTAGGGCCTTCAGCGCGTCGCCATGAAGTCCGTTATCCCATGCGTCGGTACAACTCAAAGCGACCTTATCAGCGTGAACGTTAATTCATTTTAGAATAAAACCGCGTGCATCACACGCGGTTTTTGTTTGAGAGACTTTCATTTTCATTAATGGAAGTTGACTTCCACGTCTTTTACATATTGTGTAATAAGAACATCGGCTAATTGTCGAACAATGTTTCGACGGATATCCAATGAGACCGGTAGGTTCGGATCTTGGTGCGCAGGATTAATTGCTGTACCAACATCAATAAAGATGCGATCTGATTTGAGGAGTAAGTCTCGCATTTTTGTTGCAGGATTTACACGTGCATCGGGACCTGGATTCCGCAAAAGGTCAATCACCTTTGAAAGGGTCACACACCCTTCTGTAACGAGTTCAATACCTGGAATTTCAGAGCCTGCGGGGACTTCTGGGTCGAGACCCGTGAGGGGAGTTTCAATGGGACGATTGAGTTCACGCGCAACTAAATCCGACGTAGAGCCTCCAGAGATAATCGTCTTAATTCCAGGGCGTGTTGCAAGTGCAGCAAAGGTTGCATCATAATTCTTATCAAAAGGACAGCCCGTGAGCATTTGTGTAAGACGTGGCGTTCTATAATGGAGCATAGCTGCCGTTGTGTCATCACCGGCACGCCCACCATCAAGGCGGGTTGCACGATCTGCCGCGCCTTTGCAAAGAATATGTGCATCAACATCGTCTGCAATTTCAATTGCTTCTTGTAACCAAGGAATAACACGTTCAAGTCCTTGACCAAAGGGTGTACCTTCTTCTCCAAGACCTGCCTGTGTAATACCATCAGAACAGAAGAAGAGGCGATCGCCGCGCTTCATTTGGAAGGTCGCGTAGGAAAGGTGGCGTCCATCCCAACGGGGAAGGGCATAGGTTGTTCGAGGGATGTCAACGTGTTCCGTGTCTCGGAGGAGGACGGCAGGTGGATTTTCGTATTCAATAAGACGTACTTCACCTTCAGGGAAAGCGTGTACCATTGTAAATGTGGAGTAGGTGATGTGACGTTGAGGACAGATGGGAAGTGCATCCATAATCAACGTTGCTGCGCGTCGAAGGCCAATGTTTGCACGCATGTATTCCATTGCCATTGTCGCTGTTAGTGATGCGCAGACATTGGCTTGCTGACCACTCCCAAGGCCGTCGGTTAATACCGCAACGACAGAGCCATCCTTTTGACGTTCACTCAAGAAGATGTCACCACTGCAAACTTTGCGAAATTTATGGCGATTGAACCAATCCACCTCAATAAAAGGTGCGGGTTCATCTTTTTCAAGATCAACCTTATCCATGGTTATTCATCCTTGTCAAGGGGAGCAAACATTTGCACGGCAGAGTCAAGAATAAGCTCGCTCTCTGCAGCATTTCGACCAAGCATAAAGGCAATTTCTTGAACTGTTTTTGCCGTATTGGTTACAACTGTTCGAGCTTTTTCAATGAGCGCTTGACGTTTTTGTTCGGATTCTGTAATGTCAAGAATTAAGGCGCCGACTACTTCGTGTACATCAACGTTGAAGATGGTTAAGGAGAAGAGACGCCCACCAATTTCAATGGTTTGGCGAATGAGTTCTTCACCTGTACGAAGGACATTTTGGAAGAGTTGAGGATAAGGAATAAGCGCATCAAGCTCAACATCACGTAATCCAGGCTTTGCGTCATAGGCAAGTTTGGTCATTTCTCCTAGTAGACTTGCAAAGCGTTCATTGCATTCAATGATGTGTAAGTTGCTGTCGGCGACAACAAGCCCATAGGGAAGTGCGCGATCAATGGCAAGACTTTGCTTTGAAGCAATTTGGCGCATGCGACTGACGCACATTTGAGGTTCTGCGTGACCAGCAAGAATGGCGCGGGCTAAATCGCGACAGCTGTCATAACCGCATCCTGCGCAGTCGAGTTCATCCTCTGGACGGAATTTACCAAGCGCATGAAGTGTTGCTGTGATTTCTTCTTCGCTAAAATTCTTTTGATTGTTGGGCGTTGGTCGATAATGATGGCCGATATCGGGTTTATCTTCAGGATCATCGGGTTGTGTTTTTTTCGCATGGCGAAGGACGTCAAGAAGGCCAGTTGCCGAACAACGCACCTTACTCTTTGGTCCGCAAACACACCCACCAGGACATGCGAGTGCTTCAACAAAGACGGGCTGCTCAAGTGTCTTCGGGTCCAATGATTCTAGCATCGCTTTAATGGATTGAATACCTGTAATGACCATAGGCAGATATTCGTGCTCGGGAGCAAGATGCAAGAGATTACGTGTTACGCTACGAATCATTCCCCCTTCAATGGGATAGTAGGCACCATCACCCGGCAATTTATAGTTTGGATCGGCTTCAAGGCGGTTAACATCCTCCACGCCAGCCATCATCATCCAACGACGAAGTTCTTCAAATGTAAGTACGGCGTTGAGAAGTTGAGGATTAAGGTCTTGTTCGTGTTTCTTCGCAATGCAAGGACCAACGAAGACGATGGGCGCATCTGGTGATGCATGGCGAATGGCTTTGGTATGTGCAATCAGTGGGGAGTCAACGGGCGTAAGATAAGCAGAAAAACGTGGATAATAACGTTGAATTAACTCAACTACAACAGGACATGCGGAGGAGATTTGAAGGCGGTGCGAGGAGGTTTGAGCCATAAGCTCTGCAACACGACGTGAGACGATATTCGCGCCGATGGCGGTTTCTTCCATGCGTGCAAAGCCAAGCTTCTTCATTGCTGTGGAGAATTTCGCAGGATCAACGCCAGGAAATTCAGAGGCAAAGCTGGGGGCGATGGAGAGGATTACATCCTTACGAGCGGAAACAAGATTGCGAACAGCCTTCAAATCATCGCGAACGACCTTTGCGTTATTGGGGCAAGTTGAGACGCAGGTACCACAAAAAATACAGTCATCTGGCGCCACCACTGCGTGGTCATTTTCAACATGAATTGCTTTAACAGGACAACGGCGAACACATTTGTAGCAATCGCGGCATTGTGCGTTAACAGAGTAAATTGGAGAGAGCGCGTTCATTATATCTCCTTTGCAAACGAGGCTTCAAGAAGCGCGGGAATCTTTTCTGGAAGGACTTCTTGATGGCGAACACCATCAATCCAAATGTTGGGCCCTTCTCCGCAATTGTTACCACAACGACACCCCTTGAGTTCAACATCTGCAGTGATGCCGTGGTCGTTTAACCATGTGCGAATGATGTCGAGGTTTTTGTTATTGCCACGCGAAAAACAAGAACTCCCCATGCAAATTGTAATCTGTTTCATAAACTCTCCTTCAAGTCAAATATTAACAAAAGATATTCTTAAAAGCAAATCTTTATTTTTTACTTAAAATATGCTACACTAACATCATTAAGGAGATTGTTATGAAGACATCTACGACGAAGAAAAAAAGTCCGACGAAGAAGGCTCCTGCTAAGCCGACGAAAACATGCAAAAAGTCCCCGGTAAAGAAAACTGTTGAAAAGCAGCCAAAGGTCAATCCATTCTTGGACACGACATGGATGCCGCGCTATGCCGAGATGACACCAGCATTGTGCCGAGAAGCATTAGAAGCCTCCTTGCCTGAAGCAGAACGTGCCCTTGAAATGGTTGAAAAGCAACTCGACATCTCTTGGAACGGTCTTGTGATTAAGCCGATGTTGGCAGTTCGTCAATTGTTTGATGTTTGGGGGCATTTAGCGCATTTAACCTCGGTCATTAACAATGATGAATGGCGCGAAGTGCAAGAAGCATGGCAGACAAAGATTGTTATCTTTGCGCAGAAGTGCTCTCAAAGCAAGCCCCTTTATGAAGGTCTTTTGTCGTTGTTGGAAATGGATACACTTGCGCCTTGGCAAAAGCATGTTGTCAATCGTATGGTTGATGGAATGCGCAATGCAGGTGTTGGTCTTGTTGGGGCTCAGAAGAAGCGTTTTAACAAGATTCAAGCAGACCTTGCTTCGCTCTCCATGAAGTTCCATAACAATGTGCTTGATGCTGAGAAGGAAGCAAAGATTGAAATCACGCCTGAGGAAAGTGCAGGTATCCCCGCGGACTTGCTCAATGGTAAGGGCCCTTGGACATTGGGTATTGATTTCGCAACTTATGATGCGGTGATGCGTTATGCGGAATCCTCGGCACTTCGTGAAAAGTTCTGGCGTGCACGTTCGACTCGCGCTTCTTCGGGCAAGAGCAATAATGCGCCTTTGATTGAACGTATTTTAACCTTGCGCCAACAGTTATCGACACTTTTGGGCTATAAGGACTATGCACATCTTTCCACTCAGAGTAAGATGGCGGGTACGCCAGAAGCAGTGAATGCGCTTTTAGCACCGATGGCTGAAATCGGCCGTCCTGCTGCAAAGGCAGACACTGCAGATTTGAAGGCTTTTGCAAAAGCGCATGGCTTTAAGGGTAAAATGCAACCATGGGATGGCGGCTATTGGATTGAGAAGCAGTCGAAGGAACGCTTTGGATACGATGAAGAAGCCTTACGCGAATACTTCCCAATGGAATGTGTTCTCGATGGAATGTTTGCGCTTATCACGAAACTCTTTGATGTCACACTTGAACGTGCTACGGGCAATGTAAAGGGTTGGCACAAGGATGTGCGCTTCTATAACGTCAAGGACAAAGATGGTAAGATTTTTGCTGGTATGTACTTTGACCCCTATGCCCGTCCGGGGATGAAGAGCGGTGGCGCTTGGGTGAATGTACTTCGTACGCGTGATTTCGAAACACGTCAACAAAATCCGATTGTGACGGTGTGTTGCAATCAGAAGGCACCTATCGGTAAGGCTCCTGCAACGATGAGCTTCTATGAGGTTTCAACCCTCTTCCATGAAATGGGACATGCATTGCAAGCCATGCTTACAACGGTTGATTCGCCGACGTGTTCGTGCATTGAAAATATCGAGTGGGATGCTGTTGAGATTGCCTCGCAGTTCTTTGAGCAATTCCCTTATGATCCTGTGATTTTGCGTAATCTTTCGAAGCACATTAAGACTGGGGACGCATTGCCGCAGGCATTGGCAAAGAAGATTGCACAGAAGCGTACATATCGTGCAGGATCTGCATTAGTGCGTCAGTTGTTGTTTGCCCAGGTTGACCTTTACTTACACTCAACGGCTTATCCCGGTCGTTATAAGAAGGCAAATGACGTCAAACATGCATTCTCGAAGAAACTTTTGCCAACTGCAATGCATGAGGATGATCGTTTCTTGAATGCCTTCACACATATCTTTGCAGGTGGTTATAGCGCGGGTTACTATTCGTATAAGTGGAGCGAAACATTGTCTGCAGACATCTATGGCGCTTATACGGACTTGCCAGCAGCAAAGCGTAAAACCTTTGCAAAACGCTATCGTAATACTATTTTGGCAAAGGGCGGCTCTGCGCCTGCAGCAGAGGTCTTCCGTGAGTTGATGGGACGTGACCCTGATGCAAAGGCAATCCTTCGTCAAGAGGGCTTGCTGTAAGTCTAAGGCTTAAATCTGAACGCCTTGGGTGTCTAGGATGCCTAAGGCGTTTATTGTCATCTTATGTTTCGCGCAGAGCCTACAACATTAAAAACATTTCAAGGCTTTCAAGTTGAAGCCTTTCGTCAGGGGCGTTCAAATCAACAAGAACGAGTGCTTCAACGCCCTGTTGTTGTCTTTGCGCCACTTCTTCACAAGGTTGGCATCTTTTTACCTAATGGTCCATGGGCGGTAGAAGAGCAACTTCTCTTAGCAGCATGGCACGCAAAAGGTTCTCCACGCCCCTATGTTTCTACGGGACCTGAGTGTATTTTATTTGGTCAACCTTATCCGATTGAAGTTGTTCCCTTTACGGGATGTGATGATCTTTGGTTTGAAAATCAAACGGTTTACATCTCTCAACGTCGAATGCCTAAACGCAACCGAATAGAAGAATTGCTTACACAATTCAAACGTAGGCAACTTTTAGAAGCTGCTGAACGTATTCTTCAAACCTATCAGCCGCGTCTTCTACGCATGCCACAACGAATTGTGATTGCGCCCTTACGGCCACGTATTCTTGGACAGTGCACCCGTGAGGGAGAGATACGATTGAACCTCTCATTGCTTCAATGGCCACGGGAAATTCTTGAAGAAACCCTCGCACATGAACTCGCACACCTTGTTGAGTTTAATCATAGTGTACGCTTTTGGCGATATTTAACAACACTTCTTCCGGATTGGCTTCAACGTTCACTTGTTCATTATCTTACTATGCGTTAATAGAATAAAACAAATCACCCTTTTGAGAACGTAAGACCCGCGTTAACAAAAGGAGGATTTGGTGATCGTATAGGTGAATTTGCTTATAGCTCGATAAATGCTGCAGCACGATCCGCCGCTGTGCGGATACCTAATGCCTCAAAGGTCTTAAGATGCGGACGAACATCTGCGATGTTACGTGTGATGTGTGCATCGGTGCCGAGTGAGAGTTTAACGCCTTCTTCAAGACAAATATTGAAGAAGTCGAGCTCAAACGGATTGGCGTGATGGTTTATTTCCGCAGCAATCTTCTTCTCCGCAAGCATCTTGGCTACAGGACGATAGAAGTGACGAGGAATATCATGCTTATACCAAGGGAAGTAGCGGAAGGGATGGGCGAGAATCTTGATTGGCATATCAAGTAAACGTTCTAAGTCTTCCATCCAACGTTTTTCAATCTCTTGTTGTGTACTTTTGGCAGTAATGCCTTCAATCTCGTGAATAGCACCAATAAAGTAATCCCAACCTTCGTAGTCTTGAGGGGCTAAACAAAAATCACCACCACCAAAGAGATCAACTTCAAGACCAAATTTAACTTTACCTTGATAATGCGTTCGAAGCTGCTGTACAAGCATTTTATAACTTTTCATGCGTGCACGCTGTTCTGTCGCCCAAATCGATTCAACATAAGCACGATCACTCTGCCAATAAAATTTGAGGGCATTTGAAGCAAAGTAAAGCGCAAAGGCATGTTCTGCAAACCCTTGCGTTTTAATACCGAGTTCAAGTGCAAAGTCTGCGGCATCTTTAATATCAATACCACGTCCACAATAGGCAAATTGCGTATGCGCATGCCAATCGCAAAGATCATTTGGAATACGAAGATCACATGCTTCGCCATCATAGAAAAATGTCAAAGGATCGTTTGCTTCAGGAACTTCACCGAATGTGGCGCACAAGCCATTACGAGCGGCTTCAGAGGTTAAGCGATAAGAGGTCTCAATTTCTGTTGCCAACGCATGAGGCAAGAGAACTTGGTCAATGGGTAATGCTTTGTCCGCAAGATATTTGATTGCCTTATCTAATCGTAAGGCCGGCTGAGTGGCATGGCAAAGACAAAGGGGTAGGGCAAGTGTTGGCATAGGTTATTCTCCATTAATAGGTGTCACGAAGAGACGTAACACGAAGATGTAAAGGACATTCCTCAAGTTTGAAGACACGAGGACGTTTGGGATCAAGATAAAAACCATTGTCTGGTACAGGTACATCGGTATCTAACCAAACATAAAATGCAGGTTGGGTCGTTGTAAGAGTGAGTTCGCCATCAGACCATTCTGCGCGAAGGTGAGCCTTGGGCAAGTCAAAGTGCTTCGGCGGGCGCAAGAAGAGGATTTCCTCTGTCTCGCCTTGGATTCCATAACGGAGATAGGCGGCATCGGGATGATAAACTTCAAGCGTCGTTGGTGTTGTGTTACGCCACGTCTCCAAAACGGAACCATCAATCGAACAAATGTCGGCATAGAGTTCAAGCGGGTGCTGAAGCGGCGTATCGCTTGAAAGGATGAGTCGAACATGATGTGCATCATCGAGGATGGCATTGAGGGTTTGTGGCGCATAGAATCGACGTGCAAAATGATGTAAGAGTTTCCAACGTCCTTGATATTCAAGTGAAGACCAAGAAATCGCGGGCCATGTGTCATTGAGCTGCCAATAGAGTGTACCCATACAACGTGGAGCTTCCGCACGCCAACGACGCACGGCATACTCAATCGCAATGGCTTGTTGGACTTGCGAGAGATAAATTGTGTGATAGAAATCCTTTGGCATTCGGAAATAACGTGCCATCATTGTAAGGATATTCTTGTTGCCCGTTGCGCACGCTTTCTGGTGAAATTCGACTGTGGGATGCGTAAGATTGTCCCCCCACAAGGTCGCATTTGAGGGAAGACTTTGGAAGCCAAATTCAGAACAAAAACGAGGCTTAACAGAAGCATATGCTTCCATGCCTTCATTTCCGTGCCAAACTTTCCAAAAATGCATATCGCCTCGGGTGTCATCATGCCATGAGCCTGGGGTACATTCACTAGGATCTTGGTAAGGTCCATTGCTCGGTGAACTTGGCCAAAAAAGGCGTGTGGAGTCTGTTGCCGTGACGGCGTCATTAACAGCTTTAGCAAAACGGAAATAATTCGCTGCTAAAACAGGATCTGCTTCTGCATCGCCCCCTGCACAGAGCCCTAAAATCTCATTGTCACCACACCACAAGACAATAGAGGGGTGATGCGATAGACGTGCAATTTGTTCCTTTAGCTCATCTTCAATAACTTTGAGAAATGCTGGGTCAGAGGGATAATGCATGCAGGCAAACATGCAGTCGTGCCAAAGGAGAATGCCGATCTCATCACATGCCGTATAGAAGGCTTCACTTTCCCATCGACCACCGCCCCACATACGAAGCATATTCATGTGAGCATCAACAGCGGCTTGCAAGAGCGGTCGCCATGCATCTTCTTGATCACCACGTGATGGAAGCGCATCTGGTGGGACCCAATTCGCTCCCTTACAAAAGATCGGTTCGCCATTCACATGGAGTGCAAAACTTTCACCATTTGCATCAGGGAGACGACGCCATTCAACTTCACGAAAACCAATCTTACGATGTTCAATCCCATAAGGGGTTTCAATCGCAATGGGGTAAAGCACTTGTTCGCCTCGACCCGCAGGCCACCAACGTTGAATGTCTTTATCCGCAACGACGAGCGTCTTCCCTTGTTGTCCAAACCCTTGCAAAAGGTAACCCGCTTGAGAGGAAATCTCCCAATGGTCTCCCTGTAAACGGATAAGCAAATGAAGCGGTTTCCACGTGCCGGTTAAGAGCTGAATTTGACCATAAACACCCATTGTTGGCAAACATGGCGCCCAATCCCAACCAGAGTGACAAGCCACTTTCCGAACAAAATTCATTGCAGGGATGCGATTATTGTCTGAGATGGGGGCTGCGATTGGGAGCGGATTAAGACGTGCACGTTGAAGCGCTTCGGGAGCAGGAGGATCAAAGACAATCTTTAATGTATTCTTTCCCACGCGCAAGAGGCCTGTGACATCACGAAGAGTCGCTTGCATCATGGTCTCATTGCGTTCACCGAGTACATGACCATTAAGCGAAAGCGTTGCAAAGGTATCGAGTGACTCAATGAAAAGCGTTTGCTGTTCAGATTGGAGAAATGCTTCAGAAACTTCAAAGTCGCGGGTATAAGTCCATGATGTTTGAAAAATCCATTGAACGTCACGCTCATTTTCACGGAGAAATGGATCGTCAATCATCTCTGCTTGTAAAAGGGCATGCAAAACATCGCCAGGCAACGTAGCTTCAAGCGAACGTGAAGAACTTTCTAAATGCCATGGACCAGCGAGAGAAATTGAAAGGGGTAGGGGCTGCTTCATGAGACCTATTATACTAGAAATAAAGTGCGCTTGCAAGCAACGAGAAGACAAATTAATAAGCCATGTGAAGGGCGTTCTATAAAAACAAAAGATGCAGGGCTGAACCCTGCATCCTTGTCACTTGATTTAGTCTTCAATGACCACACGGAAGCCCACATCAAAGGGTCGCTGCCATGTGGGATAGGCCCAACGCCAAGCAGAGGTTGCTCGCATCTGACGTTGATACCAAGAACCGCCACGGACAACACGCTTGGTGGCGTCAAAGGCTTCACATGCTTGTCCATTCGGATAAGCAACGAAGGGCGAGGAGGTCCATTCTGCCGCATTACCATGCATGTCATAGAGACCGAAGTTGTTTGGCTGATAAGAACCGACGAGTGCAAGATGGAGCACGCCATCATTTGAACGCGGGTCCTTTTTTTCGAAATCCCAGAAGGAATCGGGGTTGCGAATCGGCTGCGGATCAATACCGACAACAGCAAGACGCTTCATCGTCACATCTGCAAGGTTTTCACGTTGCGAGAAGTTGGTGTTGAAGTCGCCATAGTTCATCGGCGTTGTTGTACCTGCACGGCAAGCATATTCCCATTCCGCTTCAGTGGGGAGACGAACCTTCTTGCCAGTCTTTTCGGAGAGCCATTGACAGAAGGCTTCTGCCCTTTCATAGCTAACGCGAACAGCTGGGAAGTTGGCATTGTTGACAAAGTAACCGCGGCGTACTTGATCTTTATAGTGCATATCATAGACACCATTTTCGAACGTCGGGTCAAACTGTTGCATCATGCCCATGGTGACTTCGGTTGTACCAATGTAGAAGGGCTTGTCAATTGTGACAACATGTGCAGGTGCTTCGGCGAGGGTTTCGTCATTCGAACCCATGACAAAGGAACCAGCAGGAATCTTGGCAAGACGCAAAACTTGGTCGCCGCCAACTTTAAGTTCAATCGTTCCCTGATTTTGGGTAGGAGATTGTTGTGCAAGTGTGGGGGCTGCAACCTTCTGAAGACGTTGGCCTGTCGGGGCTTCAAATGCGATCGCACCAGGGGTATAGGGATTGACAATCTTTTCTGGGTCAAATGCATTAGGTTCAGCAGAGAGATTATTCGTCATGCGCTTTTCGTATTCACGACGCTTTTGAATAATATCAACGCGCGAACCATGTTCCGTCCAAGTGCCAAAGTAGGGGACGTTAAGATCAATCCATGTTGCAAGACGATCCCACTCTTCTGCTGTTAAGGTAACGCCATGGTGACCCTTCTTCAAACGCTGCCAAAGATCAGAGGTGTTCACATTGAATTCCAACGGCGTCAAAACGTGATAGTCGCCTTCGGGACCATTACGACGAACATAGGGGTGCAAGGCAATGTACGACTTGCTAAAACCATTCCAAACAGGCGCCTTTTGATAGGAGAAGTCTGGAATCTTGATGCCTTGTTCGTTGGTGTATGTGGTGTTTGCATTGTGGCAACCGACGCAACGACGATCAAGCACGGGCTGGAGTTCGCGTTCAAACGACCAACCGCGTTTAGGTCCATACCAAGGCTGAATCTGTTGCGGAGGCTTGCGCGAAGCAATAGAGGTCTGACCCGAGGGGGCTGCGGCATTCTGACTTTCATGGCAACCCACGCAAGAGATGGTCTCACCGGGCATACCCACCAACCAAGAACGCATCAACTGAAGCGCTTGACCATTTTCGTCAATGGGCTGAACGGAAAGCGGCGTGTTCGCGGGGAACTCAAACATACAAGAACCATCTTCTTCCACATCAACTGTACCGTGGAGAACGCGTACGTCCCATGGACCTTCCATGCCCAAGGCATAGTGACCACCACTGTGACGCGGGGCATATTCATAGTTGAACACACGAAGCTTCTTCACCTTGCCGTGAGGAACACCTTCAAGCGTCTTCTGACCACGATAGACGTTGGTCATATAAACATTACACGTATCCTTTTCCAAGTTAACAATATCTTCGCGTGCATAGGGGCGAGCCTTTTTCTTAACCGGAATAGGTTCATAGTAGTTGGCATCGGGGGCCTCCCAAAGGGTGAGCACGTTGTCATAAATATCAACGAGAACGATGCGCCAGGGCGAACCACCATCATCCTGCATAGCGGCGAGAATGAGTTCGTCATTGAGCGGACGTGGGTGAAGGAAGAAGGGTTTAATATTGTCAACAAGCTGGTCTTTGGTGATATTCTCAATTGGCTTCCCGCGGAAGGGGAACTTGTGAACCGCACCTTGCGTTTCAATACGACCCTTGGAGACGTCAAACATCACGAGCTCGCCTTTACGAGCAACGCCATGGTGACCTGTGACAATACCGACAAACTTAGTTGAACTTCCAGGAATGTGCTGGTGATAGAAGACAGCATTCGGCCAATAGCTATTCGAACCATAGAATTCCTGCTGATCGGAGCCATCGGGGTTCATCGTCATTAAAACGCGAGAGAAGTAGTGCGCCGAGTCGGTATACTCCCAGCGCAAATAAACAACACGACCATTGGGATAAACTTCGGGGTTCCAGTTAATGTCTTGGTCAAAGGTGAGACGACGTGCATTCTTACGATCCTTATCGATGAGAATGACATTCGCCACATAGTCACCGCCCGTTACGCACGGCACACCATTAAAGCCAACTGTTGCCGTGGTGATAATGCGACCATCTGGCAAGTAGCATGCATCATAATAGTCAACGAGAGGATCGCTATTCTCAAATGCGGTGGTCCAACCCGTTCCATCGAGATTGAGTTCATAAATGCCCCAAGGACCACTCTTTTCATCACCAGAGGAGAGAAGGAGCTTGTTGGCATCCCAATCCAAACAAAGTTCACCCATATAAGCAGAGGAGGAACGAATCACTTGCGCGGGACCATCATCCTGACAGAGTGGACCCTTCAAGAGTGTGTTTTGATAACCGCGAAGGTGGTCATCGTTCTTTCCGAGCCAAGCGGTGTTGCCTTGATAGTTTTGGAAGAGCCCTTGCTTTGAACCCTTTGGACGGTTAATGAAGAGAATTTCATCAAAGTCAATCGCGGGGTGCTTGAGCAAAACTTGCTTCTGCAAATCACGGAAACGCGTAACCAACGATGGATCCTTGCTCCCAGTCTTAACTTCTGCTTCCAAATCGAGAATCGCCTGACGTAATGCTTCGTAGGTGTCTTCTGGATAAGCTTCAGGATACTTTTCGGCATAGGCATCAAGTGCAGTTAAGAGGGCAGGGGTGTTGATGCGCTGCAAAAGGGCTGCAAGGGTTAAACGTGCCTGGCGTTCTGCCATCGTTTCTGCGTGTTGTTGAAAACGATTTGTCTTGCCATATTCAGGAATAAAGAAAAGCGTCTGTGGAATACCATCCTTCGCATCCCAAGCGCGACTGTCATCCCAAACAATTTCACGATTCGCATTTGAGAGCGTCACACGAACGCCATTTAAGCGATCGCCTAACATGCCTTCAGAACGATTCCAAAGGGTAATCTTATCGATGGGGTATTCGCTTCCGAGGTCAAGTTCCCATGCGGGGTGGTTACTATTCTCGGGTGTATGGGTAATTGTGTCATGGTTCCAAAAAGGTGAACAATTTCCATCAATTGCGCGTTCAGCCTTGGCATTGTGCGCGGTATTGGATTGGGTTGCCTTGCCGGTAGGGGCAATGTTTTTTCCATTGACAAAAACTTCAACTTCAGATAAGGAGAGGGTTGCAGCTTCTTTTGGAATGTCAACGGTGACATAGCGTGCCGTTGCTGTAGCAAGCAAGCTTGCCGCAGGCAAAAGCGAGGTGAGAACCGTAGAAAAAACTTTATTCATCTTAATTTCCTTTTTCATTCAAGGCTTTTTGCTAACGCTCTTTGTAGACACGATGTGCCGAACAAAATAAAACGTCATCAACGTTTCATATATTACCATATATTTAATAAAAAGGGAAATAATTAAAATAAAAAAAGAGAACCGCCTTCAAAAATCACCATTACAAAAGAAAAATAGAAAAAATTAAAAAAAGTGAAAAAAGGGCTTGCATTACTTTTTTTCATTTGCTATAATGTGCGCCGTTTTACGATACGTAAGCGTACTTCTGGCGAGGTAGCTCAGTTGGTAGAGCAGCGGACTGAAAATTCGCGTGTCGTCGGTTCGATCCCGACCCTTGCCACCAGTTGCCCCCATCGTCTATCGGTTAGGACACGGGCTTTTCATGCCTGTAAGAGGAGTTCGACTCTCCTTGGGGGTGCCATAACCGCAAGCGGTCGTAAGGCGAGGTAGCTCAGTTGGTAGAGCAGCGGACTGAAAATCCGCGTGTCGTCGGTTCGATCCCGACCCTTGCCACCAGTATGTGCCCCCATCGTCTATCGGTTAGGACACGGGCTTTTCATGCCTGTAAGAGGAGTTCGACTCTCCTTGGGGGTGCCATTTAAGAAGGCTTAAGTTGCGGGGCGGTGAGCTCCGTTTTTTTTGTTTTATCACCTTGAAATTAAAAGACAAAAAAATAAGTCGTGGAGGTTCATCACACGACTTATTATGCATAATTGTAATGGATGATTATGCAAGCGCAGCCGCGCGAGCAACATCAATGATTGCCTTGAGCTTTTCAATCGTCTTTGCTTCTGCTGCAAGACGAAGGATGGGTTCCGTATTTGAGGGGCGAACACCAAACCAAGCATCTTCCCAATCGAGACGAACGCCATCAAAATCAACGCGATTGACGGGTGCACCGAGCAGTTGAACAACGGCTTCCTCAACACGATGAATTGCGCCTTGACGATCTTCGATGCCTTCAACATTCACTTCGCCCGAACGTTCATAGCGATTAGCAATGGGCGCAAGAACATCGGCGAGTGTTTGTCCCTTTGCCTTGGCTTTAACTGCAATTTGAAGGATGAGCAAGGCCGCCAAAATACCACTATCGCACCAATGGAACGCACGTGCGTAATAGTGACCTGCTACTTCTCCACCACAGAGTCCATTCCGCGCACGAAGTTCCGTCTTGGCATAAGCCGCACCAACCTTTACCATAACGGCGGAGAAACCACGTTCACGAATGGCTTCAATCACACCGCGAGAGGTGCGAATGTCATGCACAACTGCGATGTCGGTTGGATCTTCGGGGGCATAGAGGCATTCAGCAAAGAGCGGGATAAAGACATCAGGTTGCACAAATGCACCTGTATTGTCAATACACATCACGCGATCAGCATCACCATCAAAGATAATTCCAAGGTCAAGCTGATTTGCCTTTACGCACGCCATTAACTGTTCGCAATTCTCAACTTCTAATGGATTTGGACCATGATGCGGAAAATCACCATCGGGGGTGGCATTAAGATAAATCGGTGCTTCTCCAAAAATATCACGTGCAAGAATGCCCGCTGCGCCATCTGAGCAGTCAATCGCAATCTTTAACCCGCTCATATCAGGTAAACGCTGACGCATCCATGCGACATATTCCGCATGATAATTAACTTGGGTAACCTTGCCTGGCACATCCGCCTTGGGGGGCAACTGACCGGCTTCAATCATTGCTTCAACTTGATTGAGTCCAAGCTCATAACTAACAGGACGTGCATCGGTCTTGGAAACCTTTAACCCATTATATTTACCAGGGTTATGCGATGCGGTAATCATCACCGAGGCGGCATAGTGCTTCTCTGCGGTGAAGAAATAAACCATGGGTGTTGTCGAGAGACCGAGGTCATCAACATCTGCACCAGCATCTGTAATCCCGCGAATTAATGCTTCGCGTAATGCGGGTGAGGAGTGACGTGCATCACGCCCAATCAAAACGCACTTTGCGGATAACAAAGTGGGCAGGCATCGTCCCACTTGATAGGCTAAGTCATCGGTTAAATCAACACCATAAACACCACGAATGTCATAGGCTTTAAAAGCTTTCATAAACAACTCCTTTCTTAGAGTACGCGACAGAGGAGACCTTTAAGGTAGAGTCCTTCTGGGAAGGTGAGCGCTTCAACGTGATCCGGCGCCTGACGAAGTTCATCCAAAATGCGGATTTCGCGATGGGCATCATACGCTGCTTCGGTCAACATCATCCGGAAGCATTGCGGGTCAATCGCTCCAGAACATGAAAACGTTGCTAACAGTCCACCACGTTTTACTAACTTCATTCCAAGAATATTGATATCCTTGTATCCACGTAAAGCCTTATTGGTCTGGCTTCGCGTCTCGGCAAACTTGGGCGGATCAAGCACAACCATATCAAACGACATCGCCTTATCACGATAGGTGCGCAAGGCTTCAAAAACATTTGCCTTTTGGAAGGTCGCACAATCGGTATTTACATTAATCTGTGCATTTCGTTGGGCTTGTGTGAGAGCGGTTTCAGAAATGTCAATATGCGTGACCGACGCCGCGCCTGCCACCTGTGCTGCGATACCAAACCCACCGGTGAAGGCAAACGTATTGAGCACGCTCTTACCTTGAGCATAGCTCGCCAAAATGCGACGATTCTCACGCTGATCAAGGTAAAAACCCGTCTTATGTCCCAAACGCACATCAACTTCAAAATTCACATCACCTTCATGAATGCGAATCTTTTCAGGGGGCTCATCGCCAGCGAGACAACCGGTGACTTGTTCAAGCCCTTCGTGCAAACGTCCATCAACATCACTCCGCTCATAAAACGACGTTGCGCCTGTGGCCTTCATCAACGCCTGAACAATTGCTTGCTTGTGAGCCTCTGCTCCTGCGGTTGTGAATTGCCCAACGAGTGTCTTGTCATAACAATCAACCGTTACCCCAGGCAAACCATCCGCCTCGGCATTAATGAGGCGAAGGGCATTGGTGTTAAAGCGTTCGGCCATACCTTCTCTTACCGCGAGGGCTTGCTGAACACGAGCCTCAAAGAAGTCGTTATCAATGGCCTGCTCACTGCCAAACGTCCACATGCGCACACGAATTTGCGAATCAGGCGACCATGCACCCATACCGAGCACTTCACCCTTGGCATTGAGCACGCAAACGGTATCCCCGCGCTGAGGATTGCCAGTGACCTTATCAATTGCACCAGAGAAAATCCACGGATGGCCATGGCGGGTAGGGAAGTCTCGTTTAATCTTAAGCTGTACTGTTTTCATGGGGTGTTATTCTGCATTGAGCGCGGCTTCTTGTGCGGCGAAGAGATGCATGCACCCTTCCTTAGCGAGCTGACGAAGGGTATCAAATTCCTCATCGCCAAAAGGTTCATGCTCTGCCGTTCCCTGAATTTCCACATAACGACCTTCTGAGGTCATAATAACATTCATATCCGTGTCTGCGGTTGAGTCATGGGCATAATCGAGATCGAGCGTTGGCTCGCCCTTACAAATCCCAACACTAATTGCCGCCACACGACGGAGAATCGGCGAAGTTGCAATCTTACCCTCTGCCATTAACTTGCGAACAGCATCCTCGAGTGCAACCATGCCCCCTGTAATCGAGGCACAACGCGTTCCACCATCAGCTTGCAAAACATCGCAGTCAATTGTAATCGTGCGTTCACCCAAAAGTTCCATATCCACAGCAGCACGTAATGCGCGACCGATGAGACGACCAATTTCAACACTGCGACCATCCTGCTTTAACTTCTTGATATCACGATCCTTACGTCCAACGGTTGACGAGGGCAACATTGAATACTCTGCGGTCACCCAACCGCGACCTGTATCGCGCAAGAAGGGTGGAACTTTCTCCTCAACACACGCTGTGCAAAGCACCCATGTATCACCCTGCTTAATCAATACAGATCCCGCTGCATGCTTAGTAAAATGACGAATAATTTCTGTTGTACGAAGCGCCATAATCACTCCTTTGAATTAAAAGTTGGGGAGAATGCAACACGCGATTGCGTGCCCATAAAGCACACACGTCTTGATGGGGATCAACTTCTCGCGGAACATCGGGAAATTTTCCGCCCATGCACCAAAGAGTTCCATCTCCAAAAGTCCTGTTGCTGGATCCGATGTACGAATCCGTAAATCTGTCGGTGCGAAACGAATACCTGTTCCCAACGCCTTGGAAATGGCTTCCTTCGCACACCAAAAACGTAATACTGCGGTGGGGCCATCACCACTACGGCTTGCGAGTTCTTGTTCTTCAAGTGTGAAGACTCCGCGTAAGAAGTCTTCCGTCAAGTCACGATTCACCGACTCTACATCGAGACCAATATGCCCCTGTGCGGTCGCTGCACCGAGGATTAACCCTGCGGTGTGTGCAATCGAGAGGTCAATCTGGCTCGAGACATGATTATCCCAATCACCAATGGGATGAGGCTTCCCGAGTTTATCCTTCCAAATCGAAATATCTGCCGCCGGTTCGTAGAGATTATAATTCTGCAACAACAAGCGACGTACGGCTTCCTTCGCAGAGGTACGCCCTAAGAGCCACTCTAAACGACGAGAGGCGGTGCCCGTCATCTGCGCGTAGTCAACGCGTTCATTTGGCGTTAACACCGCATTGGCTAAAGCACTCAACCAAAGTTCGTTATTTGAGATGAAGAACTCTTCATTATCATTCACATAGAGTGCACCGATAATCTCAACATCCGTCTCGGGAAGGATGGCTGCGGGCAAGGGCTGTGTAATGAAGGACTTCGCGGGATTCATGATAAAGTGATGCAACTCATTCGTTGCGCGACCACTGACTTCTTCCCAACCCTTCACTTCAAGAATCACATGTCCAGAGGCATCGGTTACACGAATATCAACCTGGAATGTACGCGTTGTCACGTTCACAAGACGCAACGCACAATTTAACCGTGTTCCTTCAGGAATCCAAACCGCGTGATAGCTGATACTCTGACAGCGGAAAGGCAACGAAATTGCACCGTGGAAACGTTCATGTGAACGCCATAACGGGAACCCTGCAAAGACGGCATCAAGGAAGAGCGGCATCGCTGAAAAGATGGGGCGACGTGTTCCACGCACGGTGTTCGCACGAGAGGGCAAGACAATTTCGTAGTCAATCCCATTATAGCCCCAACCCGAAACCGACCGAATATTACGCAAAAGTGGCCCATGGAAAAGACGACTCGGATAGATATCCGACAAACGCCAATTCACATTCTTCAAGCCCGCCAAGGGGTCAAGCTCAGGCACGGCTTCAGGTTCTGGCACGACGCGGGCGAAGGTCATCGTTGCTTCCATCGCAATATGATCACCTTCTTCAACGGTGTCAGTGTCTGTGTAAATGCGTACACGTACCTGCTTGGAATCATCGTCATTGACCTTGGTGATATCGGCAGAGATAATCAACGCCAACTTGCCAAAGGAGAAGGAAAGCCAACGCGGTGCACGCATTTGCTTCACACTTGCGAGCGAATAGTCTGGCACGAGCTGTTTTGCGCTCTCCGCCATTACCTCAAGCCCCGAAGCCATTGAGAAGAGGGTCAACCCACGCAACTGCGGGTTGCTAATCGAAACCGACGTACCAATCGCATAGTCGTTGAGGAAAGGCACATCTTTCGGCTTCAACACCACACGCAACGTCAAATGCGTGGGCGATTGTTCCAAGACCTTTGAATTTCGCAAGAGCGGGTAGGGGACGCCATGTTTCGGCATTGACAACGGCAAGGCGTGGGCATGTGAAGGTTGTTCATCCTCTTCATTTGTCGTCTCCATACCGAGAATTCGCTGTGTGTCAATCAACGCGGGGCGTAAGGCTGGTAAATCACGCGTCAAGCGCAACGACATTGACGTGGTGCCCGTCTCTGCAATCGGCATATCAAAATTCAACCGCTTCGCATGTGCAAAGAAACGCAATCCCGAGTAATCAATCGGCACCCCATGCGCCGCTAACAAACCTGTTGCCTGACCAACTTGAATTCCGCCCGAACGGTGAAGGATATGCATCGGAATGGTGACAATCGGCTCTTCGCGGTTAGCCAAAATCTGCTGAATAATCGGTGACATCACGCCGCGTGCACCCACTTCAATGAAGATACGACACCCGTTGTCATACATCGAGTGAATCATCTTTTCAAAATTGAGCGGCTGCATCATCTGTTCAACCAAGCACTGCGAAATCGATGCCAGTGAGGTATCCACTGGTTGGCCTGTCACACTTGAATAAAAGGGAACTTGCGGCTCAATCGTCACATACTTGCTAAAGAACTGATGGAAAATCTCTCCCATCGCCGCACTGCCCGTACCCGTGTTAAACGGCACCGACAAAGGTTCGGCAATCGACGTTCCACCCTGTGTGCGAACAAAAGATTCCATCGCTGTAAGCGAATCAGGGTGAACAGCAACAATCGCATTCCGTTCCGAAATCTGCTGCGTGAGCACCACTTGGTCATCATAATCGGCAACAAATTCCTGCAATGCACGCGCATCAACATTCGTGACGGTCAACTGCACCCATGGTTGAACAACCGATTTCTCCTGTCCTAATCGCACCAACATACGTCCTGCATCACGAAGAATCTGCACAAGACGCATCTTCGGGTCATGGTGCGTTGCATGATACGCAGAAAAGGCCCCAAGACCAATACCACCCACCGCCGCAGGCTTCACGCCAATCGAGCGTAAATAATCGGCAAAAACCTTACTCGCCAAATACGTGGATGCCGATGCCAATAGGGGCAAGAAATCACGGGATGCTGTTAAGGGCAAGGTATGTTCAGGAGCGGTTGAGAAGAGCCATTCCGAGGGAGACGCCACATCACAAAAGCCTGTAAACGCCTCTTCCATATCATCAAAACGCTCACGCACCCCATCAAAGGTCAACGCTAAGTCGCGCATCATTTCCAAATGGAAACTTCCCGTCCCCGGGAAAATAAACGCCACCTTACCACCTTTAAGCGCCAATGGATCAATTGTGAAAAAGACCCCTGACTTATCGCGCATGCGTGTGCGACCACTCTTGAGCGCGTTGAGGGCGAACTTCAACTTTCGTCCCATCTCATCGAGTGATGTGACCCATAAACCTGCGATACACCGCTTATTCCGCGCTTCACACGTCGCCGTGTAAACCACATCAATAAAACGAATCCCAGTTGAATGATTCAAAAAATGTTGCAAACGCAAAATCGCTAATTCAAGTGCCTCACGCGAATCAGCACCGATCAAACAAAGCACACCTTCCGATCGTTCTAAGCTCATTCAGACACCTCCTCAAGAATCGCCGCACCCGCGCGACCAGCACGCGACAACGTCGACACCGCAAGACGTCGTGGGCGCATCGACGATGCAATCCACGGACGCGCCTCCTGCACCCAATAATACGAGTGCTCCGGCTTACATAAACGGAATGACTCATCCATCGGCGTAATCGATGGGGGCAAAATACGATGACTCATCGCCAGCAAACCCTTTAAGAGCCCCAAAGCACCCGCCGCTGTCAAGGCATGGCCAAACGACGTCTTCGCAGAACCCAACGCCAAAAGTGGAATATTGGCACCACGATTTGCTGTCACACGATTCAATAATGCCTCTTCTGCCGCATCTTCTTCTGGCACGCCAGAAGCATTCATTTCCCAATAATCAATATCACGGAAACCATTGGGTAAACGACGTAATGCGCGATGCAAACACCGTTCGAGCGCTTGCTCTAAACCGCCTTCTTCGGGCGTCATACCTGCGAGCAAAGCACTGCAGTGCAACTTCGCATAAATTCGCTGAGCACCCTTTCGCGCATCCGACAAACGCCGCAAAACAAATGCCGCGCCGCCTTCACCCGGCAACGTACCATCTGCTGCTTTTGTGAAAGGTTGCAATGTGCGATGATGCGAGAATGGCAACAAACATGATTCGCCCACTAATTGCGTCTGAGAAATCGGTGGCTGCAAGACCAATACGACGGCAACATCACACTGGCCTAAACGCAAGGCATTACTTGCTGCATCCAACCCTGCAAAAACGGAAGCTTCACCTGCCGTACACTGATAAACCGAATCACACATCCGGAAGGTCTGCGCCAACGCACGTACAATACCATCCCCGCGTGCATGGTGAAGGTGACGAGGCTTCAACAGAGGCAACGTCTCAATCAAATTTTCACGAATCGCTCCCATCTGAGCATGCGTTGCATTCGGGAAGAATCGTTGCAACGTACTCACCACCTGGGCAATCACATTTGCATGCCACAACCAATTCACCGAAGCGGGATTAAAGGTCGCATCATACCCCATAAAAAGCGCAATACGATCGGTTGAGGGGGAATTCGGTGAGAGACACGCATCTTCCAACGCGTCAAACAACAACTGCGCGGAAAACCAAAAATCAGGATTATCCCCAATCCCCAAGTCCGGTGGCAACGATAACCAATCCGACTGGCAGGCGAAATTCTCCCCGAGCGCCGCAATCATCTCCGGCAAAGGATGCCCCTGAAACAACTCATCGGCCGTATGTCCATCACCCGCTACGGGCAAAGGAACAAACGCCGACTGCTTACGTAACAACGCCTTCCAAAACGCACGCGGTGAAGCGGCATGACCAAAGCAACCGCTCACCCCTGTAAAAACAACACTATCCGCAAGACCGATCATCCCATGACCCTCACTTCAACGTATTGAAAGCCTATCGCCCTGTGATATCCAAACGCTCATTCAACAACGAGCGCCCTCAATCAATGCAACAAATAACGTTCAGCCTCGAGTGCTGCAACGGCACCCGAACCCGCCGCAATAATTGCCTGCTTGTAATACGGATCCTGTGCATCACCCGCTGCAAAAACACCCTTTGCACTCGTATGTACACCATCCGTCACAATATACCCATGTTCATCCAAATCAAGTGCGCCTTCTAAAAACTTCGTATTCGGCGTATGACCAATGGCGACAAACAATGCACGCACGGGCAAAAGACGCTCAGAACCATCCACAGTACTCCGCAAACGCACGGCCGAAACTTCACCCTGAGCAGGATCAAGCACCTCAACCACCGTTGAATTCCACGCCATCTCAATATTCGGTGTAGAAAGAACGCGATCAGCCATCACCTTGCTCGCGCGCAACGTATCACGGCGATGAATCAACGTCACCTTATTACACAACTTCGATAAATACAACGCGTCTTCACACGCCGTATCACCACCGCCATTGACAGCGACATCCATTCCCTTAAAAAAGGCACCATCACACGTCGCGCATGCCGAAACGCCATGCCCCATCAACCGCTTCTCACTCTCAAGCCCCAACCAACGCGCCGAAGCCCCCGTTGCCAAAATCACAACACGCGCTTCAATCGTTCCATTCACCATCGTCTCGAGGCGTTTAACCTCACCAGAAAAATCTGCCCCGATACACTCATCCATTTCAAAAACTGCGCCAAAACGTTCCGCCTGCTGACGCATCGTCACAACCAAATCATAGCCATTAATACCCTTTTCAAAGCCAGGGAAATTCTCAATATCCGTTGTCTGCGTCAACTGTCCGCCAGGTTGCATCCCCTCGAGAACCAATGGCTTAAACCCTGCACGCGCTGCATAAATCGCCGCTGTGCACCCTGCAGGACCACTGCCTAAAATCACAATATCATAAACCATAACCTAAAAACCTTTCGTGAAGAAACACGACCATTATAGCACAAACCGATACACCTCGCTACTTGATATTAACATATAAATATAAAAGTGCCAATAAAACTCCATTTTCATGATACAATCGACAATGCAATTGTAGAAACGTGGAAGAAGATTTTTTTGTTTGCTGCAAACGCTTGAATGTGCTACACTAAAACTAAGCTGTGAGAGCGTTATGACATTTCTCTCTTTGCAGTGATGCGTATAAACTGCTAGCGGAAATCTAGGAAATTAGCGACAAACGTCACCTTTGAGGGCATACACATTGCGTGTTTAAATCCTTTTGCAATTGTCAACGATTCCCATTGTCTTCGTTAGCACCAAAAGTGGTTGTCTATTGCCTGTCTGCTACGTTTGGTGTTTAAATAAACAGGCTAGAGGATGTTTAAATGATAGACTTTAATAGCAAGGGATTTTTCTCTCGAATGAAACAAGTCGAGAACGATGTTTTCGCGAAGAAGGTTGCGCCATTCTTAGTTGCTGGTGAAGAGATTGTTGGAACCTATAAAACCATTCGTGATGGTGTAGTCTTCACCAACAAGCGAATTATTGCAATCAATGTACAAGGCATTACGGGAAAGAAGACAGATTATACGTCAATTCCCTATAGCAAAATCACAACCTTTTCCGTTGAAACGGCAGGCACATTTGATATGGATTCCGAGTTGGAAGTTTACGTCTCTGCGGTCGGTAAAGTGAAGTTTCAATTCACTGGGCGTACAAATGTGATCGAAATTTGCCAATTGATCTCAACGTACGCACTTTAATCCTAAAATTACATGTCCGTAAAGTAGATGCAACCTTCAGTTATGAGGCGTATTGCATCTACTTTTTATTGTTATCATTTGACACCTTAAAACCAAGAAAATAAACCGCTCAATGATGGGGTGAAATAGGCGAACGAAAATGTTAAGATTTTGATAAAATATCCTTTCTATTTCACTTTTTCGGCCCTTCGTACTATTTCCTAAAACAATTTAAGCAGGTCAAAAAAGTCCCCGGCCAATTAAGATTCGTAAAATAACTCAAGACATTTGACTGTTAAGATACCGCCCAGCATAAAGCCGAAGCCCATGCGGAAGGCGCACAAAAAATAGTAGACAAAGATAAAAAACACTCATTCGGTTTTCCCCTTCTATTTTTTACCTTTTTTCATTGACAAACATTCATCGTTTGTGGTTTAATATTCTCAACGAAACGGAGATGTGGGCGTACATTTGCTCCGTGAGTTCCTCCCTGGGCTACGCCACCCTATGAACTAGAGGGTTTTGCCTTGTTCTTGTGCGGGCACGCGCATAACGAGAACATTGCGGTGTGTGGGTCTTGCCGCCAGCACCGACTCATTTTTCCTTTAAACTTCTACGAATGTCTTTTGTCGTTTTTGTGAAGACGTCAAAGGCTTCTTGTACTTCGCCATTATTATCCACAAAGACCATTACGCTATTCTTTTCACTGGTTGATTTAATGACAACATTACTACTTTGTGCGTGGGGAGTTAGTCATTTAGTAGAACCTGTGCAAATTACACTCCTTAGCACAACCACAATCAATATTGTTGGCTTGCTTTACATTGCCTTTAAATGGCTCTTTCCAAAACGATAAAAATGCTTGACTTTTGGTTTAAGATTTGGAACACTATAAATGTTCAAAGAGGAGCTCCCATTATAGACTACAGCTGTGAGGGCTATAATGCGTAGCGGTGCCAGGAAGTAGTATACCATTAGCTACGGCGTGGGTACAAAAGATCCGAAAGGTGAAGCCCTGGAAAGTCGTCCACTAGAGAGTCGCGCCATCATCTCCTACTTTGTTTTCGATTTGGCGGCTTCGCGAGTAGCGAGCCGCCTTTTCTATTGATTTGTAAATCGTAGAAAGATAAATATTACTGTTTTTATCTTCGTTAAGTGCGGCGACCCAGTGACCTTTGATAACCAGCCAGCCGTTTTTTCTCCAAACATCCTTATAATATTTTCCATAAGCTAGAAGAAGAGGAGCTTGTTCTAATGCTTCCTTTCCGTGCTTAGCCAGTGTATGAGAAATGCCGTAACCGCCTGCGTAATCATTCTTGGCGTCTCCTGGAATACCCCAAACAATATCGATGGGGCCGAGCGAGTTATCAACCGCGAAGCGGTTTAAACCATGGGGGTAGGTTCATTTTTCGACCTTTTCGGTCCAACATTTTGGCGCCAACATCGTAGAGGGCATGCGTCATTTTTTCGGCGCCTTCATAGAAGGCATAGGCGAGCGGGTAGTCGTGATCGCAGAGGCGACGATTGAGGGGGTAGCCATGTTTGACAAAGATTTTGACGCATCTTGCGTCATCGCCACGGATGGAGAAGGCGAGGGTGTCTGCGTATTCATTGCATCTAGTGCGGTAGTGCATGCCGACGTGGGTGAAGTAGTAGTCAAGAATTTCTGGGTTAGCATAGTGTGTGGGATGCCAGGATTCAATTTCTTCGCAGGCGCAAATTGAGAAACCACGTTCCATCCACATTTCAAGGGCTTCTACGGTGGATTTTTCTGCGATGTAACGAATGATGGGAATGCCATAACATGTCTGATATTTTTCAAGGGCTTCATCGCTTTGATCAAGAAAGGATTGCAAGTCTTTCCCTTGTAGTGCTACGATATGATCAATTTTTCTGACGCGCTCATAATTTTTTTTGAAAATCTTAACGCCGAGGATACGTTCGTGATAAGACGTAGCGTAGTACTTAAACTCCGAGTTTTGACGCACGGCGTCTTGTAATTCTTCGTGAGTAAAGAGGGGTGCGGCAGAGTGTTGTGCGAGGCAGAGGGCATAGACCGAGGCACGTGCTGCGTGATGGGAAAACTCTGCTTTTTGATAATAGGTGCGCAGTTGTTCACGAATGCGTGGGATGAGGCGCAGGATGTTTTCGGGGCGTTCGCCAAGACATTCCCCAATTTCCTCCATGGTAGAGGGGATATCTGTGCGCCAATCGTGTGGCTCGGCCTTTACACGCGTTAAGTCCTCCTCATCTTCATTGAGTGGAAGGTTGTAATACCGCAGAATGTCATCGTCAATGAACCAACAGTTATCTTCATCCATGCACATCGCTTGGATGTGTTTGCGGAAGGGTAAGTCGGGATAGACGGTTTCGGTGAATTTGAGGCGCGTAAGGGAGTCGAGGACGCCTGTTTCTCTGCAGAAGGCCCCAATTATTTTTGCTGGCGGGTTCCAACCGTGCGCTTTGAGATGGTCAAGGACTTCTCGGTTTTGGTGACAGATGGCTTCTTTAAAGAGAGTCCATTTGAAGTAAGCGTGCAACGGGTCATACTCAAAGGTCTTGGGCATGAGAATATTGGCCTCAGTGAAGGCGTGTTTAAGCAGGTAGCGTGTGATGGTATGACGTCCGCGACGCACAGCGGCGCTCAAGGGGGTGCCAATCCAATCTTTGAAACCCATGAAAAAGGTAATAGAGAAACCGCGCTCAACCATGTCAAAAAAGAGTGGAATAGTGCCTGAAAAGATACAGGCATACATCGCACTCGGGGCATATTTGTGGCTTATAAAACGTGGGAATGCATCCATGAGGGCGTGGGCCAAAGGTTCGTGATGGTAGCGAATCGCGGTGGCAAGCACAGTGTCACCCCCTTCATGGAGTAAATCCAAGGGAATTCCCTCGTGAATGAGGAGTTGTAAAATCTCAACGTGATTTAAACTTGCTGCCGCAATACCGACCGAGTGGAAAATGGCACCATAACGAAAGATGCGTCCGCGCGCGAGGCCACGTAGAAAGAAGGCGTAGGCCGCTAGTGCACTAGGAGAGACCTCCCAATTCTCGGGATCTCGTCCGTAGTGATGCGGAAAGATAGACCGGCGGTAGTAGGCGCGCACCACCGCTGTGGCCTCATCGGCATATTTGAACAATCGCCGACGCACGGAAGGCGTTAGCGAAATGGCTCGGTTAAAGAAAAAGGGTAAAACAGCCTGATTGAGGCGCGAGACACCAACGAAACGAATTGTTTTTTGAGTCATAAAAACGTCTCGACACGGAGACGTATCACGGGGTTAAAAGAATTGATATTTATAAAATACCCCAATGTGCGAAAAATGTCAATGACGAAAAACCGGCGAGTGTAAAAAACCGCGGGGCTGGTGAACATCCCCAGGTTTAATCCAAAAGCGCACACGTTCACCCGCAAACTTTTGGAAGCGCCTCGGCTTCAAAAGAAGCCTACCAAAATGCCTCACCATCTGGCATCGGGCAACTCACGGCTCAGAGGATGGTCTCTATCTCCGTTTTGCGAAGAACAGTAAACCACAAACGATGAATGTTTATCAAGTATTATCGCTTTGGAAAAGGCCACCCGCTATCGTTCGCGTGGTGGCCAAATAGAGAACAAAACGGAGGATGACATTGGCGCGACTTACTAATGTCGACCGCCGGGCTTCACCTTTCGGATCTTTCGCACTTGCAGGCGAACCTGCACCTGTTATTTCCGGCCACCGTCTACTTCCAAGTGCCTCAAACTTACTTCCTTGGAGGAGCCTTCGCTTTGAAAACAAGAACATTAGAGCACAAAATCAGATGATATGTCAATGAAAAAGATTGCTTCTAAAAGCAGGTTATGCGATACTGACGGTAATCAGTTCTCCATTTATGCAAGTCTAGATGTTCAGATATGGAGGGTGTCTGCTTCGGTTCCAACGCCAAGTTTACTGAAGAGTGTTTTACGCCCCCGAGCTCATCCGAAAGGGTAGGCTCATTTTAATTTCATTGGACTTTACCACGTATAACCATGTTTTGTAAGCCAATTTTGCGCAGCCTTTCGACCACTTCTTGCAGCACGACGATAGAGTGGGATTGCCTTTCGTAAGTCACGCGAAACACCGCGACCTTGGGTATACATTTTAGCTAATCTAAATTGCGCCTCGGCCAGTCCTCTTTTCGCTGCCCGCGTAAAGAAATCAACGGCTATCATTACGTCGCGAGGGACACATTTCCCCTTTAGGTACAATATCGCCAAGTTACATTCCGCTTCGGCAAGTCCCTCACTCGCGCAAGCATAGTAGAGCGCAATTGCTTTTTCTACATCTTTTTCAACCCCTCGTCCATGGTTATACAAAATTGCGAGGTTGTTTTTGGCGTAGACAGAGCCTTGCTCTGCCGCGAGTTCATACAGGCGTGCGGCTTCTCGGTAATCTTTCGGGACACCTTTTCCAGATTCATACATTAACCCCAATGCATTTTGAGCGCTAGTATCCCCTCGGTTCGCTGCAAAGTGATAATACTCAGCCGCCTTACGATAATTTTTACGAACGCCTAATCCTTCTTCATACATGCACCCCAACGAAGAATAGGCGTATTCATCACCTTGTGCAGCAGCCAATTTAAACCATCGTAACGCCTCTAGATAATCAATTTTTCCACCTTCCCCCATACGATACATCGCGCCTAGATTATTTTGCGCATACATGTGTCCCTGACATGCAGCCAGACGATAATACTTTCTTGCCAAGCGTAGATTTTTTGGTACACCATCACCATAAACATATTTTAATGCCACGTTATACTGTGCCTCAACATTTCCGGTACGCGCATGTTGAATCAGTTTGGCAACTTTCTGAGAGGTTTTTGTTGTTTTTTTCATTAATCCACGTCCTATAACATCCACCGAGAAAACTCCCTCTAACAGTAACACTTCTTCAATCTCATGTCAATGATTCAATTCACCTCTTCGATATTTCTTTTATTGTTATGGTTTAATAATTGTGTTTGTAAGGTAGAAGTTCCTCTGGAAAAGTACGAAACTAAGGCACCTCGATGTAAAGGGCTTCTTATTGGTTTCACTTTTTCAATCAATCGTAGTCTATTTCTGAAATTCTTTAAAATCATTTAGGCAGGTCAAAAAGTGTGCCAAGCAAACAATCGCACTCTTTTATTCGTATTTTAAACATTTTAGCCTTTTCTCCTTGACAATAAGCGTGAGATGTGAGATGTTATGAGTACAGAGTTTGTGAAACTCTTCATTGCCGCATGAACAGTAAGCATGAAGCAGTAGGCGTTATGTCCAGGTAGGTCTGCATAACGAACATCACAAACTCCTTATTTTTTGTTATTAGGTCCAAATGCCGTTAGCACCCAATAACCAAGTAATGAGGCGATAAAAGAAAATTCCTGCAAGGGCCGAGGCCATATCACGCAAACATTGTTTCGTCAGATTATTCATTGGATTTATTCCTCTTAGGCTGCGAGATAAAAGGTCGACAAGGACTAAAAACCGTCACAAGTTTCATTTTTCGTGCTTTTTTGACTCTTTTTCATTGACAAACATTCATCGTTTGTGATTTAGTATTCTTACTGGCGGTAACTACTGGGGACTAACCTCATGAACGCCTCGGTCAGTAGAGCCACGAGATAACAGTGGTATCACCTGCCTTTTAGAACGCCCTCGCCCTGAAGCCGAGGGCGTTTTTTTTAATTGTAATCGCGAATCTTTTTAGCCATTCATTTTTTAGAATCCTAAAATCCAAGTAATGAGGCGATAAAAGAAAATTCCTGCAAGGGCCGAGGCCATTAAGGGTAAAGATGTCAAGGGCGCAATGCACCGAGACTCCCTTGGTGAAATTGACTTCTTATATGGCAATGAAAAGTGGGGAATTTGTCACGCCTTAGGCAAACACCGTCCTGATGCTGATAAAATCCCTGGCATTATCGCTTATGGTTCAATTTGGGAAAGTAATTATGAAGAAGGCCGTTATTTTGCAATCAAAAAGAGGCTTATTGTTGTCTTACAAAAAACTAAGAAGTATAATGCCTATATTATCACCGGATATCTAAAAAATGATGTTAAAAAGTTAGTGGATATAAAAAAAACCTCCACGAAAATCGAGGAGGAAAGGTGATGCGAGAATGGCTGGCCCAATTTGCTAAATCTAGGACGAACCGTATTGCTACGTTCCCAAGCCTACGATATGAGTGCCTCAGTTTTGTACTTCCTCATAAGGAGCTCGCAAAACAACACCATTAAACCAAAAGTGACACGAAAAGTCAACGGAAAACTGATATGGACGTGCAAGTAACCATTGTCATTCCTGCTGTCATAAATCTTCGCTTTACCATTTGAGCCCGTATACTGCCATTCAATGCCGTTGACGGTTGCGGTGGCTGCGAAGCTGAGGGCGGCGAAGCAGGCTCAGAGGAGAAGTGTTAAGACTTTTTTCATAGCAGAAATCCTTTGACACGAATAAAAACAAATATTTACTCTAATTTGGATGTGTGTTATACTGATGTCATGAAGAAGATTTTAATAGGGTTACATTTCACATTCGCATTTTCCCTTTTGGCTAATGACAACCTTACGATTGGTACGCCTGGCGGCTGTGACCAAGTGGTGAATCGTGCGGGGTATGCCTTAGGATACAATGAGACTTACGAACAGGCTGTTTGGGTGCAATATCATTTTACAAAAGCAGAAAATCAAAATAAGCGTTATAAACGTGGTGAAGAATTTTATCCCGATCCAGAAATCACTACAGGCTCTGCCACGCTTGAAGATTACAAGCACCCCATCTACGATCGCGGTCATATGGCGCCTGCAGCGGATATGCAGTTTTCTGAGGTTGCGATGCGCGAGAGTTTCTATCTCTCCAATATGTCTCCTCAACACCGCGAAATGAATGCTGGCATTTGGGCAGATATTGAAAAGTTCGTGCGTTATACCGTGAATGTAGAAAAGGAAGTTTACGTGATTACGGGACCAATCTTTGGAGAAACGCCGCGTACGATTGGGCCTAGTCACGTCGCCATTCCTGAGGCATATTACAAAATCATTTACGATGTTACGTCGCCGCAGAAAATGATAGCCTTCATCGTGCCGAATCGTCGGAGCAATCAACCGATTCATACCTTTGTGACGACTGTTGATGAAGTGGAGAAACGCACTGGTTTAGATTTTTTCACTGCGCTTCCAAAAGAGGAAACCGATCTCTTGGAAGCGAAGGTGGATGTGAATGCGTGGAAAAAGTTAAAGGGTTGGTATAGAGAGAATCTGCGTCTGCCGTGGGAACAATCGTAAGTGGGAAAAGGCGGGCTTCTAAAAGTTTGTTGTGCCGAATAATCAGTAAGCATGCCTTGATTCATCTACAAATGCCCTCTGATGGATGTCATCGGAGGGTGTTTCATTTTAGAAAATTCCGTAAATGCGGGAAAATCTAAAATAAAAGTGGACTTATTAAGCTGTTTTTGTTATATTCATTTTAGAAAATTCCGCAAATGCGGGAAAATCTAAAATAGAGGTGTTGTATGAAAGTCGTTCAACGTAACCGTTATTTGAATCAATTGATTCGCCATAAGCACAATGGCTTGATAAAAATTATTAGTGGGATTCGGCGTTGTGGCAAGTCATATTTACTTTCAGAGTTGTTTAAAGAGCACCTGCTCGCGTGTGGAGTTTCTGAGCGTCGAATTATTTATCTTCCTTTGGACGATTTCATCAATAAGCAGTATCGTCAACCTGAGGCGTGCTACAATTATGTAAAATCGCGCATTTTAGATAACGAAATGCACTACTTGCTCTTAGATGAAGTGCAGATGATGGAGGGGTTTGAAGATGTACTCAATGGCTTTTTGCATATTAAGAATCTTGATGTCTATGTAACGGGAAGTAATTCAAAGTTTCTTTCAACAGATATCGTGACAGAATTTCGTGGACGTGGGGACGAGATTCGCGTTTATCCATTAAGTTTTGCAGAGTATTATTCGGTGGCTGGGGACGATTGGTCTGCGGCATGGGAAAATTACTGTCGCTATGGCGGAATGCCTGCACTGTTAATGTTTCAAACTGGCGAAGACAAGGCGCGTTATCTGAAAAATCTATACAAAGAAACCTATTTAAAGGACATGATTGCCAGAAATCGCATACAACATTCAGAGGCGTTAGACGCGTTGCTGTCCGTCATCGCTTCGAGTATTGGTGGATTGCTCAATCCGCAGAAGATCGCCGACACTTTTAAAAGTAATAAAATACCCCTTTCAGCGCCTACAATTAAACAATATTTGGGCTATCTTCAAGAATCCTTCTTGATTGATAAGGCCTTACGATATGACCTTAAAGGGCGGAAGTATATCAGCACACCTTCAAAATATTACTTTACAGACATTGGCCTTCGAAATGCGAAACTGGATTTTCGCCAACAAGAAGAAACACACCTCATGGAAAACATCCTTTTCAATGAACTCAATGCGCGAGGGTATAACACGGACGTTGGGGTCTTGGAGATCACAGAACGGGATCCATCAGGAAAACGTATAGAGAAAAAGGTTGAGGTTGATTTTGTCGTCAATAAAGGAGATACGCGATATTATATCCAATCTGTATATTCATTGCCGACACTTGAAAAACGCCAACAAGAAGAACGTCCCTTGCTGAACATTGCAGATGGATTTAAGAAAATCATCATTGTTGGTGGCGCGAAACAACCGAGTCATGATGAGAATGGCGTTTTAATTATGGGAATTAAAGAATTTCTATTAAACGAAGATGCTTTAGATTTTTAAGCAATCCTCCATTTTCGAACCCAGCCGAGCACATCCAACCAAGAAACACAAAACCACGCGCCATTACACCAAAGACGAACCATACCCGATTTCCTACATACGCTTTTATTTTATAATGGAGGATTAAAATGTTACAACCCGAAACACTTGCAAAGATTGAGCGTAAACTTCTTGTAAATGAATCTATTGCATGGGCGGGGAAGCCCATTCCACGTTTCTTTTCAAAGTACACAATTGCATCGATGATTTTTGGTATTCCATGGAGTGCAATTACCTTTACAATCTGTACCTTAGCAATGAATTCCATTTGGTTTCCTGAAGAAGGTGCTAGGATTGCAATTAATAGGACTTCGATAACTGTAACAGAGATGTCAATTTGGCTTAAGCTCGGAATGTCGGCCTTTTTTATTCCTTTTATTACAATTGGCATTTACATGCTTTTAGCACCCTTGTGGCACTATCTCTCTTTGAAAGCATCGGTGTATGTTATTACGAATCAGCGTGCGATTCATTTTGGACGTTTTTTGCGTTCTTCCTGGCGAGCGCCTGAACTTGAATTTGTCGATCGCGAAGAGCGCCGCAATGGTCGAGGGGATATCTTCTTTGCAACTAAAAGTACTGGCAAGGGTGGCTCTCGCATGGTCGGCTTTGAAAATTTAGCTATCCAAGATTTGCCAATGGCTGAAAGCGCGCTTCAAGCACTTTATGAACGTGTAAAATAAAAAGTCCCTTCGTGATAGCGTCCACTTTTGTACACTTTTTTGCAGGATTTTAGGGCTATTTTTAAGGGCATCTTTTCCTTCATCAAACAGGCGTCAGGCATTCACGCTTGACGCTTGTTTTTTGTCTCCTCAATGTTTGTAATAGGAATCTTCCAATGGGGTTCACATCACTTGAACGCAATACGCCGTTCCGCGGGTTGGGTCATACTCTCAAGCTACACTTGAACCCCATCAGAAGATACACGTTTAATTCAATTGTCAAAGATCAATAGAGGCCTCGCAATGCTCGGCAATGTGTCCCTTCGCAATGCTCGGGCGCATGGTTGCTCGTTTCTCGTTACTCGTTCGGGAGCTAGCGCTCCCTTGTCGTTTGCCTTTGCTGCGCTCGGGCGCATGTCTGTTAGCTCGCTACGCTTTTCGTCACTCGTTAACCTCGCGGTGGGGTGTGAGCTGCAATCAACTATTAACCGCAAGGGAGCAACGCGACCGAACCACAAGTGAAGCGCAGCGGAACGAACCATAAGCGAGCAACGCGAGCGAGCTAAAAAGGGAGCGTTAGCGAGCGTATGGATGTGGCCCCAGCCACTGCGGGGTTTCGCATTTTTTTGCCATTTTTCAAACAGGTGCTAAACGCGCTTCAAATAGGTGCTAAACGTGCTTCAATCCGCACCTAAATGCCTTCTAAACAGCCTCTAAATGCGCTTGTCGGTAAATGCCTAATGCCCAATTAACCTTAACATTTCCCAAACTGCCCAATTTTCCCGGATGCCCCGCGTCCCGTTGTCCCTTCCGTTCCTTTGTCCCTTCCCGAGTGTTAGCGAGGCTCATTAACATCATGTCTCTCCACTATATGGGCAAAAAAGGGGGTTTAGTGTAACTTTTTTTGAGTGGTAGAATGGATAACCCATTGTAAAAAGAACGAGAAAAAATTTTAAAAATTTTTAAAAAGTTACACTTGGTTAGCCTCGTCTAACGCGACTTTTTACCCATTTTCCTCTTCTTCATCCTCTTCTTCGGGTTCATCGAATTCTTCCTCCTCGTCGTAGTCATACCACGGTGGGGGTGAAAATTTCCACTTTTCGTATTCCATTTCTAAGTAAGCGAGTTCTTGTTGGGTTTGCATTTTTAGTTTCCTTTCGTTTCTAGGTTTTTGTTACGGAGATTAAGGCATTTTTGATAAAGCGTTGGGTTTGTTGTTTTGCAATGCTTTTTGATGAGTTGCAGCGTGCGAACGTGTGTGCCATAACTTTCGCAGATTTCCTTT
>JAZLBT010000025.1:0-41269 GCA_045613865.1 Candidatus Spyradenecus sp. | reverse complement strand
CCCCCTATAATCCCCCCTCCGAGTTTAACAAGAAAATGGTCAATTGGGAGGATTTGTCTTCTGAATCTTCTAATGAAACGTCTCGGAAGGTTTACTTCGAAGAGCTCTTTGACCTTTTTTGGTCGCATTATCCGAGAAAGGTTCAGAAGGCGGAGACCAAGGAGCTCTTTCTCAAACTGCTCAACAAGGGTGTCGATCCTGTGGCCATCTTGAGAGGTCTCAAGCAGCAAATCCCAGAGTGGCGAACCTATGAAGATCCAAATTACATTCCTTATCCGAAGAATTGGTTGAAGCATGCGCGTTGGGAAGATGAGGTCGATACATTTGCAAATCTCGCTGAAGGTGCGCTCGAAGAAGCAAAACAGCTCTTTGAAGAAAAACCTGCCGTAGCCTCTACACCGAGACCTCTGTTTAATGATGCGGAAGAAGCGTTTCTCCGTGAATACTGCAAAAGACCTCGCACAGAAGAAGACATTGACGCGTTTCATTTTGCCTTTGCTAATGCGCTTGACAATGTTGGCGACCTCGATGTACTGGTCTGTTGTGCGAAGCTCTATGTGGAAGATTATCGTGAGAGAGAAGGAGACACGAATAAACTCCGTCGCCCGCATGTTTGGTTAGAAGACTGCTGTTACAGGGAAGTACTTAGCCGTGCGCGTAAGCTTAAACCGAAACCTCGTAACCCGAATCCTTACGCCTCAAATATGCTACCTCCAACAGATGATTGGTGTCTCCTGTGAAAGTTTGCTTTAAAGAATCAAAAAATGACCCAAAATAGACGTTTTTCCAATTCTAGCCTCTCGCCAAGGAAGAAAAACGTCAAATTTGGCCGTTTCCGTGCATTTCTAGCCGCTTTCTTGCGCAAATGGTATAACTACACTCCTTGGCTTGAAAACGCGCTTAAACGCCCTTTAAAACGGCTTTCAAATTTCGCGCTCTTCGATGAACATTTAAGGTGTCATTTTATGGAGATGGGGAAGGCCATTTTTTGTTCTTTATGAATGAGAGAAAAAATAAAGGCGACCTCGTTTATGGCCGCCTTTATTTTTAAGGAGAAGTGAGAGGGGTTAGAAATTGAGATTTAAGTTGTTAAACTCATTTTGAATATTGTTCATCTCACGTTCAATTTCTCTGTAATCTTCGCTTAACCCTTCATCAATACTCTCTAAGATTGCATCTTGGATACCTTCCTTGATGGCATCTTCAATACCACCCTTGAGCATGTCCATCGCTTTTTCTTCAAGATTGTCGAGGTCGCTCAAAGATTCCAAGTTCTTGGAGAACTTCTTGAGGCCGTCCATTGAGGGAAGTTTGACATCGTCTGCACTGAAAGAGAAGCCTTCGGGCGCTTCGTCAGCGATACAGAAGAGGACGTGCTTGGAGTCATAGTAGAAGTCATAATGATAGTAAAGGATGCTCTCGTAGAACGCTCTATTCATGTGGATTAAAAAGTGTCATTTTTCGAATAAGATAAGTTGTAAGAGAGATACGTAGAAGAATGGAGGATATTCTGAGGATATTCTTCTGTATGAGTTGGGATGCTTAGGTTTTGGGGGGATTAGAGGAGGTGTTGGCCGGCGGTGATGTAGAGGATTTGGCCGGTAACGGAGGGGGTTTGGATGAGGAAGTTGACGGCGTTGTAGATGTCGTCAAGGGTGGGGCGGGGGGTGAGGCATGTGCCCGCTTTTTCGCTATGGTTTTTGTCAGGGGGCGGGAGAACGGGTCCTGGCGCGATGGCGTTGACGCGGCAGGCGGTTGCAAGGCCCCAGGTTTTTGCTGTGGCAAGGGTCCAGACGGCGTGGATTTGTTTGGCGTGGAGGTAGGCGCGGATGGCGTCTGGGACGCGTTCGAGGGGGCGGTGGATGCGTGCGTCGAGGAAGGTGATGATGTGGGCGTGTGGGAAGCGCGCGTGGATGGTCTCTGCAATGCGAATGGGGCCGGTGTGGTTGGCTTGGATCATTCGCTCGAGGGGTGCGTGGAGTTCAAAGGCGCCTGCGGTTAGGATGAGGAGGTCGCAGTGTTGGATGTCTGCGAGGGCAGGGCCTGGATCGTAGGAGGGGATAAAAAAGTCACCATACGCTTTGCGTGAGCGTATGGTGAGTTGATGACCATCTTGTTGTAGGCGGAGAGCAAGGGCTTCGCCAATGCGTCCAGGACCTGCAACAAGGATGTGCATTAGTTTTTGGGCTCTTCTGCAGCTTTTTCGGCGGCCTTTTTCATGGCTTTTGCCGACTTGGGGGCAAGCATGCAGCTGAGGACACGACCGTCTAATTTGGGTGGACGTTCGAGGGAGGTTTTTTCAGCGCAGAGCTCAACGACGCGTTCGATGAGTTCAAGACCGAGTTCACGGTGGGCGTTTTCACGACCGCGGAACATCAAGGAGACTTTGACCTTGTGGCCTTGTTCGATGAAGCCGAGGATTTCACGCACTTTGCGGTTGACGTCGCCGACATCGGTTGCCGCATGGAATTTGATTTCCTTGACTTGCGTGGCCTTAGCGTTCTTACGTGCTTGCTTTTGCTTAATGCTTTCCTCGTAGCGGAATTTGCCGTAGTCCATGATTTTACAGACGGGGGGCTGAGCGCCGGGAGTGATTTCGACAAGGTCAAGGCCTTGTGCTTCAGCGAGTGCCTGAGCTTTACGCGTGGGCATCACACCGAGCATTTTGCCCGTTGCATCGACGACGCGGACTTCAGGGACGCGAATTTTGAAGTTTGTACGAACAAACGAGGAACCGCTTTTTGCGTTGTTGCGGTTAGCATTGTCTTGGGGAGGAATAGCCAAGATATTCTCCTGTATGGGTTTTTACTTTTCGCACGTTTCGTTGCGAATGAGCTCGATGAAGGCTTCGACGGTCATTGTGCCGAGGTCGCCCTTTTCGCGGCTACGCACCGCGACAACACCAGCTTCCGCTTCGCGACCGCCGATGACGAGCATATAAGGGATTTTTGCCAAGGTGGCCTTGCGGATCTTGGCGCCGATTTTGTCGTTTGACCAATCGCCTTCAACACGGAGGTCGGCGGCGAGAAGTTTCGCGAGGGTTTCCTTGGCAACGTCGTTCTGGCCCGTGGTAATGGGGAGAACTTTTGCCTGAACGGGTGCAAGCCATGTGGGGAAAGCGCCTGCATAGTGTTCAATCAAGATGCCGAAGAAGCGTTCCAACGAACCCAAGAGTGCACGGTGGACCATGTAGGGTTGGTGTTCCTTACCGTCTTCACCGGTGTAGGAGAGGTTGAAACGTTCTGGAAGGTTAAAGTCAAATTGGATGGTGCCGAGTTGCCATTCGCGACCAAGGGCATCCTTGATCTTCATGTCAATTTTCGGGCCGTAGAATGCGCCGCCGCCTTCGTCGACGTCGTAAGCCATGCCTTCGGCTTCGAGTGCATTGCGGAGGGAGGCTGTTGCTTGTTCCCACTTTGCATCGTCGCCCACAGCCTTTTCAGGACGGGTCGAGAGGTAGGCGGTGATGTCGTTGAAGCCAAAGCGATGGAGAATGTGGAGGCAGAATTTCACGGTGAAGCGAACTTCTTCTTCAATCTTCTCAGGGGCACAGAAGATGTGCGCATCGTCTTGTGTAAAGCCACGCACGCGGAAGAGACCATGGCGAACGCCATCCTTTTCATAACGATAGACGGTGCCGAGTTCTGCAAAGCGTAAGGGGAGGTCGCGATAGCTGTATTTCTTGGCAAGGTATGCCTGGATGTGGAAGGGGCAGTTCATCGGCTTGGCATAGTAGGGTTCTGCCGTTGCCTTGTTGCCTTCACCTTCGGTCACATGCATGGGCGGGAACATGCCGTCCTTGTAGAAGCCGAGGTGTCCCGAGGTTTGCCAGAGGTTTGCACGACCGATGTGGGGGGTGAAAAGCATTTCGTAACCATGGCGGAAGTGTTCTTTGCGCCAGTAGTCTTCGATTGCGATACGTACGCGTGCACCCTTGGGCAACCAGTGGGCAAGACCCGGGCCGACATCTTCGGACATGGTGAAGAGTTCCAAGGCTTTACCGAGTACGCGGTGGTCGCGTTTCTTTGCTTCTTCAATGCGGGTAAGGATTGCGTCTAATTCCTTTTGCGAGGGGGCTGCGATGCCGTAGACGCGTTGAAGCATTTTGTTGTGTTCATCACCACGGAAGTAGCTGCCAGCAACGCTCATCAACTTCACTGCGCCAACGCAGCCACTGTGTTCCACATGGGGACCGCAGCAGAGATCAACGTAGTCCCCCGTACGGTAGATGGAGATGGGTTCTCCTTCAGGAATGTCGGCGAGACGTTCAAGTTTGTAGGGTTGATCTTTGAAGAGTGCTTGGGCTTCTTCACGGGAGAGTTCTTCGCGGACAAAGGGAAGCTTTGCGCCGATGAGCTTACGGATCGCCTTTTCAATAGCGGGGAAGTCGTCTGCGCTTAAGCGATGATCGAGGTCAAAGTCATAATAGAAGCCATCATCGGTTGCGGGACCAATGTCAATTTTTACATTATCAAATAACGAACATACAGCAGAAGCCATTAAGTGTGCTGCACTGTGTCGAATTTCTTGAAGTGTTGCGCTCATCGCGAAGTATCTCCTTAAAATATTGTTCTTATATTATACGCTTTTTTTATTTGGAAATCAATCATTTCGCACAGGAAGATGATTTTTTTAGGAACGTCGAAAGCGTCGATAGAGTTCGGAGTAGGTGGTGAGAATCATTGTGGGGCGTCCACGTGGGGTTGTGTAGGGCATTTCACAGGCGGCAAGTTCATTCATCAAACGTGTAGCCTCTTCCATTGTATCGGTCTTTAACGTTTGTGCTGCGGCTTGTGCGGCGCACCGTGCAACGAGTTCGCGCCGCCATGAATCGAGATTTTTTGTCTTGCCTGTGGCATCGAGTTCATGTGCAATATCAGCGAGGAGGGTGGTGGGTGCACATGTTGAGAGAAGGGTGGGCAAGGCGTCAATCATAAAGGTGTCGTTGCCAAACGAGGAGATGCCGAATCCACATGCTTCGAGTTCAGGAAGATAGCGCAATACGCGGTCTGCATCTTCTGGGGGAAGGTGGATGGTTTCTGGTAAGAGGAGCGCTTGTGAGGGGAGGGTGTCGACCTGTGAGGAGAGGCGCTCGTAAAGGATACGCTCAATGGCACTTTTGGCGTCAATGGTGACATAGCCTTGGTCTGTGACCACAAGCCAAAAGCCCTTATTCGAAATATCTGCGATTCGTGCCCACTGCCAAGGGGATTGTTGTGTCGTTGGGGGTTGGAGTGTGGGTGGTGGCGGTGGAGGTTGGAAAGGCGCGAGTGTGGTTGTAGGGACATCGCGCATCGTGGGATAGTCGTTGAGCGTCGGTGTTGGGAGGATAAACTCCGTTTGACGAGGGGCTGGTGTCACAGGCGCAGGTGCGGGTTTCGGCACTTGCGGTGTGGGCATGGGGGCAATCGGAGAGAGGGGGGCTAAGGTGGTCGGGCTCGCGGGGCGTGTTGTTTGCGCGGGATCAGAGGGCGTGCCCTGCAAGAGGGTCGCTTGGAGATCGCTAGCGAGCGCAACATGAGACTGCATCGGACCGTTGGAGAGTGCACGATGGACGGCATTCATCACGGCATCCGTCACCCATTGGCCGTGACGGAAACGCACTTCGCGTTTCGCAGGATGGACGTTGACATCGACCTCTTCTGGTGGAAGATCAATAAAGAGAATCGCAACGGGACGGTGGTCTTTTTTCGGCCATGCTTCACGGAGTGCATATTGGATTTGCGGCGCCGTTGCAGGGCGGTGGTTGATAAAGATGAATTGTTCTGGTGTGCCACCGCGTATGAAGTCAACCTTGGCGATATAACCCGTGACAGTAATGTTGTGTGTAGCGTTTTCTTGCAATGGGAGAAGCGCATCAAGCACATGATCCCCGAGTAAAGCAAGGATACGATCAGCGAGTGTATCCCCCTCGGGGAGGCGGAAGAGGGTACGATTGTCTGCAATTAGGGTAATGCCGACGGCGGGGTGTGCAAGTGCAATCGCAGTTAAGGTTTGACGAATGCGTGTTAACTCTGTCGCGGGGGTGCGGAGGAATTTCCGGCGAGCGGGAACATTGAAGAAGAGATCCCGCACAAGGATGGTTGTTCCAATGGGATGCCCCACATCAACAACATGCTCGGTTAATCCTCCTGTAACGAGGATTTCTGTTGCGGCATCTGCGTCTGCGGTGCGTGTGAAGAGTTGGAAACGCGAGACGCTCGCGATAGAAGGAATGGCTTCCCCTCGGAATCCAAAGGTCGCGATGCGTTCAATGTCATGGCTTGTTGCGATTTTGCTCGTGGCTTGACGTAAGAAGGCGCGTTGTGCATCCTCGCGTGACATGCCGTGGCCATTGTCTTCAACTTTCACAAGCTTCGCGCCGCCGCCTTCAACTTCAACCACGATTCGTGTTGCACCTGCATCAAGGGCATTTTCAACAAGTTCCTTCACTACAGAGGCAGGACGTTCTACGACCTCACCTGCTGCAATTTGATTGGCAACGGTTTCAGGTAAGACTTGGATGCGTGGAGGCGTTGTGATGCTCACAGTGATTGGCTCCATGCCGAGATGCGTTGCAAAATTGCTGGGGCATCAAGGTGGTGTTCTTTACGGAGTTCTGTATCGGAGCCTTGCCCGATAAAGGTGTCAGGCCATCCCAAACGAAGAACAGGGGCGTTATGCACTTCACTTACTGCTGCGCCAAAGCCACCTTGGGCGGCGGCATCTTCAAGTGTTACAAGGGGACGACCTTGGAGTTGCGTGAGCCATGAGGGAAGTGGTTTGATTTCGCGTACCGCAAGTATTGGAAGGGGGCATTGGTCGAGCGCATCAGCCATCCACGAAACCGTTGTTCCCAATGCAAGCAATACGGGGCCTTGTTGGGTTGGAAGCGTCTCGGGGGTTTCGTGGAACCCTGCGGGGAGAGTTTCGATGGCGTTGCCGCGCGGGTAGCGAATGACAACGGGACCTGTTGCAGTAGAGGCTCGCGTTAAGAAGGTTTGTAAGTCCTTTTGGCAGCAAGGCGCGAAGAAGGTAAGATTGGGAAGTGCGCGCAACATTGCAATATCAAAGAGACCATGGTGTGTTGGACCATCTGCACCCACAAATCCTGCGCGATCTAAGCAGAGGGTGACGGGCAGGGATTGTAAACAAAGTTCGTGCATGACATTGTCAACGGCACGTTGTGCAAAGGAGGAGTAGAGCGCAACATAAGGCCGTTGACCTGCTGCGGCAAGTCCGGCAGCAAAGGCAACAGCATGTGCTTCACAAATCCCCACGTCGTAGGCTCGTTCAGGGTAGGTCGTGAAGAAGGGCGCAAGGCCTGTGCCATCGCGCATGGCTGCTGTAATGGCGACGATGGACGGGTTGTCTTTTGCGAGGTTGACTAAGGCATCGCCGAAGGCTTCAGACCATGAAGGTAATGCTGTGGGCGTTTGCGGAACCGCCCAAGGGGAAACGCCATGCCACTTCGATGGTGTGCGTTCTGCGGGTTGGAAGCCTTTGCCTTTCACCGTTGCGATGTGTAATGCGATGGGTTCGGTACTCTCCGCTGCCGATTGGAGAGCGTTAACCAATGCAGAGATGTCGTGCCCATCAATTGGGCCCATATAACGTAGGCCGAGATCTTCAAAGAGCGCAGCGCGTTGTTTGAGTAAGAGAGACTTCAACGCACGTTTGAGATTACGGTAGCCTTTGCGAAGCCATCCCAAACGGAGTTTATGGCCTGCCATTTCGGCCGCGGCACGGATGCGGTTGTAGCGTACACCGGAAAGGCGACGTGCAAGCATACGTGAAAAGGCGCCCACGTTTTTGGAGATGCTCATGCCATTGTCATTAATGATAAGGATGAGTCGGTTGGTGGTGTTGCGAATGGCGTTAATGGCTTCAAGCGAGATACCATTGGTCAATGATGCGTCCCCGACGACTGCAATGATGTTGCGTTCTTCATGGTGGAGATCGCGCGCGGCTGCCATGCCCAGTGCGGCTGAAAGTGCAACTCCTGCGTGGCCTCCAACGAAGGCATCATACGGAGATTCTGCGGGGAAGGGGAAGCCTTTGATGCCTTGATAACAACGTAACTTCTCCATCGCTTCATTTCGACCGGAGAGCATTTTCCAAGCATAGGCTTGGTGGCCGACATCCCAAATCAACTTGTCGTGTGGGAAATCAAAGACGCGACAAAGTGCGAGTGTTAACTCAACCGTGCCGAGACTTGGTGCGATATGTCCCCCTGTCTTTGAAACAACAGAAATCATCCGCTGGCGAATTTCCTCTGCCAATGTCGGCAAAGCATCTTCGGGCAATCCTTTCACATCGGCTGGTGAAAGGATTGTTTTGAGGAATTCTGGCGTTGAGGAGGAGGACATAGGAGCCATGATTATTGACCGAAGATATCAAAGAAACGTTGTGCGAAGTCCCCATCAACATTGACAGGCACATCCTTGCCACCACGCAAACGGATGAAGTCCGAGAGAATGTTGTAGGATTCACGTAACACAGGATCGTTTTCAATGGTGGGGCCGTTATCCTTGCCATCCTTCGAACCTGCGAGGGCTTCGTCTTGAAGCTTTTGCATTTCACGTTCAGCGCGCATACGTGTGCGACGATCATCCATCTTTAAGGAGACAGTGGTCTCTTTATTTGCGATGCGAACGTGATCAATGAGCTTCTTTGAGCGTTGATATTGTTCGTCCTGTTGCAAACGCGCATTGCTCATGGCGGTCAAGGATTCGATATAACGATCAATGGCTTCCGTACGGAGATAATTTGCCTTGGGGACGGTGGTGTAGGGGAAGGCGCCGGGGAGTTGGTCTTCACCGAGTTCAAGGGCATCATAGATGGACGGAATAACGATGTCAGGGATCACACCACGGAGTTGGGTCGTGCCGCCATCAATACGATAGAAGCATGCCGAAGTCACGCGGTCCGCACCATAAATTTGACTGTCACTTCCAAGACGTTGAACGGTTTGAACGGTTCCCTTGCCATGGGTTTTGGAGTCACCAATAATGATTGCGCGGCCAAAGTCTTGCAAAGCTGCTGCAATAATTTCCGATGCGGATGCCGAGTTGCGATTGACGAGCACTACAATCGGCTTGCGGAAGGCTACCGCGCCGACACCACCGAGGACTTCGACTGATCGCACATCGCGTACTTGGACGGCGGGGCCGCGCACAAGCATGCCCGACATCTTGAGCGCTTCAAGCAACGAACCGCCACCATTGTTACGCAAGTCAATAATCATCCCGTCAACGCCATCAGCATTGAACTTCTGAAGTTCTGTTAAGAAGTCGCGAGACATCGAGGCGGCATCTTCCTTGCCTGCACCATTCAATGCGCCAGCATAGAAAGCGGGAATACGTGTATATCCGAATTTGTAGGTGGTACCATCGGGTGCGGTGAAGGTTTCAACACGACCCGAGACGGCTTGTTCTTCCAAACGAATTTCATCGCGGATGAGGTCAACAATCTTTGTGCGCGTTCCAGTCTTATCACTTACAGGAATAACGCGCAAAGTGACCTTTGTGCCCTTGGGGCCACGGATTTTGCGAATGGTCTTCACGAGGGGCTGGTGGCAGATATCTTCGATTTCGCCATCTTCTTGGCCAACACCAATGATGCGGTCACCGGGTTGCAAACGAATATCACGTGTGTCATTTGCTGCAGGTGCGCCCGGCATTAATTCCATAATGCGAATCATGCCATCGTCATAACGCAACGTTGCGCCAATACCATGAAGCTTCAAATCCATATTCATGCTGAAGTCTTCAAAGTTCATAGGCGACATGTAGTCGGTGTGAGGGTCATATGCTGTCGCGGCAGCGGAGAGGTAGTATTGAAGCACGGTTTCGGTATCAACCTCCGAGAAGGTTTCATAGAGTGCGCGGTAGCGACGTAAGAGGATTTCCTTGATTGAAAGTTCCTTTAACGCACCTTCCATGTCATACGTTGTGGAAGCGGCTTCAGCGTCTTTTTGTTTTTCTTCTTCAGTCTTGTTGGCCTCTTCTTCGGCATCGAGTTCACGTGCGAGTGTGAGGGCAAGATATTCATTCTTTAGGCACGCGCGCCAAAGGGCTTGCTGTTCCTCTGCGTTGAGCGGACGTTCAGCCTTGCGACGCTTCCACTGGTAGCTTTCGTCAATGGTGAAGTCGAAGGGTGTTTCGCTGGCGAGAATTTCTTCAACCATCGTTTTACGGGCGAGCAAGCGAACGCGAATAAGCTGCATCAAATCGTAGGCAAACGAGAGATCGCCCGCCTTTAACATATCGTCGATGGTGGTGCGCTTATCTTCAAAGGTTTTTAAGTCTTCTTGTGTTAAGAGCGCACGGTCGCTATCGAGCGCGTCAAGAAGGTTTGTCCACGCGAGCTCCGAGAGTCGATCGCCAAAGGGTTCACGCGAAAGGTGCGTGGTGCTTAATTGACGAATCATATACTGCGCAATTTTAGGATAAATTGGCTTGGGTTCTAAATCTGACGAAGGGGTTGTTGCGTGTACTGTTGTACATGTAAGCACGAGCGAGAGAAGCGCAAACGAGAGACATTTTTTCATTAGAGACCTTCAACAATATTAAGGTTATTTAAACGTGCGAGAATACGAGCAATTTCTGTCGCATCAAGACGAATTTGAGAATTCAGAATTAACTGTTCAAGATTAAGATGTGAACAGACGGCGATTTCATCAGCATATTTTGTTTGGCCGAGAAATTGTTTACCCGCGAAGCAGAGAACGCCTTGAATCGATGTGGCGGGCAGTTGAATGACCGCCTCGATAGCTTTGGTTGAACGGCGCACTTGGGCAATCGGTGATTTGTTGATGGTGAGCGAACGTCCATTGGCGAGAATTTCGCCATTGACAAGATCCACTTCGCCACTCCAGTGTTTAGTTTCAATCACGAAAACGCCTTGCGGGCCCACGACCACATGGTCGATATCTTCCCCAGTGGGCATAATTACGCCATTGAATACGGTCCATTCAATCGGAAGGCGTGCAAGCGAACTTGCAGACATTTCTTCGCCACGAGCACCTTTGAAAAAGCCGTAGACCACATGTGTGCCGTGTGATTGGAAATGAAGAAGGCTCATAAAGCCCGCAACAAGAAATATCAGTCCCAACCACCAAGGGCAAAGGCCCATGCCTCCGCAAATGCCACCCATGCCAAAACCAATGGCAAGCGCACACATCATGAGCGGAAAAAGAATACGTTTTAAACCACGACGGCGCGCGGCATCACCAGGAACGCCACGCATCGTTGCACGTGTAATAGGATTTTTAGAGTCGTTTTGTTTCATCGTACGCGTCGGAATAAATAAAATGCAGCAAGACCATAGACAATTGGCGGAATGGCCACTGCAAGAGCAGGGCGCACCACCCAGTCATTGACTGCAAGCATCATGGATAATGCAGAGACAATATAATAGGAGAGGAACATTCCAATGGCTAGCAAAATACCACGGAAAACAGACTGACGACCCGAAGCAATCCCTGCAGGAATTGCAAAGAGCGTCACGAGAATAATGGAGAAGGGGGTCGCGTAATGGTTGTAACGGTGATACGATTCGCGAAGTTTATCTTTGGTTGAGTTAAGACCCGCGCGATCGCGTTCCCTACGCATGAGCTTTTGGTCCTTTGCCGAAGAAAGTTCGGGATCGGAATTTTGAACAACAATGTGGCGCGGCATTTCCGAGACAGGAGGAAGCGTTTTGATGGTTTTATACACAATCTCTTCTTTAATGACGCCTTGGCGAAGTGCGATTGTATCGTAAATGATTTCGCGTACATTTGCACCACGATCGGGAACAAGCACCCAATGATTATCCATCCACTTAACAAGCGGTGCAATAAACATCTGCTTGGGATAACGAATCTCGCCGTTAAAGTCTTCATTGTCTTCATAGAACGTAATTGTAACATCACGTAAGACCTCTGGCTTGAGAATGTCAAACTCACCAATCATCCATGTGCGCAACCCATCAGAGGATTGATAGCCACATCCGCGGATTGGGTCGCGACCAGTATAACGGAAGTCGGAGTTTTTAATAATCGTTGCACGCGCGGCGGCATAGGGTTTGTAATATTCTGTGTTGCAATATGAGAGAATTGCAATGATGATCGACAACGAGACAATGGGGGCAACAATGGTTAAAAGACCAATCCCACCTGCACGCATTGCGGTTAATTCACTATGACGGCAGAACTGCCACATTGTGTAGAGGGTTGCAAGCAAGAAGACTGCAGGCAAGAGCCATTCAAGATAGGTCGATAACGTGCCTCCAAGAAAGTCCATCGCCATCATAAACGTGAGATTTGCCTTGGGATCAAAACATGCACCAATAAGATCGAAGCTCATAAAGAGCAACATCAATGCGCAAAGACCAAGGAAACAAGCTAATGCTGGAATTGCAAAGGAGCGTAAGACATAACGTGCAAGAATACTCATAGCTTTCCTTTTATTAAATGGATAAAACAATTGCCGCAAAGAAGATCATAATCCCCAAGACCGTATGCAACACTGCCATTTGCAAACGTGGCTTGCGTTCGGCGAGCCATTCACAAATGACGCGCCCAGTCCAAGGATAAAAGACGAAGATCATCCCAAGAATCAAGTGGATATAACCCAATGTAATCGGAATTAAACGCCATAACGAATCATGTTCGCGAATGGCTAAAATCACCGGCATCGGCCACAACATCAAAAGTCCTCCCAATGCACGAATGCTAAGGAGATTCTCAAGCAAGACCCATGAGAGTGGAATGCACACTAAGGCGAGGCATAAAGTGGTGGTTGGGGAGAAGAATGCTAAAAGGTCAACGGGATGACGATAGAGTTCAATCCCAACCCAGATCCATGCACACGCCGTGAGAATCATTCCTGCGAGACGATTCCGTGGAAAGTTAAGAATGCGCTTCTTTGCCTGTTGCGAAAGACAAATCCCCGCAAAGGAAAGACAAACGATCCCCAAGAGAAGGCACATACTAAAGGGTGTCATTGGCGGACTCCTCTACAAATCGTTGTGAAAAGGCACGAAGTTCACCCCATGAGGCTTTAAAGAATGCCGTGAGTGGAATCGCGAGCAACAAACCTAAGAAGCCGCCAATCTTCGTCCACAAAAGCAAGGCAAAGACAATTTGCCATGCCGAGAGACGCATACGTTGGCCTTGAATGTAGGGTTGCATAATATAGCCATCAAAGGTTTGAATGCAGCAGAAAATCAGGGCAACGGCAACCATGAGATGGATTCCCCCCGCGAGGAAGGCCATCGGCAATGCTACGCAAAGCCCCACCATCACCCCGAGGTAGGGCATCAAGTTTAAGAAGCCTAAGATTACACCAATCACAAAACCATTGGGCAAACCCACAAGGCTAAAGGCGATGCCATAAAGCAAGCCTTGAATTGCCACGTCAATCATTTGTCCACGGAAATAGGATTCCATGATTTCCATAAAGTTGCGGCAATAGCGTGTTGCGGCGGCTTGGTGATGATCGGCTAAGAAGGGCAACAACTGTACGAGGCGTTCCATCTTCATTGGTTCAAACATGATAAAGATGATCCAATAGAAGAAGGTGAGCAACCACAAGAGTGCGGCAGAGCCCATCGCAAACAACGTGTCGCCAACATAAATGCCTTTACCCAAAAGCGCTTGCAAATTGACAGTATAAGAACCATCAGCAAGCAAGGGGAAGAGTTGATGCAGATTTTCTAAGCCCTTGGGGAAGTAGGGACGAAGGAATTCAAGAATGGCATGGAATGCATTGGGCAAACGCGCAGAGATTTCTTGCACTTGATCCACCACAAACGCACCAAAGAAATAACAGAAGATGGTGATTGGCACGAGGAAGGAGAGTGAAAAGAGAATCAAAGCAAGCGGCTTACGTCCGTTACACCATAACTTTAAACGTTGATACCACGGGCGCGTTAACATGCTGAGGAAGAAGGCGACAATCACGGGCCCAACAATGTGAACCAAGTAACTCAACGTCTGAAGAATCAGCTTGCCAACAAAGAAAATCCCCATCAATAACACGAGTGTTGAGAAAAAGGTAATCGTTGTGGTAATGATACGATTTTGCGTTGGGGTGAAATGAATCCCGGAACGACTTTTGGACTGTGGCATTAGTCTTCCTCCGTACGATCAACAAAGAAGTCCTTTGACTTAATTGTGTAAATTCGCAAATGGGTCTTGCGACGAATATTTGCACGTTGCACACTGAAAAGACGCGGCACCCAACGACCATTTTCACGTCCTAATCGTTGAATCCAAAGACGACGCACGGAGGCGCCAGTTTCTGCAAGGTGTTGCGTCTGGATTACAAAGCCTGTTGCGCGGTCAACCCACAAGAGCATTGAACCAAGCCCTTGCACAGGCGTCGGCGGTTTCGCTTCAAGCACAACGCAGTTACGACCGATTTGGCGCATCTTGATATCGCGCGCATCACACTCTTCTTCTGTGAGCTTGCGAACATCTTCCCACCACAAATACTCAAAGGCAAGGTCGACCCACGAGAGATCGCTTTCGCCAATGGGCATGTTAAGATTGGTGTGGGTGGTCTGTTGACCTTGGTTATTTGTGAGGGTTAAGGTCGGCACACCATTGACGCGTGTGAGGTCAGCGGTAAAGAGAATGGAGTTCTTCGCATCGTCATAGTAAAACGTACATGTCGCATGCGGATTATCCGTCGACCAATCAAGATGCAAGGTGTAGGGACGCGCACTCTCTGTGCGACCACGTGTGAGCTCAACGGAGAGCTGCCCCTCAATTGTAAAGTTCTCACGCGGGAACATCGTACGTGCATGTTCAAGCAAACCCTTTGCGGAAATAGCATCCACATCAAAGGTTGCGTCTTCTTGTGAGAGCGCGAGTAACGCTGCGGGCTTTTCTTCTGCGAAAAGACCCCCGCAAAGGAGACTACTCGCAACTAGGAGGATCACGCCTCGGATCATCTTCAATTCTCCTTTTTAGATTCTGTGAGAGTGTCAACTTCACAAACTTCTTCACCCATAAGGCGCGCAATTGTGCAATCTTATGTTGACGTTCTTCTTTGTAAAGTGAAACTTTGTCTTTGACCTTTGCAAGCATTGGTTCGGTGGCTTGCTCAAAGACCTCGTCGCTACAAATATCGAGAACAAACGGATCAGTAATGTCAAAGGGATGGATGTATACATCGCCTGTGGTTGAGGCAAATCGTAAATCCGACAGCCCCGTACAAAGTTCATCGGCCGATAACATCAACCGCGTGGTGATATTCTTTGCCTTCAAGATGAGGTCGTGCATCCAATGGGGTTGGTCGCGACTCAGTTTTAAACGGGCATCATACTCGCGTAGACAAGCGAGTTTCATGAAATTGGCATAGTTACGTGCAATCTCACACACTGTACCATCCATCGCCGAACGATTAAAGAGAATCACACGATTCCCAACGGGCACGGAATTGTCTTCGTTGAGTTCGATATAGACATTGTGCTGTTCAGCGGCATTGCAAAGTGCGGTGATATGTTGGGTGTAAACCAACCCTGGAACATGCACCCACGAACGAATGCGCAACCCCGTGCCCATCAACGACAACTGTGTTGTCAAATAGCCAAACTTCGGGTCATAGGCAAAGGCGAGTTGCTGTGAAATCTTGTCGACAAACAGTCGTAAAGCCTCGGCTTGCGGTTCAAATTCGGCAAAGTCACGAGAGAGTGTGAAGGTTAAATGGTTTGCGCTCATCACCTCGCACCAAACATCTTCACGTAAGCAAGAGGCAATAAGAGCCTTGCGGAAGAGGATGAGATGATATCCTGGGGCGCGTTCTTCTTTTGAGGCTAATCCCTTAGACGAACTCACCATCCGTGCCACGGCATCATTACGCGTGTGGTCTTCACCGCCAAAATTTTCACAGAGAAACGATGCCAAGTGTGCGCCTAAACGCATCGCATCGCGTTCTTTCATTCGCGGAGGAAAGGGTTCAGACGCCAAATTGCGCACGATTGAAATCTGCGTGCGCATGCAAACGCGGCGAAAATGTGTCGGAGCGTAATTTGAATTAGGCAACATCGTCATTCTCCAGCTTCACCATTCTCACGGGCTTCGTTTTCAAGGAAACGCATGAAATTTGCATCGTCTGCATGACGATGTTTAAACGCCTTTATCTCTTCAAACAACGCCTTTGCCTGAATAAAATCATCTGTTGCGATCGCTTTGTTATAAGCATCGCGGAGCTTTTGATAGTTGCTGATGGTGGCGAAGGCTTCTGGTAAATCACCCTTATACTGCGAAACCCCTTGAGCTTCTTCAAGCAATGCCAAAATCGACGCTTCAAAAACCTTGACGCACTGTGGGCACCCAATGCGACCGACAAGGCGAATCTCTTCAAGCGGCATCTTGCAGTTTGGGCAAAGTTCAGAGGTGGGAAGGATGGCTTCTGGCGTGAGTCCCATCTCCTGCAACTTTTCGGTTAATTCCTCAAAGGCGGCCTTCATGGTTTGTTCCATTCCCTTTGGGAGCATGCCTTCAGGGATGGGTGGCATCGATGGAGATTCCGTCTCGGGGGCCTCCATGGCAGCAATTTGAATACCACGCTCTTGTCCAAAAACACGTTCACGTTCTGCACAGGTGTGACAAACGTAAAGCTCTTCCTGTGCGCCATCCTCTTTTTGACGATAGAGCACCGTTTCGGCTTTATGATTTTGGCAAAGTTCACATTTCATGACAACAATCCTTTAGCGCGTCGCCGTCTGAAGTGCAGCAAAGAGATCTTCGGGTTCTGGCAAACGTCCTGTTCCCGAAACGCCACAAGCCAATTCGCCTTCGCCAGGTGAAATCACCTGTGCACCACGCACAATCATAGTTTCCACATTTGCGCGAACTGCAGGGTTGGCCCACATATCCACATTCATTGAGGGCGCAATCCATAGAGGCTTCTTCGTTGCGGCAAGCACGGTTTGTTGAAGGAGGTTTTCTCCGCATCCGTGTGCAATCTTTGCAAGCGTATTGGCACTGCACGGGGCAATCAAAACAAGGTCTGCCCACGTTGCGAGCTCAATATGACGGGGATGCCAATCGGAAGAAGGTGCAAACGCATCACGCTCAACAACATTTTGCGATAACGTTCGCCATGTGATTTCACCAACGAAATCCAATGCACGATCGGTGGCAACCACACGCACTTGCCAACCCGCTTGAATCATCAAACGAATTAACGAGCAAACTTTGTAGCACGAAATCGCACCCGTGACGCCAAGCACCACTTTCATCTTACAACACTCCCGACTTGACCAGCAAGATATCGCGCAAACGACGATATGCTAAATCCAATTCGTCATTCACAATGCGATAACGGAATTCATGGGCACGTGCCATTTCGCCTTCAGCATTGTTGAGACGCACCTCAATAACCTCTGGGGCATCTTCGCCACGGCCAAAGAGACGACGACGAAGTTCTTCCATGCTCGGCGGTTCGATAAAGATATCAACGAAACCTTCACGCAAAGGATCGCCTTCGGGTAAGCTTGCCACATACTCGCGCACTTGTTCAGCACCCGCCACGTCAATATCCATGAGAATGCTCTGACCTTCTGCAAAGGCGCTACGAACAGGTTCTGCAGGGGTGCCATAAAGGTTGCCATGCACCACCGCATGTTCCATTAACTTGCCAGCTTCGATATAAGCTTCAAACTCCTTGCGCGACAAGAAGAAATAATCAATGCCATCCTCTTCCATGCCACGAGGTTCACGTGTTGTGCACGAAACAGAATAGGTGATTTCAGGGAATTCCTGCAACAACAAATCACAAAGCGTACTTTTACCTGCACCGCTGGGTGCACTCATCACAATCAATAAAGGCTTCACAAGTTGTCTCTTTCTTTTCTGTAAATCCATAGTGCGCGTATTATACCATAAAATATATATACATGCGAAAAATATTTCAAAAAACAACCATCTGTTGACGCGATGCTCACGCAACGCAAAAACCCTCACAAAAGAACTCAAAAAAAGCCGCAAATAACGTCTTCCTTTTTTGATTGTTTTAGCCACTTGTTGGAGGGAAAAAGGGGAGAGAAAACCTTGCTTAAAAAGGGGGGTAAAAAGAGGGGATTTTACCTTGTCAATAAGACGTGCATAATTGCCCTCTTTCAAAGCAATACGGTTTGGACTTCAAAGCAATAGGGTTTGAAGGTCAAAAGCTATTGCTTTGAAGCTCAAAACGTATTGCTTTCAAATTGAAAACAATAGGCTTTGATTTCTGTGGAGATTGAGATTGCTTCTTGTTTTTACAAGTGATTGAGAATTCAATGGATTGTTTGATTTATTTAAAAATCTTTTAAAAGGTGTTAAATTGCGCATGAGGCCGAAGGGATTGTTGATAATTTTTCCGCAAGGGCGAGATTTTTTGCTAACAAAATACGAACATTTAGAGCATCATTTTTTTGCTTTAAAAAGAGGGGATTTTTTGCTAACAAAAAACTAACATTTAGAACCTCATTTTTTACTTTAAAAAGAGGGGGTTTTTGTGGTATTATGGATTGCATTGAGGGAGTAGCTAACATGCGGTTGCATGGGGTAAGCCAACAGTCCCGGTTTTAACACCTGGCTTACCGTAAGCAGTGAGACTCATGTGCGGTGAAAAACTGCGCAGAGTGTTTCTCCCTTTTTAAGGATAAGAAGACGCCTGCGCGAAGCCGCGGGCGTTTTTTGTTTTTGAAGAGGAGAGATGTGATGATCGATCAAGCTTACAGTCAATCGCAAGAAGAGGTCTTGCAGCAGTTGTCAGTGGATGCGACGAAAGGTTTGTCAGATGAGGACGTGACGCGTCATCGTGAACGTTTTGGCGTGAATGAATTCGCTCAAGCGAAAAAGATCACGATGGTTCAACGCATTGCGGGAGCGCTTTGTGAACCGATGACGTTGTTGCTCTTATTGGCAGCGGGAATTCTTGTAGGCGTGAATGAGCTTCATCTCGTTACAGGTGGGGAAACAGATTTCGCCGAGTGCGTGGGGGTCGCGGTTGCAATTGTTCTCTCTGTCGGCATTTCGGTGATGATGGAAGGTCGAAGTGCAAAGGCGTTTGAGGCCTTGCGTGCCATTGGTGCAGATGTTCGTCCACAGGTGTTGCGAAATGGTCAACGAGTGAGTGTTTCGCAAAAGGAACTTGTGGTTGGAGATATTGTTTTTGTTTCAACGGGTGATAAGTTGACGGCGGATGGTCGTTTGCTTGACGCGCATGGGTTGGTGGCAGATGAATCAGCATTAACAGGCGAATCGGCGCCAGTTGAAAAGGCTGCAGATGCGATTGTTCCATCCGAAGCCCCTGTCGCTGAACGCCCTACAATGTTATATGCGGGGAGTTTTGTCACGGCGGGGTCGGGTTTGATGGTTGTGACCGCGGTTGGAATGGAAACCGAGTTTGGTCGTATTGCAGGCGCACTTTCGGGTGAGGAACAAGGCGAGACGCCGCTTCAAGAACGTCTTGCCGTGCTCGGAAAGCGCGTAACAACAGCGGGTGTTTTGGCGGCAACGCTTGTCTTTATCGCTCGTTTGTGGCAGGCTTTTGCGGGGGATGCATTGACGTGGACGTCCGTCGGGGAGGCGTTTATCTCTGCGATTGTACTCGTGGTGGCGTGTGTTCCTGAAGGATTGCCAACAATTGTTGCAATGAGTTTGGCGGTGAATGTTTTGCGAATGGCAAAGCAAAATGCGCTTGTTAAACGTATGGTGGCGTCTGAAACAATTGGATGTGTGACATTTATTTGTTCCGATAAGACAGGGACGTTGACGGAAAACCGAATGACGGTGGTGGCATTGGTGAACCATGCGGGTGTTACAGATGCTGTCTCAGAGGTGATGTGGCAAAATATTTGTGTGAATGCCACGGCGGATGTTGCGGCAGATGGTGAGACGTTTACAGGAAATCCTACAGAAGGCGCATTGCTTGTGGCTGCAGTTAAGGCGGGGCATTCGCCGCGTGCAGTGCGGACCGCAACGAAGATTGAACGTGTTGAACCTTTCTCCTCTGAGACGAAGCGAATGGTGACGCATGTTGGTGGTGCGATGGCTGTTTCATTGATGAAAGGTAGCCCAGAGGCTGTGCTTGATGCATGCGTATTGGATGCATCGCGTTTGTCTGCCGCGCAGGCTGATATGGCAATTTGGCAAGCGCGTGCATGTCGAGTGCTTGCCTTTGCGCATCAGTCTGAAACGGATACGGGTTGGGTTTATGATGGGTTCGCTGCGATTACGGATCCTGTTCGCGCGGCAGTGCCAAAGGCAATTGCCGCTTGCCGTACCGCAGGGATTGAAGTGATGATGTTGACGGGGGATAATCTCATTACAGCGCGTGCAATTGCGAATGAACTCGGGATGTTGCCTGAAGGAAAACGTGCAGTGACGGCCGCAGAGTTGGAAGTTTTAGACGATGAGGCTTTCACAAAGGCGCTAAAAGAAGTGCGTGTAATTGCACGTTCAACGCCTTCTGTAAAGTTGCGCGTTGTGCGAACATTAAAGGCGCAGGGTGAATCGGTCGCTGTGACGGGTGATGGAATCAATGATGCGCCCGCGATAAAGGCGGCGGATGTTGGCGTTGCAATGGGGATTACAGGAACAGAGGTTACAAAGGAAGCATGCGATATTCTCTTGTTGGATGATTCTTTCTCGACGATTGTTCGTGCGATCCGTTGGGGGCGTGGAATTGCAGATGGCTTTAAGCGGTTTATTCTCTTTCAGCTCACGGTGAATGTATCCTCTGTGGTGGTTGTTTTGATTGCAGCGCTGACAGGCATGGCATCTCCCTTTACGGCACTCTGGTTGTTGTGGATTAACTTGATTATGGATGGTCCGCCCGCATTATCTCTTGGGTTGGAAAAGTTGGGTTCCGATTTGCTTGAACGTCCACCCGTGCGTCGTGATGCCCCGCTTGTTACGCGTAATATGGCAATGCGAATGACGGTCATGGGATGTTTGATTGCGGCAGTCGCACTTGCACAGTTGCGATGGGACTTTTTAGGCGCGGGTGAAGTTGCTGCGCCAACGGCTCTCTTTACGCTTTTTGTTCTCTGTCAGTTAGCGAATGCGTTGAGTGCACGTAAACCTGAAGGTGGAAACCCATTGCGCGGCCTTTTGGGGAATCCGATATTGATCATCGCGTTGTTGCTTGCGGTTCTTTTGCAGTGGTGCATGGTGATGTTTGGCGGTGAGGTCTTTAAGACGGTGCCATTGTCTATTGCCGTATGGGGAAAATGTTTTGCAGTGGCAGCGGTTGTTCCTCTTGTTGCGGCACTCCTTCCTAAATGTCGTAAATAGGAAGGCGTAAATGGTCACCATTAGGGGGCCTTCGCGTGTTCCTCTAATGGTGGCATTTTTATATTTAGTAATACGGGGTGTGATAATTTTACGCGAAAAGGGCATTCTTGATCGTTAAAGGTGAGCGTTGACGCTTGAGAGAAGAAAAATTGATGAGTGGTCATTTGATGCATAATTCAAATGGTCTACGTATGTGTATGTGTGTGCTGTTGTAGGCAGAGGTCTCTTTTTTCAAAAAAAGAATTGCAGTATGGGTCGCATTTTCGGTAGACTATTTATCGTTTGTTCGACGTTTCGAACGATGAAAAGAAAGGAATTACAAAATGAAGATTACAAAGTTTTTAAGCTTGCTTTTGCTCGCAGGAGCGGTTGCAGGTTGTAATACTGATTGCTGTTCCAAGCAGCCAATTTCGCCGACAACAAAGGCGCATTGGGGTGAAAATGGTACGATTGTTGTCGAAACACCTGTGCGTCCAGAAGGACAGCAACATGTGCTTGGGCTCGCGCTTCCGAAGATGGACAAGGTGCGCGTTGCTTTTGTTGGTCTTGGTATGCGTGGCCCTGGTGCAGTTGCTCGCTTCACGTATATTCCTGGTGTTGAGATTGTTGCTTTGTGTGACTATGTTCCCGCACGTGCAGAGAATTGCCAGAAGGAGTTGCGTAAGGCTGGTTTAGCACCTGCTGCCATTTATTCTGGCGCAGATGGTTATAAAGAACTTTGCAAGCGTGATGATATTGACTTGGTCTACATCGCTGTGGACTGGATGAATCACTATCCTGTAGCGAAGTGCGCGATGGAAAATGGCAAGAATGTTGCGCTTGAAGTGCCGAGCGTGATGAAGCTTGAACAGTGCTGGTCGCTCATTAACCTCGCAGAAAAGAATCGCAAGCACTGCATGATTCTTGAAAACTGCTGCTATGACTGGTTTGAATTGGATGCGTTGAATATGGCTCAGAAGGGTATTTTCGGCGAAGTGCTCTATGCTAAGGGCGCTTACATCCACAACCTTGATCCGTTCTGGGATTATTACTGGAGCAATCCTGCCGACGATCCGGATAAGCTCGGCTGGCGTTTGAAGTACAACATGGAAAATCGTGGTGACGTTTATGCAACGCATGGTCTCGGTCCTGTTGCTCAGGTGATGAATATCCACCGTGGCGATCGTTTCACGACGTTGGTCGCAATGGATACGAAGTCGGTCCATGGTAAGGAACTCGTTGAGAAGAAGACGGGTAAGCCTTGCGAAAAATTCCGCAATGGTGACCACACGACAACCTTGATGCGTACAGCAAATGGTAAGGTTGTTGAAATTCAGCACAACGTGATGAATCCTCAGCCCTATAACCGCTTGTTCCAGTTGAATGGTACACGTGGTTTTGCAAACAAGTACCCGATTGAAGGTTTTGTTTTGGAAGCATCCCATATGGCGGGTGCAGAAGGTGCTCCGAATCTTGAAAACCTTGATTCTCACGCTTTCATGAGCGCGGAAAATATGCAGAAGCTTCGTTCGACTTATCGTCACCCCATCATCAAGAAGTATGGCGAAATGGCTGCAAAGGTTGGCGGTCACGGCGGTATGGACTTCTTCATGGATGCACGTATGGTTTACTGCTTGCAGAATGGTCTCCCCTTGGATATGGACGTGTATGATATGGCTGAATGGTGCAGCCTTGCAGAACTCGGTGCAATTTCGATGGATAACAACAACTGCTCTGTGACGTTCCCTGACTTCACACGCGGTCATTGGAATGATGTGAAGGGTTATCAGCACGCTTGGGCTGAACCTGCTGCCGAAGCTGAAGCTGAAGCAATTGCTGTGGCTTATACGGCTGCACAGAAGGCCGCTGTTCAGAAGTTGAACCTCTGGGCATTGTATGATGCCGCTCAGACGGGTGATGCTGCTGCAGTTAAGGCTTACACGGATGCCGCAGGTCAGCTCGATGCAGAAATCGAAGCTGCTACAAAGTAAGCGTTTTAAAATGACGTTTTTAAAGTGTCGGGATGTTCGAATGAACGTCCCGGCTTTTTTTGTGTTGGTGGAGGGAGTAGGGTGTTGTAAGTGTATGTCGTTTTATTATAATATAAGTGTGGAAAAGGCTTGAGGTTTTGCATTTTTTTTGCTATAGTACATCAAGAATCGATGAATACTTTCGGAGAGACCGAACTGTGACAACGAATGATGAATATGCTTTGCAAGTATTGCAAGAGACGGGCTATTTGACAGAGGATCAAGTAGCAGAGGCGCTCACCGCCCAACGTGATGATGGGCAGACACCCCTTGATTGGCTTATTGCAAAGGGGACTGTGTCAGAAGAAGATGTCCTCGGCACATTAGCAGAACAATTTGGGATGCCGTTTGCCTCGGTTGATGGGGATGATATTCCTGTTGAGGTGACGCATTTGTTGGATGCAAATACCGCACGTAAGTTTATGGCTGTGCCGTTGCAAGATGATGGCGACACGGTGATGGTTGCTATTTGCGATCCCGCAAATTATGATGCGCAGGATGCAATTCGTTATAAGCTCAATGGAAGAATCGCAGATTTCGTTGTTGTTCCAACGGGGGATATTCGTCGGTTGTTGGAGAAGTTCTATCCATTGACGTTTGATCCGAATGCAACGGATGATGGCGGTCTTGTTTCGCAGCGCACGGAGATGATTGATGAGGGCTCGGATGATGATGATGACGCGCCTGTGATCCGTCTCGTGAATTTGATTCTCATGGATGCGTGTAAGATGAAGGCTTCCGATATTCATATCGAGCCTCAGGAAAAGCGTTTCCGTGTGCGCTTCCGTATCGATGGCGCATTGCGTGAAATGGAAGACCCTCCAAAACGTTTGCAAGGGGCAATCATTTCGCGTTTGAAGTTGATGTCAAACATGGACTTGTCGGAGCGTCGCATTCCGCAGGACGGTCGTATTCAGATTAAGGTTGGCGAACGTGAGTTGGACCTTCGTGTGAGTACGGTGCCGACGAACTTTGGCGAATCCATCGTTATGCGTATTTTGGATAAACAGAATCTCGCACTTGGTTTGCCGCAGTTAGGCTTCCTCTCGGATGACCAGGCAAAGTTTGAACGTTTGATTGGTTTGCCGGATGGAGTGATTCTTGTGACGGGTCCGACGGGTTCGGGTAAGACGACAACGTTGTATGCTTGCTTGGGACAGATTAACCGACCCGACAAGAAGTTGATTACGGTTGAAGACCCGGTAGAATATCAGTTGAGTGGTATTAACCAGGTGCAGGTGAATCGTGCAGTTGGGCTTGACTTCTCGGCAGCACTTCGTTCAATTTTGCGTCAGGCTCCCAATATTGTGATGATCGGTGAAATTCGTGACCATGAGACGGCTGAAATTGCAATGGAAGCTGCTCTCACGGGTCACTTGGTGTTCTCAACGCTTCACACCAACGATGCACCGTCTGCGGTGACACGTTTGACAGATATTGGTATGAAGCCCTTCTTGGTTGCCTCGGCATTGCGTGCTGCAATGGCACAGCGTTTGGTGCGAGCTATTTGCGAAAAGTGTCGTCAAGAGTATGTTCCAACAGATCGTGAACGTAAGATGCTCGGAACAATGGCGAAGAATGCTGACACGATGCAGATGTTTAAGGGTGCTGGATGTCCGGTTTGTAATCGTTCGGGTTATAAGGGTCGTAAGGGTCTCTTTGAAATCTTTACGGTTGACGATACAGTACAGCGTATGATTTTTGATAAGGCCCCGGCAATCGAATTGCGTGCTCGCGTTCGTGAAATGGGGATGCGTACTTTGCGTGAAGACGGCATGTTAAAGGTTGCCTCTGGTATGACAACGTTGGAGGAAGTCCTCCGCGTAACGATGGGAGATGAAGAATGAGTCACGTCGATATCCACACTTTGGCTGAACAGGCCGTAACTGAGATTACAATGAATGACCTCATGCAGGCGGCTGTTGATGAGGGCGCATCGGACTTACATATTCGCGTGGGTCGTCCGCCTGTGTTGCGTTGCTCGGGTGCACTTGAACCTCTTGATTGCCCTGAGTTCACCGCTGCAGATACCGCAAAGATGCTCCTTGAAATCGCAAATGAGGAACAGCTTGAAGAGGTTGAAAAGAATGGCGGCGCAGACTTTGGTCTTGCCTTCTCGGAAGCAGCGCGTTTCCGTGTGTCCATCTTTAAGGAACGCCACAATTATGGTTTGGTTTTACGTCAGATTCCTTCTGCAATTTTGACGCTTGAACAATTAGGTTTGCCAGAAGCAGTGCATGAATTGCTCTACAAGCCGCGTGGTTTGATTCTTGTGACGGGCCCAACGGGTTCGGGTAAGTCGACAACGCTTGCTTCGATGTTGAATATCATTAATAGCGATCGCGATTGCCACATCATCACAATTGAAGACCCGATCGAATTCTATCACCACTCGAAGAAGTCGCTAGTAACGCAACGTGAGGTTGGGGCAGATGTTCCGTCCTTCGCAGAGGCGATTCGTCGTGCACTTCGTCAAGACCCCGATGTGATTCTCGTGGGTGAAATGCGTGACTTGGAAACCATCTCTGCTGCTATTTCCGCTGCAGAAACAGGCCACTTGGTCTTTGGTACACTTCACACGACAGGGGCAGCATCAACGGTTGACCGTATTATTGACTCCTTCCCCACAAACCAGCAGGAACAGGTGCGTACGCAGCTCTCTATGTCGCTCGTGGCAGTGATTTCGCAGGTGCTCTTGCCGCGTGCAGACAAGGGCGGTAAGGGACGTTGTGCGGCGTTTGAAATCATGATGAGCACGCCGTCGATTCGTTCGCGTATTCGTGATAATAAGACCTTCCAGATTAACTCCGATATTCAGACGGGTGCAAAGTATGGTATGGTGACACTCGATACGTCGTTGTTGAATCTTTACTCTGAAGGTAAGATTTCTTACGAAGACCTTGTCACAAAGGCTCAGGACCCCGAAACAACGGTTCAGAAGCTCAAGGAAATGATGGGAGAATAAAATGGATGGATTCCAACTTCCACCATTAGTCGAGCTTGTGCTCGAAAATGGTTTTATCGATGAAGAGCAAGCCCAAACAATGGTGCGGGCGAATCTCACCGATGGTACGCCTTATAAGGCGCAAATCCTTGAAACTGGTGCGCTTTCCGAAGAGGACATTCTTTCGCTCATGGCAGGTAGCCAAGGGACGGATGTGATTGATATCTCGACGGTCGAATTTGATGAGGAGTTGAAAAACCTCATCCCCGTGACGAGTGTACGTACACATTCGCTCGTACCTGTTGAAGCTACACCAGATTATGCAACGTTCGCAACCTCTGATTTGGTTGAAACGGATGTCATTGATGAATTAACCTTCTTGTTGTCACGAGAAATTCGTTTTGTCTTTGTGCCGCAGGCGGCGCTCAAGGCAGTTATTGATGAGTATTTCTCGGGCGCAGAAGCTTCGGATGCACTCATTGAAGACATGAGTGAATTTGATGGGCTTGGTGAAGAGGATGAGAAGGGAATCGAAAGTGCGGCAGCTTCTGCACCTGTGATTCGCTTCGTTAACCTTGTGCTTTATCAGGCAATCACAGACCGCGCATCCGATATTCATATCGAACCATTTGAAAAAGACTTCAAGATTCGTTATCGCGTTGACGGCGCACTTTATGAAATGAATCCGCCTCCATTGTCGATGGCGTTGCCGATTATTTCGCGTATTAAAGTGCTTTCCAACTTGAATATTGCAGAACGCCGTGTGCCGCAAGACGGTCGTATTGCGTTAACGGTTGCAGGCCGTCAGGTTGACCTTCGTGTTTCGTGCTTGCCGACGGTGCATGGCGAGTCTGTCGTGCTTCGTGTGTTAGACCGTTCTTCGGTGTCGCTTGACCTTGAAAATATTGGTTTGCCAGAAGATATCTATGAGGGAATTACCATGGATATCGAAAAGCCAAATGGTATTTTCATCGTAACGGGACCAACGGGTTCGGGTAAGACGACAACGTTGTATTCTTGTCTTCGTGCGATTAATAAGCCTGATACAAAGATTCTCACAGCAGAAGAACCTGTTGAATATGATATTGAGGGCCTTGTTCAGGTGCCTATCAATCCACAACAGGGGAATACCTTCGCAAAGGTGCTTCGTGCCTTCTTGCGTCAAGACCCTGATGTGATTATGGTCGGCGAAATTCGTGACTTGGAAACGGCTGAAATTGCGGTTCAGGCAGCACTCACGGGTCACTTTGTGTTCTCCACGCTCCACACCAACGATGCTGCAGGTGCGGTGACGCGTTTGGTGGATATGAATGTGGCGCCATACTTGATCTCTTCGACTTTGCAAGCGGTGCTTGCACAACGTCTTGTGCGTACATGCTGTGCGGGTTGTAAGACGTTGTATGATCCAGACGATGATGCGATTTCTCGTTTGGGCCTCACGCGTGCCGATATCGGCAATCGCAAGTTTGCATTCGGTAAAGGATGTAAGATTTGTAACGCCACGGGTTATAAAGGTCGTAAGGGCGTCTTTGAATTCTTGCGTATGAGCAACCCGATTCGTGAGTTGATCAATGCAAAGGAGCCAACGCTCGTTATTCGCGAAAAGGCGCGTGAACTTGGCATGCGTACAATGCGTGAAGACGCAATCCGTAATGTGCTCGATGCGTACACAACTGTTGATGAAGTATTGCGTTATACTTAATCGGTTGCTTGACGACAATCAAAAAAGAGGCCTCGATGTTGAGGCCTCTTTTTTATGTACGGTTTGTATGAAGCATCGCAACGTTTAACGCGTTTTGCTTTCAACCTTACGAGTGGCCGTCCGTTTACGTGTTGGCGTCTTGCGCTTCGGGGCTTTACGTTGTGCCTTCTGCGGCTTTGCAAGTGTTGCCACGAGCGTCTTCTCTCCAGACGGCGAGATGGCGCCAGGCGTCAAGATGTAATGCCCGTCAAGGCGGCCTTCTTGCAAGAGAACATCTGCAAGCGGATCTTCGATAAGACGTTCCACCGTGCGGCGCAAGGGGCGAGCACCTTGTTCAAACTGGAAGCCTTGAGCGATGATAATTTCATAGGCTTCAGGCGAGAGTTCAAAGGTGATGGCTTGCTGTGCAAGACGTTCGCGAACATGATTAAGCTCAAGCTCAAGAATGCGCTTCATTGCCTGTTCATCAAGCGCATGGAAGACAATCGTTTCATCAAAGCGATTTAGAAGTTCTGGCTTCAACGTCTTCTTGAGTTCCCCCATGATCTTACCTTGTAAGGCATCGTGCGCCATGAGAACGCCCTTGGACTGTTCACCAGGGATAAATCCGACGGTCGGAGCTTCTCCTGCAAAGTTACAGCCAATATTTGATGTGAGAATAATGACGGTATTGCGGAAATCAATCCGACGACCGAGGCCATCGGTAAGGCAACCTTCTTCCAATATCTGAAGTAACATATTGGTGACATCAGGATGCGCTTTTTCAATTTCGTCGAAGAGAACGACCGAGTAGGGGCGACGGCGAACACGTTCGGTTAATTGCCCACCCTCTTCGTGACCAACATATCCAGGTGGAGAGCCTACCAAACGGCTAACCGTGTGCTTTTCCATATATTCAGACATATCAATCTGAAGTAACGCCTTTATATCACCAAAGACGGCACGTGCGAGTTCCTTTGCAAGGTAGGTCTTGCCAACACCAGAAGGACCAAGAAAGAGGAATGAGCCGATAGGGCGAGCGGGATCTTTCATTCCTGCACGTGCACGGCGAAGGGCGCGTGCAATTGCGGAAACTGCATCACTCTGACCAATGACACGGCTATTGAGCTCGGATTCCAATGCCATCATTCGTTGGCGATCACCTTCGGTCATTTGACTGACAGGGACACCTGTCATTGTGGCAATCGTTTGTGCGATTGCATCTTCTGTTACGGTGATAGGAGATGAAGATTGTTCATTTTTCCAAGCCGTCAAGGCTTGTTCGAAGGCTTCACGCGCGGTGACTTCCTTTTGACGTAAGGTTGCCGCACAATCAAAGTCATCACGTGCGATGGCGGCTTCCTTCTGTTTGCGATAGTCCTTCGCTTTTTGTTCTAACGTCTTGAGCTTGTCAGGGCGCATGGCAACCGCGAGACGAAGCTGAGAACCCGTTTCGTCAATGGCATCAATGGCCTTATCGGGAAGCTGACGTGCAGGTTGATAACGCGCAGAGAGGGTGACCGCGGCTTCTAACGCTTTTGGCGTGTAGTGGACGTTATGGTGGGCGGCATATTTGGGTGCAATTCCCGTAAGAATCTCAATCGCCTGCTGTTGGGTTGGTTCTTCAACCATAACGGTTTGGAAACGACGCTCGAGTGCGGCATCTTTTTCAATTCCCTTACGATATTCATTGAGGGTGGTTGCGCCGATACACTGAAACTCTCCACGTGCGAGTGCGGGCTTGATGATATTTGCTGCATCCATTGCGCCTTCAGAACCGCCTGCACCGACAATCGTATGAAGTTCGTCAAGGAAAAGAATAATCTTCCCAGAACGTGCGACCTCATCAATGACACGCTTCAAACGTTCTTCAAATTGGCCACGATACTGCGTACCAGCAACAAGCAACGCCATATCCAATGCTACAACACGCTTACCTAACATTGCTTCGGGGACGCTCCCGCTTGCAATGGCTTGGGCAAGCCCTTCAACAACGGCGGTTTTACCAACACCTGCTTCACCAATCAAAACAGCATTATTCTTGCTTCGGCGACAAAGGATTTGAATAAGGCGTTTTAGTTCGGCGTTACGTCCGATGACGGGGTCTAACTTCTCTTCGCTTGCAAGTGCAGTTAAGTCGCGGCCAAAGGTGTCAAGCGCTGGCGTCTTTTGTGCACTTTGCGGAACGTTTGGCATTTGCTTGGGTGTTGCAGGTTTTTCTGGTGTGGGCATACCAGACGAAGGCATCGAAGCTTCCGTTGCATCTGTTTGAGGCAAATAGGGTTCTAACGTCTCACGAATTAAACCCAATTGACGCAAGATGAGCGCACCAATCCCGATGCCTTCTGCAACAACGGCAAAAAGGAGAAAACGCGATGTACATGGAGACACATCACGACTTTCAGCGGCAAAGAGTGCAAGATCACAAGCCTTGAGCGCACGTTGAGACCATGGGAGTTTCCCGGAGGGGAGTTCTTCAGCGATGCCTCCGGTAGAGGTTTGCGCCTCAATACGAATACGCAAATCGTTAACAGACGTGTTAAACGCCTCAAGAATGGGGCGAGCATCACAATCAACGACACAACATGCTAAGACAATATGTTCGGTGCCAACATGATCATGCTTCATTGAGCGGGCTTCAATTTGAGCCTGTCGCAAGACCGATGCGGCTTCTGGTGAAAAACGTTCAAGATTCGGTTGTTCCATATCTTTTTTCCTACTCACGCGAAGGTTTTTTAATAAAGGGATTTGATAAGCTATCGAGGCGATCCATTGCAGAAGGGTCGCGTTCCAAAGGGGTTATAAAGATGACATTACATTTGGAGCGCCATTGCAATTTCTGGACACGTGAAAGGATTCGTGTGCTTTGTGCAATAAATGCAACCGCGATAGATTTTATGAATGATTTTGGACTTGTCGATCTGTTGGAAACCAAGCTTACCGAAGAAGTTCGGAGCAAAAGTCAAGACGATTGCCTGACGCGGCTTAAAACCTGAGATGCGTTGAAGCACATAACGAACGAGTCGTTCGCCAATGCCATGCCCGCGAAAGGCTTTATGCACTGCAACGGATTGAAGTTCAACCGTTGCGCCTTCAGGACATCCAATTTCTGGAAGAATTTGCCAACATGCACATGCGACAAGCTGATTGTCTTTGTAACCTACCGTAAAACGATCGATATTTTCAACAATATTGTTGATCGGTCGCAAGATAAGCTCATGCGGATAGGCTTGTATCAACGCATGGATTGCGAAGACATCTTCTAATGTTGCGCGTCGAAAAATGGGCATCTCTTCCATCGTCGTTTCTCCTTTAGGCCTGCGAGAACTCTTCGATTTGTTCAGAGGTTCCAAAAATGATCAAGCGATCATCGATTCGAATGGGCATATCCGGTCGGGGGATAATCAAGTGACGGGGTGCAGCGGGATCAACATCGTCGAGTCGACGAACAGCAAGCACGGTGATGTCATAACGATTACGAACATCTGTTTCTGCGAGTGTTTTATCTGCAAGTGCTTCAGGAACCGCGATCTCTGCGGTATAAACGCCATCACCAATTTCAAAGAGGTCGACCTGGCTTGTAGTCATCAAGCTACGCGCTAATCGTTGCGCACGATCGCGATTGGGGAAGATCACAACATCAGCGCCGACACGACGTAAGATACGGCCATGCATTTCTGTTGAAGCCTTTGCGACAATGGTTCGTACGCCGAGGTCCTTACAATTGACGGTCGCCATGATACTACCTTCAATGTTTTCACCAATTGCGACAACCACTGTATCACAGGTTGCAAAACCTGCATCTTCAAGGGTATGAATATTGGTTGCATCCCCTTCAAAGGCTTTAGAAACATATTCAGATAAATCACGGATTTTGAGACGATCCATATCCATGAGGATAACTTCTGCGCCCTGTGTAGACAACGCCTGCACAAGTGCTTCACCAAAACGTCCAGATCCAATAATTCCAATTCGTTTCATAATGCCTCATATTATAACACAAAATTTTAGAATTGTCGAAAAAAAGAATTGATGATCGTCATCCGTTCACTTTCTTATGTACGAGAGAGTGAACGCACACATAAGACGAAAAAAAGAGCACCCGTGAGGGCGCTCTTTTTTTGAGAAGGAATCAACACTTACTTGTTGAGAGCAGCGGTGATTTCTTCGAGCTTTGCCATAAGGGCAGCGGGAATACGATCGCCGAACTTTTCCCAAGATTCCTTAACGCCAGCAACTTCCTGCTTCCAACCTTCGACGTCGACGGTGAGGAGTTCCTTGAGGGTTTCAGGAGTGGTTTCGCAACCTTCCAAATCGATTGCATCGTCGGTCGGCATGATACCGATAGGCGTGACCTTGGTCTTTGCCTTACCTTCGATTGCTTCGCAGACCCACTTGAGAACGCGGGAGTTTTCACCGAAGCCAGGCCACATGAAGTTGCCGTCTGCGTCCTTGCGGAACCAGTTCACGAAGAAGACCTTCGGGAGCTTGTCAGCATCGATCTTGTCAGCCATCTTGAGCCAGTGTGCGAAGTAGTCAGCCATGTTGTAACCGCAGAAGGGCAACATTGCCATGGGGTCACGACGAACCTGACCGATCTGGTCGGAGATAACAGCAGCGGTCACTTCGGAACCTGCAGCGGAGCCCATGTAAACGCCGTGTGCCCAGTCGGTAGCCATGTTCACCAAAGGAATGGTGGAGGGGCGACGACCGCCGAAGAGGATTGCGTCAACAGGAACGCCTTCAGGAGCATCCCATTCCTTAGCGATTACGGGGCACTGATCAGCGGGAGCCGTGAAGCGGGAGTTGGGGTGAGCAGCCTTGATGAATTCGCCGGTGCCATCGGGAGAAGCGACCATCTTGTTGGGCTTTTCCTTAGAAGCGTAGCAATCGTTACCCTTCCAGTCGATGCCGTGAGCAGGAGCAGGAACGCCCATGTCTTCCCACCACACATCGCCGTCATCGGTGAGAACAACGTTGGTGAAGATGGTGTTTGCGCGGCATGCTTCGAGAGCGTTGGGGTTGGAGACCTTGGAGGTACCGGGAGCAACGCCGAAGAAGCCGTTTTCAGGGTTGATAGCGTGGAGCTTACCGGTGGTCTTGTCAGCGTGAATCCATGCGATATCGTCACCGCAGGTTTCAACCTTCCAGCCGGGGAGGGTAGGAAGCATCATAGCGAGGTTGGTCTTACCGCAAGCAGAGGGGAATGCAGCGGTGACGTAGTAGCTCTTAGCTTCAGGGCTGTTAAGCTTGAGGATGAGCATGTGTTCAGCCATCCAACCTTCCTTCTTAGCGAGAGCGGAAGCGATACGGAGAGCGAAGCACTTCTTACCGAGGAGAGCGTTACCGCCGTAACCGGAACCGAAGGACCAGATAGCTTCTTCACCCGGATCAGTGAACTGAGTGATGTACTTCTTTTCCATCGGAGCGCAAGGCCATGCGACGTCTTCTTGGCCGGGTTCGAGAGGAGCGCCAACAGAGTGGTAGCACTTCACGAATTCAGCGCCCTTGTTGATGAGATCAAGAGCGGCATCACCCATACGGGTCATGATGCGCATGTTGCAAACGACGTAAGGGGAGTCGGTGAGTTCAACGCCGAGCTTAGCGAGAGGCGAACCGATGGGGCCCATGGAGTAGGGGATAACATAGAGGGTACGACCCTTCATGCAACCCTTATAGAGTTCCCACATGATAGCCTTCATTTCGGTAGGATCCATCCAGTTGTTGGTCGGACCTGCGTCTTCCTTGTTCTTGCAGCAGATGTAGGTGCGGCCTTCAACGCGAGCCACGTCGGATTCGTGCGAGCGGACGAGGTGGCAGCCGGGGCGCTTAACGGGATCGAGCTTGATCCAAGCACCGCGTGCGACTTCAGCTTCAGCGAGAGCGTCATATTCTTCTTGGGTGCCATTGCAAACGACAATTTTGTCAGGGGTTGCGTGGCAAGCAAATTCCTTTACCCAAGCGAGGAGTTCGGGGTTTGTAATCTTCTTGAGGGCTTCACAGCAGCTCATTTTATGCTCCTTAGAATGTGTCATTGTAATTAAGCATCCATTTCTAGCTTTGTACACACGTACAAATACAAATGGTAAGACGCCTTATATTATACTTCTTTTGGGGGATAAAATGCAAGAGATTTCTTCCCATGATTGGTTTTATTGTGGGAAGATTTACTTGATTTGGTCGTGATAGCGCTGACGCAAACGATCGAGGGTGTGCGAGAGACGTTCTTGGCGCTCCCGAGGCGGCGTGGAATCTTCAAAACGGGAGAAGAGGTCTTCTTCTTTGGGAAGGTGTGGAGAATTTAGAAATTGCTCGACGCCAAAACCAATCAAACGCACGGGGATATCGGCCTCGAGATGACAATCGAGCAATGACCAAGCCATATCACGGAGTGCGAAGTCATCACATACGGGGTGTGCAAAGAGTCGCTGACGTGTGACTGTGCGAAATCCAGCATAACGAATCTTAATCTTCGCACATCGTGCCCAAAGATGATGTTCGCGCAAACGCCGCCCAACATCCTCCGCAATCCACTTGAGCTCCGCGCGCAACGTCTCACGATCGCAAACATCCGAACGGTAAGTATGCTCACGTGAGAAGGACTTCTCCTCGCGTTCAACCTCAACAGGTCGCTCATCGCGACCGAAGGCAATGGCGGTGAGATGCTGTGCGGTGAGCGGAGTCGTCCATGCCTCCAAAGAAACAGGATTGCAACTCTGCAAATCGCGAACCGTGTGCAGCCCCTTTGTCTTGAGATGCGCGGCGAGCTTGGGGCCAACACCCCAAAGATCTTGCAAGGGTTTACTCCCGAGCCATGAGAGAAGCCGTGCCTGCTCTTGTGGCACAGTGAAAATGCCATTGGGCTTGCGTTCTTCACTTGCGAGCTTGGCGAGAAATTTATTGGGTGCAATCCCAATACTACACGTGAGACCGAGTGTGTTGAAAATGCGCGACTGAATCTGCGTTGCAATCTCCTGCGGTGTTCCAAAGAGACGCAAACATCCACTCACATCCAAAAACGCCTCATCAACACTCAACGCCTCAATCAACGGGGTAAATGTTTCAAAAATCTGAAAGACCTGATCGCTAACCGCTTGATAACGCTCCATGCGCGGACGAACAAAAATCCCTTGCGGACAAAGCTCATACGCCTGACGTGACGGCATCGCCGAGTGAACGCCAAAGGTGCGCGCCTCATACGAACATGTTGAAACCACCCCACGTTGCTGCGGGTCCGCTCCAACAATGACCGGCTTCCCACGCCATTCGGGATGATCATGTTGCTCAATGGCTGCGAAGAACGCATCCATGTCGATATGAAGAATGGTGCGTGCCATTGAGCGTTCTCGTTAACTATTATTGAGAATATCGTAAACTTGAATCAAACGCGAGAGTGGAATGATGATCGTGCGATAAATGGTTCGCATCGTTTCGACTTGTTCATCATTTGCGCCTTCTTCGCGATAAAGGTTGGCGGCATTTTCAACCACGCGATCTTCGACTTCTTGATTGAGAAGTGCGGCTTCAACCTTCAATGGATCGCGCGTATCAACTGCCGCACGAATCGTTGGTGCGAGTTCAACTTGCTTGCGTGCAATCACCTTTGACGAGAAACGGCAACGACGAATCAACGCAGCAAGCACATCCGTATCCGTATATAACGTATCGCGCGGATCACTATCCTCTCCTGGTTCAACCAAGAGGGGCAAAATCTCATTTAAATAAAACCGCCGCAAGAGACGTTGACGCTTTGGGCTCTCCGTTGCAATAGCCTCTGCGACCTTATGCATCGACACGGCTTCTGTGTGCGAATAGAGCGATGGGTTGAGCGCGTGCTTCTGACGTGCGATAAACGAACGAATAATCTGGCGATCAATATCAATAATCATCGCACGCAAGCTCGAAAGTGCCGTTGTATTATTTGCACTTGGCGAAATCAACCGCGTGCGAATGTTATACGAGCCCAACAAACGCACCGAGCGAACCTCTTTTTCAATCAACGTTAAGATCGCATTCAATGGCGTTGCAACATTTCCTGTGAGAAGCTCAAGGAAAAATCCATACTCCCACTTCTTATTGGGTAACGGACGCGACTGAATAAAGGTTAAATCAATTCCCTTCAACGGTTCGAGCAACTTCAACAACGACCCCGGGCGATCCTCGATCCGTACATAAAGCAATGCATGCGTTGGCGGCAAAACGCCACATGCACAATTAGACCCACTGTAAATAACACGATTCATCGACACACGCGACTCTACACGGAAAAAGCGCGTCGTATTACTCTTCACATCCTGAATTTCAAAACGACGAAGCACCAATCCATAACGCTTTGCCGTGGACTCGCCCGCAACGGCGGCAATCGTGGGATCCTTCGAGGCTTGACGTGCAGCCTCTGCCGTCGATGACACAGACACCAACCGCACCCCAGGGAAAAGCTTATGCAACGTCGATCGGCACTGTGCGAGAGCCTCTTCCTTTGACAAAATCGCAGTGATGGGCGTTGTCAAATCATGCGTCAACAAATGCTGATGCACGGGCACCGTACAACACTCCGTTGCATAAACATGCGGATGCTCCGCCATTAAATCCATCACCTCGGTCACGGGACCGCGCGTCGTATTCTCAAAAGGAACAATTGCTGCGCTTCCAGGATCCATCGCCAAACGATTAAAAATATCCTGGAAATCGAGACACGACACGAGCACATCATCAGGATGCGCCATATGCGTAGCAGTGCGATGCGAAAACGTTTCTTCAGGACCGAGATAATAGAGATTCATAAGCGTCGATGTAAAAAGCTGTGAAAAGAAAAAGGGGCGTAAAGACAACCTCCTTTACGCCCCTTGCACGCCCACTTAGCGGTCCGTGCAGGCCAACTCGTGCCAAGGCTTAATGGCCTTAATATATTCAGCAAATGCGCCCGAAGGAATCTGCTGAGCGGCATCCGAGTAAGCATGCTTCGGATCGGGATGCGTTTCAACGAGCAAGCCGTCGCAACCAGCACCGAGAGCAGCCTTCGACAACGGCACTACGAGTTCGAGCTTGCCGCCACCATGCGAGGGGTCTGCAATCACCGGCAAGTGCGTCAAACGCTTCACTGCAGCCAATGCGCCGAGGTCGAGCGTGTTACGCGTAATCGTTTCATACGTACGAATACCGCGTTCGCAAAGGATGACCTCCTTACAACCATTAGCCATCAAATATTCTGCAGACTGAAGCCATTCTTCAACCGTGCCAGCCATACCGCGCTTGAGAATCACCGGCTTGCCCGACTTACCGAGGTGTTCGAGCAAATCATAGTTCTGCGAGTTACGAGCGCCCACCTGGAAGATATCCACGACATCCATCAAGCCATCGATCTGCATCGGACCCGGCACTTCTGTGATGAAAGCAACATCAGGGAAATCCTTCTTCACTTCACGAAGCACGCGAATACCCTCATCCTTCAACCCCTGGAAGTCATAGGTCGACGTACGCGGCTTGTAAACCATTGCACGAATCACGCGAATGCCGAGTGCAACGAGATCAGAAACAACGGCGTGGAACTGGTCATAGCTTTCAACCGCGCAAGGACCTGCCATAATTGGAATATTACCGCCACCGATCTTGACACCTTTGACTTCAATCACAGTGTCTTCGGGCTGGTAATCGCGAGAAACTAATTTATATTTCTTACTCACGTGAATGATTTCCTGAACAGTATCGAGGGCTTGGAGTTGAGCAACGGTTTGCGGATTTACTTCATTACCGATGCATGCGATAACCGTTTGTTCGGTTCCTGTCGTCACACGCGGTTGATATCGGAGCGAAGAAATCCAATCGCAAATCGTCTGCACATCTGCTTGCGATGCCGTTGGCTTCATAATAATAATCATTTCATTATTCCTTTTTAATTAAAAACCGCACACCCTTGTCTTTGGGAGCGCGGCCGTTCAAGTATCCATCCTCTTGCTTACCAACAATCAGATGCCCGAGCGGTGCGCGGACGTGCTAAATGTAAAGTAAAAGTAAAAGGCTTTCGTGTTCATAAGAGATAGAATAGCGAAAAAAAGAAACACGGTCAAGACTTTTTTTGCGTCTTTACAACTTTTTTATTACCCCCGCCAACCCTTCCTAATATCTTTAAATAGGAAGGTGCGATTCAAAAGTATCCTTTTTTAGTCTTTCTGCGGATTAATACTTGACGCGTCAAGTGAGATGTGATATTATGGATGGACTTTTTCGAGGATAGAAAGGCTCTTTGATTATGAAGAAAGACATTCACCCTAAGTACGAAGACGCAACCATCACTTGCGCATGTGGTAATGTGATTCAGACCCGTTCCACAGTCAAGACGATGTCTTGCAACGTCTGCTCTGCTTGCCACCCTTACTACACTGGCAAGAAGACCGTGATGGATACCGAAGGCCGCATTGACAAGTTCATGCAGCGTTATGGCAAGAAATAATCCTAGCGGATTTCGTCTTAAAAAGCCGGCTTGCGTATCTGCGTAGAGCCGGCTCTTTTTTAACCTACACCTCAAAACCCACCCCTGAAGAGGTACCCCATGATTGACCGAAGTGCTATTGAAGCTCGCTGCGCACAACTCTCCCAACTCGAAGAACAACTCTCCGATCCCGCAGTCACCGGCAATCGTGCACGCTACCGTGAAGTTCTCCGCGAACATACTGCACTCCGCAAAATTGCGCTCGCAGCCGAGGCCTACTTCGCACATATCGACAACCTTTCTGCCGCACAAGAAATGCTCGCCGATCCCGAAATGGCAGAAATGGCGCAAGAAGAAATCACCACCGCCACCGCAGCACTTCCTGAAGCTGAAGAACGCCTCATGCGCGCACTCCTGCCCGTCGACCCCCTCGACGACCACAACGCAATGGTTGAAATCCGCGCAGGCACCGGTGGTGATGAAGCCGCACTCTTCGCGGGAGACCTCTTCCGCATGTACTCGCGTTGGTGTGAAATGAATGGCTACACCATCCGCGTTATGGATGCTTCACAAAACAACCTCGGCGGATATAAAGAAGTCATCTTCACCATCTGCGATGGCGAACAACCCTATGGTCGATTCCGCTTTGAAAGCGGTGGCCACCGCGTACAACGCATCCCCGTCACCGAAACACAAGGTCGTATCCATACCTCTGCTGCTACAGTCATCGTCCTCCCAGAAGCCGATGAAGAAGACGACATCGATATTCCCGAATCAGAACTCCGCATCGACATCTTCTGCGCAGGGGGCCACGGTGGTCAAGGCGTGAATACAACCTATTCCGCCATTCGCATCACCCACCTGCCTACAGGCATCGTCGCACAATGCCAAGACGAACGCTCCCAACACCGCAATAAAGAAAAAGCCCTCGCTGTACTCAAATCCCGCATCCTCGATGCACGCCGCCAGGCGGAAGAAGCGAAAGCCGGCGCAACTCGACTCACCCTCCGTGGGAGCGGCGACCGCAGCCAACGCATCCGCACCTACAACTTCCCTCAAAACCGACTGACCGATCACCGCATCGGTCTTACCCTCTACTCCCTTGACCGCGTGATGGAAGGTGCACTCGACGAACTCTTCACCGCCATCTCTGCTTTTGACATGCAACAACGCCTCAACACCTCCACCGAGGCCTAAGGACACCCCATGAGCTTCATCTTTCGACTCATCATTGCCATCACCATCTTTCGCTTCATCTGGACGCGACTCATTCGTCCACTCCTCCAAACCGCCGCCACCTCCAATAACTATAACAACACCAACCGTGGCAACCTGCACTACCTCTCCATGCTCATGCCACTCGTTGCACGCATCGCAAAAGCCGATGGCCGCATTAGCGAAAGTGAAATCGCCACAATCGAAAACATCTTCCGCGAACTCAACCTCACCCCTGACGAACTCCACTTCGCCAAACAATGCTTTATCGAAACAAAAAATCAACCCGACACCTTTGATGAAGCCCTCTTCCGCTTTACACGTAGCGGCTATAGCTTTGAATTCCGTTGGCTCACCTTCCGCTGGCTCATCCGCGTTGCCATGGCAGAAAATGGTCGCATCGACTCCACCAAACGCCAACTCCTCATGATTGCAGGCCGTGCCTTTGGCATTCCCCGCATGCTCCTCGACCAAATCCTTGGTCCCACCGCCAGCTATCACCACACCAACACCCATACCCGCCCTACACCCAACCAACAGCGTCGACAAGACCTCAGCCAATTCGGACTTAGTGAAAACGCCACCAACGAAGAAATCAAACGCGCCTATCGTCAAAAGGTTAAAGAACTCCACCCCGATCGACTCCATGCGCAAGGTCTTCCTGAGGCAATGATCAAACAAGCGAATGACCGTATGGCAGAAATCAATGCCGCTTACGAGCGCCTCGTCGAAAAATAATTTCCACACTTCCTATTACCCACACTTCCTATTACCCGCACTCCCTAATATAATCCCGCACTCCTTATTACCCGCACTTCCTATATGTAATTCCCACACTCCTTTTTATATATAGGGAGGATAACACGCCTTAAAAACTCCATCAGCAAACATCTTTGCTTATTTATAGCGAGTTTATTAAACCCCCATTTCAAACCCTATTGTTTCAATTTAACGCATTTTGTACTTTTTTTTTTAGGGGTGCGTCATAGTACAATCTGGCCATTTTTACTATCCATTTAGAGTGTGAAAAACGATGGTTGGAAAAAGATTGGAGTGGCAATATTTATCACACTCTCCCATAGTACAATCGGTTGAAAAAATGAAATCTATTGATTTGAATTTCAAACCGTATTGATTTGACCTTCAAACCGCATTGATTTGATCGTCAAACCCTATTGATTTCAAACGCAAAACAATACGGTTTGAAAAACAAGATCTATCGCCTTAAAATTTAAAGCCAATAAAAACGTATAACCCATTGAAAAATCAAGATATCTCAACACAAATTAAAAATTACCTCACAAAAAGACAAAATAACCATCCCCTTCTGCTCAAAACTTGACCAACACTCTACCAATACTCCCGCCGTTAGTTCTCAATACTCCAGTTGCCAATTCCTCCTCACCACCTCTGCTCATAACTTGACCAGCACTCTACCAATACTCCAGACTCCAATAGCGGGTGGCTAAAGGCGGGGTGGGGGGCGTAAGCTGATGTTCCTTCTTCTTTTCTCTTTGACATCCTTTCTTTTGAGAAGTACTCTTCTTACCCCCGCGGTTATATTGTGCAATATTCATATTTTTTTGAGGAATGTGAATTGCAAGTTAAATCGCGGGGGGTACGGGGAAAAAGGTTGAATATTTTCATGCTACGAGTTCCTTGTTGTATTGTGAGGGTCTAGGGTAATTAACAAGAATTTCTTGTAATTCCAGTATTTCTTTTGTGGAGACCT
>JAZLBT010000024.1:0-45370 GCA_045613865.1 Candidatus Spyradenecus sp. | reverse complement strand
CGGATTCGCTGACATTTTTCATTTTGGCGCGCCGCCCCCCGGGGGGCGTAAGCTGATGATCCTTCTTCTTTCCTCTTTGACATCCTTTCTTTTGAGAAGTACTCTTCTTACCCCCGCGGTTATATTGTGCAATATTCCTATCGCTCTACTTTCGTATAATTTACTTTCAATTTTCCCTTACTTTTGATATACTATATAATGATTTTTATTTTCGCTTTGAGCGAATCAATCTTACCGAAAGAAAATTGTTAGATATGAAAAAGAATCTTGCACTTACGACCCTTTTTATGCTTATGTCTTCTGTTGCCGTTGCAGAGCGTTTCCCTGGTCCTGATTGGGTTGAGCGCCCCGATCCCTATGCTTCGCCTTATGCTGAAGTTGGTGGAACGTTGGTTTATGCAGGCTCGCAAGCCCCTCAAAGTTTTAATGCCTATATGGATAACAATACGTTCTCCCATATGATTTTTGGGATGATGTATCCAACACTTCTCGGAACAGATTCGATTACCGACGAATTGGCACCGAGTTTGGCTCGCGAATGGGAAGTCAGCGATGATAAGTTGACATTTACCTTCTTCATTGACGAACGTGCACGTTGGAGTGACAATACGCCGGTCACCGCTTATGATGTAAAAGCAACGATTGATGCGATTAAGAACGTTTACTGTCCAAATGCCTATCAGGTGCTTTTACACAACATTGACACCCCCGTCATTATTGATGAACGCACGCTTAGTTTCACCTGTAAGGAAATTCATTGGCAAAATCTTCTTACGATTGGAGGTCTCTACATTCTTCCTAAAAAGATTATTGATGACTCCATTGTGCTTGTTTCTAAGGAGTTGCCGAAAACGACCCTCTCGAACTATAAGAAGGAAGCTGCAGAGGAATATAAAAAGCAATTCGAAGATGCTGATAAGCAACCGAGCAAGCCTTTAACTGAAGACGAAATCTACGATTTGAAGATTCTTGCCCAAGCATTCAAGTCGATTAACTTTAACTTCCCTATTGTTGGTGGTCCCTACAAAATTGGTGAACATAAGGAAGGCCGTTATATCGTTTTGGAACGTCGCCCCGATTGGTGGTGTTTCCAAACGCCGAGTGGCAAGGGGCTCTACAATTTTGAAAAGATTCGTATTCCCTTCTTCCTTGATCGTAACAATGCCTTTGAATCTTTCAAGAAGGGCGATATTGATGTTATTGCGATCTACTCTGCTCGTCAGTGGGCGATCGATAGCATGGGTAAGGACTTTGACAAGAACTGGATTGTAAAACAAAATGTCCACAATCTTAATCCGTGTGGTTTCCAAGGTCTTGTTATGAATATGCGTAAGAAGCCATATGATGACATTCGCGTGCGTAAAGCCATTGCTCACCTTTATGACAAGAGCCGCATGGTGAATGATTTGATGTTCGGTGCATATGACTTACATCGTTCTTTCTTCGAAGATATCTATGATGATCCAGCTTATATCAATGACAAGCCCGCGCTTGTTGAATATAATCCGCATATGGCGTTTCAACTTTTAACACAGGCTGGCTTCCGCGTTAACAAGGAAACTGGCAAGCTCGAATATCCTGTTAAAGATCCTGTTACAAAAGAAGTCACGATGAAGCCTTTTGTGGTTAACATTTTAACCAACGACAAGGGTGCCGAAACGTATCTTGCAGTCTTCAACAACTCGCTCGCACGTTTGGGTATTACCATGTCAATCAAGCGTGTTGACTTCGGTGAATGGATGAATATCGCCGGCAACTACGACTTTGAAACAACGCTTTGCGCATTCTCTGGAGGCTTACGCCGTGATCCCGAACCCATGTGGCACAGCAAGCATATGACCCGAAAGCAAGGTGTTAACCGCGCAGGTTATAGTAATCCAACGGTTGATGCGTTAATTGATTCGCAAAAGGCTGAATTCTCCTTAGCAAAGCGTAATGCAATTCTCCGTGACATTGATAAGATTGTTTGCGCAGATCATCCATATGCTTTAGCATGGTTTATCCGTTCAACACGTCTTCTCTATTGGAATAAGTTTGGCACCCCCGACAATGTGCTCGGTAAGCGTGGTGATGAATTGAGCATTCCAGCTTATTGGTGGTTTGATAAAGATTCTGCAAATGAACTTAAGCACGCGATGGCTAATGATCTTCCAGTTGCGGGCCGTGAAGCAGAATCGCATTATCGTGAGCCTGCCGTTGTGACAAAGATTAAAGCTGAAACAGCCGCACGCGAAGCCACGAAGAAGGCTGCGCTTGAAGCACAAGAAAATGCCACAATCACACCAACTGCTGAATTCTAAGTCTCGTTAATTTAAACCTATGCGTATTCAAGACGATAATAACGACGATATTCAGGATGATTTCTTTGAGGTTTTTAATCCTCAGGAGTCTATATCCGATGACCACCCCGTTGAAGTACCGAGTAAGCCCTCTACGCCTGCGGTTGTTCAAATTCCAGAAGTTACCACGCGCGGTCCCTTTGGGCGATTGATGAACGCAAACTTCCTTCAGTTTGCATCTTATTCAATTTGTGATCGAGCTCTGCCAACCGTTGAAGATGGCCTTAAACCTGTTCAGCGTCGCATTCTTCATGCAATGTGGGAAAAAGATGATGGACGCTTTTCGAAAGTAGCCGGTGTTGTCGGTAATGCAATGCATTATCATCCACATGGCGATGCTGCAATTAAGGACGCTATTGTTACTCTGGCAAATAAGCGTTACCTTATCCAGGGCCAAGGGAACTTCGGTAATATCTTCACAGGTGACGAAGCGGCAGCAGGCCGTTATATTGAATGTCGCCTCACAAAGCTTGCGCGAGAACATCTCTTCTCTCCCAAAGTAACAACCTATGTTCCCAGTTATGATGGCCGTAATAAAGAGCCAGTTCTTTTGCCAGCCAAGATTCCGCTTGGTTTGATGCTGGGAGTTGATGGGATTGCGGTTGGTCTTTCAACGACGATTTTGCCTCATAACTTTATTGAACTTCTTGAGGCAGAAATTGCAATCCTTCAAAAGAAACCCGTCCCTGCCCTTTTACCCGACTTTATTACAGGCGGTATTATGGATGCCTCGGAGTATGATGATGGTCGAGGTAGCATCAAGGTTCGTGCACGTATTGAAGAACGTAAGAACGAGAAGAACAAACTCTTTATTACATCTGTGCCGTATGGAGTAACAACAGATCGTCTTGCTGATTCAATCGAAAAGGTTATCAAGACCAAGAAACTACCAATTCGTCACATTGATAACTTTACAGCAGAAAAGGTTGAAATTGAACTCTCATTAACGCCAGGCTCAAAACCTGAAGACGTTAAAAAGAAGCTTTATGCCTTTACTGAATGTGAACGTAAGATTAGTAGTCGTGTTGTTGTCCTTCGCGATAATCGTCCGTGCGAGATGACGGTAACGGAGATGCTCGCATGTCATGCAGAGCTTCTTAAATATATCTTTAAGCGCGAATTTGAAGTTCGTCTCGGTGAAATCAACGCCTTGATGCTTCGTAAAACACTTGAAGCAATCTTCATTGAAAAGCGTATCTATAAACGCATTGAATCCGTAAAAACAGCTGAAGGCGTTGGTGCTGAAATTCGAGCGGGATTTGAGCCTTATCGTGATCAACTTGACCACGACCTCACAGACGACGAAATTGAAATGCTTCTCAAGATTCCAATTCGTTGTATTTCACTCTATGACATTAATCGTCATCTTGACGAAATGCGTGCATTAAAGGAAGAAGCCGAGCAAATTCAGGACGATTTGCAGCATCTTGCGCGTTATGCAACTAAGTATCTCAAGGGACTCATTAAGGAATATTCAAAGGAATATCCACGTTTGACAGAGGTCTCAGATGGGTTCCAAGAGATTGATGAGCGCGCCCTCACAGCAACCGAGTTGACGATGCGTCTATCCGAAGATCGTTATGTCGGTTATGATATTCGCCAAGGTATGGCACTCTTCCCCTGCTCTAGCCTTGACAAGCTCTATATTCTTTGGTCGGATGGCCGATATCGCTTTATTGCACCTCCGGACAAATTACTTGCCGATGCAGAGTATAATCCAGAGAAGAGCTGGCTCGATGCATTGCGTCCTCGTGCCCCTATTCGCTATTTTGACCTTGGTATTTATCAACGTGACGATCTCTTTACGTGCGTTTACTATGAACCCATTTATGGATTCGCCTATATCAAGCGTTTCACTTGGGGTGGAATGATTTTGAACAAGGAATATAATCTTATTCCAGAAGGTTCAACCATCCTCCTCTTCTGTAAAGGTACGCCAGAAGCCATTTATGTTAAATTCAAATACATTAAAGGTCAGCGTATCACACAACAAATCTTTGATCCTAGCGAAGTTCGTGTTACCTCTGCAGGTTCAAAAGGTGTTCAAATGACACCCAAGCAGATTGAACGTTTGGATATTCGCAAGGGACAATGGTGGGATGATTCTGAAGGATCAACCAAGGGCGCACTTTTCTAATTACACACTCACCCAAAAAGAGGCATGCCGAAAAGCATGCCTCTTTTTTATTAGATTAACGCAAGACTGCGACTCCCTCTTCCCCTACTAGATAAGAGTCTCGAATTGCTTGATAAACATATGCTTTCGCTTCCTTCACGGCCTCATGAAGAGATTTACCTTGAGCAAGTTGTGCCGTAATTGCAGCAGAGAAGGTGCAACCTGTACCATGTGTCGATAATGGGTGAGAAATTCTCGGTGAAGAAAATGTAGACACGGTTTTCCCATCATAAAGTATATCTACAGCTTCTTCTGACATTAAATGTCCACCTTTTATCACTATGGAACACCCAAAACGATCAAACAATAACTTTGCACTGTCGCATGCTTGATCATATGTTTGAATTGTTTTTCCTGACAATAATTCTGCCTCATATAAATTGGGAGTAATCACAGTTGCAAGTGGAAGTAAAAGATCTGTCAAGCAATCAATTGCTATCGGCTCAATTAATCGTGCACCGCTCGTTGCAATCATGACAGGATCAACGACTTTTAGGATTGTCGGTATTGACGCAAACATTGTTGCAATTCGTTCCACAACATCCTTGTTATTCAACATCCCAGTCTTAAGCGCTTTTATGGCATAGACACTCAAGACCGCGTCAAGTTGATTTTGGATAAATTCAGGTGGCAATGAATGAATTGCTGAAACTGAAAATGGATTCTGCGCAGTCAAACTTGTAAAAACCGTACATCCATGCACACCAAAATAATGAAACGTTCGTAAGTCTGCTTGCACACCTGCATTTCCACCAGAGTCACTTCCTGCGATTGTTAAGCAACAGGGATGAATCATTTACACGCCTCCTGCAAACGATTCCATTCATTCATGATCTCAAGGATCGCACGATAAGGCGTTGGGGATGCACAGACCGCTCTCACAACTGCAAAGTTTTGTGCACCTAATCGTTGAATTTCAGGCAATGTCTTCAAATCAATTCCACCGATTGCAACCGCTGGTACAGTTGCACGTTTTAACATTTGTTGTGCCTGATCTATTCCAAGGGTTGGATCTGGGATGGATTTCGTCGGTGTTTTATAAACAGGGCCAACACCAACATAATCCGGCGATAACGATAAGGCTGCGTTTAACTGTTCTAAATTATGCGTAGATAAACCAAAATAACGCAACTGAGGATAACGTGCTCGCGCCTCCACAATTGACATATCCGTTTGACCTAAATGAACACCATCAGCACTAACTTCTGCTGCAAGTTCTGGATCATCATTCAAAATAAATGTTGTCTTTGTTCCACGTGTCATTGCTTGAATACGTTTTGCCATTGTGAGAATCTCTTCTCTTGGGACATCTTTCATACGCAACTGAAGCATTGGAACTTCTGCACGAATGGCCGCGTCTGCACAATGTTCATATCCCACTAAGGGACGCGTCATAACAAGATAAAAGCCAAAATTATTCATGACATTAAATCCTTGGCGATGATTTGAGCAACCTTACGCCCACTCTTAAACATACCACCAAAGATTGGTCCCATACGGAAACCACCTTGTACATTGTTTGCTGCCATTCCAGAGGCATAAAGTCCAGGATAAAGACACTTTGTATTTTCAACCGTTGTACGTTCTCCATCCTCCATCCACATTGGTTTCTCCCCAAGAATACCCCCTGTTGGCGAATCAATGGAAACCCCCGCCTTGTGTACAGCTTTTTGTATAATCTCACTCGGATGCCCTGTACCATCAACAAGTGCTCGACACATGACAACAAGTGGATCTACATGCATCTCAAGACGAGCCACAGGATTCCAATTAATCACAATCCCACATACGCGCCCATCATGGATCACAATATCTTCAACTCGTACCGCGTTAAAAATAATAGCACCAGCTTTACGTGCTCCAAAGATAAGCCCCGATGCCATCTCTACCGCATCAACAGTTTGATAATAATCATCATAGGGCGTTGTTGAAATATTAAATTCATGAAGAATTGTTGCTGCATCATTTTGTACAACAACTTCATTCATAAGCATTCCGCCACCCCAAGTACCACCCCCAGGCGCAAGCTTAGATTCAAAAATAGCGACCTTATAACCTGCACGTGCTAAATCATGTGCAGCGACAAGTCCAGACGGGCCACCACCAACGATAGCGACATCAACAGCAAGATTATTCTCTAGTTTATTGAAAAATCTCCGGACAATTGCGCCGGAGATGGTTTCTTCCATCACCTTCATCTTTTCCTCCGCAGGAATTATCCTGATCAGGTTAAACGGGTATCTTCTCAGCATCCGAACCCCATGTCCGGTAGCACCCCGAAGTTGACGTAATTGTAACACACCTTTTTTCTAAATTGCAAGAAAAATTTTAATCCCGTAATTGGTGTGTAAAATTCATAAAGTTATGCTTCTAATAAGCGTCGAGTTTCCTCTGGCCAACGATCTGGATCTGGCGTCTCAAGAATCAGCGGAATCGTTTGCAATGCAGGATGACGAACAAGATGTAAAATAGGCTCCCAACCGAGCTGACCTTCGCCAAATGACGCATGTCGATCTAAATGAGAGCCTATGGTCCCCTTAGAATCATTAATGTGCATCCCTCGAAGCAATGAGAGCCCGACAATTGCATCAAATTGTTCAAGAAAACTATCCACACCTTCTATTGTACGTAAATCAAATCCTGCTGCTAAACTATGCGCGGTATCGAGGCAAAAACCGATTCTTGACTTATCATTCACCCCAGCATAGATACGTTGCAACTCTTCAAATTTTGATCCTAAATAAGCACCTTGTCCTGCCGTATTTTCAATCACAACTGTAACACCTGAAGTTTGATCAAGCGCGATATTAATACTTTCTGCAACTCGATCACACGCTGCCTCTACAGAAATCAGCTTAAGATGTGATCCTGGATGAAGATTTAATCGTGAAAGCCCTAATTTCTCACAACGTGTCAACTCATCAAGGAATGACCCCATGCTCTTTTCATACATCTCTTCTTTGGGATTGGCAAGATTAATCAAATACCCTGCATGTGGCAAAATATGTTGCGGTTGATAACCTGCATTATGCATTGCACATTTAAAATCCGTAATTTCTTTTTCTGTAAGAGGTTTACCAACCCATTGACGTTGATTTTTTACAAAGAGTGCAAAGGCTGTTGCACCTACCGCTTGCGCATTTGCAATTGCGGCTGCGGGCGCGCCTGCAGCAGATACGTGAGGTCCTACATAACGCATTATCTTACCCCTTTCTTAACGACAAAAGGTCGCACAACTATCAGGTGTTTCACTCACGCTAACAGAAATAACAGGTAAACCACGCGCTTCAATTCGTTCAAAAAAGTGACGTGCAAGATTCTCACTAGTTGAACGATAAGGCATTGGATAAGTACGTAATCCATGACTTTGAAGTTTCGCAGCAATATCAGATTCAACACTGCTTTCAGTGTCATATAGAAACGTATGGTCACAAGGTTCAACAACTGTTGCATTAAGGACTTGTTTTAATTCTTTAAAATCCATAACCATATCTTCTGGTTGATCTGGTACAGGTGTAACATTACCCAATTCGACCGTTACACGATAAGTATGACCATGTAAATTTTTACATTGACCACCATGCCCCGTCAACAAATGCGCTGCATCAAAAGAAACGGTTTTCTTTACAATTAACATAACCAAATCCTCATTTCTTCGTTAAATCTTATTTTACTTGGAACGTTTATGATGTGCGTAGAAAGGCTTTTTTACACTCTCGCCCTTTGGTTTTTGATTCGATGACTTCTTCTCTGGTGAACGCGATGGACGGGCTTGATGCGTTTTTGGCGGCCGTGAAGCTGCCGCCCCCATTGCTGTTCGAGCACTCTCTGAATGAAGTGGATGATCCTGTCGCCACGGGATTGACTTATGAATAAACTTTTCAATCTCACGCAACGCATTACGATCATGCGCACAAACAAGCGAAAGTGCCCGTCCTTCAGCCCCTGCACGGGCCGTACGACCAATACGGTGCACATATGTTTCGGCTTCATCTGGCAAGTCATAATTAATCACATGCGTCACATCATCAACATCAATTCCACGCGCTGCAATATCTGTTGCAACAAGCACTTGAACTTTTCCAGAACGAAATCCTTCTAATGCTCTCGTGCGTGCTCCTTGACTTTTGTCCCCATGTAATGCCGCCGCGGGGAAACCATCACGCGTTAATTGCTTTGCTAAACGATCCGCACCATGCTTCATTCGTGGAAAAACAATCACACGAAAGCAATGGGGCGAATCTAGCAACCATTTTAAAAGCGCATACTTATTTTCCTTGTCAACAAAGTAAACCATCTGTTGAATACGTTCTACCGTTGGCACGCCAGGATCAATGCGAATTTGTACAGGTGTTGACTTTAAAAAACTTTGTGCAAGTTCTGTCACTTCTTTAGAAAGTGTCGCTGAGAAAAAGAGCGATTGACGATGTTGGGGCAAACGAACGAGAATCTTACGAATATCGGGCAAGAACCCCATATCCAACATTCGATCGGCTTCATCAAGCACAACGGCAAGGATGTCATTTAATTGACAAGCGCCTTGTCCCATCAAATCAAGTAAACGCCCCGGTGTTGCAACTAAAACCCCTACCCCTTGCTTGAGACGATCAATTTGTGGCGTTATATTTACACCACCAAATACAGTTGCACATGGAATCTTTTGATATTTTGCATAAGACTCTAAATTCTCCCCAATCTGTGCTGCGAGTTCTCGTGTTGGAGCAAGAATCAAAACACGAGGACGTCCTGGACGAAAACCAACATGTTGTTGCTCTAATCGATGCAAAAGCGGCAAACAAAAAGCCGCTGTTTTACCTGTGCCTGTTTGTGCACATCCCATAACATCACGTCCCTTTAAAATAGGCGCAATGGCTTCTTTTTGGATGGGCGTAGGTTGAGTGTAACCTTTTTCTTTTACGGCCTTCTGGAGATGGTCATTCAAAAGTGAGAAAACATGACTCATACGCGCTTCTCTCCTTTTGCGAATTTTGCTTTTCCTTTTGATTTCTTCTCAGATTTACCGTTTTTAAATTTTCCCTTCTTCTTGTCGTAAGGCACACGTTCTCCCGACTTGCCCCCACCCGTCTTCTTAGAGAATTTTTTCTTGAATCCACCCTTTGGCTTCTTCTCATGTAAATCATCAACAGGATCAACCCATTTGGGATTCAACGGACGACCATCAAATTCAACATTCGCGAGTGCAGAAAGCACACGTCGACCTAATGCCGCACGAACGTCAAAAAACGCAAATTCTCGTTTAATGCTGATTGCGCCAATATCCGAGGCTTGAATACCAGCTGCTTCACATGCCAAACGAACAACCGCACCTTCCTTTAAATGATCCAAACGTCCCACATGAATCATGATTCGCTGACGTTCACCAAAGGCTGCATCACGTTCTGCCTTGTCAACTACAACACGCTGATCAGGATTAATATCCTTTGCATCCTTGTAAGCATCCATCAATGTCGACAAACGCATTTGTAAAACACGTGCAAGGACCTCCTCTGGCGAAAGCCCCAAAATCATCGGTGTTACTGCAGGCAATAACTCAAGAATTGCAGGATTAATCTCTTGCGTATGGCGAACCTGCTCTGCTAGCCAAAACACATGCTTTTGACGAACCTCTTCTGGCGTAGGAATTGAACGCTGTTCAAATCGCATACCACAAATACGTTCAATTAAACGCAAACGATGCTTCTCTCGTGGGGTAACGAGAGAAATCGATACGCCACTTTTTCCTGCACGCGCAGTACGACCACTTCGATGTGTATAAACCGCAGGATCATCTGGCAAATGATAATGAATCACATGCGTAATGTCATCAACATCAAGACCACGCGCAGCAACATCTGTAGCAACAAGAATACGTACAGCCTTTTCACGGAATTTACGCATTACACTATCTCGTTGAGCTTGCGATAAATCACCATGAAGCGCCTCCGCATAAACACCATCATGCATTAAGCTCTCACTCAGGCGTTGCGTATCAACACGTGTTCGACAAAATACGAGACCATACATTTCTGGTACAAAATCAATCACACGACGCAATGCCCCATAACGATTATGTTCTGCGACCGCATAGGCATGATGCACAATATTCGCCTGTGTCTCATTCTTCGTTCCAACTGTTATTTCAAGCGGATCGGAAATATAGGTCTTGGCAATCGCATCAACTTCAGGAGGCATTGTTGCAGAGAATAACCACATTGCAGCATTCTCTGGAACCGCATCCAAAATAAACGACAGTTCCTCACGAAAACCAAGATTAAGCATTTCATCCGCTTCATCAAGCACACAGGTTTTAACCCCATTCAACGAAATTGCCTCACGACGAATCAAATCACACAAACGCCCTGGAGTAGCAACAACAACCTGTGCACCACGCGTAAGTTTCATAATCTGTTGACCAATAGGTGCACCACCATAACACGCGACAACATGTAAATCATCCATATACTTTGCAAAGCGCGCCAATTCTTCGCCAATTTGTAAACACAACTCACGTGTCGGCGCTAAAATTAACGATTGAACAATTGTTTCACTTGCAATTGTATGGGCCAATAAAGGTAACCCGTATCCACAGGTCTTTCCCGTACCCGTAGCTGCCAATGCAACACAGTCTGGTGGATTATCAACCAACAACGGCGGAATTGCTTGCTCTTGAATTGGCATCGGATGCGTAAAACCAAGCTTCTCTACTGCCTTTAATAAAACATCGGGCAAACCTAAATCTTTAAATTCAATCATAAAAACCTTTCAACCAAGAGAAGCTCTATCTACAAAAAAACGATTACATCAAATTCAAAATTACCCTTTTTAGAGTAAAATAAAAGTAAAAAAAGAATCTCAAATATTATACCATAAATAGCACTATAAAAATATAAAAAAGAGAACCCAACAAATGGGCTCTCTTTTTTTACATGCATATACTATCTATTAAGCTTCAGCTTCAAGAGCAGCTTCAACTTCATCAGAATAGTCAGCCGTCGAATAAACGTTCTGAACGTCTTCGTTATCTTCGAGAGCAGCGATGAACTTATTCACAGCGCGAGCTTGGTTGATATCCGTAACAGGCGTCGTTGCCATAGGAAGAAGCTTCACTTCTGCATCTGTCGTTTCAATGCCAGCGCCATTAAGGGCTTCGCAAACCTTAACGAAATCAGAGGGAGCAGTAAGAATTTCGAAACCTTCTTCGTCTGCATTCACATCTTCTGCACCTGCATCAAGAGCAAGCATCATCACTTCGTCTTCATCAAGCGAACCCTTAGCGAGAAGAATTTGACCCTTACGTTCGAAGTTACGTGTCACAGAACCCGACTGACCGAGTTCAGAACCATTCTTCTTGAAGATATTACGGATTTCTGCTGCAGCGCGATTCTTGTTATCCGTGAGAACCTGAACAACAAGACCAACGGTACCTGCGTAACCTTCATAAGTAATTTCTTCAAGAGCTTCAGCCTGAAGTTCACCAGTACCCTTCTTAATCGCACGATCAATATTATCCTTGGGCATATTGATACCCTTAGCCTTTGCGATCAAGTTACGCAAAGAAGGGTTCGTATTCGGATCACCGCCGCTCTTAGCAGCAAGCATAATTTCCTTTGCCAAACGGGAGAACATCTTACCACGCTTTGCGTCAGCTGCGCCCTTGGCGTGCTTAATGGTTGCCCATTTACTATGTCCGCTCATCTTCTCTCTTCCTTTCTAAAAGGGATTATACACCATTTCTGTGAGAGCATTAAAACACTTTTGTAAAATAAAAAGAATAACACATTATACCAAATAGCCCTTCTTCTGTCAACGAAGAAAAACAAAAGCCGTCCTGTAAATCCACTATAAAATAAATGATTTATTGATACATCTAAGTCGTTTCGCTGTTTTTATTTCTTATTTATTAACTTTAAACGACAATGCCATTGATAATAACCATATATTCCAATAAGGAAGAAAACAATCCACATGTAGAGTGTCGCCCCATTCTTTCCATTCTCAAAAAAACGAAGTGCCCACATGTAAATTGAAAGAAGATTAATAAGAAACCAGAAATACCATTGTTCAATATAACGTCGTGCCGTTAGCGTCATCGCAACCACAGAAGCAACCGTTGTGAATGCATCTACATATGCAATTGTATCCCCTATGGACTTTAAAATAACCCCTAGTACAAGTGTTGCAACAACTGTTATTAAAACACAAAAACAACGCGCCAAAGGCTTTAATTGTTGAGGAATAACTTCATGATGCGTTGCACTCATCCAGCGGCGCCAAGTTAAAAAGCCAATTACCTGTAATGGAACATAGTAAAGTAAATTTAATAAAACTTCCCCATAGAGCTTTTCCACTGCAGACAAATAGGCATATGCAAAACAGTTAACAATACCAAAGAAATACGCACTTACCTTTCCCTTGGCACATAAAAAAACATAAAGAATACCCGCAACAGATGAAACCATCCCAATCCATGAATCATTTAACAAAAATGAAACCATTAGAGGAGAAATGATCGAAAAAGCGAGAACTAAAAAATCAAAATATGTCCAACCGTGTCTTTTATTCATACGTATCAGTATAACACGTCTTGAATAAAATTACGATAAAAAAATCAGCCATGGTCTCCCATGACTGATTTCAATATCAATGTACCTATCCCTTCGTAAGGAGAATACGATAAACATTGATTACGGATCAAGATTTGTAAGTGTCGAACCATCATCCAAGTTGATTGAACGATAATAGCAATTACGCGGCACACCATTTGCATTCTTTGTGTGACAAATATTGCTACGACGCGGACGAACAAAATAGACGAGCGAATTCTGTTCGCAATTAACGCGTGCTTCAAGCACTTCAAATGATTCACCAGAGGTCTTACCCTTTTCCCAAAGAACATTACGAGACGTCGACCAAAGGGTTAACGTACGCGTCTTAAAAGTCAATTCCATTGCTTGACGATTGGTATAGGCAAGAAGAATAACCTCCTTGGTGTCAGCATGCTGGATAGCAACCGGAATGACATGATCTTTGTCTTCCTTGATATTTGCAGCGACTTTTGCAATCTTTGTGAAATCAAGATTAAGTGTAAGACCTTCTTCAAGTTCGTGAGACATAAACCATCTTCCTTAATTAAAGTTTTGCAGGGGCTTCAAGCGCCTTGGTTGCCGCTTCCTTCTTTGCGGGAGCCTTCTCCTCAGGCACCTTGCCACCACAAAGCGTAATAATTGCATTCGTTACATCATATGTTGCCCCGCAGAAAGGAACATTACGCTTGTCAAGAATGATATCAATCTTTTGGGCCTTCGCATATGCTTCAACCTTTTCAAGCACATCCTTTGTGGAGCGACGAACAAGACGCGCATCAAGCTCTTGAAGGTCCTTGCGGCGTTGTGCAATTTGAGTTTCTGCAGTTTGGCGAGCTTGCATCATCTGCATATAGAGGGATTCGCCCTTCTTCATAAGCTCATCCTTCTTAGACTGTGCGAGCATAGGATTTTGAGCCTGCTTCGTAATCGTCTCAAGTTCAGTTTCAATACCTTTAACCTTCGCGAGAAGATCATCACGTTCCTTTGCATACTCATCAACAGTGAGGCTAATCGTTTCACGATCACCGGGAGTATTGGGATGGCATTCAAGAACAAAATCAATATCAACAACAGCTACCTTCTGAGCACAAAGCGCGGTACAAAGAAGTGTCGTCACAAAACTAAGATGCTTTTTCATAATTTGACCTTTCAAACAATATAAGATTAATAATCACCAAGGGTAAAGAGGAAGACTTCTTCATCTGTTTCATCATCATTCGTGATGGGCTTAGCAAAGTCGACACGGATGGGGAACTGTTCGAAATCGAGACGGAACCCAACACCAGCCGACCAAAGAAGATCATCGCCAAGGTCACAGAAGTCCTCTCCTGCAGAACCGATATCAGAGAAGATTGCGAAACGAAGAATAGATGCCAAAGGAATCGTATACTCAGCCGTGGCGCACCACATTGTTTGACCACCGATACCAGCATGATCATCGCCCTTCCAAACCTTCGGACCTCCATCGCGGAATTCAAAGCCACGAACCGTACGAGGACCACCTAAGAAGAAACGATCAAAGATCGGCACTTCACCACTATAAGCTTCAACCGTATCAAAACGAACACGGCCCATGAGAACATGATCCCACCAAGGATTCCAGTACTTTGTAGCAGAGAAACCCAAACCATAGTCCTTTGCATCACCTGCAAGACCAAGTTCAGCATACACATTCGAACGCCAACCTGCGGTAGGAATAAAGGAACGATTGGTATGATTTTCCGTCCAGAAGAAGCGCAACTTGCTGTTAATGCCATCTTCCATATCTTCAAAGCTAAAGGGTGTTCCATCCTTACGATACCAAATACCCTCGTCTTCTTCATCAAACCCAACCTGTTCAAGCGTATAGCGGAAACCAATACGATCGAGTTGATATTCACCAAAAGGCGTTACGATTGGCTGAGGCTTCCACGAGAGCTCATAATCCATACCCGTACGGATTTCATCATAGTGATCACGCCAACGCATACGACGATAGGCTTGAATGCGGAGAGACAACGGCATGTCCATCAACCAAGGCTGCGTCCAACCCAAAAGGACGGACTGACGACGGCCACCAAATTCAGCTGATGCTTCAGCACGCTGACCACCGCCTTTAAAACCACCTGCAGGGTTGAAAAGGTCAAAGTTACGTTCAACAATACGACCCGAAACGAAGACGCTATCAACCGTACTGATACCAATCGAAGCACCAAGCGTACGTGTATCCGCCTCAATAACTTCGAACACAAGGCGACGTTCACCGGGTGTATTCGGGTCCTTGATTGTGTAAGAGGTAACCCCCGTATCACGAACAAAATAAGACAAGTTATTCAAACGTGCTTCCGACGTCTTAACGAGTGTACTATTATAATACTCACCCGGCGTCAAGGTGATTTCACGGCGGATAACCTTATCTTGAATGGTCTGATTACCCTTAATATCAATAGCAGTAATACGTACGCGTTCACCTTCTTGCAACGCATAGGTAAGATCAACGATTGCACCCTCTTCGCGCGGAATCATCGTCGGGACAGCATAGGTATCAACATAACCTGCTGCACCATAAACATCCTGAATCGCCTCACGAATCGCCGTAAGATTCTTCTTACTTGCGAGAGAAGAATCTGCTTGGTCTAACACATTCTTACCTGCGAACTCGAGCGTATCCTTCGGGAAGATATTTGCACCATTAACAGTAATATTGCCAATCGTATATTGTTCACCTTCGGTAATCTTGAAGAGCACATCATACGTAACTTCTTGTTCTTCTTCATCAATGACAATCAACTCTGGCTTCGCGACTTCAACATCAAGAAAACCAGCATTAATATAATACTGCTTCACCAAGACGCGTGCATTTTCAAGTTGTGCATCCGAAGTGGGGAACGTCGAGAACCAACTAATCGGGTTATAGAAAGGCTTCCACCCAAAAGACGATGCCAAAGTATCATGATCAAAGGTCGTGTTACCTTCGAAAAGATAATGACTAATCGAACGTTCCGAATGAGGCGTAATGATATATGTCAAGAAAGCATAGCCAGGTTCATCGGAATAACGCAACTCATGCGAAACTTCTCCATTGACAAAGCCATCATTGATGAGGACTTCACGAATACGCTGAGCACCTTCGCTTGCGATCACATCGTCAATTGGAGAAAGCTTTGCAATTGCCTTTTGCTTCTTAGCGGAATCGCCTTCAAGCGCCTTACGCACCTTGCTTTCACGAACCTCGCCATTGAGACCCATGATTGCGGGATCAGCGGCCAATTGAGGACGACGAGCAATTGTATAGATAACAATCCAATCGTTATTTTCAGTTACTGCGATATGAGCTTCTGCGGAGGCATAGATGGGCGTATCCAACAAAGCGCTTACGTCATCCGAAATCGCTTCTTGAATATCTTGCTCTTCCATCATTTCGCCAACATGCTTGTTGAGCGAACAGTGACCGAGAGCAGCCTCAGTGGGATCAACACCATAATTGTCATTTGCACGAATGACAATCTTTTCAATCTTATGCTGTGCAGCAAAAACAAGATTTGCTACGATGCCAACAAAGGCAAAAAGCATGAATTTACGTGTCATTTCTTATTCCTGTGGGGTTGGAGGTGGATCTTCTTGAACCATGTCGCCCGTAATCATTTCGGGGTTAATTTCAACACGATTCGTGAAACGGGTAATTGCGCCATTGAAGTTTAATCGCACTTCACCTGTCGCACCATTACGGTTTTTAGAAACATCAACAATAGCAAGCGTCTTATCGTCGTGTTCCTTCACGCGTGCACTCATGAAGCAAGGGCGACGCAACAACATAATCACGTCCGCATCCTGTTCAATTGCACCAGAGTCACGCAAATCGGAGTTTTTGGGCTTTTCATCACCACCGCGTTGTTCATTCGAACGATTCAGCTGTGAGAGAACAAGCACCGGTACATTCAATTCTTTTGCCATCGCCTTTAGTTCACCAGAGATTTTTGAAACCATCACCTGCTGACCCTGCGATGCAAATTCACGATATGAAAGCAATTGCAAATAGTCAATTACAATAAGTTCAATCGGCATCTTTTTATGCATGTGACGTGCGCGTGCTCGAAGTTCCATCACATCGAGACCGCCTTGATCGTCACAACGAATTGGCGTTTCTGCTAATTCACGTGCAGCCGTCTGCAACAAAGGCAACACAACGCTCTTCTTCACGAACTGTCCACGCTCAACTTCACGAGCAGAAACACCCGCCATGCCACACAACATACGCGTTGTCAACTGAATCTGAGGCATTTCCAAAGAGAACACCAAAACCGCATGCTTTTGCAACATGCCATTTTCAGTTTTCATCGGGCGACCCATAATATCACGCCCACGAGCAACGCATTCAGCAATATTCATTGCAAGCGATGTCTTACCCATTGACGGACGCGCAGCAAGAACAATCATTTCGCCCTTATGCATACCGCGCAACTGATTATCAAGCTGTGTAAACCCCGTCGACAAACCCGAAAGTTGCCCAGGCGAATCGAGCTGACGCGCAAGCATCGCCAAGGTTTCATTAACAGAATTTGCCCAATTAGGTGTGGACGCACCGCGATGCGTTCCCTTACTAATATCAAGAATCGACTGCTCTGCCGAGCCTAGAACATACTCTGCGGTCTTCGAGGAATCATAAACCGCAGATTCAATCTTACGCACAGTCCCAAGAATTGATCGACGCAAATACTGCTCCATGACCAAATCTGCATAGAAACCTGCATGCGCGCTTGTAGGCGTTCGATCAACCATGTCTGCAAGCGTACGACGACCCCCAATCATCTCAAGTTCATTCGTGTTTGCAAGAAAATTCGCAACCGTGATACCATCAACAGGCAACCCCTTTGACGCCAAACGATCAATTGCAGTAAAAATACTACGATGTGCGGGATCAACAAATGCCTCAGGCACAACACCTTTTACTGTACACAAATCCATTACACGCCCAGCATCAATGAGGATCGATCCTAAAAGACCACGTTCTGCATCAATGTCCTGTGGCAAAGTACGACATAAAGGAGCCGCCTCAATAGACGCCTCTTCTCCTACAAATGTCTTCTTATGTTTACGTGTCCCTGCCATAATAAGTTCCTAACAAAATATAAAGAGCATATAGTATATCATAAAGCACGTTGCTTTTGAAGAATTAAATTCCCCTCTTAATAAATTTTATTAATATATTACAACAACAAAATAAAAAGAGGGGCGAGAAGCCCCTCTTTAGAAACGTTTAAGCAATCAAAGACTTACTTGTCAGAGAGCGCTGCAACGCCGGGGAGAACCTTACCTTCGAGATATTCGAGGGAAGCACCACCGCCCGTCGAGATGTGGCTCATCTTATCAGCCTGGCCCGACTTCTTAACTGCGCTCACAGAGTCACCGCCGCCGATGATGGAGATACCACCATTTGCCTTAACCTGAGCAACAGCTTCGCAAACGCCAAAGGTACCCTTCGAGAAGGCAGGCATTTCGAAGCAACCCATAGGACCATTCCAAACAACCGTCTTTGCATCCTTGAGTGCTTCAGAGAATTCAGCAACAGCCTTAGGACCGATGTCAAGACCCATCCAACCTTCAGGAATATCGCCTTCGAGAATCTGGGTGTTTGCTTCTGGATCAAACTTGTCAGCTGCAACGTTGTCGCAGGGGAGAAGGAACTTCACGCCCTTTTCCTTTGCAAGAGCGAGCATTTCGGTTGCGTAACCGAGCTGATCATCTTCGCAAAGGGAGTTACCAATCTGAACGCCCTGAGCCTTCTTGAAGGTATAAGCCATACCGCCACCGATGATGAGCGTATCAACCTTCGAGAGAAGATTCTTAACAACTGCAAGCTTATCAGAAACCTTAGCACCACCAAGAATTGCAACGAAAGGACGGACAGGCTTTTCAACAGCCGTACCGAGGTACTGAATTTCCTTTTCCAAAAGGAAGCCAGAAACAGCCACAGGAGCGTACTTTGCGATAACAGCCGTAGAAGCGTGCGAACGATGAGCAGCACCGAATGCATCGTTACAATAGATATCACCATAAGAAGCGAGCTTCTTGCCCATTTCTTCGCACTTTGCCTTAAGTTCTGCCTTAGCAGCCTTGAGGTCTTCGTCGGTCATATCATCCGTCTTCTTAACCTTTGCGGTTTCTTCCTTGTAGAAGCGGGTGTTTTCGAGCATGATAACTTCACCGGGCTTGAGAGCAGCAGCTTCAGCATCAGCATTCATGCAGTCAGGGACGAACTTAACTTCCTTATCGAGGCACTTTGCAAGATATTCAGCAACAGGCTTAAGGGAGAATTCAGGTTCATAACCCTTACCCTTCGGACGACCGAGGTGGCTCATCAACACGAGCGAACCGCCATTGTCGAGCACATACTTAATCGAACCGAGAGCGCCTTGAATACGCGTATCATCTTTGATTACGCCTTCCTTCATGGGAACGTTAAAGTCAACACGCATCACAACGCGCTTACCATTCAAGTCAACATCACGCAATGTCTTCTTATCCATAACTGTATCCTTGTTTTAATAAGTGTTAAAAAACTTGCCTAGTATATCATTTTCTCAATCATAAATAAAGCTTATTTTTTAAATTTTAAAATTTGCTTTTTCCCTTGAATATGCTACACTATAAATGAAACTTGTTCCACTCCGTTAAAGGCTTTCTTATGAAACATCTTCTCATTCTCGTCTCCCTTCTCTTTTCAACACTCCTTCCGGCCCATTGGCAAACCTTCCTTGTGGATGAAGCCAACCGTCTTCCAAGTGACGACACACCCTATGTTTCTCTTGATCGTGCAATTGCACACGAAGCAAATGCCGAACGTGCTTGGCAGGCCAAAGATGGTTCCGTAACGGATGAAGACCTTGCCCTTTATAGATACTATATTTACGCGCGAGCACGCGAAATCGGCGCATTCTATTCTCTTGACCGCCAAGAAAACATAGAAGCGCAACTCCACTCAGCGCGTACAACACCCTCACAAGGATGGAACTATGGACAACGCCACAACTTCATCCACGTCGCCTTCCTACGAACCCTTCAAATGGCCCCCCACCTCCAAGCCATTGATGCCAACACACTCAAACCCGTGACCCCCTTCGTCACAAACAACGATCTCCTTTGGACCGATCCCACACTCCTTGAATCCTTCATTCTCCGAACCTATCGCCAAACCATTGCCGAGGGCGAAGACACCTTCCCCGAATTAGCAGTTGCCCTCCAAAATGCACCCAAGCGCCTCAAAGACGCACTCGATCTTGAACGCATTGAATTAACCTCCATCTCTGAAAATGAAATCAGCAAACAAAAGATGGAAGGTCTCCCCTACGCTGTTGCGCCGTTCGAAAAGCAACGCTGCCACGCATACGAAACGTTCCTCCAACGAACAGACCTCACCCCCGCAGTTCGCCACAAAGCCATCTTAAAACTTGCCTCCGTCCGACAAGAAATGCAAAATCGTGCGCTTCGAGATCGAGAAGCCGGGATAAACACAGCAACGCTCCTCCCCTTCCCCAAAGGCGCAGAAACAATTGATGCACTTGCTACCATCATTGACGAAGCCACCCTTTACCATCTCCGTTGGGATGCACAAAACCTCACCAATCACCTCCGTGCCCAACGTATCACACTCCTCAATGCCCCCGCAGTCATACCTGTAACTCAAAAAACATCCACCACTCAACAAACGGCCGAATTTACGATTGCCTACGCCAATACAAAATCACTTCAACTGACACTCCAAAAATGTGACCCCCTCACTGAAACCCCACAAGGCGACCCCCTCCTCCACACAGTGCCCCTCCCCGCTGCACCCGACTACACCATCGCAACCACCACGTTCTCACTTCCTCCCTTAAGCCATGGCACCTATGACTTAACCTTTGACTTTCCAACACCGACCTTTAAGGACCTTAAACAAACCCCTACCACAGTGCGCCTCCTCGTCTCCGACTTCATTGCCTCCTGCGTTGCGAAAAATCCTGTAACCTATTTCGTTACCGACACACAAACAGGGCAGCCCTGTGTTGGCGCAACACTCACCTGTGGAAATACCACCGCAACGACAAATGAGCATGGTCTTGCCATCCTTTCCCTTCCCGCTCCACGCGTAAAGAAATCCAAAAATTCCCAAAGACAACCCCTTGCCATAACCTACAATGGCGAAACCCTTCTCGTTGATAATACCTATGCAGAACCCAAACGTACCTCTTCCGCCATCAACTACCTCCTCTACCCCAACTGTAGCCTCTACCGACCAGGAGACACCCTCCATGCCCAACTACTTGTTCTCCAAGACGATGCCACACATCGACGGAAAGAACTCGTAGCCAACCATCAAGCCACCCTTACAATCCTCGGTACAACACCCGCGAACGACAAAGTCACACTCCTTCCTGCAACCCCAATCACCTTCTCTGAAAAAGGTGCCTACGACTTTAGTCTTCCTCTTCCTAAAGACTTTGTGGGGAACCTCCGCATCCTACTTCAAAGCAAAAACAAACAAATGGTTCTTGCCCTACCCGACGTTATTGAATTCAAACCACCGACCATTACTGCCACCCTTACGCGAATCAACAAAGACGCACCCTTCGGCGAACCAATCACCCACCTACTCCAAGCCTACGATGCAAGTGGTGCACCCCTTGTCGGTGCAACGGCAACATGTACAATAGAGCTCTTCACAACCGATGAAAAGCCTCAAACAATAACTGCCACGCTTGACCAAAATGGGCAAGCACACCTTTCATTTACCCCTCAAACACAATCCTCCGACACCGCGGTCAGTGGTGATATTTGCGTGCATCTCCTCGCCCCCACTGGTGAACGTATCGATACATCTGCCTACTTTACACAATATCGCCACGGTTTCACCCTCAATATCAACACCCCTCAATGGATACTCTCTGACACAGGCTTTACCGTCACCCTTTCCTCCGATGAGCGCACCATCACCGACAATGTAAAAGACGCTTTTGAAGGTGCACTTGAAGTTTACACCTGGGATGCAAAAAATAAACAACGGGGCGATTGCCTCTTAACCTTCCGTGACATCATGCAATACTACCACATTTCACTCCCCGCGGGCAATTACCAACTCCGCGCCGTTAGTGGCAACGTCGAAACAACACAAAACATCATTGTCCTTCCCCTTGATGGCAATCTCTCCTCCATAGACCTCACCCAAAACACCCCCTACCACTATTGGAGCGCGAACAACCAACACCCCTTCATCTTCCTCATTAATGATGAAAAATCCTCCACATTTACCGTTGGTGATACCCTCGAAGCCTACATTGCGGCGAAACATCCAATTCCTTTTTACTATGCCATTTCAACCCTTGATGGCACCAAAACCTTTGCTCCCTGCAAAGGACCGCGCTTCACCCTTCCCATCACCGCTGATATGATTGGTGATGCAAGCATTACACTCTTCGGTCACTACCAAGGCCAAAGCTATACCGCCACACGTCGAATCAAAATCACCCCACCCGAAGAACTCACCCTCACGGCAAGCCGCCTCCCCGACACCGTCCTCCCTGGCTCCGAACAAACATGGGAAATCGCGGTCAACGATCCCAATGCAGAACTCATCATCACCTGCTACGATGCCATGATTGACCAAATTCTCCCCCTCCACTGGTCCCTCCTCAACACCACCTTCCCCGAACTCGGTTGGTCCGACATCGCACGCCTCTATCCCCTCTACAACAGCCATCTTCGCATCTCCTATATGGAAGCCCTTCCTCGTGATCCTTGCGCGCCCCTCCACTTCAAAATGCACAAAGCAAAAAAAAGTGCAACACTCAGCGCATCCCGCCCCCTTGCTAAGGCAGGCGGCACATTTACATTCGATGCCATGGCCAACGAAAATCTCGCAGTCCATGAACCCGCACCCATAGAAGGCCATAGCAAAACCTCAACAGCACCCATTCGATCCAACTTTGCACGTGCGGCAACCTGGCAACCACAAAAGCGCCTCATCAATGGTAAAGCCACCTTCACCTTTACCCTTCCCGACACCCTTACCACCTGGCACCTCCATGCCCTCGCCTACACTCCTGACGGCCGTAGTGGACAACTTCAGCAAAACATCACCGCCAAACGCGACATCATGCTCCGCCCCTACACACCTCGCCATCTCCGCGTAGGTGACAACCTCACCCTTCGACTCGCCGTCATCAACACCACCGATGATACCATCTCCACCTGGGTTGAATGCAACAATATGCGCCCGAGCGCCGCGAAGGGAAATATGCGCCCGAGCGCCGCGAAGGGAAACACCCAGCGTCAAACCCTTACCCTCGCTCCCAAAGCCACCCAAACCCTTCTCTGGCCCCTCACCGCAACAATATGCGCCCGAGCGCCGCGAAGGGAAACACCCGAACCCCTTACCCTCACCTTCACATCTCCACACGACGCTCTCACCCTCCATCTCCCTGTCTACGACACCCTCATCACCACCACCGACACCTACCCCCTCACCCTCAAAGGACAAACCCCTTCCACCCTTGAACTCCTCACCCCAACCGAAAATACAACCCTCACCGAACGCTGGAACCACCGCCCCTGCGATGCCATCATTGCAGCCCTAAAAAAACAACTCGACTACCCTTACAACTGCTCCGAACAAACCTTTGCCAAAATAAATGCCCTCCTTCTCCTCAAAAACTACAATGCAGCCCCAAAAGACTGCGAACAGCTCCTCAACCAACACCTTAAGACCCTCCTCTCCATGCGAACCACCAATGGCCTCTGGAGCTGGTTCCCCAATGGCAAAGAAGATCCCGCCATCACTGCAGAAATCTGCGTTGGCGCTGCACGACTCAAACGCCTCGGACTTCTCCCGCCACAACTCGACACCCTCATCCTTGAAACCCTTCAAAAAAATCAAGCCACCCTTCCCCTTCCCGAGTGGCTCTATGCCCGTACAGCATGGCTCACCCAATGGCCCATCGACAAAGACTACACCGATGAACTCCTTCGCGTACGAAAAGAACTTCCCCTTCTCCAACGCCTCTACATCATTGCAGCCGCTCAACACCTTGGCCTTCAACACATCGCCCAACAAGGTCTCGAGACCATCCTCCAAACCATGACCACCTCCGACCTATGGGGCACCCAATGGCCACAAGAAAAAACCTGGTGGCACTGGTACTCCACCCCTATTGAAAGCCATGCCCTACGCGCAGAAATCCTCCGTACAGCAGGCCACATCGACCTTGCCGAAGGTGCTGCCCTTTGGCTCCTCCAAAACATCCGTATGACCGACTGGGGAACCACCCGCGCCACAACCGCGGCAACAGCCACCCTCCTCCAATCTGAAATTGCAAAACAAACCCTTGATGAACCCATCGTCAAAACAACAAAAGTCAGCCATCCCGAAACCAAAACCACCCTTGCCACCTACCAAAAAGAAACCCCAGGCCTCACCTTCGGTTCAGTTGCCGTCACCTACCAACTCCCCCTCCAAGAACTCCCACCCCTCAACCTCCCCAAAGAATACGGCGTCACCCTCGAACGCACCCTCACCCCAGCCAACCCCAAACTTGGCGACACAATTACCGTCCAACTCCGCATCCATGCCGCACAACCCCTCGATCGCATTTGGATCCAAGACCAACGACCAAGCAACACCGAACCCCTTGAACAACACCCTACATGGCACTGGCAAACCCACGCCTACCTCCTTCCGGGAGACAAAGGCCTCGACATCTTCATTCCCCAACTCCCCCGTGGCACAACCATCATCCAATATGAACTAAAAGCCACCCACACAGGTTCAGCACTTCCTGGCCCAGCCACCCTCCAATCCATGTACGCCCCCGACTTTACCACCCGCGCCACCAACCCCAACCCGCGACCAAAACAGCTAAAAGTTGAAATTAACGATTAACAAACAACTCACTTACACCCACGCAAGCACATGTTAATAAAACAATTCCGTTAAATACCACCCATCCACAAAGACTTATAAAGTCTTCGTTTAAGCGTTGAGAGTGCATTCAAAATCAGTCGCTATCACTTTGAAATTCAAACAGGTGCGGTTTGACCTTCAAACAGGTGCGGTTTGACCTTCAAACAGGTGCGGTTTAACGTCCAAACAGGTGCGGTTTGAAATAAGGGTTTATAAACAAGTTATAACACCCCACCCTACGAGCCACTCATGCTACGCTATGCACAGGGTAATGCGCTGAATGATAGGTTATTTGTATTGTATATAATTTCACTTCTTCGGCCCTTCGTACTATTTTCTAAAGTTTTCTAGATAGGGCTAAAAAGTCCCCGGCCCAAAATTGTACACTTTAAGATTTCTTCCCGAGCGGAAATTTTCCCTTCAAATAATTTACACGGAAAGATTTTGTACTGTTTAAATTTTGCATGAATAGTACAAATTGTACTGATTTTAAGCTTAAAATTACCCGCCATAAAATATTCAAGATGAGTTATTGTAAATGAATAAGTTATGACACGGCAAATAGAGTACAAAGTATTGAAGAAATGAAACATTGGTTTTCAATCTCAATTCCATTGGTTTCAAAAAATGAGGTCGATTGAGTTTAACGTTGAAGGCGTTAACATTTCCATGCGATCGCGTCTAATATACGTTTCAAGGCTCTGTACATACTCAACATTTAGTACACTTGTATCAATGAGAGCGGTCCGTTCGATTGGCGCCTAAACTTAGCACTCCTGCGCGAAGCACCCCTTTCCCCCCTATAAAAACCTCACGCTCGAGAAACCTCGAGCGTGAGATCGTTTCACCGAAAATTGAACCTTACTGTTCATTCGGCACAACAAATTTATAGAAGGCGGCCTTCTTGTCACCCTTTGGCACCTTTACGCGGACCTGTCCCTTTTCGGAGTCAATTTCTAAGGTTGCGCCTTGTAATGCCATCGCCTGCCAAGCATCTAAGGTTTCTGCCGTTTGAAGCGAAATTGCGATTTCAATCACATCATTCTTCACTTCAACGACTGGTGTATCGAATGCCATCTCCTGAATTTCATCTGCTGTATAAAGCGTATCATCCTCAAGCGCCTCTTGAACTGCGTCCTCCTTCGACATCAAAGCACTTCCACTGACATAAGATTCCACGGCCACTGCAGGCGCAAAATATGCCGTCAAAGACACATTCTCTCTTGGCAGTGCAAAGGAATACGTGGCATCCATCGTCACAGGCGAAGTGCTCCAGCCGCAGAAAACGTAACCCTCATTAGGGGTTGCCGTCACGGTTACCGTTTCATCTACAACATATTCACCTGCACCTGTAACAGAGCCTTCGCCAACCGTAGTAAGTGTTACAAAGAAGGTCTTAGCCATCATCGTCAAGCCATTCCACTTACCATCTGCATCAATCACTGCCTCCCATTCAGAAGCATACTTCTGCAAATAAGAGCCAGAAGTACTGCCAAATGCGAAGGAGCCAACACTCGGCGGCGTTCCCTTAAAATCAACCGAGGTCAACTTATCGCAACTGCGGAACGCACCATTCCCAATGGCGGTCACGCTCGAGGGTATCGTCACCGAGGTCAAATTCTTGCAAAAACGAAACGCACACTCCCCAATGGAGGTCACACCCTCTGGAATCGTCACAGAGGTCAAATTGTGACAGAAATTAAACGTATAATACTCAATGGAGGTCACACTAGAAGGAATTGTCACCGAGATTAAACTTGAGCAATCACTAAACGCATTGTTCCCAATGGAGGTCACACCCTCTGGAATCGTCACAGAGGTCAAGTCTGTGCAACCAGTAAACGCAGAATTCCCAATGGAGGTCACACCCTCTGGAATCGTCACAGATGTTAAATTCGAGCAATCCAAAAACGCCCAAGAGCCAATTGAGGTCACACCTTCTGGAATCGTCACAGAGGTCAAGCCTGTGCAACCAGAAAACGCATTATTTCCAATAGTGGTCACGCCAGAGGGGATTTCAATCTCTTGCAATGAAGTACATCCAGTAAAGAGATTCTCTGCAATCGTTTCACCTTCACCCGTCAAAATCACGTATTTTAACGTTGTGTACATATTAGGTAAAAGTTCCGAGAGAGGTGTGGTTGTGTTACAGGGAATCTCCACTGTGGTCAACTTGGAGCAGGCCTGAAACACCGAAGCCCCAATGGAGGGCACGTTAGCGGGAATCGTCACCGAAGTCAAACTTGAACAACCCGCAAACGCATAATCCCCAATGGAGGTCACGCTCGAGGGAATTGTAGTCGAGGTCAAATTGGTACAATCGGCAAACGCACCACTTCCAATCTCGGTTACACCTTCGGGAATCGTCATCGAGGTCAAACCTGAACAATAGCAAAATGCTCTTTCCCCAATGGAAGTCACGCTCGAAGGAATCGTCACAGAAGTTAACCCTGTGCAACGAGCAAATGCCCAAGCACCAATGGAAGTTACACTAGAGGGAATCGTTACCGAGGTCAAACCAGAACAACCATCAAACGCAGACTTCCCAATAGAAGTCACGCTGGAGGGAATCGTCACAGTGGTCAAAGCTGTACAACTGCGGAACGCATAACTCCTAATGGCGGTCACGCCAGAAGGAATCGTCAGCGTTTTAAGATTTTCCTTTGACATGCCACTTGGAAGCCATGCGGCCGTCAATGCCTCTGGAGCAACCCCGCTAAAGGCATCATTCCCAATGGAGGTTACACTTGCAGGAATTGTCACAGTGATCAAGCCTGTGCAACCATCAAATGCATTATTCCCAATAGTGGTCACGCCAGAGGGGATTTCAATCTCTTGCAATGAAGTACATCCAGCAAAGAGATTCTCTGCAATCGTTTCACCTTCACCCGTCAAAGTAACGCGTTCTAACTTTGTGTATACATCAGATAAAAGTTCCGAGAGAGGCGTGGTTGTGTTACAGGAAATCGTCACCGAAGTCAACTTGTCGCAAAAGCGAAACGCATAATTCCCAATGGAGGTCACACTTTCGGGAATCGTCACAGAAGTCAAACTAGAGCAGCCATTAAACGCATAACCACCAATAGAAGTCACACTAGAGGGAATTGTCACCGAGGTTAAATTCGAACACCCTTGAAACATGGCCCAACTAATTTCGGTCACACCTTCGGAAATCACCACCGAGGTCAAACCTGTGCAACCTTCAAACATCCCCAATCCAATCGAAGTTACACTGGAGGGAATCGTTACCGAGGTCAAACCTGTGCAACGAGCAAATGCCCAAGAGTCAATGGAAGTTACACTGGAGGGAACCGTCACAGAGGTTAACACTGCGCAACCATCAAACGCAGAGAGCCCAATGGAAGTCACACTAGAAGGAATCGTCACCGAAGTCAAACTTGAACACTCTTTAAACGCATAATTTCCAATGGCGATCACGCCAGAAGGAATCGTCAGAGTTTTAAGATTTTCCTTTGACATGCCACTCGGAAGCCATGCAGCCGTCAATGTCTCTGGAGCAACCCCGCTAAAGGCATCATTCCCAATGGAGGTTACACTTGCTGGAATTGTCACAGAGGTCAAGCCTGTGCAACCATCAAACGCATTATTTCCAATAGTGGTCACGCCAGAGGGGATTTCAATCTCTTGCAATGAAGTACATCCAGCAAAGAGATTCTCTGCAATCGTTTCACTCTCGCCAATCAGAGTAACGCGTTCTAACTTTGTGTAAGCCTGAGGGAAAAGTGTCGAGAGAGGAGTGGTTGTGTTGCAGGGAATTGTCACCGACGTCAAACCTGAACAATGCGCAAATGCACCATTCCCAATCGAGGTCACGCCTTCGGAAATCGTCACTGAGGTTAAACCATAGCAATGACCAAACGCATTCCCCCCAATCGAGGTTACGCTCGAGGGAATCGTCACCGATGTCAAACTATAACAAAGGGCAAACGCAGATTCCCCAATGAAGGTCACGCCTTCGGGAATCGTTACAGCGGTCAAACTGGTGCAATTGTAAAACGCCCACCCCCCAAACGAAGTCATGCCTTCAGGAATCGTTACAGTGGTCAAACTTGTACAACCTTCAAACACCTGGTGTGCAATGGTAGTCACGCCTTTGGGAATCGTCACCGAGGTCAAACTCGAGTGACCACTAAACGCGTAATCCCCAATAGTGGTCACGGGATAATCATCGATGGTGGCAGGGATGTCAATAATGGTAACGGCACCGCTGGCAGATTCTGGGCAACCAATGATGGTGGCCTTACCACTTGAAACATTATAATTCCAAGTGATACCGTTGACGATCCCACTTGCTGCGAATAGACTCGTAGCAAGTAGGCTAACAATTAAGGATAGAACTCTTTTTTTCACTTTGTACTCTCCAAAGAGCGAAGGCACGAAAAAGGCGTGCCTCTAGATTGACTTGTTCTCACGAGAGGCTTAGCACGGCCTTGACAGAAAACAAATACAACCAGAAACACGCCAGGGAATTGTTCCCTAACGCAGTCTCCGTAGTACGTTTCGTTCTGTCAATGAAAGTGCTAATTTCCCGTGAACGAAAAATACGCGTTAACGCATTTAACTTAAGCGTCTGAGAGGTGGCGAGAGGACGCATCACGTCTTTTTCCCCCCAATCAAACTATGTGCCGAATAGTATACACCTTCTGCAATTAGAAAACAATTTCTTTTTAACATAAATAATTTACAAGAGTTCCGGGGTAAAAAGCATACACCACAAAAAAAGAACCATGAATAGCGAAAACCTGCAGTAGGACGTAATACATGGCGAGGAGCGTTGAAACACGAAAGGACATAGAAGGGCAAAGCCCGTACGCGAACATTGAGACTATGGGACGTCACCGCAAGGTGCGGCATAGGCGCGGAGAGACTGACAGTTTACCGAATTGACACGAATGTACTGCCTGTGTGTTTTTTGAAATACTTTAAAAGCAAAAACGACCGCTTAACACAAGGGTAATGTCTCTAAAAATGCCCTGAAGGCACCTTCCGTGGGGATATTATAACTGTTTAAAACAGGATTAACGCCCCAAAAATACATCGGAATTGCCTTTCACGTGGGGATGAAGGCAAATTAAAGCAGGGATAACGCCACCCCCAAACACCTTGAAGGTGCCTTTCGCATGGGGTGAAGGCGACTTAAAGCTGGAGTAAGGATAGCTTTTCTTTAGGATCTTGTCTACTTGAGTTACAAAAGCAGCCGATGTTAAGTTTCAAAACCATTGGTTTCAAATTTCAATTCCATTGTATCATTTTTTCAGAGATTGTACTATTTTTGGGGAGCCGTTTTGCATTCATATATAATTGATTTCTAATAGCTTATTTCGGTGCTAAATTGCATTCCAAAAAATTAGTATGGGGTTATGCATTTTATACTATTGCATTTCTCCAAAATTAGTACAAAAGTGGGATAAATTCATACAATAGGGTTTAATCGTCAAATCAATAGGGTTTGAAAAAGGGGATAAAAGTGATGTTTTTACGGGTCGTATTTTTCGTAAAGTCTTACTTTTTTATCTCCAATTCAAAACACAAGCATTTGAGCTTCAAATCACAAGCATTTGATGATTAAAACACAAGCATTTGAAGGTCAAAACACAAGCATTTGAAAACGCGTCCGCAACGTTCTCCCAAAACAAGACGAGCGCTCTCCTTTTTCACCTTTGAAATGAGTCTCTTTGAAACAGAAAGATGGCTTTTTTCAAAAATAGAGCAATTTTAATGCTATTACTCCCTCTTTAGAGCGATTAAAACGTATTTTGAACGACTTCAAATTCATATGCTTGCGATTTGAGATTCAAAGAGCAAATATTTAACGACCAAATAGCAAGTATTTGAAATGGTATTTATGAGCAGGTTATTAAATCATTAAACAAAAAAAGAGACCTCGAGGTGAGGTCTCCTTTTTTGTTGTTGCTTTCGATGGGATTATTCGACGATACCGATTTCACCCATGGAGGCGTATTCCGCGCCGCGCTGTTCGTTAAGACCTGTAAAGCGGAGGTAACGAACGTTTTCAACGGGTTGCGGGAAGAGGACGGTTTGAATGTCACTGGTATCGGCAAGGGTGCCGGTAATGACCTTCGTCCAGGTCTTGCGATCTGCGGAGACTTCGATTTCAAAGTCTTTCACACGACCGTTGACGCCACCATCTTGACGTGCCATGAAGGTACAACCCTTGAGGGTGCGGACTTTATTGAGGTCAAGCGCAACGCTGTGGGGGTATTTACCGAGGGTGACGCCGTATTGGGTGTGCCAGAGGGTCATAGGATCGCCATCGCAAACCTTGGAGCCTTCATAGCCAGGTTCTTGAGAGGAGCATTCAACGGCAACGAAGGTTTCCGGAGGCGGCGGCATTGTTTCATCCAACGTGACGACGGTTTCCTGGATCGAACGATAGACAGGATCGAAGGTCGGACGGAACGCGAGGTTGAGGCGATAAGGAATGTTGGAGCGCGGGATATCACGATCTAACGGACCCGGGCCGCAACTTGCGCCACCCAAACCACGATTGGTGCAGAGAAGGGTGAGGATGGTTTTTTCACCAGGTGCTGCAAGTTCTTGCGGGTGACGTGCAAGGCAGAGGTCGGTCGCTGTATAGGGCAATGCGGAGAAGGCGAAGTCGCCATCATTCAATGCGCAAACTGCGAGGGTGGTTGTAGAATCCTTATCATTCAATGCCACATAGGTGGTGTTTTCGCGGTTACCCATATCATTGGGACGTGCGTAGTTCACAACCATGTTTGCAACGGTATCGGTGTAGCACGCAACGAATGCACCGGCCTTACGGTCAGGATAGTTTTCGAAGGGACCACGACCCTTATAGGTGAGGTTTTCTAACTCACCCGTGAGTTCAAGGGAGTAACCGAGACGCGGCAACTCAATCACACGACCACGCGGGAGGATGGCCGACTGCATTGTCACTGTGCCGTCGACATAGATGCGCCATGCGGCATTGACGACGAAGTGGGTGTTACGCTCGGAGACGGGGGTCTTGAGGGGTTCGAAGAAGGTCTTGTAGGTATTACCGTTATCGAAGTCAACGAGGCGTTCCAACGCAGCACCCATGACGGTTGTCGAGGTGAGGAAGGTAATTGAACCATCTTCTTGACGGGTGATATCGGTGATTTCACCTGCAACAGGGACGAGGTTACGTAAGCCTTGTTGCGACCAGGTGTTACCCATTGGCACTTCATTGGAAGAGGGGCAACGGAAGGCATCGACCTTCATCGGCGACTTCATCAAGGGTTTACCCTTCACGGTGTATTGGGTCAACACGCCTGTCGTCTTATCGAAGGCAACCTTGAAAGGTGTGGAAGCGAGCGCAGAGAATTCAACAAGGTTATCGTTTTCGCTCACATTGATGGTACCGATGAGTTCTGCACGTGTGGGTGCTGCAACTTGCAACTGGAGTTGGTCAGAAGCGACCACAAAACCCGCGGGAAGCATTTGTTCTGCTTGTTTCAAGCAGGCTTCAATTCGCAAGTCATAACCATTCAAGTCGCGAGGAATACGGCAGGGCATCGGCACGACGACCTTGTGCATGGGCGGAAGGGTGCCAATTTCCAAAATACCACTCTGCTGCGAGGGCTTGCCATTGACATAGAGGGTCCACTTGAGATCAACATAGTCCAAGGAACGGAAGTAGTTCTTGTTGCGGATTTCAATTTGACCATCTGCAGTTAAGAGGGCCTTAATGTTTTGATAGACGTGGGCAACTTCGAAGTAGCCTGGTTCTGGGGTGTGGTCAGCAAGGATGGTACCATTGCAGACGAACTGACCAGAGTTGGGTTGGTCACCCCAGTCGCCACCATATGCGAGGATGCGCTTGCCGAGGACTGGAGAATCATACCAAAGGGCTTGGTCAACCCAGTCCCAAATCGCACCACCGAGGATCACGTCGGAAGATTCAATAGCATTCTGATAATCCATGAAGTTACCCAAAGCATTCATCATGTTGTGGGCGTATTCAGAAATGTAGAAGGGCTTTTCTGCAGTGACATCAGAGGCCTTCCATTCCACCCAACCAACAGAAGGATATTGGTTTGAACCCATATCAACGATGTCGTTGTTACGTTCGTAGTGGGTGGGACGGGTAATGTCGCGAGCCTTGATGGTACGTTCTGCAATCGCAAAGTTGCGGCCAGGGCCTGCTTCGTTACCCAACGACCAAATCACAACGCAAGGCTGGTTCTTGTTACGTTCGACCATGGCCATGATACGGTCAACGTGTGCGTTGAGCCATTCAACAGGATGCGAGAGGGATTCCTTGCCATAGTAGTAGCCATGGGATTCAATGTTGGCCTCGTCTTCAACATAGATACCATACTTGTTGCAGAGGTAGTAGAAGTAAGGATCTGCAGGATAGTGGGAGCAACGCACGTGGTTGATGTTAGCTTCCTTCATCAAGCGGATTTCTTCTTCGCACCATGCACGCGGAATGGTGTGACCTAACCACGGATTAGCTTCGTGACGGTTTACGCCTTTGAGTTTGATCTTCTGACCATTGACCCAGAAGCGCTTTACTTTTTCGCCATTACGAGCAGCAACTTCGACCTTGCGGAAACCGAGTTGTGTTGGCACTGCTTCAATGAGTGCGCCTTCCTTAGTACGAAGTTCAAGCACCAAGGTGTAGAGATTAGGATCTTCTGCGGACCACAAACGCGGTGCATCATAACGCAAGAGGAGTCCCGTTTTCCAAATGTGTTGAGCAGAGACATCGATTGTCTTCGAAGCAATGCCATCCCACGGCGGATCTGCGGGGGTGACGGCTTGAACGAGCTGGCCCTTTTCGTCATAGAGCTTTGCGCTCAAAACGCCAGCAGCGGTTTCGCTCGCGTCATTATAATTGCGCATTTCAACGTCGACAACGACTTCCCACTGGCCATCGGTCATCTTGGACCAATTCAAAGGTTCTGTAGTGACAAAGAAGTCGCGGATATGCATCTTCGGCACAGCGTAGAGTTGCACGGTACGGAAGAGACCCGAGAGGCGCGTCATGTCTTGGCATTCCAAATAGGCGCCATCGCTATGACGGTAAACTTCAACCGCAACGGTATTCACACCCTTGGTCAAGTAAGGTGTAATACGGAAGCCTGCAGGGCTACGGGAATCCTTGGAGAAGCCCACGTAATGGCCGTTGATCCAAAGATAGAAGAAGGAGTCGACACCATCAAATTGGATAAAGACTTCTTCACCAGCCCATGCTGAAGACACCTCAAAGTTACGACGGTAGCAACCAACAGGGTTACGATCTTTGTAGTTGGTGAAGGTTTTTGGCGGGGTCGTCATCACGCGCGGCCAATCACGTGCGAAAGGATAAGGTTGGTTAGAATACAAGGCTGTACCCCAACCGCCTTTATTGCCAGGGCGTGCACCCATTGCTTGCCACGATGCAGGAACAACGATGGTTTCCCACTTGGAGACATCGTAGTGCGGCATGTAGAAGTATTTTTCACCTGTTTGAAGGAAGGAGGGATCGCCATACCACTTAAACTTCCATTCCGTTTCACTGTCTAACGACATCCAACGGGTGGAATATTCAGGCAAGATATGCTTTGCCGCTTCAACGTCTGTAAAGCTAAAGGCCCATGCACGAGCGGGTTCTTTATTGAAAGACAAGTTTTGTTCTTGCTCCCATTCACGATAGGTTGGTTCGGTACGCACGCCATATGTGTTCCCAGGAAGATTCACTTCCGCAGGTTGCGGCGTAACAGCAAATGCCGCTGCTGCTACACAACATGCAGTACCAAATGTCGCTAATTTATTCATGTTTATTTCCTTCTTTAAGGCATCACTTTAACGCCTATATGGTAGCGAAAAGAGCGTCTATCGTCAAGATTATTATTTATTAAATAAGAAGCTGTATACTTTAAACCCCTCTCTTTATGAGGAGTTGTGGTAAACAATGAAGAAAATTATTTAGAAATGACTATCTCGCCCGCTTCGGCAAGGTATAAAGTTGCGTCTTAATCCACTGCAACAGCGTCTCAATAGAAGCACCTTCTGGCAAGGGAAGATTCGCAAAGTTGGGTATGACCGCACGGTTAAGGTTGGAGTAGAACGTCAGGTGCGTATGGGTCGCGTGGATTTTAATAATCTCGCGTTCTGCAGCTTCAATCCGTAAGTTCGCGATCTCAAAGATGCGTTGCATGGATTGTGGCAATGGTCCATAACGATCGACGACTTCGTTCTTCAAAACCTCTAACTCGGCAAGACTCATCGCCTCTGCCATACGGCGATAGATGTTCATACGTTGCGCTTCTTCGTCAATGTAACCATAGGGAATTGCTGCCGCATTGGCATGCGTTGCCCCAGGCGAGGTGTCAAGAAAAGCGAGCGTGACTTCTGTTTCAATCAAACGTGCAATGGGGTCACCTTTAAGTCGAGCGACGGTACGACGGAGGAGTTGGCAGTAGAGACCAAAGCCAATTGCCGAAATGTGTCCACTTTGCGCAGCACCGAGCAAATTACCAGATCCACGAATCTCAAGGTCGCGTAAAGCAATGGCATAACCTGCGCCAAGACCGCTATGACGTTTTAGCGCTTGGAGGCGTTTACGTGCGTCACTATCAAGAATTCCTTCTTGCGGAATAAGAAGGTAGGCAAAGGCTTTCACATTTGACCGCCCTACTCGCCCGCGAAGCTGATATAACTCTGCCAATCCAAAACGATCCGCACGATCGATAAGAATTGTATTCACACGCGGAATGTCAATACCACTTTCAACAATGGTTGTACAAAGGAGCACATCTGCCTCGCCTTGTTCAAAGGCTTGCATGGTTTGCGCAAGCTCTTGCGGTGGCATTTGTCCATGACCGATGAGCACCTTCAAATCTGGCATTAAGGACATTAGGCGTTGGTAGACGCGGCCAATCGTTTGAACACGATTGTAAAGATAAAAGACTTGTCCACCACGTGCGATTTCATCTCGAATGGCTTTAATTAGGATCACATCATCGTCTTGATGAATAATCGTCTCTACGGGAAGACGATTGTGGGGTGGCGTTTGAATCAACGAGAGGTCACGCGCTCCGGTCAACGAGAGATAGAGCGTCCGAGGAATGGGGGTCGCGCTCATTGTTAGAACGTCAATTAACGCGCGAAGATGTTTGATTTGTTCCTTATGAACGACACCAAAACGTTGTTCTTCGTCGATGATGAGGAGCCCGAGATCCTTGAAGTCGATGTTTTCTGTTAGAACCGCGTGCGTACCAATCACGATGTCAACTTCTCCGCGTGCCACGGCTTGACGTGTCGCATGGCGTTGGGCTGGTGTACGAAAACGTGAGAGCACCTCTATTCGAACAGGAAATGCCGCCATACGATCACAGAAGGTCGCGTAATGTTGTTCTGCAAGCACGGTCGTTGGTGCAAGAAGAACAACTTGTTTGTGGTTCATCACTGCGATAAATGCCGCACGCATGGCAATTTCTGTTTTTCCATAGCCGGCATCCCCGCAAAGAAGGCGATCCATTGCAATGGGCGAGGCCATATCCGCTTTGATTTCTTCAATGGCACGTAATTGATCTGTTGTTTCTTGCCATGGAAAGAGTGCTTCAAATTCGTGGATCCACGCATCCTTAACATTAAAAGCAAATCCACTCATCACACGTCGACGCGCTTGCGTTTCAAGCAACCCTGCGGCAAGGTCTTCAATCGCCGTTTGTGCGGCATCACGTTCCTTCCGCCAACGCGTGCCATCCAAACGATGGAGTTTCACCTTTTTCCCTTGCACGCCAATATAACGTGAAAGCAAATGTGCATGCGTGGTCGGAACATGGAGTTTTACCCCATCGGCATACTCAAGGGTAAAGACCTCTGAACGCGTATTGTCAAATTCAATTTCGGTTAAACCAAGAAAACGCCCGATGCCATGCTCAAGGTGTACCACGAGTTCACCAGGTTCAACATCAAAGGCATATTCTAGCCGTTGACCAGCGATGGGTTTACGTGTCGGTTGCGATAAACGACGCGAACGTTTTGTCGGATAGAGATTGCGTTGTGCAATGACGGTGATTTTCAGGTTTTTGAGATAGAAGCCCTGGCTCAACGTACTCTGAACGAGCGTAATCTTCGTTTCAGGTGGCAAGTCATGCGCGAGAAGTTCACAAGCGGCCGCAGACTCTGCACATACCACCACCGTCTCGCCTTGACGTGCGCGCTGATCCATGTGCGTAAGATACTTCTTGCGAAGTTGCAAATACGCTTCTGGATGATGTTGACGAGGTGTTGTGGCATCAATTTGGATAATATTCTCAAGCGGATCAGCCACCAATGCCACCGAAGGCATTTCCAACTGCAAGGGTTCCCCACTCCAACACACATATGACGTTTGCTTCTTTAATTGCGAGCGAAGCCATGTGGCATTTTCTTTTGTTGCAACAATGGGGTGTAGTTGTGGTAAGACCGCCTCGATTGCAGGCGCATCATGCAAGACTACCGCAGCATCGGTCAGTTGGGTGAGAAGCTGAAAGGTTTTGATCTTTGCCGAAGGCGTTGGTGCAACGACAACTTCATGTAACGACTCTGTCGAACACTGCGTCACGGGATCAAAAACACGCAAGCGATCAAGTGTATCACCAAAAAACTCTGTTCGAACAGGAAGCATTTCTCCTGCAGGCCATACATCAAGAATACCACCACGAATCGCGAAGGTCAAGGGTTCAACAACGAGTTCCGTTCGCTCATACCCCATCGCCGTAAGTCGCTCTGCTAAATCGTCAAAGGGAAAATCTTCATTGAGCGTCAACGTTAGCGACGCATTGGCCAACGCCTTGCTGTCAGGAACAGGTTGTAACAAGGCATGAATCGAGGTAATAATAAGACAGTGGCCTTGTGCTTGTTGAATTGCACGCGCTTGGAGAACACGTTCTCCCGTTAACAGCGTTGCTGAATCATCCGCTGGCGAGAGAAGATAACGCGCCGTATGAGGGAGTAACTGTGCGGCATCTTCAAAGGCCGCCGTAGCAATCTCTGGCGAAGGGCAAATCAAAAGCGCACGCCCGTCATCCAATTGATCGGCTGTTAGAACCGCCATTGGAAGAGGCAAATCTCCAATCGCAAAGTGTCCCTTCTGTCGAGGTAACAACCCCGCAAAGAGACGATTAAGCCGAAAGGTGATATCACTCAGTTTTTTCACATTGCCTAGCATAACAAAAATAGCGCTGATTGTGCGCAATTTTTTTCAATTCATTCCCCTCTGCTCCTCTCTTCAAAAAAAAGTTATACTATAGTATAAGGGAAAAGAGTTTTAAAAAGTGCTTGCATTCCCATACGGTCAAATGATATTGATAATAGCGCAAAACGTGGCGTCTTTTGACGGCCCTACCGCATTTGATTAACTTAAAGGAGTCGAACAATGTCTTCACTCGTTATTGTAGAATCGCCGAGCAAAGCGAAGAAAATCGCAAGCTTTTTACCTGAAGATTACACCGTGATGGCCTCGATTGGTCACATTCGCGATCTCCACAAATTCCGTTTATCTGTTGACATTAACAATAATTTTGCTCCTGCCTACGAAATCCCTCTCGACAAGAAGAAAATTGTGAGCGATTTACGTAAGGCTGCCAGCAAGGCAAAAACCGTCTATCTCGCAAGCGACCCTGACCGCGAGGGAGAAAGTATTGCATGGCACTTATATGAAGTTTTAAAGGATCTTCCTGGCAAACGCAAATACTATCGTATTCGTTACAACGAAATTACGAAAAATGCCGTTCTTACAGCCATTGAAAATCCCTCTGAGATTGACCAAAATCTCGTAGATGCACAACAGGCACGTCGTATTGAAGACCGCCTCTCTGGCTTTAAATTATCGCGTTTAACGCAAAGTGCAATCTCTGGCGCAAAGAGTGCTGGCCGCGTTCAGTCGGTAGCCTTACGTTTGATTGTTGATCGTGAAGATGCCGTCAACGACTTTAAGTCGACCCCCTACTGGGTCATTGGCGCACGTCTCGAAAAGGGAATTCACTGTTTCGACACACGCTTAGCTACCGTAGATGGTGTTGTGCCACGTTTTCAAGCCTATGGTAAGGATATTGATGGTATTGCCTCTGAAACCGAAGCCCAGGCTTATGTCAACGATCTCTCTGGTCGCAACTTTGAACTCTTTAATGTTGAACGTCGCACCATTACGAAACGTCCTCCCGCACCCTTCATTACCTCGACCTTACAGCAAGCTGCTGCAACCGCACTTGGCTTCACCCCCGAAACCACGATGCGTTTAGCTCAAGGTCTTTACGAAAACGGTTATATTACCTATATGCGTACCGATGGTTATAGCGTAAGCGCAACCATTCAAGATGCGATTAAAACCGAAATCTGCAAGCTCTTTGGTCCCGAATGCGTACCTGAGGTGCCGAACGTTTATGGCAACAAGGTAAAGAACGCACAGGAAGCTCACGAACCGATTCGTCCAACCGATATCACGCGTACAGAAATCACGGAAGATCTTCCTGAACCGATGCTCAAGCTTTATGACTTGATTTGGCGTCGTTTCATTGCTAGCCAAATGGCGCCTGCACGCTTGGAACGCACGACGTTGACGTTTGTTCCCGAACAATTGCCGAAGCCAACGCAACATCAGTATCGTTTCGTTGTTTCCTCGCAAAAGCCTATTTTCAAGGGCTTCTACAATGTGCTTCCCCCAAGCCGCATGATTGAAGATGCAGAAGGTGAAACCACACAACTCCCCGAATTGTCTCGTGGTGATGTCGCGCTTTGCCGAGAGCTTTTACTTGACTCTAAAGAAACCCAACCACCGCCGCGTTTCAACGAAGCTTCGCTCGTGAAAGCATTGGAAGAAAATGGAATTGGTCGTCCCTCGACCTATGCTTCTACAATTAAAACCTTGCTCGCACGTAATTATGTTGAAAGTGGCAAGGGGCACGTGCTTACACCCACCGAAACCGGCACCGCGGTTACGCACTATTTGCTCGAAGAAGTCCCCGACTTCATCAACGTTGAATTCACCGCACAGATGGAAGATACGCTCGATAAAATCGCTGCTGGTGAATGTCAGTGGACCGCTGAAGTTGCAGATTTCTACAACAAGTTAATGAATTGGTTGACCGCTGATCAATCGCGTGTTGATGCTATTCTCAAGCTTTTAACAAAGATCACGGAATGGAATCCGCCTCGCAAGAGTGGCAAGCGCATCACATGGGATGACCAATCCTTCTATCAAGAAATGTGTGCACTCCGTGAAAAGAATGAAGTGCTCACCAAGGTGCAGTTCAAAACATTAACCAATTTGACGTTGCGCTATTGCGAACAACTTCGCCCAGAAATCGAACAGTTCTTTGACAATCTCCCACCGTCAATTGAAAAGAATGACATCGTTGAAACCTTTAATGCTATTGATGAACGCATTAAGAATCGCCCCTTGAGCCCATGGGAAACCAAGTTCCTCGCTTCCATTCGTGAGCAGTTTGATAGCCGTGGCACCATTACTGCACGTCAGTTCTCAACCTTAAAGAATATGCTCGTGCAGAATGAACTCGAAAATCATCCTGAAAATGAAGAAGAAGCTAAAGGCCTCCTCGAACTCTTTGATCATATCAAGGCATGGCATGCACCGTTGAAGCGTGGCAAGGATACACGTGATGACAAGAGCTTCATTGATAGCCTCAAGGAACAACTTGAGCAGCGCCACTTCTTGAGCGAACGTCAGATGAGTGCATTGAAGCGCGTTGTTCGTGGCTATCGCGATGACTTTGAAAACTATGCTGAAATTGCAGCAAAGTTCTCAATCCCCGAAGCCGCTCAACGCAAGTCTTCTACCACCCCCAAGCGTACAACAACGACGACGGCTAAGCGTACCACCAAAAAGCGCAACACCAAAGGCGCAACAAAATAAAAAAAGGAGATAACGCCAATGTTACCCTACCATTACGAGCACAAGGTTCGCGTTCGCTACGCTGAAACTGACCAAATGGGCGTTTGCTGGCATGGCAATTATCTCCTTTACCTCGAAGAAGCACGTGGCGAAGCCCTCCGTGCTTCGGGAGCAGGTGCCTATGCAGAGCTTGAAGCATCTGGCATTATGTCCCCTATTGTTGACGTCCACTGCGTTTATCACAAATCCGCCTTTTATGATGATGTGATCTCTATTCATGTCTATGTGGAAGAACCAGTTCGCTCACGGATTCGGTTCCGCTATGAATTAATGAATGAGAAAGGTGAAAAACTCATGGACGCAACAACGGATCTCGCCTTTATTAGTGCAGAGACCCACTTACCTTGCCGTCCTCCGCTTGCCTTCCGTAAATTCTTTAGCTAATCATGAACGACCTTATCCCGCTTTACGAAGCAACACTTGCTGAAATTGATGCCGCAGCAAAACGTTCAGGACGTAGTGGCGATGATGTGACATTGATTGCCGTCACCAAAACACATGGTCCTGACACCGTACGCGATGCACTTGATGCAGGCATGTCGATTTTTGGAGAAAACAAAGTGCAAGAAGCGGCATGGAAAATCCCTATGTCGCCCTCTGCCGCGCGTTGGCAACTCATTGGCCATCTCCAAAGTAATAAAGCGCGACACGCGGTTCGTCTCTTTGAGACCATTCACTCTGTTGATAGCATCAAGCTCTTTGATGTTCTTGAAACTGCTGCACGTCAAGCGGGCACGCGACCAGAGATTTATCTTGAAGTGAATGTTTCGGGAGAAGTCTCGAAATATGGTCTTACACCAGAAGCACTTCCTGCAACAATTGAGCACATTCTCAATCATAGCCATGCGCTCTCCCTCACGGGTTTAATGACAATGGCGCCTTTTGATCCCGATCCCGAAGCTGCGCGACCACACTTCGTACGCTTACGAACATTGCGTGATCAACTGCAAGCGGACTTTGGTATTGACCTCTATCACCTCTCAATGGGGATGTCAAACGACTTCAAAGTCGCCATTGAAGAAGGCGCAACCGATGTTCGAATCGGCACGGCACTTTTTGGTGCACGACCGAAAATCACACGTCCCACACTTGATCCAGACACCACAAGCGGTATCCTATGACCCCTGCCTGGCCCCTTGATCTTTCGCCATCAAAGAAGCTTCAATGGCTTTGGGTGCTCCCTCTTTTAAGCGGGAGCATCTTTGGCATTTGTTATGCGTGGACACTCACGTGGAAACTTCTTCTCGGTTGGTTTATCCTCCACAGCCTCTATGGGATTGCGCTCTTATGGATGCGTCGACACGATCGCCAGCGTGTCACCGATGAATGCCCCTTTACTTGTGGAAATCCCTCCGCAAAGAAGGCCATTCTCCTCGTCCATGGCTTTGTCGATCTTCCGCTCGCATGGAAACGCCAAGCTGATTTTCTCGCACAACGTGGCTACTACGTTGTTGTTCCACACATTGACCACGAAAAAGACGATACGGCTTGGAAGAACCTCCTTCATGAACACCTTGAGCGCCTCTGCAAAAACTATTCAGAAGTCGAGCTTTGGGGGCATTCAATGGGTGGCGCACTCGCCTTAACCGTTGCGCCTCATTTTCCACTCAAACGTGTTGTTCTTTGGGCACCCTTCCTTGCACCCTACCTCGGCCGTATCAAAACTCGCATTGCCCACATCCTCCACCATTTGCTTATCTTTTGGCCACGAACCTTTACCTTCTTCCCTTCACGTCGACGCGGCAAAGGTCACCCAACGACATGCTATTACGTTAACTGCACCTTACCCGTGAAGACCTTCGCTTCAATGCTCCGCACGCAATATGAAGCCGCACGTGCAATCCAACGCGCGCCGCTTGTCTTTATTCTCGCACCAAAAGAGCGTGTGGTCTCCAATCCTGCTATTCTTAAACATTTTCCTAATTCCCCCCATCTTTGGGCTGCCGACCCAAAAACCAACCATCAACTTACCAATGCCGTTGATTGGTGTGATAACCTCAACCGCCTTTTTGAGTCCCCACAATGAAAACCGCAATTCTCTTTGACATCGATGGCACCCTACTCTATGCGAAAGGATTAGGACGCCCCGCCTTTGCAGAAGCCTTTCGCGAAGCTTATGGTATCCCTGCAAACTTTGATAAGGTCTCGTTTGTTGGCGCAACAGATACGGCTGTCGTGAGAGCAATGGCAGCCCACCATGGCATTCTCTCCACCCCAAAACAAGAAGAGCACTTCTTCATTGAACTTTCCCATCGACTCGGCACAGCCTTAAAGGAAACCCCTCCCTTCGTCTATCCCGGCGTTGATAAGCTCCTCAACGCTCTCTGCGAACGGGGTTACGTGCTTGGCGTTGTCACAGGTAACATCCGCGCGACAGCATGGGCAAAATTACTCACCGCTAATCTTGCTCATTACTTTACCTTTGGAGCCTATGGGTGCGACCATTCCAATCGAAACACGATTGCGACCATCGCACAAGCACGTGCAAAACACTTTAATGCACAAGCATGCCTACTTGTTGGTGACACCGAAAAAGATATCCAAGCAGCACACACGCTCCAACTTCCTGCACTCACTGTAACAGCTTCTGGCTGGGTTGAAGCACAAACCCTTCTTAATGCTGGCGCAGACGCTTGTCTCCCCTCCTTTGATCCACTTGAACAAACCCTCCAAACCATCGAGACGCTCATCCATGCATCCTCACACTTCACCCACTCATTCTAGCCACCTTCCGCTCCGTGTCCTCGCATGGGAAGTTACGCGCCAATGCCCTATGGCATGCACACACTGTCGTGGCGCCTCCCGTTCTTTACCCTATGAGAACGAACTTTCTACCGATGAAGCACTCCGCATCATTGATTCTCTCCACGAAGCCAACTGCCACCCCCTCATCATTTTTACAGGTGGCGAACCAATGTATCGAGAAGATCTTCCCATCCTTGTAAAAGCTGCCGCAGACAAAGGCTTCCCGTGTGTTCTCGCGCCATGTGGAAAATTTGCCACAACCGAACGCCTTAAAACACTCAAAGATGCAGGTATTCGAGCACTCTCAATCAGTATTGATGGACCTACGGCTGAAACCCATGACAACTTTCGTGGAATAGAGGGAGCCTTTGCAATGGCGCTCCAAGCAATGCAAGCCGCGCGCGAAATTGACTTGCCTTTCCAGATTAATCACACCGTCACTCGCGAAACGCAACACACCCTTCGTCAAATGCGTGATTTTGCTCGTGAACAAGGTGCTAGCCGTATTGACTATTTCTTTCTCGTCCCCGTTGGGCGTGGGTCCTACATTCGTCACCTTGCGCTCAACGACACGGAAACAGAAACCGCCCTCAACACTCTCCTTGACCTCGACGAGGAAGGGTCTCTCCCTCTCCATATCACTTGTGCCCCACAAGTCATTCGTATTATCAAGGAACGTAACCTCACACCCAAGAGTCGTTTTAATGGTTGCCTTGCTGGAGCAGGCTTCTGTTTTCTCTCTCATCTCGGAGACCTCCAGCCCTGTGGATTCTTTGATGCCAAGGCTGGTAACGTTCGAGACTTTAACCTTGATTTCCCTGCGACCTTCCAATCTTCTCCACTCTTTAAAGCCTTAAAAGCTGGACCGAACAATACACGTTGTATCAATTGCGATCTTCGTCTCGCTTGTCGTGGTTGCCGTGCCCGTGCTTATGCTCTCACTAATGACCCTCTCGCGCAGGATCCTTCTTGCCCTAAATAGCCCTAAAAACAGATCAAAATCAATCCGCACGGATGTGAAATTCAAAGCAATAGTATCCATTTGTCATATTTTGTACTAATTTTAGAGCGGCAGAAATAATGCAATCTACTCAATTTTGTACTACCAATTTACGGCACGAAAATATGTAGCACGAAATGATTGTCACGGCAATATGTTAGGCAAACTAGGCTTTCGCTCGCCCATAGTAAAATCGGTTGAAAAAGTAAAACAATAGGTTTTGAGCTTCAAATCAATAGGGTTTGATCGTCAAATCAATAGGTATTAATTCTTCATTATTCCGTACTATATTTTCCGAGCCGTAACTTATTCATTTACAATAACTTATCTTGAATATTTTATGGCCGGCAATTTTAAGCTTAAAATCAGTATAATTTGTACTATTCATGCAAAATTTAAACAGTACAATTTTTTTGGGGGCCAACACTTTTAAGGGGAAAATGACAAGCGGGGAAAATTCTTAAATAGTACAATTTTTGGGCGGGGACTTTTTAGACCTGTTTAGAAAATTCTAGAAAATAGTACGAAGAACCGAAGAAGTGAAATAATATAGTAATGATTTCAAAGAAGCTATTATCAACATAAAAATAAGATTTTTAAAAGACGTAAATCGGAGGTTATTTATATCTTTTTCAAACAGGTGCGGTTTGAAGTTCAAACGTGCCGTAAACGAAGTTCAATCAGCACCTGTTTAGAGC
>JAZLBT010000023.1:0-24868 GCA_045613865.1 Candidatus Spyradenecus sp. | reverse complement strand
GGTCTCCACAAAAGAAATACTGGAATTACAAGAAATTCTTGTTAATTACCCTAGACCCTCACAATACAACAAGGAACTCGTAGCATGAAAATATTCAACCTTTTTCCCCGTACCCCCCGCGATTTAACTTGCAATTCACACCTTTCTCTCTGGGTAGACACTCAATTCTTACATCCATTTATGGAAATCATCCATTTCGCTTCTCCCAAAAAGAAAATAAAAAAAGGCTCACCCGAAGGCAAGCCTTTTTGTTTTGCGTTCAAGACGACGCTTATTCTTCGATTTCGTCTTCAGGAGTTTGAACGAGCGGGTTTGCGAGACCATCCGTTGCAGGCTTTGTTGCAAGGTTAGTCGTCAACCAGTCACGCGTGTAATTTTGACTGCGGGAGAGTTCAATTGCAAGATTCATACGTGCCGTCGTCTTTGCAAGTGTATCACCCTTTGTACGCTTATCAACGTAAACCATTACAGCAACGTTACCATCCACAATTTCAGCTTCAGAGAACTGCTTTGGTGCGAGCTTCGTGGAGCGTTGGAGAATGGTGTTAGCATACTGGACATCCTTCGGAGCCGTGCGTGTGTTAGCGACGAAGGAGACTTCGTCTGTCATTTCGAGATTTGCAAGCGAAGCCTTGCAAGCGTCGTAAGCTTCGGTAATGGTCTTGCCTTCAGCAATGCTCTTTGCCATTGCTTCGCGCACAGTGTTTGCAGAAACCTTAAGGGCTTCCTTAACAATTTCCTTGCGGCATGCTTCGAGTGCAACGTCACGAACAGCATCGAGGCTCTTCACGACCGATTCGTCGACCTTATCAAGATAAACGACGTAGAGGCAATCATCACCTTCGCAGAGTTCAACAGGAGCGATTGTTGGATCCATTTCGAAAACACGAGAGATTACATCTTCTGCCTTTTGAATATTAGCAGGTGTGACATCGCGCTGAAGGATCGCAATCTTCATTTCGCCGTAAGTAGAGAAGGTATCGGTGAAGTTCTTCTTTGCCGTTTCGCCAGCATAGTTTGCGGCAGAGACTTTCTCATCAAGCGAAACCTTTGCGAGTTCGAGTGCGATTTGCTTCTGCACCTTATTGGTTGCCTTTGCTGCAACATCGCCTTCAAACTTGAGATCTTCTGCAGTTACACCCTCTGCAAGGAATTCATCGCGGTTTTCTTCAAAGTATTCAAGCGCGAGGATATCCAAATCCTTCGAGGCGCCAGCTTCCTCCATGAATGCATCCACCGGAACTTCAAAGTAGGAAATGGTACGCATTTCGGGCGTCTTGTGATTTTCCTTATTGGCTTCGTACCATTCATTGATGCGAGCATCTTCAACCGTAATCGTTGCAAGGTCACGTGTATCACGAAGCATCACTGCACGTGCAAAGGTTGTATCATAAAGCGCAGAGAGCGAGAAGTCCAATTCCATCGGAGATGCCCAGCCCGTTGTATATTCAATTGCGTGGGTTGCATTCATCACGGGGAAGATAGCCTTAGCAAAGATGCGACGGAAGAGTTTTTCATCACGATCAGGATTGAAACCGAACTGCATAAGCGCATTACGATAACGTGCAGGAGAGAAAGCGTAACCAGCTTCAGGATTCTTCTCATCGATAGGTGCGGTAAAGACCTTTGCAAGGTAGGTTTCTGCGGCCTTATCCGTTGCGTCAAGACCCATATCTTCAGAAGCCTTTACTGCTGCAATAAACTTCCAGAAGCGTTCGCTACGATCAATATCAGGGCGAGCGGCGGCTTCTTCGTCAGAGAGTGCGCGTGCATCTAAATCCCAAAAGAGAGGCGCTAAGGGAATAAAATAGCCACGATCGCCATCAACAAGGTTGAAGTAATAACGAGCGTTATCAACGATGTCTTGTTCAACAGCCTCGTCGCCAACGTAATACGTCATCGCTTCACCGCCACGAGAAGAACATGCGTCTGCAAAAACAAATGCGAATGCAATCAAGAAAATTAAAAAGCCCCAAATAAGTTTGCTTTTAATCAACTTTGTGAAATGATAAATAAACATAATTTTTTCTTTTTATTGTTAGGGTTGTGAAGAAACATTACGTACACCTTGTGCGTACGTAATGTAAATTGTTTTGTACGTGTAAGATTACATCAAATCGTCATCGAAATCGTCAAAATCTTCGTCGAGATCGTCTTCTCCACCGAGATCGTCGAAATCGTCAAATGCCATTTCGTCTTTTTCCTCTGCGACTTCTTCTTCCGCACCTTCGCCTTCTGCAGCTTCGCCTTCTTCCGTTGCTTCAGCTACGACGGCCTTCGGTGGTTTAATTTGATTGCCCACGGCGAAGGCTGGCTCTGCACGACCTTCGACATAGCAGTAGAAATCCTTTGCCTGGCCATTACCATAACGTGTGAGGAAGGAAACGACCCAGTTTTCGCAACCAAAGGGCTTTTCACGAGTGAAGAAAACAGTTGCACCTTCAGAGAGCTGGAATGTTGTCGTTTCGCCTGCACCATTCACAGGAAGTGCTAAATCCATCGTGCCATTTGTACCGAGGAGTTCTTCTTCACGTTTAGAAGATGTCGACGCGGCCTTGAACGAGGTGGTCACTGGAACCGCAGGCACAGAGTGATGGAGACCCACATAACGAGCCGTACCCGTGTTTGCAGTAAAATAGGAATTATTTCCCATCGAGACAAGCTTGTCACCCTTGTCCTGAATATCAATTGTTTCGATATTCAAAAAGAAATGACCAACGAGTTCATCAAAAGCACCAATCGGCGTCTTAAGGACAACCTGATCCTTTGTAAAACCATTACTTACATAGATCGCGTAGTTTCCCTTTGTCACATCGATTTCAAGTGCAGAGAAGGATTCTTTTGTGCGAACAGTAAAGGTTGCATCGGACTCTTCTGCATTCACAATAATGTAAGCAGCAGGTGTACGCGACAATTCAACGCGGCAACGGGTCTTTTTGGGCACATTGATTTCCGTGCCATAAGGATAAGCCTTATTCGCAACAATCGGATAGATACCGCCATCAGGCATAACAATTGTAGGCGGTTCGCAATGACGGACGTTAATCGTATCAACGATCACTTCTTCCGAAACGGCTGTCTGTACAGTTCTTGGATCAACCGTGCGAACTTCTTCAATATCCTTGACGGTAATCACAGGACTAAAACGCGAGCGACGCGTTTCCTGCACTTCAACTGCCATTTCTTCACCCGCATCCATTTCATCTTGTGCGAATACAGGCGCAACGAGCATCATTGTCGCAAAAAATCCTGCAAATAATTCTTTCCCTGCCATAACCGGGTTCCTTTCTAAAACGTCAGCTTTGTTCTAGAGAACAGTTCATACATATAATAGCAATCTTTTTACTAGTATGCAATATGCTTTCTTTGAATGAACCGTTTTTTTCTTACTGTAAAGAGCGATTAACCTCATTTAGCGTGTTTAAAATCCTATATTTAAGCGCTTTTATCTTATCTCCACAAAAATAAAGCTCTCAAACTTACGTTTGTTTTTTATCCATTTTATTTGAAGGCGTTACGCCTACAATCAAATTCGCGTACTTTTTTGCGCTTAACCTAGAAATTTTTGTGCCTTCGGAATGCGATAAAGAAGTGCAATAATTCCCCACGAAACAAGCAGTCCACTGATTGCCGAGAGTGGCACTTGGAGCATTGATGACAACGTTGGGAAGATGCGACCCAAAAGGTAATATGTACCCGTCACAAAAACATAGTGGATACAAAAGACGCCAAATCCAACGCGAGAAAAATGTTTCAGCAAACACTCCATCCACGCCGATGGTGTATTGAGATAGACCTTTATCAACAAAAAGAGACTTGCCGACATTAACGCAACAGGAATTGAGCAGTACCACCAGAAAAACTCTGCCATTTTCCATGTAAAGCCTTCGGTATTCCATATCCAATGGGTTCCAATTCCCACAATCAAATATCCCACAAGAAACGTCGGTAGGCAAATAAGGAATGTTTTCATCTTTGACCACTGAATATCCTTTAGGACATGGCCAAGCACAAGATATCCAACGAAACCTGAAAAGGCATGAAATGTACCAAACGTATTCCAATCACACGCACCGAGTATCGGATAGGCATCAAAAGATTGCGCAACGGCTAAATGAGCACCAATCCCAAAACGTGTAACATAGTCCGCAAAGAATGTTGCTCCCCACGTTGTTTTCAGGCATCCGTGTAAAATAAGTGGCCAATAGAAAACGAGCATTGATGCCACCCACAAAAGAAGAAAAAAACCTTTTGCACGCATCGTTGCAGTTTTTAACCACGCTGATAAAATTGGCATAAAAAGGTAGAGACCAAAAAGGAGGTAGATATACCACAATTGGACAGCATACTGATTAAATTGAATCAGCGAGAGGAAGAAGGTGCGAATAACGCTTCCACCATCTACATGAACCGGAGATGCAAAGGGGAAGAAGATTCGTTGAATCGTTTCTGTTGAGACATGGATTGAAGACAATATCCATGGCAGTGTGGCATAAACCAGTGTCCATAATAAAAAGGGCACAATTAGACGTGTACAGCGTTTACGCCACATCCCACCAAAGGATTCCTCTACAGGCAAAAGGAGTGCGCCTGTTAACATCACGAAGAGAGGAACACATGGTCTAACCAACGAACCATACACTTCAATCCAAAACTTTTCACTCGGATGACCAAACGCAGAAAGCGGATCACACGCATGACACACGCAAACACCAAACATCGCAAAGAGACGAATCCAACCCATCCATGCGATAAAGGGTTTTGTTTCTCCCTTTGTTAAATCAACATTTGAGCACATTTTACTTCGCCTTACGGTACCATTTCTTATTTGCAGGGAAGTAAATAGCATCCTTATGCGCTTGTAAACACGTTCCATCTGCAAGTGTTAATGTGAGAAAACCTTGAGGATTGGTAGTAGTTGTACCCGTGAGTTCTTCAAAGCAACGAGGTTTCATGCCTGCAATGGCGCCAATTAACGCATCATTCTTTGAAATGACAATGTCTCGACGATTCCCCGCAAGAAAAACATCGGTTCCAGTATGCCATGTCGTCGAATAATGAACATAGAAATTCTCCGCAGGAAGCCCTTTTTGTTTTGCCTCGCGCAATGCTACACCGCGCGCGCCTTCCGTTGGTTCGTTAAGCAATGTTAAGCCTCCCGTTTCATGATCAGGTAAGATAACAACCAGCGTTTCACCATTCTTGTTTGCCCAAGCACTAACAGCGCCAACCGCCGTATCAAAAGCAAGCAACTCTTCTGTCGCATAAGGAAGATCGTTTGCATGGTTTCCTTTATCAACAAGTGCACCTTCAATCATCAACGTAAAGCCATCCTCGTCCTTCGAAAGGAGATCAATTGCTTTTAATGCCATTTCTGTCAATGTTGGCTCCGTCGATACACCACCACTCTTACGTACAATCATAGGCGTCATTTCCGCATCTGCGAAAAGACCAAAGACCTTTCCTTGTACATGAAGAAGTTCATTTGACGTTTGAATAACCGTATAGCCTTCACCTTCCATACGAGACTTGCGATCCGCCGTCAACAACGAGCGTCCTCCACCAAGAAAAAGGTCAATGCCAGAGTAAATTTGTTGTTCAATAAGCACCTCCGCATCATCACGCTTCAAGGCGTGAGCAGAGAAACCAGATGGTGTTGCGCCAACAATTTTATCCGTTGTTACAACGCCCGTTGCCTTGCCGCGAGTCATCGACCATTCTAGAAGATTTTCAACAGGAACACCCGTTGGATCTACCCCTACAGAGCCATTTCGCGTACGAACACCACATGCTAATGCCGTAGCTGCAGCAGCAGAGTCTGTCACACTATTATCTGCAGATCGCGTTTCAACGAGGCCATAGATCATCGCATCTAATGCTAAGGGTTCACCTTTCGCGTGTCGCGCAGCCGTTAGCGAAGCAATGCCTGTACCATCAGGAATCATCACGATGATATTCTTAATCGCACCATCGGCAAGAACCGTATGAATAAAACCTAAAAAGGAAATAAAAAGAATGCAAATTTTTAACATCACGAATCTTCAACCTTTTATACAATATCAAATTTATTCAAACGCAAATGAGAGGAGGAAAATCCTAAATCTGCGAGTGGTCTTAAAACAAAATCACGCTCTACCGCACGCGGATGTGGCAAAGTTAACACGCTTGTTTGCATTGTAACACCCTCGTACATAATAAGGTCGATATCCAATGTTCGAGGACCATTACGCTCTAAACGAACACGTCCTTGTTCTGTTTCAATTCGTTGCGTTTCAGAAAGAAGTTCTTCTGGTGTGAGCGTTGTCTCTACAAGAACCGCAGAGTTAAGAAATTTGAGATCAATATATGCCTCTGGTACATCTATCGGCTCAGTTTCATAGAACTTAGCAATTGAGAGAAGCGTTGTCTTCGGAAGCTTCTGAATTGCGTCAATAGCAATCCGAAGGCGATCTTGTCGATCGCCAAGATTGCTTCCAAGCGCAAGAACTGCTCGTGCCATTTTAATTTAGTCAGCAAAACCCAAGACGTGACGCATATTGTAGAGGCCTGCAGGCTGTTGCGTTAACCACATGCCAGCCTTCAATGCACCTTTAGCAAATGCTGCGCGAGAGACCGCCTTATGTGTAATTTCCACACGTTCTTCGTCTGCAGCAAACATGACCGTGTGATCGCCAACAACAGAACCACCACGAATTGCATGAATGCCAATCTCCCCAGACGGACGTTCTCCAACAATTCCTTGACGACCATAACATGCGACATCCGCGAGGTTAACGTTACGACCAACAGCAAGCGCTTCTGCCAAACCAAGCGCAGTTCCGCTTGGTGCATCCTTCTTGTGCTTGTGATGCATTTCAACAATTTCTGCATCGTAGCTTTCATCTAAGACAGACGCTGCACGACGAACAAGTTCTAACAACAAATTAACGCCTAAAGAGAAATTTGGAGCAAAGCAAAGTGGGATTTCTTTTGCAGCAGAATGTACCGCGGTGAGTTCTTCATCCGTTAAACCTGTTGTACCCAAAACATAAGCTTGTTTGCATTTGCAGGCTTGCTCTAAATTAGGAATAACGCATGTGTGATAGGTAAAATCAATAATCGTGTCTGCATTTGTCGGCCATGACTCTTGATAGGTCAATGTTGCCGTTGCGGGTTGACCAATCCACTGTGACCCAGGAGCCTCCGTTACAGCAACAACATTTAATCCCATTTCCTTTGCACAATCAAGTAACATCTTACCCATGCGCCCCGCACCACCAAGAATTGCAACGTTCATCTTTTTTCCTCTAAATAAAATTTCTAAATGAAAAACGAGCGAACCAATGCTCGCTCGTTTTCTTGCTAATTAAATCAATGCGAGCATTTTTAAGCAGTCCGAAATCTTTGCCTGTGCTGCACTATCAGGTTCACACAAAGGCAAACGATAGACGGGCGCAATTTTACCCATTAAACCTAATGCCCACTTGACAGGAATTGGATTCGTATCGCAGAACATATCACGGAAGAGCGGATAATACTTTTCATGCAATTCACGAGCGCCTACAAAATCACCTGCCAATGCCTTGGCCACCAATTCCGACATCGCCTTAGGAATAACATTCGAGCATACCGAGATAACACCCTCTGCACCAACGGAAATCATCGGTAATGTTAAGCTATCGTCACCAGAAAGAATTGTCAAATTCGGTGCGATTTGACGAATCGCAGAAACGCGATCAACACTACCCGCAGCTTCCTTAATTGCGCACACATGTTCATGCTTTGCCAAACGTTCAACAACAGAAAGCGGAATTTCTTTTGCACTACGCCCCGGTACATTATAGAGAACAACAGGAACACCCAAATCTGCAACCGTTGCAAAGTGACGATAAAGCCCCTCTGCATTCGGCTTGTTGTAATAAGGAGTGACTTGAAGTGTTGCATCAACACCAATCCCAATCACTTCCTTTGTTAACTCAAGCGCTTCCTCAGTAGAATTCGCGCCCGTACCCGCAATAATAATCGCTTTACCTGCAGTGGCCTCAACTGCAGTTTCGATAACCTTAAGGTGATCTGCAGGATTTAAGGTCGGCGATTCACCCGTTGTCCCAACAGGACAAACGCCTGCAACACCTTCTTCAATCTGCCACTGAATTAAGGAACGAAACGCACCATAGTCCACCGTTCCATCTTGGTTAAACGGCGTAACAAGCGCACTAAATACACCCTTGAGCTTCAACATAATGAATACCTCTTATTAAAATAGTTCCATCTATTATAGCAAATCCATTATAAGCGAACAAATAAAAAATTTACTCTAAAATAAAAAACATTTCGTGTCATAAAATTATCTTTCAGCTCTTCCTCCTACACCCATGTCGCTACTTTTACGAAATAAGGATTATAACCAAAGGGGCCTCTAATATCCCCACTAAACATGTTAAATTCTATTTGTCTCTCGTTAAAATAAAAAGAGCCCCACGCATGGAGCTCTTTTTAGAATCCATAGATGCAAACGCAATTACTTGCTCTTGAGGAAGCTGATGTCAGCACCCTCAGAACCCATATCCTTCATTGATGCGTCACCGAGGATACGGAGGCCCATGGAGGAAGCCGTCATATCTGCAGCATTAACAGCGAGAGGCTTACCCTGCTTCGTTACGAGAACGCATGCCTTCTTACCAAAGGGCTTCTTCGTTGCATCCAAAAGCTTGTCAGCATCAATGCTCGTCGAATTACCCTTGGTGTTGACCAAATCTTCAGCCTTCAAGTTCTTCGAAACGAGCGCGGGCATATCGATTTCGACCATGCCAACGTTCTGAGCGATACGCCATGCGCAGTTGTTCGCATTGAGCGTCGAGGATGCTGCTTCAATCATACCATCGCCAACGAGGTGCTGTGTGGTGATGTCCTTAAGTGCTTGGTTAGCAAGGCGTGTCTTTGCATCCTTTGCGAGCAAAAGTGCTTCCTGGAAGTATTCTTCCGTTGTTGCGAAGGTCTTGCAAAGATTCGGCTTGTTAGCATCTGTTTCTTCAGCATCTGCTTCATAGGTGGTTGCCGGCCAAACATAGCTATTACCACGCAATTCAGCAGTGATGATAGCGTCAACAATCTTCTTGCCGCGCTGGCTAAGTTCCGTGGTCTTACCCGAGAGCATCATGCTGCTCACAGAAGGAATAAGAACGGAGGTAAGAATACCAATAATAGAGATCACGACGAGAAGCTCAATCATCGTGAAGCCGGATTTACGTGTCATCTTCATTTAAAGACTCCTTTTTATTTAAGTTCGTTGTAAAAATGAACAAGTTGTTTACAATAACTCTTGTCACATACAACGTCATTCTAGCAAATATCACATCTTGTTTTCAAGCTTTTTATTTCTAACCTTCGTTATACAGAAGAGATTAAAGCTTGAACACCAACGTGTGAGGAAGATATTATCATCTCACGCAGGAGCGTTTACTTACTTCGAAAGGTCTTGGAACATTTCGTAAGCAGCATCTGGCGTAAGGTTATTGTGGATAATACCAGCAACAGCCTGAATCATTGCGGCAGGATTTGTGGACTGGAAGACGTTACGACCCATATCGACACCTGCTGCGCCTGCTTGCATTGCACGATAAGCGAGTTCAAGAGCATCGCGTTCAGGAATCTTCTTGCCACCAGCAATCACGATCGGCACAGGGCATGCTGCGACAACGGTTTCGAAACCATCTTCAACATAGTAAGACTTCACGATGTTTGCGCCATTTTCTGCAGCCATACGCGTAGCAAGGCGGAAATACTTTGCATCGCGAGCCATCTGCTTACCAACAGCCGTAACACCCATTACAGGGATACCATACTTCTGACCAATATCAACGGTGTGATAAAGGTTGGCCATCGTCTTTGCTTCCATAAGCTCATCACCAACGGCAATCATCACAGCCATTGCTGCAGCATTTACACGAACAGCTTCTTCAGCAGCAATAACAACGTTATCATTGAGATTCGTAAGAATCGATGTACCTGCATCGGCACGAAGGCATACAGGAATATCTGCCGTCGGAGGAATAACCGAGCGGAGAATACCGCGTGTACACATCAAGCAGTCTGCATACTTCAACAAGGGAACGATCGAGAGATCAATACGTTCAACACCACCCGTCGGGCCCATGATAAAACCATGATCGCAAGCGAGCATCAAAGACTTGCCGTCTTCGCCGAAAATACGACCAAGACGATTCTTCATACCCCAATCAAGGTTGTTGCAACCCTTTAACGGGAAACCCACCGTTTCCTGAGGTGTAGAAATACCAAAGGATTCAGCTTCCTTAAAATTATCCATATCTGCCATAACAAGCTTCCTTAATTCTTATTCAGCGAAACAACCAAAAATCACAGCCATCGAAGCAGAACCAGCATCAATAGCACCAATCGAGCGTTCACCCAAGTTACGAGCACGGCCAAACTTAGCCTGCATTTGAGCAGTTGCTTCAGAGCCTTCCTTTGCAGCCTTTGCAGCAGCGGCAAACATTTCAGCCTCTCCGCCATCCTTTGCAGCGAGAAGAGCTTCTGTTGCAGGCTGAAGCGCATCCATCATTGTCTTATCGCCCTTACGAGCCTTGGTAATGCAGGAGATTTCATCATAACCAGCTTCAAACATTTCTGCAACTTCATCTGCAGAAAGTTCAGTTTTGCCCGCAGCAACAGCATCTGCCATGCCTTCAAACCAAGCACCATAAAGCGACGAAGTCGAACCCGAGGCTTCGGTTTCAAGCTTCTCTGCCATATTGGAGATATAATCCTTGAAATCATCGCCCTCGGCATGAACGATAGCATTCACAGCAGCAACAATTGCAGTACCATGGTCGCCGTCGCCACCAGTTGCGGCATCAAGTTCAGAGAAATACTTTTCGCCTGCGATAATCGCAGCTTGAGCCTTAACCCAAATAGCCTTAAATTGTTCAAGTGTCATGTTTCTTCTTTTCCTTTAATTACACGGTCGATTATCAACCGCGTAAAGCGTCATCACCTTACGCGGTTGTCATATACATTAACCGATGCAAGTCCAGTAAGGCGTATTTGCACGAGCCTTGAGGTAGCCTTCGCACGTCGGGCAAACCTTAGCAAGCGTCATCTGGAAGCCAGCCATTTCCTGAACCGTGAGAATTTCATCTGCAATACCATTGACAAGAGAAATACCCATGCCATTAAGCACCTTTGCTGCAGCGCGATAGCAAATCAACATTTCCATCGTTGTTGTAGCGCCAGAACCATTGATAATAAGGAGAGCCTTATCACCAGACTGAAGCTTCGTTGCAGCAACGAGGCGCTCCACCATCAACTTTGCAGTTTCATCAGCGGACAACACCTTCATCACACCGCCGCCGCCTTCGCCGTGCTGCCCCATGCCGACTTCCATCTCGTCATCTGCAAGAGCACCAATTTCAGCACCATTCTGAGGATGTGTTGCAACCTTAAGAGCAACAGAGAGCGTTGCCAAACCAGCGTGGAAATTGTTGCCAATTTCGAGCACTTCATCAATCGTCTTACCCGCTTCACAAGCAGCGCCCATCACCTTCATCAAAGGAATGGAGCCGCCCAAGCCACGACGATCTTCAGGATCAGCATCAATGCCAGGGGCGATATCTTCTGCAACAACGATTTCCTTCACATTGAGGCCAGCCTTTTCAGCCAAACGGAGGGCCTTACGTGCAGCCATGCGGTCACCATTGTGATTGAGTGTAAGAAGAATTACACCTGCAGGGCGATTGAACATTTCAAGCGCTTCAAAAACCTTGGGGCCACCAGGAGCAGCGAAAACGTCGCCAGCAACCGCAGCATCCGCCATGCCTTCACCAACAAAGCCATGCATCGCAGGTTCGTGGCCCGTACCACCGAAGCAAATCAATGCAACTTTGTCTTCGGACTTCGGCTGCGCACGAACGACAATGCGTTCATTAACAACCTTGATCTTGTCGCTATAAGCCATTGCCATACCTTCAAGCATTTCTGCTGTGAGGTTAGCGGGATCGTTCATAAATTTCTTCATTGCCATGGGATTTTATCCTTTACGTTAATTACTTTGCTTGATAGAACTCAACGACGGTATCATGATCATACACAAATGCAATATAAGCATTACCGATATCCATCTTTGCCCAAAGAATCGACTTGCCTTCCAATGCAGCATCGATATCTTCCACCTGATAAGCAACATGCGGGCATTCCTGAATAGCAGCCGCCATCGGAGAATCGGGTTCAAAATAAAGGAATTCAATTGCATAGGGATCTTGAGAAGCATCCGTAATCCAAACCTTCAAAGGTTCAACGAATGTCATTTCGGGAAGCTTTTCGCCAACAATCATACCTGTGTGCATGTACTTCATAGTATTGTCCTTTACAAGTTAGGAATATTAAAACAAATCTTAGAGCTTGGCGCCAGGGCAGCTGAAGCGCAAACCGGCATTGTCATGGAATGTTGCATATTCCGAAACGACAGCACCTTCTGGACCACCCATCATGAAGTGCCATGTAGGTTCGTGGCCCTTCTTTTCGAGGAGGTGGTGCACCTTGCCATCCGCCTGCCAAACTTCAACGTGGCGGCAATTCATATGATCAAGCTGTGTCTTGTAAATCATTGCCTTGATTTCAGGATACTGATCTAAGTTATCTGGATAAGCTTCATCAGCTTCGCAGAAGGCATAGACAGAACCATAACGCACCTGCCAGCTTTCATACTTCGGTTGAATTTCACCCTTATCATCCGAGGTTGCCATATGACGGTGTTCTGCGATCGACTGACCCGGCAACAAGAAGATTTCATGCGCAAAATACTGCTTTTCACGATCGTTTACCCAGAAGACGCCACCCATACCGAAGGAGGTAAAGTTGCCCTGACCAAAGTCAACCGTCCACAAGAAACCATCATCTGGACGATAAACATCATAAACAGGAGCGCCAAGATTCTTCATCATCTTGAAATACGTTTCCTTTGCCGTTGCACAATCAAGCTTGCCATCGACATAAAAATCATCATTCTTCACGTTGAGTTCCTCCTTTGCGTTTGAGCGAGTAAAACAGCAACCAGCTGTCATCGAAAACATCGTTGTAGCTGCCATAGCAACCATTCCGAAACGAGCAATTTTTGCGATATTCATTCTCATCCCTTTCGCGTTGATAAACAATCTGTGATGACTCCACCACATTTATTCCTATTGTATCATTCCTTTTCCAAAAAAACAATACAAATTTAATAAATTTTATACATATTATTATATAAATATACTTTCTAACATGGTGTGATTGCAATATCATTAATCAAAATAGCGCCCTACAATGAATGTAAGACGCTATCTTCAAAAATTGGCGCGCCTGGAGGGGTTCGAACCCCCGACCCGCGGCTTAGAAGGCCGCTGCTCTGTCCAACTGAGCTACAGGCGCAAAAAGTGTCGAGATTATATCACATTCTACGTAAGAATTCCGCAACATTTATTCAAACGTTGCGAAACTGCCCCAATCCATCCAAGGTTGTTCCCGTGATGGTGGCAACGCGCGCAACCAAATGCCGAACGAGAAGCGCATGTCGCTATCATGACGACGATTCACATCTGGATTATAGTAGTCCTCAGCGGTATAAGCAGGAGTATGTCCAACGTTAAAGCGGAAACTTAAACAGTCGATATTGTACTGCACATATCCGCCAACCTCTTCCAAACGGCTAAGCTTTGTATTATAACGCCAATAAGCCGACCATTCAATCGTATCACATGGGTTATTAATCAATCCACCATAAATAATTTGGTCATCAATCATATCCGTCCAATAATAGGAGAATAAGTCATGGTCACGATGGAGGAAGCCTAAATAAAGCGTGAGGGAGTCAAGATTTAAACGGGTGTTAACGTTAAATGTTGCCCAACGCGACAAGGTTGGATCATATTCCGCATCAACATCAATCGCAAAGGCATCACACGGGATGAAGGACGACGAGAGACCTAAAACACGTAAGCCAGTCTCTTCATCAACATACTTCGCGTATTTGTGTGGCGGGCGCTTGTCATTCTTATTGACACGATGGCGATAAGAGACCCAATGTCCCTGTGTCTCCATCACATAGACAGAGTAAAGGTCAAGCATCAACCAATCCGAATAGGTTCGACCCGTCTTCGTTTCAGTAATATCTTGCCACAAGTTACGCAAACCGGAACGAACGCCACGATAACGATGCGTAGGCGAAAAATTTGGTGTACCAAAACGATCACGCCATTCATAAGCACCGTCAATACGATCAAAGGCATAAGGCACTTCGTCACGTGCTTCTTCATCGGCCATCACATATGTGAAATCAACATAGGGCACAATTGTATGTCGCTTTGTTGCATAATCACGCCAAATACGTGCTTGCAATGTCGCTCCCACCTCTGGCAAAGAGCGGAAGAGGGAATCTCCATTCGGCGCATCCGAATAAAATGTTCCTCTCCAACCTACGCGAGGAGTGAAGGTGATACCATTCGCAATTTCAAATGGACGACGTAACATATGACGCGTATCAAATCGAGCCGATTCATAGTTCATCCAATCGCCATCATTCCAGGAGACCTGCAATCGATCTGGCATCCACTGCTTCAATTTAGCAGGCTGACGAACTAGCCAACCCGCCGTATTCTGCGTTTCATAAACAAGCTTGTTTATGCCAAGGAAATTATTTTGTGGCAACAAGTCAAACTTGGCTTCTGGCAAACGGCGAACGCCCTTTGTGAAGGATTCAAATGGACCTGCGACAGAAAGAGAGGTCACCCAATGATCTTCACGATGTTCATAATTTGCCACGGAAATTGTCTGCGAGGATGCACGCACACTTATTTCATCATAATCAGTACGAAACTCATTATCACTCGTGACTTCTGTTTGAATCGAGAAAGTATCACGCGGCGTAAAGGTCATGAATTCCGTTAAACCAAGCGACCAACGATTATGACCATACTTCACACCCTCTGTTTCATAGTCTAATTCTGGCGGTTGATAGTGACGTGCATAATATCCCGTGAAACGACCTCTATGCGAAATATCCGTATTCCCCAACGTCTCATCCTGCCACGTAAACTCTTGACCAACGCCAACACCATAGGCATAACGATAATCAAGCGCGGTCTTTCCGTAGAGAATCGCATCTCCATCGTTATAGATTGGATAGACATAGGCGGTTAACACAAAGGGACCCCAATCACTTGTGAAGCCTGGCATGAAACGTACACCATAATGCGTATTAAAATCACGATAATAATACGGCATCCAAATCATAGGGATATTCCACAAATAAAAGACTGCATTTGAAAGTTCAATGAATTCGCCTTCTTTGCACGCGCCATCACCTGTTAAATGCCAGTGCCATTCATTACAGTTTTCATTTTTACAGGTCGTAATGCGCGCATCCTTTGCGTGCATCACATTATCATCATCGCGCACCATGCTATCTGCGATCATTGTAAAGGTGTCATATTTCAACACGCCCGAGCTTGTCAAACCTGCTCCCGTACGATGGTTAAAATCAATTGACTCACCCTTCCACGAACCTGCAGATTCAGATTCAATAATAACATTGCCTTCCGCATGAATATCTGCTGTTTCGCGATTATACGTGGCATAATCACATGTCATCACAACATCAGAAAATGCAATCTCGACATTTCCATCAAGAATCAACAAGTTGCTTTCTTTATCTGCTGTCATGCGATCTGCATTCACATCAATCGGGGAATTCGAGTCACGCAACTTCGGAGCCTTCGGCATTGCCAACTTAAAATTACTTCCCAAATTTGATGTTGACTTTGACGCAGCATTTGCATGTTGCACGCCGAAGAGGAACGAAACGCTAGCAAACAACACCACACGCATACACGCTAAAGACGTGATGCGAACAAAGCGAGATGCTGTGCAGTTTAAAAATTCACTTATCATAGATTTCTCCATACGCGAGGAGGCATAATCCTTAGACCGTCTTGTTTTCCGAGACGGAATACAAAACTTTACCATCACGATCTAAAATTGCGAATGATTCAGGGTGACGCGCGACCTCACTCTTAAAGATGAGACGACCACCATAACGGCGTTGCATCTCAACAAGCATTTGCTCATCCTCATTACGCATACGATCCATCACCGAGGGTGCAACCAAAATCTGCAATTCTGTTGCGCCTGGGGCATTCTGAGCCTTACGCATCACAGCAGCAACCTGACGTTGAATATCAACCGAAAGTGCTAATGGGCTCTTAATAACACCATGCCCCTTACAATACGGGCAATCAATGTACATCTGCGAAAGCAAGCTTTCCTCTTGACGTTGACGCGTCATTTCCATCAAGCCAAGTTCGGAGATGGGAAGCACATTCGTGCGTGCTCGATCGCGACGAACCGCCGCCTTCATCGTCTTGTAGATTTGGTTTTGATGCTTACGACTCTTCATATCAATGAGGTCAATAACAACCAAACCACCAATGTTTCGCAAACGCATCTGACGCGCCACTTCTTCGACAGCTTCTGTATTCACCTCAAGAATGGCTTCTTCTTGAGAACCCTTGCCGCGATGACGCCCAGTATTAACGTCAACAGCGATCAATGCCTCTGTTTCATCAATGACAAGATAGCCACCACTCTTTAACGTCACTTTACGACGGAAGGCTTCTTCCATCTGCGACTCAATCCCATAATGATCAAAAATGGGCAAATGTCCGCGATAATGTTCAATCACACGACGTGCACGACGCGAAATACGACGCGCGACTTCGCGAATACGAACGTATGCATCTTCATCATCAATCGTGACGCGATCCACATCTTCTGTCAACCAATCACGCACAATGCGTTCAACCAAATCCGGTTCGGAGTAAACGCATGCTGGCGCACGCAAGGTGCGAATATTTTCCTGCAAACGTCCCCAAACATCAAGGATTCCACGCAAATCACGACAAAATGCACGATTGCTTGCACCCGAACCTACGGTTCGCACAATAATACCAACGCCAGGTGGCAAAGGAAGACGATCCAAAATACGCTTCAAGCGCACGCGTTCCTTTGAATCTGCAATCTTACGCGAAACTCCACGCGTCGACTTCGCAGAGGGCATCATCACAAGATAACGACCTGGGAGCGAGAGATTGGCTGTAACACGCGGGCCCTTCGTACCAATCGGCCCCTTCGTTACCTGAACAACAATTTCGGTTCCCGGAGGGAAACGCTTAGCAATTTCCTCATTAGAGATACGCTTGCGCTTTGAACGATGCTCTTCCTCTTCTTCAAGCGACTCTTCATCAGGAATCATATCCCAATAGTGCAAGAAGGCATTCTTCTTCAAACCAATATCAACGAAAGCAGCCTGTAAATCATGTTCGAGATTCTGAATACGTCCCTTAAAGATGCACCCTACGAGGCGTTCTTCCATCGGGTGCTCAACCTGAAATTCTTCCACGCGACCATTTTCAACAACGGCTACGCGGGTTTCCAGCTTCTCAACATTAATTACAATCTCTCGCTTACGAGTATTCCTCTTAAATAACCATCCAAACATAACGTTTTATCCAATCAAAATGGGCAATTCAGTGCCGAAAAACTTTTTCGGTGGTTCGACCATGGATTGCTACACTTTGCAAGACCCCCATTGCCATCATCATCACAAGCATAAAGGTACCACCTTGTGAGATAAATGGCAGTGGAAGACCAGTAATGGGTACAATCCTCACTGTCATACCTATATTAATAAAAATGTGACAAAAAAGCAAGCAAACGATTCCTACGCAGAGTAATTTTCCCACGTCATCTCTACAACGCATTGCTATTACAAGTCCTGGTAAAAAGATACCAAACCCATAAAGTGCGAGCAAAAGAAGCGAACCTGCGTAACCTAATTCCTCTGCGACAACGGGGAAAATGAAGTCATTCACACTTACCTTCGCGGGTAAATATCCCATACGATGTTGAATGCCACGGCCATAACCTTTACCCCAAAGGCTTCCCGAACCAACAGCAATTTCACTCTGTCGCACATTATATCCCGAGTCAAAAGGATCACGATCGGGATAGAGGAATGTTTCCATTCGTCGAATTTGGTGTTGACGCAAACCAGTCCATTTGAGCAATTGCTCTGATCGTGCGGGATCAACGCCCTCTGCCTTTGCAATTTTAACAAGCACAATCTCGTAGGATGCAATAAGAATTAAGCATAAAACGCCAATTCCTAAAATTTTTGGCGTCACTCGCGCAAGAAAGAGCATTGCAAGAACAGTCGGCCCCAACACAAGCGCGGTTCCCAAGTCTGGTTCCAACAAAATTAAAATTGCAGGCACCCCTGTCAATGCAGCGCAGAGAAAAAGCAACCGAACCGTACGGCCGTCTTCTTTTAGACGCCCTAAAATATAAGCCATAATGAAAATAATACCAAGCTTTGCGGGTTCACTCGGCTGCAACCCAAAAAGCCATCGTCGCGCACCCATCTGCGCTTCACCGATACCTGGAATCAACACAAGAATCAGCGACATTAATACGGCAAGATAAATCCCTGGCGAAAGTTTAATCCACTTGCGATAATCCGTCAACGCAATAAGCGTCATCAAGAAAAAACCATAAACTGCAAATTTAAGTTGCCCCACCCAAAGTTGTTGCAACACAATACTCTCACGCGAACTACATGCAGACTTTACAAAAAGAACCCCAAGGGTCGTTAATGCCACCGTCGCGGCAAGCAACACCCAGCTGGTATTAAACCACTTATACCTTTTTCTCGGTTGATTAGAATCGTTTATCTTCATATACAGCTAATGTTATATTTCTCCCCTACCCTACAAACACACGATTACTCCGATAACGCCATTCCTATTACACGCGAATAAGATTTGCACGCACTGCATCAAGGAAATCTTCTCGGAGCTTAAGGAGTCGTTTTTCTGCCTCAACAAGCGACCAAAGTGCAAAATCAAGCTTTTCACGGAAATAATATCCCGGACGCAATCCTGGATCAAACGTATCAAAACTCGATTTATTTTGTTGATACGTCCAATGCATTGCTTCAATTTTTCGCATAAAGCCATCAAAGAACGCATTCGCACACTCATTGAGCGTACATGCATCTGCATGCTTACGCCAATAACTTGCGAGTTCCTTTGCAAATGCATTCAAATAGAAGCGATGTGCTTCATTTAAATTGTCTTCAATCTTCTCAAAGTTTGGCCAACCCATCGTACCACGAATCGAGCACGTCTGCACACGCGTCGGCATCAACCGACGTTTAAAGGGATCATAGACAAACTCAAAGATTTCTTTTCCTTTACCGAAGCGACATATCCCTTCGCTTGGGAGGAACTTCTTTGCAATCAAATTATCCGCTGCTGCAGAACCATAGAGTTGCGCGAGTGCACGCACAACATCTGGATCTTCTGCTCCATTCTTGTTGTGCACATTAATTTTAAACCATTCTTCAGGAATTGCACTCAACGGATCGCCAGGGCAACGCGTACGCAAGAAATAAGGTGTCTCCTCGCGCGAGGAATAGTTACCCGTCACCGTCAACACTTCTAAAATCGGCAAATCAGCGCCAAGCGTTCGAAAGATATTTGCACGCGCAAGCGTATAGTCAGCATAACCAACGCGCACACTTCCAAGCTTCTTTTGGATATACGAAATGGGAACAGGTGTACGATTAGTTTTAATCACAATCTCACGCGAGCGGGCCGTTTCGGAGGTTAATGTCTTTGAAGAGCGAACAACAAAAACATTAATCGACATCGCCTTTTCATTAAAACTCAAACGGTCAACCAAATGTCCGACAATACGCAGTGTCAGCTCGTCAATCCCAGGATGCTGAATAATTTGCCCATCCTTAAAGGAAACCCCAGGCACAGCAATTCGTCGATTATCAAAATCAATCTCTTCTGGCGTCTGCTTGGTATCATCATCCATAATGATATCATAAAGCACATCAACCATTGTGGCACTAGAGAGGCGTGCAAAATCCTTATCCTTTAGCAAACGATAAAAGATACGAGACAATGCCGTGAACGCATCCGCAACATCCTGCGGGCGCATTGCCTTACGCTTCATTGCCCCATAAATCTTCATCAAAGGTTCAATGAGATAAATCTCTGCATCTGCACGAGGAACGCCAAGAATTTCAATCGCATGGCGATTTGCCTTGGGGCGACACATTGCACAAAGAGCCTTACCAATAGGTACGCCCACCCACTCCTTCAAACAATCAAAAAGAATCTCTGGATGATGCAATGCAAATGAAGCAACCCGTTCAAACTCCTCAAATGACAACCAATGCACGCCACGCACACTCACATAATAGTGCGCCACCGACTCTGCTTGTTGCCACGCATGATTTACCGTTATCTTCTTCTCTTCTTGAGAGAAAACACGCGGACGAACGCGCCACAAAATGCCATTCTCCTCAGCATACTTTAAAATTGCCTCTGTACGCTCAAAGAAAATACATTCATTCAATTGAAATTGATGACTCTGAAACCATTGATCCGCTTGCAAGAGAAGCTCAAAATCCGTTTCACGCTGAACAATTTCAACGCCCCCCTGCGTGCGATTTGCATAAACCACACGATGTGCAAGCACTGCATCGCGTTTAGTCGCGGAGACGTGACAGAGTTCCTTCCCAAAACGCCCTGTAAATAAAGGCGTCAAAAGCGTACTATAATTTCCTTCGCAATAGGCAAACAAATAACCATCTTTACCTATTTCGAGATCCTTTTTCTTAATCAACACCACGGGATAACGACGTGCTCGACGATAGGCAATCCCCACCTGTGGAATAAGAAAAAGGTCACGCTTATAACGATAACATACAAGTGAAAGCTTTCCGCGTGAGGTCTCTGTTGATAGCTCCCGCAAACGAATCCCACTTTCACGGACACGTTTCATTAATTCTTCAAAGGAACGGCTCTGTTTCATATGCAACAGTCTAGCACACTTCGTACAAGATTGCAAGCTTACAACGGGGGCTCATCCTGTGCTTGTTGCTTACGTTCAGGGAGCGCCAATACTTCATACGGGAAGGCCACAAAGAACGTTGCGCCGAGAATATTCCCCAACGTAACCCATCCAAGATTTATGAGATAACCTGCCACCGTAATATCATACGTTCCAGGATTTAAAAGCGCCACGCCAATAATCCCCATGTTTGCGATACTGTGCTCAAAGCCGCACACCATGAAGATAAAGACACACCAAATCGTCATAATCAACTTACCCGATTCGCTCTTCATTCGGAAACAGCACCAAATCGCCAAGCAAACACAAATATTACAGAAAATACCGCGCAAAACCATCGCAAGTGGAGTTAATGCAATCTTGGCGTGAGCCGTCTTCGCAAAGTAATTGGCCACCAAATCAACATCATACGCACCCGACCCGCGATAAAGCAAAATCGTAATCCAAACGCCAATTAAATTGCCAATCCAGCAAAACGACCACAAGTGAAACGTTGTACGCCACGGAATCTTACGCGCTAGCGATGCCGCAGAAAGAATCAAATTATTCCCCGTAAAAAGCTCACAACCCGCCATCACAGCGAGACTCAATGCCGACGAGAAAACAAGCGCTGCAAAAAGGCGAGATGCTGGCCCCATCAATGGTTCAAGATAACCACCCACCGCCATTGCAACCATACCGCCCAATGTAATAAAGAGTCCCGCAACCATCGAAGCGGCCATATAACCAAATGGTGAAACGCGGAAAAGTTTCACCTTTGCAAGCGCTGATGTAAATAAATTATCACATGTTTCTTGATACATATGCCACTCCTCTTATAAAGACAATGGTTGAGATAAAAGCTGCTGTAACGTTTCTTGCGACTGCTGTTGCACACAATCATAAAGACTATGACCATGTGCGTCCATCGCAACCGTTACCTTAAACCCTTTAACGCGCAAATGCCACATCGCCTCAGCCGCGCCGAAGTCATCCAAGAAATCAACACCCTCAACAGCCTCAACAGCATTTGCAATCGACGTTGCCGCACCACCAACAGCCTGAAGATATACGCATCCATACTGCTTACAAGCTTCAAGCGTCTTCTGACCCATGCCACCCTTGCCGATAATCATACGCAGACCAAAACGTTTAATCACGTCCGCTTCATAAGGCTCCTCACGCGAAGACGTTGTCGGTCCACCCGCAACCATCTTCCAATGATCCCCCTCACGAATCATCACAGGCCCACAATGATAAAGCGCAGAAGTCGAGAGATCAATCCCCTCAGGCAACGTACCACCATCATGTAAATGCTTGTGAAAACGATCACGCCCTGTGTGAACAAGCCCATCTAGCGACAAGGTTTCACCCAGCTTCAACGCTCTCACATCAACTGTTGCAATGTCCATGAAATCCCTTTCCAAAGTTTCAAAAAAGCCGCACTCGCGGCTTTTTTGAAAAGGACATTTTAGATCAACGAACCCATTCCCGTTGCTGCTGCCATTGATGCGGCATTCGCAATGAGACGCTGTTCATCTTCCAACAAACCATTCAATGCATGAACATATGCACGAATTGCCGCCTCAATGATATCCTGCGCAACACCGCGACCAAGATAAACACGCTGATTATGGCGAACACGCAAATTACATTCACCCTGCGCATCCACATTAGACGTCACAGCAGAAACAGAGAAATTCTCAACCCCCACATGGAGATTCAACATCTTGTTAATCGCATTGAAGGATGCTTCAATCGGGCCATTACCCATTGCCACCTCTTCAACCTGCTGACCATCCACAATAAGACGCACCGTTGCCACATCCGTCGTTGTATTACCCGTTGAGGTAAGGAAGCGGTCAAAGACCAACTTCTGCTGCGAATCCGGACGTTGCGAGAGACCACGCGCCAACGCTTCAATATCTGCGTCCGTGACCACCTTCTTCGCATCCGCCAAATCCTTAAAGCGAGCAAAAAGTTCCTGCAAATGATCTTCCGAAAGCGTAATTCCCATTTGCTCTAAACGATCCTTGAGCGCATGCTTACCCGAATGCTTACCGAGCACCATCTGGCTCTGCGAGAGACCCACCGACTCCGGTGTCATGATTTCATACGTTTCACGATTGGCAAGCATACCATGCTGGTGAATACCCGACTCATGTGCAAACGCATTCTGGCCAACAATCGCCTTATTATTCTGCACACGGCTACCTGTGACCGAGCAAACACAACGGCTCGTCGACATAATCTTTGTCGTATCCACACCGCAAGAGAGCCCTTCAAACAAATCATGACGCGTACGCAATGCCATCACGATTTCTTCCAAGGCCGCATTACCTGCACGTTCACCAATACCATTGATCGTACACTCCGCCTGACCTGCGCCAGCACGAATTGCCGCCAACGTATTCGCAACCGCCAACCCAAGATCGTTATGACAATGCACCGCAATCGTTGCATTCGACACATTCGGGACATGCGCCATAACACGAGCAATACGTGCACCAAACTCCTCGGGAATTGCATAACCCACCGTGTCAGGCAAATTCACCACCGATGCACCCGCAGCAATCACCGCCTCAATCACACGCCAAGAAAACTCTTCTTCCGTTCGCGTATAATCCTCGAGCGAGAACTGAACTTCAGGGCAAATACTCCGCGCATAACGCACCATATTCGTTGCTTGCTCCAACACCTGTTCCGGCGACATACGGAGCTTATACTGCATATGCACAGGACTCGTTGCCAAAAACGTATGAATACGTGGCATTGCAGCACCCTTAACCGCCGCCCATGCCTGATCAATATCACCCTTAAGCGCACGCGCCAACGATGCAACCTTACATGTCTTCACTTGATTTGCAATCGTCTGAACGCTTTCAAAGTCACCCGGAGAAGCAATCGCGAAACCTGCTTCAATCACATCCACCTTCAAAGCCTCAAGATTGCTTGCCACCAACAACTTATCATGAAGCTTCATGCTGCAACCAGGGCTCTGTTCGCCATCGCGCAATGTGGTATCAAAAATTGCAATCTTACGTGTGCTCATATCATTTTTCCTATCTTTTGGACCCCCAAGGGACAGCGGTCCTTATATAACAAAGGCCCCCGCTGTCAAACTTACCTGCGGAGGCCATCTTCTTATCCTATGCATTCGTATCATTCAAAGAGACGTGCCATCCGCTCACTGTTGCCAAGCAACAGCAAGGAAGTAAGTCGAAGCGTCTTCAAAATCATCGAATTCATAGTGTCTTGAAGAATAACATAAAACATACCCCATTGCAAGAAAAATTTAACCTACATATTAAAAAGAGACACGTCCCCACACCAAAATTCCTTCCTCCCCCACACCCCAACACAAAAACGTTATCCACAAAACCCCGAGACAACCACGCTTTTTTGAAATTTTCGCGACATTTTTAATAAAATATTACAACTTATTGATTCTACAAAGAATTAAACTCCATACACGACATATCGACCACGATTAAAATCAAACCCTATTATTTTTAAATTGAAACCCTATTGTTTTGATCATCAAAAGCTATTGTTTTGAACGTCAAATCAATAGGGTTTGCTCGTCAAAACAATAGGTATTAATTCTTCATTATTCCGTACTCTATTTGCCGAGCCGTAACTTATTCATTTGCAATAACTTATCTTGAATATTTTATGGCCGGCAATTTTAGGCTTAAAATCAGTACAATCTGTACTATTCATGCAAAATTTAAACAGTACAATTTTTTTGGGGGCCAACACTTTTAAGGGAAAATTTCCGCTCGGGAAGAAATCTTAAATAGTACAATTTTTGGCCGGGGACTTTTTAGACCTGTTTAGAAAATTCTAGAAAATAGTACGAAGGACCGAAGAAGTGAAATAATATAGTAATGATTTCAAAGAAGCTGTTATCAACATAAAAATAAGATTTTTA
>JAZLBT010000022.1:0-30780 GCA_045613865.1 Candidatus Spyradenecus sp. | reverse complement strand
AGAAGTCTTTTTCGGCATTGTTGGAACGTTTTTCTTAGCACTTGCATTTATCCTTTTCTTGCCTGTGCTCATCAGTTACTTCCAAACAGGTACAGTTGATCGTCAGCCCACCTTAAACTTCTCGGGATTCTTGTCGATCGCAGGCTTGCTCTCGTATAGCGTTGGTCTTATTCTCGGAGCATGCAAGAAGCAGTCTGATCAAATGTTTGAAATTCTCGTCTCGCAGGAAAAAGGCCGCGAGACCCAAAGGAATTGAGAGCTTATAGATATTATTTAATCTATGATGAATTAATTTTATTGAAGGCATCAACATCTTAATGTTGTAGCAAGATGGATTTGCCTTAAATTCGTCTAATGCGTTGGACATTACCAACCTTTGTCGTACGTGACCAAACGTTCTTGAACTCTTTCGTATTGTAACGATGTTCTTTATTGTGGTTCATCTCTATGTGGTGAATTCAGGATTAATTCCTGTGATTAATGCGCTCCCTGAACAAACAGGGAATAGCCTTACGTTACTTCTTTTGGGAGGTTTTGGAAAGATTGGTATCAATTGTTTTATGCTGACTACAAGATACTTTATGTGTACCAAAGAAATTAGCTATAAAAAGCTTTTGAAAATCTTCTTCATGCTTGAGTTTCATAAAATCCTCATTTACCTTCTCTTTGTGGTTTCTGGATATGAAGCTTTCTCCCTTAAGGGAGCATTTAAAGCCATTGTCCCATTGTTAAATATAAAATATGGCTTTTTAAGTGCCTTTATCATCTTCTTTATGTTTATTCCTTTTTGGAATATTTTGATTAAGGGCATGACACAAAAGCAACATCTTCATCTTGTACTTTTAAATGTTGGTGTCGTTTCACTTTGGCCTTCGTTAATCATTCCTCAAGTGCTTGTGACCTATGTTGGGTGGTTTAGTATTCTCTATCTTGTTGCCGCATATTTACGACTTTATCCGCTTGCTTGGTTTGATAAACGTGCGGTATGGGGGTGGCTCTCCTTGGGAATGCTCTCGCTTTGTTTATTGTCGATGGTCTTTTGTGTGATGTCGGGTCGTTTTTCGATATATGCCTTTGTTGCGGATTCAAATAAGTTTCTCGCTTTGCTTTCATTAATTGCCTTCTTTATGTATTTTAGACTTTTAAAACTTCCCTACATCAAGACTATAAATCTTACCGCCTCGGCATGTTTAGGCGTCTTGTTGATCCATGCTAATTCCGATACGATGCGTCAATGGTTATGGCAAGATGTCGGGAATAATGTCGGTTGGCTGGACTCCCCATATTGTATTTTACATTGTTTAGGATTCTGCCTTCTTGTCTATTTGGTTTGTACAATTCTTGAGCTTCTCCGCATCCGTTTAATCGAAACACTAGTCTTCAATTTCATTTCAAAGAAACTCCCAATGATTAAGTGAGTTTTATTTATGACAAGTTCTAAGTTTAGAGTTTAAAGAATGAAAGACCACGGAGGTAAGCCTTCCGTGGTCTTTGTCACTAGTTAATCGTAAAAGCCTAGGATTATTAAATTTGTGGATTAAATCCTAGGAATTGCTCGCGTTGGATTTGTTTTATACGTTGGGCATCCATCGCGAGAGCTGCGAAGATTAAGACCCAATAGATACCTCCTGCTGCTGAGACAGAGAAGAAGGTGAATTCTCCGAGATTTGAAACAAGCAATACAAAGAGGACTGAAGCGCCAATATAAGCATGGCGTTTGAGGAGAAGTATGAAGGTGGTTAAGAGGAAGATGCAGAAGAGGATCATCCCAAAGGCGCCGCCTTCTTCCATCACTGCATAAATCCATACACCCTTTTCAATCGGTGCAGTAAGAAGTTGGTTGATATTCGTTACTCGTAGGTCTTCATAAAGTTTAGAAACTTGAAAGCCGTTGCCAATCAAAGGACTTTCGGCAATATTGACTTTCATCTCATCAATAAGTCCTTGACGTGAGGAGATAAGACGTTCAAAGGATTGTTCACGTTTTTCAATCTCTGCGCCACGGGTCTTGTAAATAAACTCCGATATACTTTGGCGTATACTTGGTGTTGCAAAGAGGGCCACACATCCTAAAATACCAAGCGTAAAGAGTACTGTTAATGCGCGACTCTTCCACCGCGCTCCAACCCCACGTGCCCGCATAAAGAAGAAGCCAACAAACATGAGTCCTGCAAGGTAAGTTCCTAATGCCGTGCGTGAACCCGTTTTATAAATTAAAATCGGCGTACAGGCAAAGAGAAGGGCATAGAGCCAACTCCATCGACGTACGGAAAAAAACCAATCTGCAAGAAGGAGTGTTGCGAAAATGGCAATAATGGGGCCTAATGCCTGTGAATGGTTGGTAATGCCCATAAAAAGGGCGCCCTCTGGAATATAACCTAATGTCGCAAGTGCGTATTCAATTCTTAACATTGATATAGAAGGAAATGGAATTAATACCATTGAACCAATAATGAAGAAACACGCAAAGACGAGAAAAACGCTACGAAGCACCTCTGGGCGAATTTCACGCGTTGCGGACGCTGTTGCAACACTGTAAAAGGCAAGGAAGGTGATCGTAAAGAGGATGAGCTTTAAATAGCTAATCATTGGCATCCATCCCACTGAGGAGATGACCGCCATATAAGCAAGATAGAAAAAGAGGGAGAGGAGAGGGGTGAGTTGGAGAGCCTTTCGTTGTCCAATAATTTGCAAGGACATCACGCCACCCACCAAGAGATAAATTAATTTCGCACACAGACTAAAAACTATATTCTTTGGAACGAAATAGGGATTTCCCATGGTTAATGTTGTTGATGCAATTAGACACCACAACAAAAGGGCGGTTTTGTTTTTACTAAAGCCCATGAGTATAAGCGGGAAGATAAGCACAAAGCCCGTACCCCCTGTTGCTTTCGTTGCTAAAACGAAGAAGAAAAGTCCAAAGAGCCCCCAATAGAGGGTCTTTTTATCATAGACAGGGGGAAGGAAGTTGGGCATGGCTTAAATTCGCTCCTCAAAACCACGGAAGCCCACATTAAGCTCGTGCAAGGGTGCGAGGAGTTTGCCAATGGGGAGATCTTTCGTCATCTTCGCGAAAGCATTGACATCCTTGGGGAAGCATTTTCCGCCATAGCCATATTTCCCATCAGGTCCTGGGACATAGGTATGGGTGTCATTGATATAGCCAGAGAGGAGGCAGCCGGTATGAACGCGCTTGTAGTCTGCCCCATGGCGGCGGCAGTAATCAGCAATCGCATTAAAATAGGTCACCTTGACGGCGCCAAAAACGTTGTGCGCATACTTGGTGATTTCGGCTTCCAAGGAGGTCATATAGCAGAAAGTCTTCCCAGTAAAGATCTGCGTGAGAAGATCAAGCTCGCCTGTGAAGACCATCGGTTGAGTCTTGAAGTCTTCGATATAGGTGCGCTCGGTGAGGAATTCTGGCATGAAGTAGACGCGGTGACCTGTTTCTTTGGAAAGGCGTTCGGATGTGCCAGGAAGAATGGTCGTGCGAATAAAGACCAGTACATCGGCAAGCTTTTTGATAATCTCGGTGGTTAAGCGAAGATCTTGCGTACCATCATCCTCTGTTGGAACATGGAGCGAGAGAAAGACAATATCTGCCGTTGAAAGGTCGTCATTCATTCCTTTAGGTGGATCACTTACAAGCACCTTGACATTGGGGTTGTTTTCTTCGAGCCACTCCTTGAGTGCACCACCGACATAACCGCATCCAACAATACCGACATTAATCATTTCTTTTCCTCTCACGCATTTGCTGCCAAATTTCTTCATATTATAACATACCCATAAAAAGAGTGCAAGAAAGTTTGGAGTAGGGGAACAACCCTCAGCCACTAGCCACTGCAACCGAGTCATCAAGGCTCATTCATTTTAGAAAATTCCGCAAATGCGGGAAAATCTAAAATGGAGATATGCTTGGAGTTTAGAGAAAAACCACGGAGGGAAAAATCCTCCGTGGTTTTTTGCTGTCGTATCAGCGACTTCTCTCAACGCTCCACTTGTCGTGCGCTCCACTTTTCGTCATTCGTTTGATTGCAATGGCGAGCTGCGCTCGATTTGGGGGTCGTCCCCCAAGAACCGCTGCAATCGCGAAGGCTCGCAGTAAGACGCAGTCTGTAGCGAGAGCGCTGAGTCTATGGGCCACATGGCTTTAGCCTGTGGCAGTGAGAGAGCGCTAGCGACCGACCGGCAACATTGGCCTATATGCGCCCGAGCGTAGCGAAGGGATACATTCGAGCGTAGCGAGCATTTCTGCTTTTTTTGCGATTTTTTTAAACCGCACCTAAACGCGCTTCAATCCGCACCTAAATGACGTTCAAACAGCACTGGTTTAAAGCTCAAACCGCACCGCTTTCATTTACAAGTCAATCCTTCACAAAAATGAAACATCTAAGCCCCCACAACACAGTTGAAGATATTATTCATGAAATCATTGGCATGCAATAACTTATAAAGAATTAATATGACGAGTGCTCAAAATAAATTTCTTCAATGAGCCGCGTTAAGGTTTGAGGCTATTGAAGAGAGATTAAATCTCAAAGAAAACCATTCCTCTTGACTATGAAAAGAAGGCGCATAAGAGATGATAAAGAGGTGTGTTTTTATGTGCAGAAAATGTGGCTTAACGCGGTTATTTATTCCTGCTTAACCCAGATAAGGTGGGCGGTATTATAACCGCGACGTTTGGCTTCAGCAAGTAAGATTTCGCGCATTTCATCCGAGATAGTTTGTTCACGCGCAAGAATCCAGAGAAAGTCAGCATCATCGCCACCAACAAGTGCGTAACGATAATCACTATCTAACCAAAGAATACGATAATCACCGTAGAATGGACGAAAGAAGGACACGCGGAGAAGACCTGGTATTGCAGTCTTTTTAGCGATAGCCGTTGCCATCCTCTCCTTCCCCTTTTTCAATCCCGTATTCGTGACACGAATATCACCATCTTCGCGCATTTCGTAAAACGCTTTAGCATGCGTCATATCGCGTTCAAACCAATGATCAAAACGTGCAATCTCATACCACGTGCCGAGATACTGCGAAAGCAGAACCGCCTTTACCGGCGTCAAATCCACCATAGGCTTACTGACACACCCAGCAACCAACACCCAAAAAAGCGATGTCACAACAACGAACTTCTTCATCCCCGTCTCCTTTCATAGTATTCGATGGACCACCGAACACCTCAAATTTTACCATACACCTCAAACGTCAAACAATTAAGATTTTATATTTTATTTCCGCTATTACATTTCTACACACCATATTGAACAACTGTGGCGCATAAAACCAAAAACTTAATTGAAACCCAACCAAAGACCCTTTTTATTTTTACCCCCGCGGTGCTATTGTTTAAGATTAAGTGCTAAAATTATATGTACACGATACACACACGCGAACGAGATGGTCTACGGCTATGCTAGAGTTATGAAACCACGAATTTGACGAATTTACACGAATGGAATATGGCGATGGATAATATTATTTATGCAAATGAGTCATTCTTGTAAATTTCGGCTTCCCCTCATAGATTGAGATAAAGCGAATTGTAGTTTAATCTATTCGTGTAAATTCGTCAAATTCCTGGTTAATTAATTATCCTGGCAGTCCTGTCCGCAGGTCCCTTTTTGTGTCTTTTGTGGTTTAATCATCTGCGGCGCTATGTGGTTTCTAATTAGCAGGCGCTTTAATTACAAAATATTGCTATAATCTCATTTTTAGATTGATAATAACAAAATATTGTAGTAAAATAGGTGCATGAAAGAAGACATAGATGGTTTACAATTGGTGACACCGAATGAAGTGGTGAAACAATTAGGCATATGGATTCGCTTGGAACGGCAACGACTCAAGTGGAAACAATCCGAATTGGCGCGCCGCTCCAATGTTCCCGCGAGTACTATTTCGCGTCTTGAGCGAACCGGTTTAGCATCGACCGATGCACTCGTTCGAATCTTGTTCGCATTGAATCGGTTGGACGAGATGGATCGCTTTTTACAGGAACGTTTGCGTTACGCATCCTTGCATCAAACATTGTATGTTGAGACGCCATCACAAAAGAAGTCTGTCTTACGCGTTCGCCATCCAAAGGAGTAAGGTGAAATGAATCTTAATGTCGCATTACGCTTTTCTTCGAATCATGAGATTCCTGTTGGCATCCTCTCTGAGGTTGGACGGGAGATTGCGTTTGAATTTAGTCCTTCTTTTTTAAGTGCACCCTTATCGATTGCACCTTTTAAGTTACCGATGCGACACGGTATTACGTTTTATGACCGTACCAAAGGAGGCGAACTCTTTGGAGTCTTTGAAGACTCGCTTCCTGATGGTTGGGGGCGACGTTTACAAGACGATTTCTTTCAGCGACATATCGGTCGATTACCAACGGTTTTTGAACGATTAGCCTATGTGGGGACTGGGGGACAAGGCGCATTGGTTTATCACCCTGAAGTTGAAATCGATGCCATGGATAAAACGATTGATTTATCAACCCTTGCCACCTCTGCGATGGCTTTTGATGCTGGAGATGCGCGAGACATTTTGCCTGAAGTTCGTAGGGCAGGGGGAAGCTCTGGGGGCGCCCGCCCGAAAGCATCTATCGGTTATAATCCACAGACAAAAGAAGTTTGCCCAGACATCGAAACATTACCACCAGGTTTTGAGCATTGGTTGGTCAAGTTTCCCAATCAACAAGATGTGCGTAATGCCGGAGAATTAGAGTGGCAATATGCCAAAATGGCAGTTGCTGCGGGTGTGGAAATGAGCGATTTCCAGCTCATTCAAACCTCTGTTGGCAACTTCTTTGCAACGCGACGTTTTGATCGAACCGAGCATGGTGGGCGGCTTCATTTTGCTTCTGCGGCAGGATTACTTGATGTGGATTATCGCATTCCAGGGAATGAATACCGCACCCTTTTTCGTTTAACGGATGCCTTAACCCATGACTATAGTGCTAAAAAAGAACTTTTCCGACGTACAACGCTCAATGTACTTGCACATAATCGAGATGATCATCTGAAGAACTTTGGGTTTTTAATGGATTGCCATGGCTCCTGGCGATTAGCACCCTTCTATGACTTTACCTATGCAACAGGACCTAACGGTTGGCAGACACTTTCTGTTGCAGGTGAAGGTCGCGACCCTGGGCCTAAAGACCTCCTACGTTTAGCACAAGAAGTAAACCTCACAACAAAAGATGCCCAAGAAATCATCGAGCAAGTGGCTAGCGCCATAGGCGCCGTTAGCGGCTGGCGCCGCAGTTGAGCGCCAAAAAGCGCTGCTGAATGTTTGCTGTTCGCGGTTGAAGGTTGCGCTATCGTGAATCGAGCAAAGGTCTGAGCGAGTAGGGGACACATAACCCCTTGCTCGGCAATGAATCTCCTCTGGTGCGCTAGTTTGATTCTTGTGGCTTATGATTACAAGGTAAGAGGAGTCGAACCCCTGACCTTGTAAAGAGTCGTTTTGTTAAGACATTTCGGCTGTAATTTCCGGTGATGGTCGAGTTTCCAAAACACTTTAGATACTAGGAATCAAAGAACTGTCGTAGGCAGGGCGAGAAGAAAGTTTACAAGGCGCATTTATTCTTTTTGAATAAGCGTAAGATTTTGCGCGAAGTTTAACATGGTGTTATGACTTCAATAGGAGAATGGTTATGAATTCAGAATTCTTTGATTTAGTGCTTGAGGGAGGCGCGATGTGGGTTAAATCGCAAATCTCAAAATCCGAAATGCATCCCGTTGGTAAAATAGCGTCTCACATTGCTACAGATGTGATCAAAGCGGTATTCTCGGAGGTCCGTCGTCAATTAGGTGCTCAATGGAATCGGGAATACATTGTCGCTCTTGCAAAAGCGTGTAATATTGAACGCCTTGAAATTGTTCTACTTGATGGTAACGCGAAGGTGCCTCTATTTTTAGTATTTGGAGGAGATTATAAACGTTTCTTTCAAGTTTTGAATTCGCCATCAATTTCACTACGAGACGATCTTGCATTTGCACAAAAAGTTAGTGAAGCGCGCAAACAGAGTAGTATCGTAATCTATCAACGGCAATAACGGATTGTGTAATTAAGGGAAGATTATTTTAAGGTACAAGCCTCTGCTTTATTGTTTAACGACTATATTTGTGCAGAAAACTGAATCGCAAGACTGAATTGACTGAAATGCAAGTTAAAGCGCGTATTGATTTTTTTGATAGGGTTTGTTAGCATTTTAAGAGTGAGGAATGTTGTTAGAATGGTGTGATGTGCTTTAGGCAACTGTTCTTGTTTACTTAGAGAACGCGCATGGTAGCTATGGTTAAAATGGTGTAAAACGAGGTAATATGGGAAATCGTGGTATTACAAGGTTAATGAGGACGGCAAATTCGCTCGACGCGGGTTATAAAACGACAATTAATAACATCAGAGATGTTGAAAATGAACAGAAATTAGATATAAGTACGAATAGTGAAGACATAAGTAAGCATAAGCCTCTTGGATGTATCTCTAAAAATATAGCAATAGACTGTTTAAGTTTTCAATGGATACTGAATGATGTCCCAAGAAGAATGATTAAAAAAATTTATAAGAAAGGAAAGCAAAGATCTTTTGAGAAAGGTGAAGTCATAACGGAGCAGGGTGCACCTGGAGATGTGGTATATTTTATCTTACAAGGGAAAGTTGCGGTAAAAGTCTTGGGCAGGCTCGTTGCAGAACGATATGCAAAAGAGTGTGTTGGAGAAATGTCTGTGTTGGATCCAACGCAAAGGCGTTCTGCAACACTTGTTGCAACGGAACATGTAGAGGTGTTAGAGTTAAGTTATGAGATGTTTAATGATTTATTGATGCGAAAGCCAAAAATACTGAAGAACTTGGCGATTATTTTGTCTGAACGTTTAAGAGAACGTTCAAAATTTTTCAAAACTCCGAACAAGATCTTGAATATTTTTATTGGTTCTTCTTCCGAAGGGATGAAAATCGCGAATGAATTTAAAGAGAAACTTATCAAAAAATTTAACGAGAACGGAAGACAAGTTGAAGTTAATGTGTGGGATGAAAAAACTTTTTTGCCATCGCAGAGCAATTTAGAGTCTTTAGTTGATGAAGCACAAAGATCGGATTTCGCAGTATTTGTGTTAACTTCAGATGATAGGGTTTTTATTCGAGAAGAGGAGAAGATGGCGCCTCGTGATAATGTTGTTTTTGAATTAGGACTTTTTATGGGGTGTATTGGTCGTGATAGAACATACGCTCTTGCATCAGAGAAAGAACTTAATCAAATACGAATTCCAACAGATTTAAATGGAATAACGCAACTTCGATATGATGAAGTAATACAACAAAATGGTGTTGAAGAGACAGTAAAATGTTATGATTTTACGAAGGCAATTTCGATGTTTTTTGATAAGTCTATGGATAAAGGAGTTCGGTTATGAAAAAATGGGATAAAATCTTAAGTGAAGTAAATGACATACTGAGGTCTGATTGGAAAATTCGAGAAGGACGAAAAATTCCTGATGTTGAAGATATCAAGCTTGGGAATGATGCAGTTAAAATAGAATGTGCAGTTTTTTATGCGGACATGCGTGGCTCAACGATGTTAGTACAAATGCATAAAGATACTTTCGCTGCAAAAATGTACAAATTATTTTTGCGCACTGCATGTGATGTGATTCAAAATAATGATGGCGTTATCGTATCCTTTGATGGAGATCGAGTTATGGCTGTGTTTTATGGAGATTGTAAGTGTTCTAATTCTGCCAAGGCGGGGTTGCAGTTAAACGCTATAGTGAATAAGATTAATATGAAAATAATAGATCGTTTCCCAACGACTAGCTACAAGATAGATTATTCGGCAGGGATTGATATGGGTGAGATGTTAGTTGTTCGAACGGGTATTCGGAATTCAAATGACTTGGCATGGATTGGAACGGCTGCAAATAATGCGGCAAAATTATCAGAACTTCGCTCCTATAAAGAAAAAACATTCATTACGCAACGTGTGTTTAATAGATTAGCAAATACTTCTAAATATAATGCAACTGGATCACAATGTATGTGGAAGGCGTTAGATATGCAGATTATGGGCGAACCTATTTTAGGCTCCTCTTGGTTTTGGAACTTTTAGATGTTGTTAGTTTTGTAAGAGAGGTTTCTTTAAAATTTACTTTTAATAGAACTGTTTGATGTAACATAAATAAAGTTATTGCGTTGTCATTATAGGTTAATAAACCTTCAGATTTTATTTTGAGTAAAGGAAGTGGTAGCGCGATATAATGCTATAGGAGATTTTAAATGGATACGCCAGATTCATATCGTGAACGTCTAAAGACATTATTTGAAACTTCTTCGTGGCTTTTGTCAGACTCTAAGGAAGAGGTGGCACGTATTCAAAATGCACTTGAATATAAAGGAGATCCATTGTATTTGTATCAGTACCGTAGAGTTTCCAAAGAAAGTATTTATACTTTTATATCAGGGCTGCAAACGTTAACTGCACCTAATCGGTTTAATGATATATTTGATTCGTTTCCATATTGCAATAAGGAGTATTTCAAGAATTCAATTTTAAATCTGAATGTAAGGCGATTTCGTGAACTTATAAATATCGCGCGTAATCGAGTGTTTACGCAGGATGAAGAGCGAGAATTGGGGTCAAGTATTTCAATTGAAATCGTTAAGCGGTTAAGTCAAGCTTCTCATGAGGATGTAGAAGAATATCTTGCTCGTGTAGAAGAGGGAAAACAAAAAGGGTGGGAGACCTTCTGTGAGAGGGCAACGACAATTGCAAAAGTTTTGCCACGTGGAATTCGTGTTGCGTGTTTGAGCGAGTTGTATGATTCGCCTGCGATGTGGGGGCATTATGCGGACTCAGGAAGAGGCTTTTGTTTACGTTATTACGTAAAACCATTTTATAAATGTGATTTTTGCTTGGAGCACGCATGTTTATCAACGGGTCCAAATTGTAAAAACAAGGGAAGGTTGTCACTTCTTCCTGTGATTTATACAGACACAAGGTTTAATTGTGCGAAATTGATAGAGATAAGATTTGACAATCATATTGCAGATATTTTAGAGATTGATCCAGATTTTTCTAAGTATGATCGGCTAGAGCAATTTAAGTTGTCTTGTTTTAAAGGGTGTTCGTGGTCATATGAGCGTGAATGGAGGTTAATTTTGGAGGGTGCGGTTGATGTTCCAGACTATTATAATGCACGAGTGCTTTTCCCTGACGCGATTTATCTAGGACCTAAAATATCACAAGATGATGAAGCTTTTCTGGTTCGTATCGCCAACGCCTTACAAACACCAACGGGTCACCCTCTTGAAGTTTACAAAATGAGCGTAGACTGGGAAGAGTCAAACTACACTTTGACTGCACATAAATACCCTGAGCCAGAGAAACAATCTTCGTAATTGGAGCGCTTGTAACGTTAAAGGTAGATTATGCCAGAATTGAAAAAGTATCGTTTATTTATCAGCCATTCGTGGGCTTATTCGGATGCTTATGAATGTTTGACAAAGCTTTTGGGAAAACATCCATTGTTCCAATAGATTGATTATTCTGTTCCAAGAGATGATCCTATTCACAATGCTCCCAATGCTTGGTGTTGGAAAAGGCGATTGAAAACCAAATGCGTCCAACAAACTGCATCCTGATACTTGCGGGGGTATATAGCAGTTATTCAAAGTGGATTCAACGAGAGATACAAATTGCCAATCGCTTGGGAAAGCCAATAATTGCACTCTCGCCACCTATCGTTACGAAACGCAACTTGCTGTTGAATAAGCGGTCGGCAGTACACAGTACACAGTATTCGGTAGTCAGTACACGGTATTCAGTACACGGTAGTGGTCAGTTGAGAGAAGTCGTTGATACGGCAGCAAAAAACCACGGAGGATTTTTCCCCGTGGTTTTTTGTTTTATAGACATAATACTGTATACATACGCGCGTGCGTGTGATATAATAGTTGATAGTTGACAGTACTCGGTATTCGGTATTTATGAGGTGTATGATGCACGATTATAAACGCTTACAACTTTGGCAACGTAGTGTTGATTTAGTTGTCTGTGTTTATGATTTGGTAAAATCTTTGCCTGTAGAAGAGAAATTTGTTCTTGGAGATCAAATACGTCGGGCTGTTATCTCTATACCTTCGAATATTGCAGAAGGTTTGGGTAGAGACTCTACAAAAGAAACACGACATTTTTTATCTATTTCAATAGGTTCTCTTGCAGAAATAGAGACTCAACTTTTTATTGCATCTAAGTTGGGGTATTTGACGGAAGAGAAGTTTGCTATATTAGAGGAAGAAATATCAGTAATACGTAAAATGCTATACCGTTTGTCAAATTCATTCATTGATAGAAACTAAGACTACTGACTACTGTTTACTGACTACTGACTACTACGCCGGAGGCGTTATGACACTTAAAGAAGAGCTCGAAATATTACGCGGAGAGCCAATTAAAGTTTTTGAAGGTAATCCTTTGGATATTCCGTGCATTGAAACTTCGGATGCGGAGAAGTTGTGTAAAAATCCTGTGGTGTCAGTGCACATGGTTACTTATAATCACGAACCTTATATTCGCAAAGCGATTGAAGGTGTGATGATGCAGCAGACGGATTTTGAGTTTGAGCTCATCATCGGTGAGGACTGTTCACAAGACAAAACGCGTGAGATTTGTTTTGAATATCAGAAGAAGTATCCCGATAAGATTCGTGTTTTGTGGTGGCATGAAAATGTTTCGAAGTTCGGTGGAAATAGTCGGCGTGTTTTCGCGCGTTGTCGCGGGGAGTTTATCGCCTTTTGTGAGGGTGATGACTATTGGACGGATCCGCTTAAGCTTCAGAAGCAAGTCGATATCATGCGTCGAACCGGAGCGGTAATGTGTGTGGCAAATTGCGAATTAAAGAGTTTTGATGGAACGATTTCCCCATACGTTTATAAGAAAAAAGACTTATTTATTTCTCTTGATGAACTCATTCAACATTATTTTCACACTACAACTTATTTATTGAGAAGAGAGGTGTTTCTGCAGTGTTTGATGGAGTATTCAGAGTTTGTCTATTGGTACGATATTGTTATAACCTGTTGTATGGCAACAAAAGGGGCTGTTTGTTTTTTGCCAGAGATTGTCTCTGTTTACAATTGGACGGGTGAAGGAATTGCAGGTAAACCACAAAGTGCAATACGATTTCGATTATTTCTAACTCAATACACTCAATTTTCGTTGTGTTCTATTCGTATGGTTGCGCTTGCATATTACAGTCGTGTGAAGCATTATTTCCCTTTGGCATGTGCAGCATATTCTCCAAAGGGTAATGTTTTTAATTTAAAAGAAAGTATTCGTATTATTCGTGTCGCTTTGCATTTGGCATATTTCCATGAGGGAGTGGGAGGCTGGATAAGAATGCTTCTTAGGGGGGGATTGCGCTTCTTCCAACGATTGTGTAGACCTTATTATCGATTTTTGAGGGTTTGTTTAAAAGGGAAATAAGAACTTTAATATTTGAAAAATAAACCTTCGTCGGGTATTATTGTTTTTTAGGTGAGTATGATTGTTAAGTGGATGTAGATAGAACAGTTATGGAAAACAACGTAGCAAAGAATAATATGACAAAAAATACTACATTCTTCTCGATTATCGTTCCGGTTTATAATGTCGCACCGTATTTGCGGGAGTGTTTGGATTCTGTGCTCGCACAAACTTATCCCGATTGGGAATGTTTGTGTGTTAATGATGGATCAACGGATGAATCAGGTGCGATTCTCGATGAATACGCGAAAAAGGATGCTCGTTTTCGTATCTTTCATAAGAAGAATGGCGGAGTATCCTCTGCGCGTAATTTAGCGCTTGATAATGTGAGGGGTGAATGGGTTTTATTTGTTGATTCGGATGATTATCTTTCGCATGAATGTTTAAAACATTTTTATACGAAATGTGAAATTGAGAGATATACATTTGTTTCTTGTAGAGTTAATACATTTCAAAATGGAATTCTTAAAAAATGCTTACGCTCTTCATCTGATTTTTTGGTCGAGAGAAGGGATTTTTTACAATACATAGACGTAATTTATTCCGCCACTGTTTGGGGTATTTCATTTAGTAGACGTTATTTAAATGACAATAAGATTCGATTTAAGTGTGATTTAAAGGTTCACGAGGATGCTTTTTTTGTATTAGAAGTTTTATTGCACGCAGAGCATGTGTGTCATATAACAAGTGAAGGGTATTGCTATCGTTTGCCGGATTACAGGTCGATTGAAGGTCGAGAAAGCCTTGTTAGCAAAACGAGGTATGCTTATTATTATTACCGAATTTTAGCTGTACGTCTTTTATTAGATATGACTTTAAATTGGGATAGTATAGGGCGTGCTCTATTTGCGTATTTTGTTAAACGCTGTATGTATGCATTTTGGAACGACTATGATCACGCATTATACCATACGTACAAAACGATAAAAAAACATCATTTTTTTGAAAAAAAAATATTGTCTATAATTGAGTGTAATAGTGAACATGAAAAATTAATTTTATTAATGTGTAAATTAGCTTCTTCTCGGTATTGCCCATATTGGTTTTGGTTTATCCTTCGAAAAGGAATTTTACAATTTGTAAGGGTGGCCCATTGTTTGACTTGTATAATTAAGAAAGCTAGGTTGATCAAATGATTAAAGAATTTATAAAAAAGACATTTGTAGGGAAAATTTTGGCAAGATTTTTATCTGCTGAACGACGTGATTTCCTTAAAGTTTTGTTTTTTCGTTTAATCAATAAAAAACCTCCTTCATATGTTACTAGGTTGTCGTTAGGAGTGAGTAGTGAACATCACGATAACGAAATTATTGTCTCGTTGACATCGTACCCTGCGAGAGTCAAAGCGCTTGCTACGACGGTTTCAACGCTTCTCTCGCAAACGTTGAAGCCTACAAAGGTTATTCTTTGGTTGGCGGATTCGCAATTTCCTCAACGCGAAAAGGATTTGCCTCGATCATTATTAAGGCTTAAAGACTATGGTTTGACAATCGCGTGGTGTGAAGATATTCGCTCGTATAAGAAGTTGATCCCAACGTTGAAGGAATATCCAGATGCCGTGGTGGTGACGGCGGACGATGACGTTTATTATCATCCAGATTGGTTGAAGTTGTTGTATAACTCATATCAACAGATGCCAAATGCGATTCATGCGCATTGTGTAAGGCATGTACGGATGTCGTCTTCTTATGATGGCTTTGAGCCTTATTCGTCTTGGGAACATACAACGTCGGAAGGTGTCGCGCAGTTTTCATTTTTGCAAATTGGCGTTGGAGGCGTTCTTTATCCTCCGCATTGTTTTCATAAAGATATTTTAAAGAAGGAGCTTTTCATGTCTCTTGCTCCTCATGCGGACGATTTATGGTTTTGGGCAATGGCGGTTTTAGCAAAGAGGCCAATTGTTAGAGTCAAAGGGGCAATGATGCCTGCTATTAATTATCGAGCAAGTACTGCTGAATCGTTGTGTAAGATGAATCTTGATGGTGGCGCGAATGATATACAACTGAAACGTTTGTATGCGCATTATCCAGAATTAATTCAGACACTTCAAGGAGCGTTGTCTTAATATTGAAATCTTATTTTGCCGATAGGAATAAATTGTGATGAAGCATCCTTTAGTTTCAATCATTATTCCAAACTTTAATAAGGCTTCATTCATTGCAGAGATGGTGGCGTCATTAAAAGCGAAGACCTATTCAAATTTCGAGGTCATTTCTGTAGATGATTATTTTAGGTATTGAAGACGATATGACTTTTTAATTTTGAGGTTTGCCATGAGAGATAAAAGAATTCTTTTTTATATCCCTGAGGGGAATGTAGAAACAAATGGTGTTTATGCAAGTCAAGTACTAGGACTCGCAAGGTTTTGCGTTACATTAGGCGCGAAGTGTTTAATTTTTCAACATATTCCAAAAGATGTCACACCTGAAGATGGACACCCTACGGAGATTGAACCTGGAATTATGATAGTTACGGATGTCGTGAAGCGCCCGTATATTCCTTTTTGGAGTTTAACAAAGGCATATAAGCGTATATCAAAGACATTTTGGAATATTTTTAAAGAATTCGCGCCTACACATGTTTATTGTCGGCAATATATTACATGCCGTGCTGCGCGTGAACTTTCTACATGCCTTGGGGCAAAGTTGGTTTTTTCTGTTCGTGGTGCAGATGTGGAAGAGCGATTACTTGGAAATGGTTTTAAGGATTGGGTCGCTGTCGCATATATTCGTTGGGCATTAAAACGTGCAATAAAAATTTGTGATCATTTAAATACGGTTTCTTTTGTGTTTGCTGATCGATTGAGGTCGATGTATAAACGAAATGCATCTGTTTTGCCATGTTGTGTTTCTCCTTTAATGCAGACTAGCCAAGTAAAAAATGTTGTAAAAGGTAAAACAATTGTGTACTCTGGAGGATTAAGTCCATGGCAGAAGATAGATGACATCTTGGTTTTAATGAAAGAGATGTCTAAAGTTGACGACACGTTACAATTTCGTTTTTTAACAAAAGATATTGATGCGTTGAAGGATAAATGTCAAAAGTTCGGATTTCCTACGACGCGTTGGACGGCGAAGGCGTGTAAGCCGAGTGAGGTGATGGATGAATTGAGTAAGGCCGACTGTGGTATTATTATGCGAGATAATACGGTCGTTAATCAGGTGGCAAGTCCAATTAAGATTGGTGAATATCTGCAGGCCGGGCTTGGTATTATTGCATCGCCTCATATCGGAGATGTTGGGCGTTTATTAGAGCGAGAACCGTTTGCAAAGATGTACACGGGTAAAGAGACGGTAAATGAACTTGTTGATTTTGTCAATGGACTAAATGGTGAAATACGTAATGTAGCCCAAGCGTTTGTGGAAAAGCATTATACGTATGAAGGTAATCGAAATGTTGTAAAGGAAATGTTTTCATGAAAATTGTTAGCGTTGTTGGGGCTCGCCCTAATTTTATGAAGGTAGCACCTTTTTGTCGTGCACTTAAGGCTTATCCAAATGTGAAGCATATTCTTGTTCATACGGGGCAACATTATGATGTGCGTATGAGTGAATCATTTTTTAATGATTTAGGGATCCCTTCGCCAGATATTAACCTTGAGATTGGTTCGGGGACGCATGCTGAACAGGTCGGCAAGACAATGATTGCCTTTGAAAAAGTGCTTAAGGAAGAAAAGCCTGATTGGGTCGTCGTATTGGGCGATGTAAATGCAACAATTGCGTGTTCAATTACTGCGAAAAAGGAACACATTAAGGTTGCTCACATTGAGGCGGGCTTGCGTTCGTGGGATATTGATATGCCTGAAGAGGTCAATCGTCTCGTGACGGATCGTTTGTCTGATTTGTTATTTACACCAGATCGATTGTCAAATGAAAATTTGAAAAATGAAGGTGTGCAAGAAGCTCAAATTAAGTTTGTTGGAAATATCATGATTGATACGCTTGAGCGTGAACGCGCTCGTGCAGAGCAGCTTGATATCAATCAAATTATTGCAGACAACATTATCGACGAATTGACTGAACGACCCTTGCCGAAATTGGCGGATGGTACATTTGTAGCAATGACGATGCATCGTCCGAGTAATGTGGATCACCAAGAAATTTTAGCACCGATGATGGCTTACTTGCTTGATGAAGTTTCCCAACAGTATCCTGTTGTGTGGGCTATTCATCCTCGTACGTTAGGGAAGCTAAAGGAATTTGGCCTTTGGGATGCCGTGAAGGCGTGTGAAAATTTAATTCTTGTTAAGCCTTTAGGATATCATGCGATGTTACGCTTGAATATGGGGGCGAAACTCTTCATGACGGATTCGGGAGGCTTGCAAGAAGAATGCTGTGTGTTAGGAACGCCTTGTTTAACAATGCGTTGGAATACTGAACGCCCCATTACGCTTGCGGAGAATGGTGGAGCTTCTGTACTTGTCGGGAATGATGTGAATAAGATTCGTCAAGCCTTTAATCACGCTGTAACGGAATCACGTCATCTTATGCGTCCAGAATTGTGGGATGGTAAAACGGCAGAGCGTATCGCGGAAATTTTAGTGGCTTCAGGTATGAAATGATTTAGATAGAATTTGAAGAGACAATGAATATCGGTTATGCAAATCCTGGGTATCCCGTTGTTCGCACAATTTTAAATAAGTGTGAAGGGGTGACGTACACTCGCGTGCGTCCTTTTTCAAGTATTTTGTCATCGCTCTGTGCGAAGATGAAGTGGAATCAGTGGAGTTCTGATTTAGTCTTTACCTACTTTGGAGGATTAAATGCTAAAAAGGTGGATTTGTATCACTTTTTTAACACAATTCCTTTATGTAATGTTCGAAAGCCGTTTATTACAACGTTTGAGACAACCGTGCCACGCTATTTTTCAAAGGGGTGGATGTATCATAATGCATTAAAGAGTATTGCCTCGAGTCGTTGTAAAAAGTTACTTGCATTGAGTGCGTGTACAAAAACGTTACAGCTCAACCTTTTAAAAGAGGAAGGGCTGGAAGGATTAGGGCAAAAGATTGAAGTCTTACACCCCCCTCAAGATTTATTAACGACGAGAGATAATGTTGAGGAAAAACCGTTAAACAAGGCATTAACTTTTATTTTTGTGGGGAAAGCTTTTTGGCGAAAAGGCGGTGCGTATTGCGTTCGCGTGTTAAGTCGATTACGAAAACATTTCCCTGTGCGTTTACAAGTGATAGGAAATATACAGTACAGAGATTACATGGATAATCCTCAACAGGATAATATTCAAGAAATTGTTGATTTAATAGAAAAGAATAAAGAGTGGTTAGAATATTACCCCTCGTTGCCCAATGCTCAAGTCCTTGAAATGATTAAGGCAGCGGATGTCGGTCTTTTGCCGACACGAGGCGATACGTATGGCTATTCGGTTTTAGAAATGCAGGCGGCCGGATTGCCTGTAATTACAACAGATTTGCGTGCGTTACCTGAGATTAATAATGCAACGTGTGGCTGGCTTATTAATATCCCTAAAGATGAGAAGTGGAATGCTGCTTTTAATACGCAAGATGAAAAAAATGGTTTATGTGAGACTATTGAGGCGCAACTTGAAAAGATTTGTATTGAGATTTTAGAGCATCCTGAGAATTTGCGGGAGAAATCCTTACAAGCGTTTGAGCGAATTGAAAAGATACATAATCCTTTAGTATATGGTGAAACACTTCTAAAATATTATCGGGAGTGTTTATGAAGGTAATTATTAAAAATTGCAAGACTGATTTTTGGTGGAAGAGGATAGTGTGATGCGCGTACTTTATATCAGTGATCGAGGGAAGGGTGGGATTAAGAACCACGTACAGTGTTTGCGTCGCTGTTTGCCTGAGGATGTCGTGCATTACACGATTGGCGAGGATGAACCATTTGCAGGTTCATCAGGGCATTCATTCGCCGAGTGGTGGCAAATTCGTCGGGTCATAAAGACGTTTAAACCCGATGTGATTCATTTACATACGTTGCCACTTTTGATGTGTCTTTATCTTCGACTTTTTGCACGACGGATTCCGCGTTTTGTAAGTTTGCATACGAAGTTTGATAAGAAGTTGTCATTTAAGGACCGATTGCTTCATTGGCTTGTTGCTCCTGCATATTATTTGCCTGTATCAAGTGTAACATGGGAAGGATTTAAACAGTGGCGTAAGGGAGTTCAAGGCGAGGTATTCTTTAACCCGATTGAAATCCCCAATCAATCTCCTAACACCGAACTCCTAACTCCAAACTCAGACCTCATCGCTGGTTTAATCGGTCGTTTTGCTGATGTGAAAGATTGGCCCTCTTTCGCCCAGGTGACACGTCTTGTTTCTCAAAAAATGCCAAAGGTGAAGTTCTGGGGGGTAGGCGTTTCTACTGAAGAAGCTCAACGCGAGATAGGCGTATACTCAAATCACATTGATTGGAAGGGGTTCCAGTCGAATGGTCGTGAGTGGATTGGCAAGATGGACCTCTTTATCTTAACGTCTAAGCATGAGGAATTGCCCACGGTGGTGCTTGAGGCATTCTTAATGAAGACGGCTATTTGTGGTTATATTCCACGCGGAGGGATGACGGATATTCTCGCATTTTCAAATGGCGCCTTGAAAGAGGTTTTCATTGAGGAGCGAAATCCCGAAAAGCTTGCAGCCATTGTGCAGCGTCTTTTAGAGGATGCGGATTTGCGTCAACGCGTGATTGAGGATGGATGGCAAATTGTCACGAATCACTTCAATGCAAAGAAAAATTGCAAGAACTTGGTCGAGACGTATCGGAAGTTATGAATTACGAATTATGAGGTAAGAGTTAGATTGTTGTATTCCAACGAAGAATAATGGTATAATGTGTTCGTTGGATGAGACTTCAGGGCTTTCTAACAGTTCGAGATGACATGCTTTTAATTCATTATTCGATCATGTTTTGGAGATGATGTGAGAGAGAAGGTGCTATTAGAAAAAGCAAAAAAATACTTTATAATTCATTCATCATTCGTAATTCGTAATTCGTAATTCATCATTCGTAATTCGTAATTCATAATTTGAACAGAGGTTTTCAATGATTTGTTTTGCTTGGTCAGGTTTTCCGCAATATGCTGCGCGTTGTATTGGTGCATTTGTTCGTCAAACGACAGAAGAGGTTGTTGTGATTGGAACAACACCGGATGTGCCGATTAAGGGAATGGAGGCGCTCGCGCAATGTCCCGTGTATTGGGTGAAGCCGAATGAACAAATTGACATTGTCAAACTTATCGGTAAGATGCCAACGCATTTCTTTGTTTCGGGGTGGGGGATTTCTGCTTTTAATGGTATGGCAGATGCTGTGCGCACGGCTGGCGGGAAGGTTATTGCCTCGAATGATGCGAATTATATTTTTTCCTTCAAGGAGTGTATGCGGGCATTGCGATTCCGTTTATTTTTGCGCCACAAGTATGATGCATTCTTTGTGCCGGGAAATGCTGGGGTAAAGCTCATGCGATTTTATGGTGCGCCAAAGGAGAAGATTGTTCCAGGGATGTATGCTGCAGATGCGACACTCTTTAAGGATGGTGGCGATATTCTTGCGCGACCGAAGAAGATGGTTTATGTAGGACGGTTGTGCGAACGTAAAAATGTACGCGGTCTTTGTCAGGCATTTGTGGAAGCGAAGGGGCCTGAAAAGGGATGGACGCTTGAGTTGTATGGTTGTGGCGAACAGAAGGATTTGTTGCCTGCGGATAATCCGGCGATTCAGATTCATGATTTCTTGCAACCAGAACAATTGGCGGCGGTCTATCAAAGAGCGCGTTGTTTTGTGCTTGCTAGTTTTGAGGAACATTGGGGACTCGTTGTGCATGAAGCGGCACTTTCAGGCTGTGTTTTGCTGTTGAGTGATTGTATCGGTGCGGCAAAGGATATGTTAACCTCTGAAAATGGTGTGACGTTTAATCCGAAGTCGATTCCATCTTTTGTTCAAGCGATGGAGAAGGTCTTTGCGATGGATGATGCGTCAATGGTGCGCGCACATGATGTTTCGCTTGAAATGGCAAAGACAAAAGGCACAGACGCATTTATTGCAGGTGTAAATCAGTTGCTTGAGGTTGTTGAGCGTAAACATTAAAGTGAGTTTTAAAAGATGAAGGTCTTACATGTTATTGATAATATCGCACGTACGAGCGGTGGTCCATCGCGTTCGTCTCAGGGGCTTGTCGCTGCGCTTAATCAAGCGGGAGTCGAGACGTGGCTGGCAAGTTGTAAGGTCGGAGAAGAAGCATGGCTTGAGGGTGTAATACATTTTCGCTCTCCTAAAGAGGAGGGCTTGAAAGTAATGCGAGTATTTTTAGAAGATTTGATTCTGGAAGTCAAGCCAGATTTAATTCACTTGCATGGTATTTGGGTGCCACCTTTTCATTTTGCTGCAAAGTTAGCACAAAAATATAAAATTCCCTATATTATTGCACCTCGTGGATGTTTAGAGCCATGGTCATTGCAACAAAAGAAGTGGAAGAAACGACTGGCAATGTTTCTTTATCAACGTTCGGATTTGAAGCGTGCCAAAATGCTTCACGCAACAGCGGCTTCAGAAGCTGAACAATTCCGTCGCTTAGGTTTTTATCAGCCGACCATTGAAAGTCCAAATGGTGTAATTTTGCCGTATGAATTGCCCCCGTTAAGCACACAAGCTGATGGATTTAAGAGAGCGTTATTTGTATCGCGTATCCATAAGAAAAAAGGACTGTTGAATCTTGTAGAAGCATGGGCTCAAGTTCGTCCTAAAGGTTGGAAGATGGAAATTGTTGGTCCAGATTCAAATGGTTTTGGAAGTGTTGTTGCGAATGCAATTAAGGCGTATGGTCTAGAAGATGATTTTATTTTAACGGGACCATTGATGGATGATGATAAATGGGAAGCCTATCGTAGAGCGGACCTTTTTATATTGCCAACATATTCAGAGAATTTTGGAATCGTTATTCCTGAAGCAATGTATGCGGGGCTTCCAGTTATTACAACTGTTGGAACGCCATGGCAAGAGTTGCAACAACATCACTGTGGCTGGTGGATTGATATTGGCGTGGAACCTTTGGTGAAGGCTCTTCAAGAGGCAATCGCTTTAACGGATGAAGAACGTCAAGCGATGGGCGCACGTGGTCATCAGTTGGTGGTTGAAAAGTATACGTGGCCTTCTATCGGCAAACAAATGGCAGCGGCATACGAAAGTTTGCTTAATTATAATTCCTAGAGGAATACCTTGAGTTGTAGATTGTGTTATAATAAGTTTGTTTTATAGGAAATTAGGATGATTAAATTCATTAAAAAAGAGTTGCAAAAGCATCGAGCCTTTGTCGTCTATTGTTTTATAGGGGCGACAGGGGTCTTTCTCGATTTTCTTGTTTATTACATTTTGACGCAACACTGTGATGTTCATTATCAACTTGCAAATGCGATCGGTGTATCATGTGGAATTTGTAATAATTTCTTTTGGAATGCGTTTTTTAATTTTAAGCAAAAGGATCGCTTGCTTTTAAGATTTTGCTCATTTTATTGTGTGGGTCTTTTGGGACTTGGGATCAGTGCATTTTTGCTTTGGCTACTTGTTGGTTTATGTGCATGGAATGAGTTGCTTTCAAAGTTGATGATTATTTTTGTGGTAACCGTAGTGCAGTTTACGTTGAATAAATGTGTGACATTTCGTAAAGGATGTGAAAAATGAGTGATAAGCTTTGTGTTGTAATGCCTGTTTATAATGAAGAAGAAGCGATTGGGCCTGTCTTAAAGAAGTGGGCAATGGCATTGGATGCATTAGGGGTTGATTATACCATTCGTCCGTATAACGATGGAAGTAAGGATCGCTCATTGCAGGTGATGCGTGAGGTTGCAAAAGAATTGCCCCGTGTCGATGTGCGTGATAAGAAGAATGGTGGCCATGGAAATACGATTTTAACGGGTTACCATGAAGCTGCTGCAGATGGCTATGATTGGGTCTTCCAAATTGACTCTGATGATGAGATGGGGCCAGAGAAGTTTGGCGAGTTGTGGGAAAAGCGTAATGATTATGATTTTCTTGTTGGTTATCGAGACGGTCGTAAACAAGCTTTACCCCGAAAGGTGGTTTCTTTTGTTTCTCGTCTTTGTGTACGCCTCTTTTATGGAAAGAGTATTTGGGATGTTAACACACCTTATCGTTTGATGCGTGTTGCAAAGTTTGCATCGTTCTATCAAGCAATTCCACTCACGACATTTGCGCCGAATGTGATACTTTCGGGGCTCGTTGCGCGTCATAAGCTTCGTTTCTTCGAAATGCCTGTGCCACAACATGATAGAACAACGGGCGAAGTTTCGATTAAGAAGTGGAAGCTTTTTAAAGCTGCGGCACGTTCTTTTTGGCAGACGATAAAGTTTTCATTTAAACGTTTAAAATAAATACGAGGGAAGGCTAGCAATGAATTGGGCAATCAACTTAATAAAAGAAATGAAAATATCGACTTTTACTTTTTTTGTTGTAGTATTTTTCGCATTTCTTTCAATGTTGATTTTACCTTATTCAACGGTCCCATGGATTGATGAAGTCGGTACATCGGATGCTGCAATTTCTATTTTACAACGAGGAGAATTTCATTCTCATGTATGGCCTTACTCTTATAATCCTCTTCATTTATTTACCTTAATAGGGTGGCTATCTATCGTTGGGGTGTCGCATTTTACTGTTTGTTTATTCAACATTGTTCTTCATGTTTTTGCGTCTTTGTATTTAGTTAAGGTATTGCGGAAAAGGGAAATTGTAAAAGATCGATTAACGATTTTACTCTTACTTTCATTACTTTGGGGGGGATATGCTTTTCTTAATATAATTTTAAATGGCCGTATTGATATTTTAACTTTATTTACAACATTATTTCTCGTTGATTGTTTAACAAGGAAGACGTGTAATGTTTTGCTTCTTTGTTTAAGCGCTTTTTTATCTTTTGGATCAGCTGTTTATCAATTGCCTCCATTAATTATTGGGTTAGGTGTTTTATTCTTATTTCCATTCTCATATTTAACCCGAAGAGAAATCTTTAAAAGAGGTGTTTTTGTAGGATTTTCATTTGGATTGGCATATGTAGTAATTTTGGCTTTTTATTACTCAAATCAATCGCTTCTTCGTTTTGTCAATACATACATTTCTTTTAGTGCGACAGTATCAGGAAAGGCACGCGCTTGGGGAGAGGAAATCGGCTCGGCCTATATGTTAGAAAAAGAAGCAATTGTTCTTTTGGGTATTGTACTTTTATCTTATTTCTTTATTAAACGTTTTCGACAATGGATTCATTTGCCGACGTTATGTTTTGTAGGTGTTATCCCTGTTGTAATGGTTTTAGCAGGACGCTATGTATTTTACTATTCTTGGATTTTTTATATTCCTGTGATTATTCTTTTTGCTTTTGTTTATTCTAGGATTGAAGTAAAAAAAATAAGGTTATATCTTCCTATCTTGTCTTTTAGTTTTGCTTTGTTTGTTTGTGTATTTTATGTTGTTCGTGCACGTGAGGCTGTTTCTCAATTTCATAATATTGAAGCATTTGCAAATTCGCTAGATTATTCTTTTACAGGTCGTAATGTTGTCTTCACAAATAATGCGTTTTATTATTTTATTGTTAATCGAAATGCAATACCGTGGAGTCGTTCTGATTATGTGGATATCTCTCCCAAAGAAAAATATGAATCTTTTGTGAGGAAGGTGGTAAAAGATAAAAAGATGAAGGAATGGTTGATGAATATATTTGATAAAATACAATATGTTGATCCAACTTTTCCAGAGGAAGGTTTTTTGCTAACTGCGACGAATCAAGAATTTGACACTATTGAATCTCAATTAAAAAAAGAAGGTTATTTTGTCACACAGCTTTCTTCTGATGGCGAGTTTAAGCTATCATCTTTTTCAAGGTTGAAAGACTCTACAAATTAAATGAAATAATATATTCAATAAGACGATGAAAATTCTTAAACGAACTATTAACGATGAGAGATAATGCATAGCATGGCACTCATTGTAAAATAGAGGGGTTAAAATGACATATTCTATCATTATTCCAGTTTATAATGTCGCGCCGTATTTGCGGGAGTGTTTGGATTCTGTACTCTCACAAACTTATCCCGGTTGGGAATGTTTGTGTGTTAATGATGGGTCAACGGACGAATCAGGTGCGATTCTTGATGAATATGCGAAAAAGGATGCTCGCTTTCGAATTTTTCATAAGAAGAATGGCGGGGTTTCCTCTGCGCGTAATGTGGCGCTTGCAGGGGCAAAGGGGCCGTATATCACATTTATTGATGGAGATGATTCTTTGTTGCCTCAGTGGTTTGAATGTGCGCAACAAGCAATTGAGGTTTATCAACCAGATCTTGTGCGTCAGCAGCTTCAGTTTTGGAAGGAGGAGACGTTGCTTCCCGCTATTGGAACGAGCGTATGTCAAGTCTATCGAACGCGTGAAGAGATTTTAACGTGGGGGGCTCGCATGTTTGTGTTGGCGGGGTTTGCAGGGCTTTGTTTTGTTAAGCGGTCATCTCTTGAAGGCATAGCCTTTGATCCACGATTGAGGGTGAAGGAGGATTGTCTCTTTTATCTTTCGCTTTTGCCTCGTTTGGAGTGTGTTGTGCAAACGGATTATGCGGGGTATCTTTACCGTTATCGTGCGGTGTCCGCAATACATGCGCTTCGACCAAAGGAACAGTATTTTGCCTTTACAGAGGCGGCACTAGAGTTGTGGCAACGGCAGGGAATGGATATTCAACGGTATCGTGCGTTGGCTCAAATGTTATCGTACGCAATTGTTTTAGATTTAATTGAGTGTGTGCAGTATTATGGGCATAGGGAGAAGGGGCTTCATCGTACGATTGTGCAGTATTATCGACGTTTAAAGAGCACTAGGTTGCTTTCTTTTAAACAGGTGCATGGTCATTGGGTGATTGCGTTCTGGATTTATCTTTTTACAGGAATTCAATGGCCAATTCGTTTATTAAAATGTATCACACGCTTTAGAGTAGGGTAATTCTTTTACTGTTTGTTTTATTTAGGTTTGTCGCTTTTGGGTATAGTGATGTGACTTATTTGTTTAAGATGAAGGAGTTTTATTGATGAAGATTTTTCTTATTAATCTTGAGAAGAATCAAGAGCGTTTGCTGGCGATGGATCAGCAATTGAGGGCTTTTAATCTTGTTTATGAGCGGGTGGATGCGATTTTGGGAAGGGCACTCTCTTCACAGGCGTTAAAGCAGGTGTATTCAAGGACGCGTTCGGCTTTAGCACGCGGGCAAGGGTTGAAGTTGGGCGAGATTGGGTGTGCGTTGTCGCATCTTAAGATTTATAAGCGAATGGTTGATGAGCAGATTGATTGTGCTTTAATTTTGGAAGATGATCTAATGTTATCAAAGGATTTTCCAAATGTTGTTGCACAGGTTGAGGCATTTGTAGATAAGCGAGAGAAGCAGGTGGTGTTGCTATCTAATTATGATGGGGAAGTTGCGGAGTGTGCGCAGGGGATTTGTGTTGCGAAGGAGGTGACGTGTGCGGATGGATATTGTGTGACGTTGCCTGCAGCAAGGATGTTATTGCATGCGAATTATCCCGTTATTACAGAGGCGGATTGTTGGCCCCGGTGGCTAAAGCGATTTGGATTATCAATGTTTCGCGCATATCCTACAACGATTGTGCAGGATTGTCAGCGGTTTGGAACAGAGATTAATAATACAGAAGAACATCGTTATAATATAAAAGGGATGTCTCGGCTAGGATTTCTTTATTGGAAATTTAAGCGTTTCGTTGGCCTTTTACTAGACGCCATTTTGTTTCGTCTCTTAGGACGATAGCTTTTGGTGAGACGCTTATCGGCTCGCTCGCGTTGCTCGCTTATGGTTGCCGGTCGCTAGCGCTCCCTTCTCGTTCGGTCGGTCGCTGACTTTCTCTCCCTTTCCAGCATTTCATGCTCGGGCGCATATAGGCCATAGGCTTGCGCCATATGGCCCATAGACTCAGTGCTCCTCGTTTCACTGCGGGCCTTCGCTATTCGTTCCCCAATTCGAGCAACGCGAAGGGAAACAAAGCAAAAAAAAGTGCTTGCAATGGCGCAGGGAGTTGTGGTATAGTATGCCACGTTTTTTACGGCCTCTAGCTCAGTTGGTAGAGCACGGCACTTTTAATGCTGGGGTCGAGGGTTCGAGTCCCTCGAGGCCGACCATTCTAAAATGCATACGTCGCAAGGCGTGTGCATTTTCTTTTATAACACACCATTTCTTTTTGATTACTCTTTGCATATATGGTATAATTTGATTACTCTTTGCATATATGGTATAATATGTGTCAATCAATTTTAGAAAGGCATTAAGATGAATCGTAATATTGCATGTATTGGCGCAGGTTATATTGGTGGCCCAACAATGGCGGTGATTGCACAACGCAATCCTGATCGCAAGGTCATTGTTGCCGATATATCTAAAGAGCGTATTGACGCATGGAATTCCGACAATCTCCCTATCTATGAACCTGGTTTGGATGAAGTTGTCAAAGCCTGCCGCGGTAAAAACCTCTTCTTCACTACCGATGTCGCTGCTGCAATCAAAGCGTGTGATATGATTTTCGTTGGCGTAAACACCCCGACGAAGACCTTTGGTAAAGGTGCTGGTTATGCCTCCAACTTGCAGTATTGGGAACTCGCCGCACGTACCATTGCTGCAGAAGCCAACGGGGATAAAATTGTTATTGAAAAGTCAACGCTCCCTGTACGCACGGCAGAGGCACTTGCTTCTGTTCTCGATCTCCATCCAGAGCACCTCTTTACGATTCTCTCCAATCCTGAATTTCTTGCTGAAGGCACTGCCATTCAAGATCTTCAAAATCCTGACCGCGTCCTCATTGGTGGCCCACAGGACGCACAAGGACTCGCAGCCATTGAAGCTCTTGTTGACGTTTATGCTGCATGGGTTCCGCGTGAACGCATCATCACAACGAATGTTTGGTCGAGTGAGATGTCAAAACTTGCAGCGAACGCAATGCTCGCTCAACGTATCTCTTCTATCAACGCCTTCTCGGCATTGTGCGAAGCTACCGATGCCAACATTGATGAGGTCGCCCATGTTCTTGGCACAGACCATCGCATTGGCAAGTACTTCCTTAAGGCGGGGCCAGGCTTTGGTGGGTCTTGTTTTAAGAAAGACGTTCTCAATCTTGTTTACCTCTGCCGTTCTTATGGACTTGACACTTGCGCAGATTACTGGGAGAGTGTCATTCGTATGAATGAAGAACAACAACGCCGTATTGTTGACCGTACCGTCAAGGCGATGTTCAACACGCTTGCTGGTAAACGCATTGCCCTCTTCGGCTTTGCCTTCAAGGCTAACACCGGCGACACTCGCGAAACGCCCTCTCTCACCGTGGCCAACCTTCTTGCAGAAGAACACGCTCAAATTGTTGTGACGGACCCGAAGGCGCTTCCTGAGGCGAAGAAGGATCTCGCGCATCTTTCCAATATCTGCCTTGAACCCGATCCTTATGTTGCGGCTACCGAAGCCGATGCCATCATCATTATGACCGAGTGGGCATGTTACAAAACCCTTGATTGGCAACGCATCTACTCGCTTATGCGCAAGCCAGCGCTCCTCTTTGATGCCCGTAACATTCTCGATGACAACGCCATGAAAAATATTGGCTTCAACGTCCTCGCGATTGGTAAAAACATCTAATCTCATTTGAAAGATCTCTTCCATGAACGTACTCATCACTGGTGGCGCAGGTTTTGTTGGTGCGAATCTTGCACGTCGTTTGCTCGCTGAGGGGCACACCATTACCATCATTGACAACCTTTACACAGGGCGCGCCTCAAATATTGAGGGACTCGATGTCACGTTTCTCCAACGTGATGTTCGCGAACCGATTGATGGTACGTACGATTGGATTTTTAACCTCGCGTGTCCGGCTTCTCCGCCGCATTATCAACGCGATCCTCTTTACACGCTCTTTACAGGTATTGATGGCATGCGCAATGTGCTTGACTGCGCACGCCGTTGCGGAGCAAAGGTTCTCCACGCCTCAACAAGCGAAATTTATGGCGACCCCGAAATTCATCCACAGCCCGAAGGCTACTGGGGTTATGTTAACACTATTGGCATTCGCAGTTGTTACGATGAAGGCAAACGCGTTGCGGAAACGATGGCGCTCGAATATCGTCGTATGTACGGTGTAGACGTGCGTCTTGTACGTATCTTCAACACGTATGGACCATTCATGGATCCGAAGGATGGTCGTGTTGTTTCTAATTTCATTCTCCAAGCGCTTCACAACCAAGATTTCACGCTTTACGGAGACGGACGTCAAACCCGTTCTTTCCAATATATTGACGACCTTATCAACGGCTTCCTCCGTTTTATGGAGAAATCCAAGGACGACTGCGATGCCTTCTTTGCGACTAAAGGCTTTAATATTCCCGTACTCAACCTCGGCAACCCTGGTGAGTTCACGATGTTACAACTCGCCGAAACGATTCTTGAACTTCTTCCGCAGTGTACTTCAAAAATGACCTATGCGCCCCTTCCGGGAGACGACCCCAAGCGTCGCCGTCCCGATAATAGCTGGGCAAAAGAATTCCTCGACTGGTCTCCAACCATCCCCCTCCGCCAAGGCCTCGAAAAGACGATCGCTTATTTTAGTGGCAACTGACGTTGCTCCCTTTTGGCTCGGGAGCTGGCGCTCCCTTTTGGTTATTGGTTTAACGAATGACGAAGAGACATGCGCCCGAGTGCAACGAAGGGAAACGAACAACGAAAGGATAATGTTATGTCGGATTATAAAAACTTGGAAGTTTGGAAGTTGTCGATGGATTTAGTTTTATCCGTTTATGATTTGACAAAGACCTTGCCTTCAGAAGAACGATACGCATTAGGTGATCAAATGCGCAGAGCCGCAGTTTCGATTCCTTCCAATATCGCAGAGGGGCAAGCACGTGGATCAAAGAAGGAATTTGCACATTTTTTGAATTTTTCTTTTGGATCTCTTGCAGAATTGGAAACGCAACTGTGTCTTTGTGAAAGGATTGGTTATTTTACACGGGTAAGATTAGATGCAACGTTTGATATGATTGCACGTATTCAAAAAATGCTCTCTAAATTAAAGTCTTCATTATCCGTAGAGTAATCAAGGTGGGCGGTTGTTGGTTTAACGAGTGACGAGGAGCGTAGCGTAGCGGAGCGAACATGCGCCCGAGCGTAGCGAAGGGAAACGAAAAGCGAGCAACGCGAGCGCACGAAAAGGGAGCGTTAGCGACCGAGCCATAAG
>JAZLBT010000021.1:0-25122 GCA_045613865.1 Candidatus Spyradenecus sp. | reverse complement strand
ACACCCGTTCCCATCCCGAACACGGAAGTGAAGAGCCTCATCGGCGAGGGTACTGCAGGGTTCGCCTGTGGGAGAGTAGCACGTTGCCGGATTATCCAGCACCTGATTGCGAAAGCAGTCAGGTGCTTTTTTTGTTTTGGTTGGTTGTTGGTTGTTGGTTCGTTCCGCTTCGCTTCACTTTTGGTTCGTTCCGCTTCGCTTCACTTTTCGTTGCTGGCTCGTTCGGGAGCTGGCGCTCCCTTGTGGTTCGCTCGCGTTGCTCGCTTTTCGTTGCTGGTTCGTTCCGCTTCGCTTCACTTTTCGTTCGGGAGCTAGCGCTTCCTTGTGGGCACTCGTTTAATTGCAGCGGCTCGCTTTGCTCGAATTGGGGGACAGCCCCCAAGCCCCCAAAACCGTCAGCTTTCGTTAAAAAGCTTGGGGCGCACACATCTGCCCGCGCAGATGCAAAATCCTATCGGGCAAGGTTCGCGTGATGAGCACGCTCACTGCACGTTCGTGCACCCGATGGCTTTTGACGCCCCACGCCTGGCAGGGCCTAGCGGAGACTTCTTAAAAAGTTATTCGGCTAATAACAAACCTAAAAGTCTAAAACCTTCTTCGTTCTTCGGTCATTTACCCCGGTAAACTCCCTCAAACGAATTGTTTTTATTCCTTTTATCTTTGCCTTTAGCCTTCACCATAACTTTGTAAGAAATCTCCTTGGGAATCGGTGTACTTAACTAGTACCGCTCAATCGCCGCTAGGCTTTTTTACGTTAGCTTGCCACCGATTGCAGCTTAAACATCACCGCGAGGTTGACGAGAGCTAAAGTCAAATATGCAGGCTGCCCACTCCGTCAGACGGAGACCGTCAAAACATGGAGAAAAGTCGACAGCCTCGATTGGCAACGAGAAACGAAAAGCGTAGCGAAGCGGAACGACTCAAAAGGGAGCGCTAGCTCCCGAGCCAAAGACGTTGGGGTGAGGTTAGTGGGTTTTGGAGAGGTAGGTGGTGCGGATGTGGTGGAGGGTGTTGGTGCGAAGGAGGGTGAGGGCTTCTTGGTGGGTGCGGTGGAGGCCTTCGGGGGTGGTGTCGGGGAGGGCGGCAAAGTGGGTTGTTTTTTTGACGGGGAGGTATTCGTTCCAGTGGATGGGGACTTGGTGGAGGCGGCCGTTGCTGTCAAAGCGGGTGGCATAGTGGGTGCGGGGTTGGCTGCGGTAGCCATGGGCTGTGATGGTGAAGGTGCTGGGTTCGCCGGTGCTTGTTGTGTGTGCTTTTAGGATGCAGGGGGTGACGCAGTTGGCGGGCTTGAAGTGGTCTTCGCCAAGGGTGTTGGCGAGGAGTTCGTTTTCGTAGGTGGAGGGTTGGCGTTGGGCGGATTTGGGTTGGCGAGGTGGGGTGCGTTCGCTTGTGTAGGCGGGGATGGAGAGGATGGGGGCGAGGGCAAAGTAGATGGCTTTGAAGTAGTTTTGGGTGTGGGTGAGGAAGTGGTGGGCCAGGGCGTCGATGTCGTTGTTGGCAAATTGTTGGGGGTCGAGGCTGAGGTTGGTGGTTTCGAGGTGTTTGGGGAAGAGGAAGGTGATGGCGCCTTTTTTGGTCATGTGGAAGTTGTCGCCGTAGCTTGTGGTGGTGTCGTTGAGGAGTTGGACGATTTGTTGTTGGGCAAGGGGGGTGAAAAGGCGGCGGAAGGCTTGTTCGTCGGTGCGATCTTTTGCACAGAAGAGGGTTTCGAATTCGCGATTGGCCATCATTGTAAAGCCGTATTGGTCATCGAGGTTGCGGGAGAATTTTTCGAGTTTTTTCTCTGCACGGCGTTTGGCGAAGCGGTTGAAGAGGGTGTTTTTCATGCCGGCATATTTGGAGGGGGCGCGGGAGAAGTTGAGGTTGGGGGTGGTGTCGCTACCAAAGAGGAGGAGGGTGACGGGGTAGTATTCGGGATAGGGGCAGGTGATGGAGGCGGTGAGGAGTTCGGTGGAGTAGGTGGTGCGGGGGCGACCATTGATGTAGGTTTGGTGTTTGACGCGGACGATTTTTGTGCCGGTGTAGGTTTTTTCGCCCATTTTTGTTTTGCGGCCTTCGAGGATGATGAAGGGGTTGCCTTGGATTTCGCCACTTTGTAGGTGGTGGATGGAGATGTCGCGGAGGGTGTTGTTTTGCCAGTTGAGGTTTTCGGTGAGGTCGTCGATGCGTGCTTGGGAGAGCATGTGGTCAAAGTGGATGGTGGGAAGGAGTTGGCGGAGGAGGTCGGTGATGGTGGACCATGTGAAGCAGGCGTTGAGGGGAGCCATTTGTTCCCACGCGGTTTGGTTGAGTTGGTGGGCGCGGAGGGTGAGGTGGGTCACGCGTTGTTGGGCGTTTTTGAGGGCGGGGCGTAGGAGGAGCACGAGGAGGGCTGCAAGGGGCATGAGGGTGCCACTGAGTGCGAGGAGGGTGTTGGCTTGGGGGAGGGGTTTGCCGAGGTTGCTTCGCCAGAGGATGCCGATGATGAGGAAGAGGCAGACGAGTCCGCAGGCCCAGAGGAGGATGTTAAGGATTTTGAGGAGGCGGTTGATGCGATGGGCGGATTTGAGTTGTTTTTGGGTGGATTTGAGTTGGTGGATGGTTTTGCGGTTGGCGGTGATGTCGAGATGGGTTTGTTGGATGAATGCTTCCAACGTTTGTTGGGCGCGTTGGAGGCATTCGGTTTTGAGCCGCTGAGCGTAGATTTCGAGCGGGGCGTTGTGGCGGAACATTAGAAGAAGGTGTTTCTAGCTTTTGCTTTTGTTTCTGCGGAGGCGGTGAAGGGGATGCGTGTGGTGTAGCCTGCGCGTGCGGCGACGATCATTTTGGTTGGCCATGCGAAGAGGTCGGTGTTCCATTGGGTGACGGTGTCGTTGTAGAGGGCGCGTGCGGCGGTGATTTCGCGTTGGAGGGCGTCGTTTTGTTGGATGGCGCGGGTGATGGCGTCGTGTGCGCGGAGTTCGGGGTAGGCTTCGACTTGTGGGAAGAGGCGACCAAAGGCGGTGTCGATTTGTGCGGCTTTGGTGTTGCGCGCGGTTTCGGTTGTGTCAGTGCCACTGCGGAGGGCGGCGACGGCTTTCATTACGTCGGTGTCAAGGGTGATGGCGCGTTCGACAAGGCGGGCAAGGTTTTCGAGGACGATGACGCGTTGTTCGAGGAAGTTGTCGATTTGTGAGGCGTCGGCTTGGATCTTTTGTTGGAGTTTTTGGAAGTAGTTTTTGGCGCCGATTTTCATGAAGAGGAAGATGAGCCCTGGGAGGATGCCGCAGAGCCAGAGGAGGATTTCAAAGAGGCAGGAGCCAAAGCCGATTTGGACGGGGAGTTGGCGTTCGATGACCGCGATGTCGCGACCATGGGTGTTGATGGGGCCTGTGAGTTCGTCGAGTTCGTTTGCCATGTTTTGCTCCTCTCGCGGAAGGTTTTTTGTGACGTTATCTTTAGTATAGCACAAATGTGGCGGGGAGGGAAATGGAAAGATGGGTTCTTTTTTTGGGTGGATATTTCTTTTCTCGTTTGATTTTCTTTGGTGGGGAGGGATTTTTTGTGCTATAATATAGGAGATTCTTTTTATCGATGGAGGAAATGATGGATTGTACAGTTCCTGAAATTGCCTATGGCTCTGATGTGTTTAATGAGAAGGCAATGCGTGAACATTTGGCGAAGGATACCGTGGAGGCGTTGTTGCACACGATGAATGATCGTGCACCGTTGGATCCTTCTGTTGCAAATGAGGTGGCGCATGCAATGAAGCAGTGGGCAATGGCGCGCGGCGCAACTCATTTCACGCATTGGTTCCAACCGTTGACGGGAAGTACTGCAGAGAAGCATGACGCGTTTTTTGAGCCAACGGGTGTGGCTGAGACGATTGCACGTTTTTCTGGCAAGAATTTGATTATGGGTGAGCCGGATGCTTCGAGTTTTCCTTCTGGTGGGTTGCGGTGTACGTTTGAGGCGCGCGGTTATACGGCATGGGATGTGACGTCTCCGGCGTTTATTAAGCGTCATAGTAATGGTGCAACGCTTTGCATTCCCACGGTGTTTTGTTCTTACACGGGTGAAGTGTTGGATAAGAAGACGCCGTTGTTGCGTTCGATGCAGGCGATGGATCGCGCAACGCGTCGTTTGATGGCGTGTTTTGGCGAGACGGAGGGCCATGCGGTTATCACGCTCGGCGCTGAGCAGGAGTATTTCTTAGTCGATAAGGCGCATTGGTTGAAGCGCCCGGATTTGATGCAGTGTGGGCGTACGCTCTTTGGTGCGCCGCCTGCGCGTAATCAGCAGCTCGAAGATCATTATTTTGGTTCGATTAAGCCGCGTGTGTTGGCGTTTATGGAGGATGTTGAGCGCGAGCTTTGGGTGCTTGGTATTCCTGCAAAGACGCGTCATAATGAGACGGCGCCGGCACAGTTTGAGCTCGCACCGATGTTTGAGGAGCTCAATCTTGCGGTTGACCATAATATGTTGATTATGGAGACGCTCCGTAATACCGCAGATCGTCATGGGCTGGTGTGTTTGTTGCATGAGAAGCCGTTTGCAGGTGTGAATGGTTCGGGTAAGCACAACAATTGGTCGGTGGCGTTTAATGGTCGCAATTTGTTGGAGCCCGGAAAGAATCCGCGTCAGAATGCGATTTTCTTGGCGACGCTTGCATCGGTTATTCGCGCGGTGGATTTGCATGCCGATATTTTGCGTTCTGCAACGGCTTCGCTTGGGAATGATCATCGTTTGGGGGCGTTGGAAGCGCCGCCGTCGATTGTTTCGATTTTCTTGGGGGACGATTTGTCGGACGTGATTTCGCGTCTTGAGAAGGGGAAGGTTGGCGACGAAGGGAAGAAGTCTGCGAAGTTGCGTATTGGCGTTGATACGTTGCCGCCGATTCCGCGTGATACGACGGATCGTAACCGCACGTCGCCTTTTGCATTCACTGGTAATAAGTTTGAATTCCGCGCACCTGGAGCATCGCAGAATTGTTCGGGCGTTTGCATGGTGTTGAACACGATTGTGGCGGAGTCGATGGAGGTGATTGCGGAGGCGCTTGAGCGTTTGCCGAAGGACCGTTTCCACGAAGGGCTTGAGAAGGTCATTGGCGCTGTTATTCATGATCATAAGCGTGTGATTTTTAATGGCGATGGTTATTCGACGGCGTGGGTTGAGGAGGCTGCAAAGCGTGGCTTGCCGAACTTGCGCACGACGCCTGAGGCGCTCGCAGTGCAGTTGGATTCGCGCAATTTGGAGCTCTTTGAGAAGATGGGCGTTTTGATGCCTTCGGAGATGCAGTCGCGTCATGATGTTTTCTTGGAAGAGTATCATCGTCGTCTCTGCCTTGAGGGTAAGGTGGCGCTTGAAATGGCGCGCACGTTGATTGAGCCGTCGGTGGTGGCTGAGATTGGCGCTTTGGCACGTACAACGAAGCATGCGGTTGAGGCAGGGTTCTCTGCTGGTGTTGCAAGTATTCGTGAGACGGCGGAGGCTTTGGGTAAGGGCTTGGATGCATTGCATGCCGGTTGCGCGACGCTCGAAGCTGCTCTCGCCTCGGAGGCGGATGCCGCAGTGCTCACCGCGATGGCTGATTTGCGTAAGGCTGTGGATGCGGTGGAAGTTTTGGCCGATGAGGCGCGTTGGCCCTTGCCGAAGTATCGGGATATTCTCTTCGTGCATTAATTCTTGCGCGAGTGGCACTTTTTTGATAAACTAAAGACATCAACACAAAGGAGCGTTTTATGGAAGAAATGGTAGATTTGCAAGAAGCAGACATTATGCCCTCTGACATCGTTTTTGATTGTCCGCAGTGTGGTCATAATTTGGTGGTGGACTATCGTGCTGCAGGTTTGCAGGTGCCGTGTCCGGATTGTGGTTCGATTATTCAGGCGCCCATTCCAGATGGCATGCAGATTGAAGATCTCGATAGTGACCCGGGTGAATTGCTTCAGCAGTTGTTGCAGTCGCGTCGTATGCTCGTGAAGGCCGATGCTGCCGCTCAGCAGATGGGTGACAAGGTTGTTGCATTGACCGAAGAGTTGGCGCATTGCCGCGCAACATTGCAGACGGTGCGTGCGCGTTTGGCCGCTTTGGAAGAGGCGAATCGCGAAATCGTCAAGACCTATCAGAATGTCATGCAGTCGCTTGCTGAATTTTAATGGATATGCAATCGAATAAGCCAAAGATTCGTTTTAAACATCGTATCGAGTATGGGGTATTGCGCACCTTTCAGATGGCCATTACCCTTTTCCCGATTGCGTGGGTGGGTGGATTTTTGTCAATGGTGTTGCGGTTTGTCTTCCGCTTCTGTTGGCCATTGAAGCAGGAATCCATCTCACGCATGCGTGAGGTTTTCGGTGAGGATCTGCCTGTTTCGCGGTGTCGTGAGATTGCACGTAAGTCCGTTTGGAACATGATCATGAACTTCGTCGAAATCTTCCACGCGAAGAAGATGAGTTTTGAGTATCTCAAGAAGCATCTTGATGGTCTTGAAGAGGCGCGTGACACGATTCGTGCGATTGTTCAGAAGCATGGGGGCGCAGTTATTGCGTTGCCGCATATGGGCAATTGGGATTTGGCAGGGGTTGCAAGTGCGGCGATTGGTTATCCCATTATGGCGATTGCACGTCCCCAGAATAATCCCTTGGTCGAACGTTGGATCGTGAAGAATCGTTTTAACATTAAGGTGGTGGATCGTCGTAAGCCGAGCACCTTTGTTGCGATTGCGCATCATTTGAAGAACGAGGGGCTCTTTGCGATTCTCCCCGATGTGCGTCATAATAAGCAGGCGGTGAGTGTTACCGTTTTTGGGAAGCCCAATGTTCAGTTAGGGAAGGGCGTGGCGAAGTTTGCGCGTATGGCAAATGTGCCCGTGATTCCCTTTATCATGCAGCGTAAGGATGCCTCGCATCATTCGTTGACCTTGGGAACGCCCATTTTCCCCAATCTCGATGTAAGCTTTGAGGAGGATGCTCAACGCATTCTTCAAACGCTTTGGGATCTCTTTGAAGTGCGTATTCGTGAGAAACCCGAGCAGTGGTTTTGGCATAATCGGCGTTGGATTTTGACGCCACAGAATGTTCGCACACGTAAGTAACATACTTAAGAGCAGATTGCTTTTATTAAAGGAATATACAATGATTCAAGTAAACGAAAATTTCGGTAAACTTCAAGCTTCATATCTTTTCTCTGAAATCGCCAAGCGCGTTCGAGCCTTTCAGGAAAACAATCCGAAGGTGAAGGATCAGGTGATCCGTTTGGGTATTGGCGATGTGACCTTGCCGTTGGCGCCCGCTTGCCGTGAGGCAATGCATCGTGCCGTTGATGAACTTGGCGCAGAGGCGACCTTCCGCGGTTATGGTCCTGAACAAGGGTATGATTTCTTGCGTGCAGCAATTGCACTCAATGACTATCAGGTGCGTGGTTGCGATATCGCCCCTGACGAAATTTTCGTGAGTGATGGTTCGAAGTGTGACTGCGCCAATATTCAAGAACTCTTTGCGCAAGAACTTCGCATTGCTATTCCTGACCCCGTTTATCCTGTTTATGTCGACACCAATGTGATGGCGGGTCGTACGGGTGCTGCGGAGAATGGTCGTTACACGGGGCTTGTTTATCTCGAGAGCACGGCGGAGAACAACTTTGTTCCGGCAACGCCGACCGAACCCGTGGATTTGATTTATCTCTGCTTCCCCAACAACCCCACAGGTGCAACGGCAACACGTGAGCAGTTGAAGGCATGGGTGGATTATGCAAAGGCAAACAAGGCACTCATTCTCTTTGATGCCGCGTATGAAGCCTTTATTCGTGATCCCGAATTGCCGCATTCGATTTATGAAATTGAAGGCGCAAAGGATGTCGCGATTGAATTCCGTTCCTTCTCGAAGAAGGCAGGCTTTACGGGTGTGCGTTGCGCCTTTACCGTTGTGCCGAAGGGTTTGATTGCGTATACCGCTGCTGGCGAAGAAGTCGCGCTTCATGCTATGTGGAATCGTCGTCATACCACTAAGTTTAATGGCGTTTCCTATCCGGTTCAGCGTGCAGCAGAGGCTGTTTATTCACCGGAAGGTATTCAGCAGACCACCGAACAGGTCGATTATTATCTCGGCAATGCAAAGATTATTCGCGAAGGTATGCAAGCGCTTGGCTTTGATTGTGTGGGTGGCGATAACTCCCCCTACATTTGGGTCAATGTTAAGGGCGACTCTTGGCAGTTCTTTGATGACCTCTTGTACAAGGCTCAGGTTGTGACGACGCCGGGTGCAGGTTTCGGTAAGTGTGGCCAGGGCTATATTCGTATCTCGGCTTTCAATAATCGTGAAAAGGTGATTGAAGCTATGGGTCGTATCGCAAAGGCCTTAGGAAAGTAAACCCTTTTGTCGCGCCCCGTTGTCGATGTGCAACGGGGCCTTTTTCTTTTTAACCCCTTTAGCAGGAGAAGACAATGGCTGGAAATATGCTCATCGCTCAGAGTGGCGGACCCTCGATGGTGATTAATCAGAGTCTTATTGGTGCAGTGCTCGCTGCAAAGCAATCGGATAAGATTGATCACATTTACGGTGCGCTTCATGGCATTCAGGGTATCTTTGATGAGAAATTTATCGACCTTCGTGCAGAGCCCGATGAAGTGCTCCTTCGCGTTGCACAGACCCCGAGCTCGGCGTTAGGTTCGGTTCGCCGTAAGCCAACGGCAGAGGATTGCAAGACCATCTTTGAAATTCTTGCGAAGCACAACATTCGTTACTTCTTTTACATTGGCGGGAATGACTCTGCAGAGACGGCGAATATCATTGCTGAAGAAGCCGAGCGTCAAGGGTATGATATGTGCTGCTTCCACATTCCGAAAACCATTGACAACGATCTTCTCTGCAATGACCACACCCCAGGGTATGGGTCTGCAGGTCGTTTTGTTGCTTGCGCTGTGCGTGGTGACGATCTCGACAATCGTGCGTTAGGTGGCGTGAAGATTGATGTTATTATGGGGCGTAATGCGGGCTTCTTAACGGCTGCCGCTGCATTGGCCAAGGAAGATGAAGACGATGGTCCACACCTCGTTTATTTGCCCGAACGACCCTTCACGATCGACAAGTTTGTTGCAGATGTGGATGCTTGCATGAAGCGTTATGGCCGTTGTGTTATGGCGGTGAGTGAGGGCATTCGCGGGGAAGATGGTCGCGCAATTGCAGAGAGTTTCTCCACCGAAACAGATGCGCATGGTAATGTGCAGTTGACCTCGGGTGCGTTGGGTGAAAATCTTGCGGCTGTTATTCGTGAGCGTTTAAAGATTAAGCGTGTTCGCGCGGATACCTTTGGCTTTATTCAGCGTTGCTTTGTGGGGATTGCCTCTGAGACGGATGCCAAGGAAGCTGCAGATGTGGGTCGTGAAGCCGTGCTTGCCGCTGTTAGCGGTAACTACAAGAGTGGAACGGTCTCCATCGTACGTGCGCCAGGCGAGGATTATGTTATTAGCTATGCCATTTCGCCTTTGGCAAATGTTGCTAAGCACACACGTGAAGTGCCCGATAACTTCATCAATGCTGAGGGCAACAATGTCACGGCCGACTTCATTGCGTATGCGCGCCCCATTGTTGGCGAACTCCCCATCACAGCGCGTTTTAACCAGCTCCGTTAAGTGCTTGGAATGCTCGTATGAACATAAAGACGCCTGTTGTTACGGGCGTCTTTCTTTTTGTTCTTCACGTTTTATTAGGACTTGCTGATGGTTATTCGTATTGGGTCGTGATGGCAAGAATCGCCTCCGCATATTTTGCGAGTTTTTGTTCGCCGATGCCAGGGATCAGGGAGAGGGCGAGCTCGTTGGTAGGAAGGTGTTTTGCAATCGCAGCGATTGTTTTGGTATTGAGGACGCAGTAGGGGGGAATGCCACGTTGTTTAGCTTCGCGAAGGACCCATTTGCGAAGGGCGGTTGCGACCCCTTCTTCTGGAAGTGGAGTAGGTGGAGGTGGGGGTGTTTTCTGGGGTTCTGTTTGCGATGGGTGCTTCTTTGTGAGGTGGGCGATGGGGACAATCTCCGTGCGATCAAGGACGAGGTCATAACCCTTTGGTGTTAATTGCATGCCAATGAGGTAGCCGTCGAGTTCGAGTGACTCGAGGAGGTTGAGGATTTTACTCTTTGATGCCTCTGTAAGAATGCCGAAGGTTGTTAATTTGCGATAGTTGGCAGCGGCTTCGCCTCGAAGGATGTCCGCAACAAGGTTAAAGTCGCCCGCCCCATGTAGGCGCACAACACAGGAGAGAATCTTACGAATTTGGATTAAGCGCGATGGACTCGGTAAGAGTCGTGCGGGGAAATGGGAGAGCGGATGGCAGTTGTCACACTTTGAACAGTGGGCGGCTTGCATGCTGTCGCCAAAATATGAGAGGAGGAATTGATGGCGGCAGGAGCGGATGGTGACATAGCGTAGGAGCTCATCCAAGCGTTTGCGATCCGCGCGATCCTTACTTGCAATCTCCTTACAGATGGATTGCAATTGGCTGACGTCGGCATCCTTTGGAATGGAGAACGTTGCGTGTGATTCGCCAATCTTGCGTGTTCGTGTGAGGAGTCCTTTGCGTTCAAAGCGAGAGGTTAATTGTCGGACGGCCGTTTCGGATTTAAGTCCAGATTGTTCTGCCCATGCTTCGGAACTTAATGTAACGGTGCCCTCTTTTGATTGGTGGCACGCATTGCGAATGGTTGCATAGAGTTCGTAAATGTGTTCGGGTGGGGGATTGGCCGCAGCGATGAAGAACTCCTGCGTTTTCACATCGGCATAGGAGTAAAGGAGCTCGCACCATGCATATGCGCCATCACGCCCCGCACGGCCAACTTCTTGGTAATAGGCCTCCATTGAGCCAGGAATATCCCAGTGGACCACAAAGCGGATGTCGGGACGATCGACCCCCATGCCAAAGGCATTTGTTGCAATTACAACGGGGGTTTCTCTTCGCATGAAGGCCTCTTGTGCGAGGGTGCGTTCGCGGTCTTCCATTGCGCCATTATAGGTGAGTGCCTTAATACCATGGTCGAGGAGAAGTGCGTAAACACGCTCAACCATCTTTCGGGTTGAACAGTAGACGATCCCACAACGGAAGAATTCAATGACCTGTAAGAGACGTTCAAGCTTTTGTGCGTGTGAACGAACAGGGGTTACATTGAGCGCGAGGTTTGGACGTTCAAAGCCTGTCACAAAGACCTTCGGCGGATGACGTTTGTTTTCGCCTAATCCTAGGTGGAGGGTGATGTCTTGTTGTACAAACTCGGTTGCTGTTGCCGTCACTGCAAGGATGCGGATGTTTGCTGGGAGGTGGGCGATGTATTCGCCGAGGTGAAGGTAGTCCGGACGGAAGTCGTGCCCCCATGCGCTGATACAATGCGCTTCGTCAATCGCTAGCATCGACAGTGGCGTCTCTTTAAGGGCCTCAATAAAGCGTGGATTGCGAAAGCGTTCTGGCGCCACATAGACCAATTTGTAGAAGCCCATTCGCATATTGCGAAGAATGCGTGTGGACTCCTCTTTTGAACAGCTTGAATTTAATGCCGCGACAGGGATTTTACGCGCCGTAAGAGCATCGACCTGGTCTTTCATCAATGCAATCAATGGCGAAACCACCAATGTCGTTCCCTGCATCATCAGCGCAGGCAGTTGGAAGCAGAGGCTTTTCCCTGCGCCTGTGGGCATGATTACAAGCGCGTCATTCCCCTCGAGCAAGGTGCGAATAATCGCCTCTTGTCCTGGTCGAAATGAGGTAAATCCAAAGGAACGAAAGAGTGTGGCGTGTAAATCTTCCATTAATACCCTAATGCGTAATCCTCTTGGGCCTTCTTGATCATAGCATTATATTCTTCTGCCGTGCCAAGTCCCGAGCGGAATACGAGTTGAGAACCATCTGGTCCCATCACCACAAGAAAGGGATAGTAGCGGCCTGCATCGGAGACAGAGAATGTTGCTTCGAAGACCATGCGTGTTTCCGGGTCATCCACGGAGACATCGGCATAGTGCATATTCTTCGGAATCGTAATGCTGCCGTCGCCAAGCATATTCCACACCTTTTGGCAATTTGTGCAATTCTCTCGGCCATATTGGATCAAGAGGAACTTTTCTTCTGCTATGGCCGTTTGCATTGCCTTTTTGAGGTCGTGTTCGCCCACAGGCTTTTTAACCTCAAGTTGCAAGCATCCGTCGGGAGTGGGGATTGTTGACTTTGCGAATTCCTTTTTTTGCGTTGCAAGCAGGGTCATCGTGCAGAGTAAACAGGTGCACAGCATTGTGAGTTTCATTCTTATACCTCCGCGTTAGAGAGAAGTTCTTTTGAACGCTTCAATGCATCAACAATGTGACCATGTACATTTTCCTGGCCAATCTTATCGAGGAAGCCTGCGCGCGCCATCAACATGAATGGTTGTGCCGCAACACCCGAGAGAATCAACGTGACGCCCTTGGCTGCAGTGTGCGCATAGACTTCTTCAAGCGAGTGGAGCGCGGTTGCATCAAGCACAAGCACGTGACGCATACGAAGGATTAAGATCTTCGGACGGCGACGTTGAGAGAGTAGGGTATCTTTAAACTTGTCTGCTGCGCCAAAGAAGAGTGCACCATAGACTTCGAAGATTTCAACCCCAGGCGGGATGGTTTCTTGGATTTGGTTAAGGTCATCCGGGCGGGTCTCTTGTTTGTTAAATTCGCCAGCAAGCGCACGTGTAACATTGCGTGCTTCGGTCGATTCGCTCATGCGACGAATGAAGAGGAATGCCGCCAATAAGACGCCCGCTTGGATTGCTACGGTGAGGTCAACTAAGACCGTTAAGAGGAAGCTTGTTAACATGACCGAGACGTCAGAGCGCGTGCTCTTAAACATGCCCTTCACGAGGTGAAGTTCGCTCATGTTGTATGCCACCACAGCGACGATGCCGCCCAATGTTGCCATCGGAATCATTGCCGCATAACGGCCAAGGAAGAGCATAATGATCAAGAGGAAGACTGCATGGAGGATGCCCGCAACGGGGGTCTGACCGCCATTTTTAATGTTTGTTGCTGTACGCGCGATAGCGCCTGTTGCAGGGATACCGCCAAGCAAAGGCGAGGCGATATTGGCAATGCCTTCACCAATCAACTCGGTATTCGAGTGGTGGCGTCGGCCCGTCATACCATCGGCAACCACGGCCGAGAGCAATGATTCAATTCCTGCCAAGAGTGCAATCGAAATGGCTGGCGAGACAAGTGCGCGAATATCGACATTTGAAAAATCAAATGAAGGCAAGGAGAAGGCGACACCTTTTGCGACATCGGGGAATTTGGAACCAATGGTGGTGACCTGTTCAGGTGCGATCCATCCAAAGGCCTGGCCAATGAGTACGCCCAAGGTGGTGACGAGAATTGCAATAATAGATCCAGGCACCTTTTGCGTCACGCGTTTCCAGTAAACGCAAATCAAGATCGTAATGAGTGAGATGCCAAATGCAATCCAGTTGGTGGTCTCAATGGCATGAATATAAACACAAATTTTACCAATGAAGTCGCCAGGCATCTTTGCATATTCGAGCGCGGCTAACGCTTCTGTGCAATTCAGTCCAAGCAATGTTTCAATTTGACCTGCGAAAATAATGAGTGCGATACCCGATGTGAAGCCAACCGTCACTGGATAGGGAATGTATTTAATAATTGATCCTAGTCCACAGAGACCAAGGATAATGAGAATAATACCCGCGAGGATTGTTGCAATCATGAGCCCCGCTTCACCAAATTGCGAGACGATACCATAGATGATAACAATGAATGCCCCGGTGGGTCCACCAATCTGAACGCGACACCCACCCAATGCGGAAATGAGAAATCCTGCTACCACCGCCGTAATTAAGCCCGCTTGGGGTGAAAGTCCCGCTGCAATTGCAAATGCAATCGCGAGAGGAAGTGCTACGGCTGCAACAATAAGTCCTGCAATTGCATCTGCAGTAAAGGTCTTGAGCGAATAACCTTCCTTAAAGCACTGAATTAATGCAGGCTTAAAGCGTTCCGAAGTCGCAATCTTGAGACGTTTCCAATGATGCTTCCACATGGTTTTGATCCTTTTTATAAGACCCTAATATGAATTTCATATTATTTATTGATGTAAAATTTTATCAAAAAATAGGTCGTCGCGCAAGAAAGACCGTAAAGAGAAAAGCGGAAAAGTGATGTTGGTATGCAGCGGTAGGTCCGGCATGGTCGGTGTGGCGGTGGCGTTTTTTAATTTTCGATTGATCCCTCTTAAATATGAAATTTAGGCATTCTTTTTTCTTCATAAATATGATATACTATTAGATTGTATTTTTTCGTATTAATTTTTAAGGTTTACAGAGATGATGGAAAAGCATTACGATCCTAAAGCGGTTGAAGCGAAGTGGTATCCTTGGTGGGAGACGCATGGTTGTTTTCATGACGAGCCGGCCCAGGGTGGAAAGCCTTATGCGGTGGTTATTCCTCCGCCGAACGTAACAGGCGTTTTGCATATGGGTCACGCATTGAATAATACGATTCAAGATATTCTTGTGCGTTGGCATCGTATGTGTGGTGATAATGTTTGCTGGGTGCCTGGTACAGACCATGCAGGTATTGCGACGCAGAATGTGGTTGAGAAGGAATTGCGCAAGCAAGGTCAGCGTCGTCAGGAAATTGGTCGCGAGGCTTTTGTTGATCGCGTGTGGCAGTGGCGTGAAAAGTATGGCGCAACGATTGTTCGCCAGCAGCGTTTGCTCGGTAACTCGACGGACTGGTTGCGTGAACGTTTTACGATGGATGAAGGTCTTTCGGCCGCCGTTGCAAAGGTCTTCTGTGATCTTTATAACAAGCAGTTGATTTATCGTGGCAACTATATTGTCAATTGGTGCCCGCGTTGTGGTACTGCGCTTGCAGATGATGAGGTTGAGCATGAACCGAATAATGGCTTCCTCTGGCATGTGCGTTATCCTGTTGTGGGTTCTGAGGGCGAGTATGTAACGGTGGCGACAACACGTCCTGAAACGTTGCCCGGCGATACGGCAGTGGCTGTTAATCCGAAGGATGAACGCTATGCGCATCTCAAGGGTAAGAAGGTGCTCTTGCCGTTGACGGGGCGTGAGATTCCCGTGGTCTTCGATGATTATGTTGAGAAGGACTTCGGTACAGGTGTTGTGAAGATTACGCCCGCGCATGATGCGAATGACTTTGCCGTGGGTCAGCGTCATGATTTGCCGCAGGTCGACGTTATGAATAACGATGGCACGATGAACGCACTCTCGGGTTATGAGGGTATGGATCGTTTTGAATGCCGTAAGGCGATTGTCGCAGATCTCGAAAAGGGCGGTTATCTCGTTAAGGTCGAGCCGTATCAGAACCAGGTGGGCCATTGCTATCGTTGTAAGACGATGGTCGATAGCCGTCTCTCCAAGCAGTGGTTTGTGAAGATGAAGCCGCTTGCGCAGCCTGCAATTGAAGCTGTGCGTAAGGGTGAAGTCACCATTCAGCCGAAGCGTTGGGAGAGTGTTTACTTTAATTGGATGGAGAATATCCGCGATTGGTGTATTAGCCGTCAGATTTGGTGGGGTCATCGTATTCCTGTCTATACGTGTGCTTGTGGCCACGAATGGGCTTCGCTGACAACGCCTGAGACATGCCCTGTGTGTGGCGCAACGAAGGAGGCCATCACGCAGGATCCTGATGTGCTCGATACTTGGTTCTCCTCTTGGCTTTGGCCGTTCTCGACGTTGGGTTGGCCGAATAAGACACCCGAATTGGATTTCTATTATCCAACGGCAGATATGGTCACGGGTGCAGACATTCTCTTCTTCTGGGTGGCTCGCATGATGATGGCGGGTTACGAATTCATGGGCAAGGCGCCCTTCAAGAATATTGTGCTTCACGGTATTGTTCGTACGGCAGATGGTAAGAAGATGTCAAAGTCTCACCCCGAGACGTTGCTTGATCCGTTGGACATCATTCAACAGTACTCTGCTGACGCCTTGCGTTTCTCCTTGGCATTGATTACTTCGATGGAAGTGGATACCAAGGTGGATATGAAGAAGTTTGAAATTGGCCGTAACTTCGGCACCAAGCTTTGGAACGCTGCACGCTTCTTGCAGATGAATGCAGAAAAGCTTCCGGGCTTCTCGTTCGCAGATTATGCTGGCGAAGGTCTTACGTTGAATGCAGATCTTTTACATGACGATGATCGCCATCTCTTGTTGAAGGCATCGAATGTTTGCGCAACGATGGAAGAGACCTTTAATAAGTATCGTATCCAGGATGGCGCACTTGCGATTTATGATTTCGCATGGACGGATTTCTGCGACTGGTATCTTGAATATGCGAAGGCTGACCTCAATGCAGATGATGACGCTCGTCGCCGTCAGGTGATGGCTCTCCTTGCAGATGTGTATGGTAAGATCTTGCGTTTGTTGCATCCTTACATGCCGTTTGTGACGGAAGAAATTTGGCATCAATTGGGTTATTGCGGTGATGATGCATCGATTATGCGTGCATCCTATCCGCGTGGCTATTCGGAAGAACAGAAGCTTGCATGGGGTCTCTCTGAAGAAGTGCTTAACTATGTTGAGACCAAGCGTGATTTGATTACGGGTGCGCGTGCATTGCGTGCGGAATCGGGTCTTGCTCCTGCGCTTAACATCAAGGCGTTGATTCACCCTGCGTCGGCAACAATTGCAGAAAAGCTTCTTCGTGATGAGGCTTCGATTCGTACGGCAATTCGCGCTGAATCGATTACCTTTGTTAATGAAGCACCGACAACGGCTATGCCTTCGAAGTTGCTTCAGGCGGGTACGCTTTATATTCCGCTTGAAGGTCTCGTGGATACGAAGGCTGAAGCTGAGAAGCTCGATAAGGAAATCGCCAAGTTGGAAGGTTTCTTAAAGGGCATTAATGCAAAGCTTTCGAATGAAGCCTTTGTCTCTAAGGCACCGGAGGCTATTATTCAGAATCAGCGTGATCGTAAGGTTGAACTCGAGGCTCAGATTGCTTCGCTTCAAGCTCGTCGTGCAGCGCTCTAAGCGAGCGTAGCGCTGAAAGAAAAAGACCACAGCACGTTGCGTGTTGTGGTCTTTTTTATGAGGGTTAACATTGGTTGCGCTTAATGGTTCGCAAGGGCTGTTGCGAGCGCATTGAGTCCCACGCGTTGGGCCAGCTTGATGGCGCGTTCTTTAGCAATGGGGAGATAGGCGAGGAAGCGCTGTTGCCCCACACTTGCTAAACGTTGATACGCCCCCATGGCCTGTAAGAGACGCTGGATTCCCGCGTAGGGGAGTTTGTCGAGAAGGTCTTGTACATCGCGTCCAGAGACTTCTGCATAGATTTGAATGGCATGTTGAATAGCCTCTTCACTCCATGTGACATAGGGGTCATATAAGAAACTTGCAAGGTCGTAGAGTGCAGGACCCTTACGCATGCCTTGGAAGTCAATGAAGTAGGGCTTGTGTTGATGCCAAAGCACGTTTGTACTTTGGAAGTCGCGGTGCATTAAGACTTGGGGTTCGTTAGCAAGGAGGTCGGTCAGGCGTTGAAGGTCGACTTGCGCTGCTTGTGGAAGTGGTGCGACATGCGCTTGGTAGAAGTCGTGTTCCCACTTGAGAAGCGTTGCGTCAAAGGTCGGTTCAAGTGCCAAGGCGCCTGTTTCGGTTTCGTGGAAGAGCGCGAGCTGAGTCATGGTTGCGGTGAGCTTATCCATTGGCTCTGGCTGCGTTTCATTTTTGGGTAAACATTTGTCAAGCGTCGTGTCGCCAAGATCTTGGAGAATGAGCAAATCGGGTTGGTCAATCAGCACCTTGGGAACATTGACGCCTGCACGTTTTAAAATCTTTGCACATGCGGCATAGCGTGCGTTTTCAACACGTTCAACACTTTCGTAGGCAATGGCCATGACGGATTGTTTTTTATGAACAAGACGCCAAAATGAACGGTTGCTTCCACGTCGTCCGAGAGGGATGATGATCGTTTCCGCGGCGGGCCATTGGAGTGCTTGTAATGCGCGTTCAACTTCTTGCGCGGGAACCGCTGTTGCGTTTTTGTAATAGGCTTTTAGTGCGGGAAGGTTCTTTGCGTCGTGGTGGACTTGGATATAGGCATCGGGTGTGCCGGCATCATTCCAGTAGGCTTGTGGTACAATCGCACCTCGCACAAAGTGATTGTCGTACATCGCGGCTTCAAATGCTTTGATGATGGAGCACATTTTGGGTGTTTCTGGGAGATAGCTAAGGACTTGTTTTGAAAGCAAGCTAATCCCAGTAAAGGTGTAGGTGTGCTCAATATCTGGCGTAGGCGATGCCCAACATGTGATGCGATTTTGGTAATCCATTTCAACAGTGCGAGGACCGAGGGTGGGCTCCATCCATGCCGCAGCAAAATTTCCCGATTGTTTAAAGGCATCAATGAGGGGTTGAGGATTCACATTAAAGACCACATCGCCATTGATGAGCCAGAAGGGTTCATCGGTTGTTAAATATTCTTTTAAGCAACGCAATGCACCTCCCGTGCCAAGAATCTCAGGTTCGTGAATGAGGTGTAAGGAGAGGGCGCCAGAATAGCTCTTCGCAACTTCTTCCATTCGCTCAGGAAGCCAATGGGTGTTGATATAGACGGTCTCCACGCCCCATGATGCGAGTTGGTTAAGCGTGTGAATAAGGAGGGGGGTATTCCAAATGGGCATGCAAGGTTTTGGGGTTGCAAGCGTCATTGGACGAAGACGTTCACCGAGTCCGGCACCGAGCAGAAATGCAATTTTAGGAACCATGGCGACTTTTCCTTAAACGGGATTAACGTTGGCGATGAATACGAATGCCCGCGATGACACCTTCAACCGCGTGTGGTTTATGCAGGATAATCGTAATTGCGGTAATGCGTTCGTCTACAGCAAAGGCGGCGTCAATTGCAATTTGCGCAGCACGTTCAATCATCTTACATTCGGCTTTAATTAGTGTTGCCCGCACGGCATCAATAATCGCAACATAATCAATCGTATCTTTAAGTGCATCGGTTGTTGCGGCTAAACGTGTGTCGCAGAAGATCTCCATGTCAATGCGCAACTCTTGCGGTGTAACGCGTTCATGTGGAAGATCTCCAATGATACATGTGACGCGGAGATCACTCAATAAAAGAGCATCATTTTGTTTCAACGGATTCATTTGTTACACCTTCTTCTGAATCAAGGGGTGCGAGGGGGTCGAGTTCGTCCACCTCTTCGCGTGCGGCTTGGCGAATTGCGAGAATGCGGAAGACGAGCCAGAGCGTTGAGAGTAAAAGAATGGGTAAGAGAATCATTAATACCGCGGAATCATTTTCATTCATCCACAGTTGGATATTGACCATTGCTCGAATGATTTTACTTCCCCAGAAGAGCCAGGTCATTGCAGCGAGACCTAAGGCTGGGCCAAAGGGTAATGCAAAGGGTTCATCTTCTTGAAGTGTTTTCTTAAACTTCTGCATCAACATTAAAGGAAGTCCCAATAAGAGACCTATAATGGCGGCAAGCATAAGGATCCACAGCAATCCGCTCCACGTGAAGAGTGCACCAAAGAGCATCATCCATTTGACATCGCCAAAGCCAAAGGCATCTTGCAAGAAGATGCGTTCGCCCAACCATGAAATCGCAAAGCCAATGCCAAAGCCAACGAATGCGCCCATCACAGCGTGCGTTAAGCCAAGGTACCAGAGGGTTTCATTGTGCAAATATGGACAGGCTGCTGCAACGGCAAAGGTAATCAGCGTGCCACCAATGGAAATGCGATCAAGGAGGATGCGATGGTCACAGTCAATGCCAATATTTACAACGGTGGACGCAACGAAGAGCCACCAAAACGGAATAAGGCTAGGATATTGCAACTTGTCGAGAGCAAAGGCTTCAGGGTTTCCCCACATCTGAAAGACGAGGAGGAAGAGTACTGCTGTCATTGCTTCGACAATTAAGTAGCGTGGGCTAATGGGTGATTTGCAATAGGCGCACTTTCCCCGCAAAATTAACCACGAGAGGATGGGGATGTTGTGATACCACGGAATCAGTTTTTGGCATGAGAAACAATGCGAGCGAGGCTTTGAGATCGATTGCTCCAATGGGATGCGATAGATGCAGACATTCAAGAAGCTGCCAATAATTGCACCGAGTAAGACAACAACAGTAATAATTACACGCCAAAAGAAAACGGCTTGCTCTTCAGGCATCATACGCATCCACTCAAGCATGGGCGAGTCCCTCCTCTACGGCACGCATCATCGCGTTACGGTCAGCTTCAAGTCCTGTCCAGAAATGGAAGGCGAGGGCACCTTGTTCAACCAACATTCTCACACCGTTTGCACATTCCATACCCACTTTGCGTGCTTCACGCATGGTTGGGGTTTCGGGAGACCCTGGGGGAATTACAATGTCATAGAGCTTTTGTCCTGGAAGGAAGTCATCTGCTGTTGCGGCGGGATCAGGGAAGTTGCTCAATCCGCTTGGCGAACACTGCGCGATTAAGTCAACATGTTTTAATTCCCCATGCGTAATAACTTCCGCCGTGGCGGGGGTTGTTTGGCAAATTTCTTCTGCGAGTTGATGTGCGCGATTATGGTCAATGTCAATGAGACCGACCCATGTTGCCCCTACGTTTGCCAAAGAGAGGGCGATTGCGCGACCCGCACCACCACAACCAATAACGGCTGCTGTTTGCCCCGCAGGATCCATTTTGAGCATCGCCTTTACCGCGGCAATGAAGCCAGGACCATCGGTGTTGTGACCAAACATCTTTCCTTCACGGAAAAGGACAGTATTGACTGCGCCGAGTTGTTTGGCAATGGGTGTAAGTTCATCCATCATCGGTACGGCGAGCATCTTGTGGGGGATGGTAAGATTTACCCCTGTATAGCCTTGCTCCATACATGTGCGAAGTGCAGCTTCAAGGTTTTCTGGGGGGACATCACAACGTTCATATTGACCGTCAAAACCAATTGCCTGAAAACTCGCGTGATGCATAACCGGCGAGAAACTATGTGCAATCGGATGACCAAAAACTGCAAACTTCTGCATGATGAAAACTTTCTCAAAAGAGCATTAAAAAACCATCTGCACGGGTATGAAGACCTGTTCGCGCAGATGGTTATTGATGCGGGACGGTCGATTATTGTGGAATAGCAATTGCACCCGAACGCGAGATGTCGAGCAACTCATAGGGATGCAACAAGTTGAGGAACTGCTCGACCTGCATCTGAGAGCCAACCATTTGAATGGTCAATGAATCGGGCGCAACGCCCAAGATCTTTGCCCCAAAGAGCATGGCGATTTCAATGATAGGTGCACGACCCGTTGCACGCGTGCTAACGCGAATCAAGAGTGCTTCGCGGTCAACGTGCGGACGTTCGGTCACATTAATCACCTTGAAAACGTCAATTTGCTTGGCCAATTGTGCAACGACTTGATCAATCACCGTGTCGCTTCCGCGAACCAAGATGGTCATCTTTGAAATGGATTCATCCGTTGTTGGTCCAACATTGAGCGTTTCAATATTATAGCCACGCCCCGAAACCAAACCCACGATGCGTGCAAGTACGCCCGGACGGTTTTCAACTAAAATATTAATGATATGCTTTTTCATCGTTACCTCTTACTTCTCGACAGCATAAATCATATCCGCGAGTGCAGCACCTGGGGGCACCATGGGGAGCACTAATTCATCTTCTGCAATGATACATTCAATGACCCACGTTTGATTGTCAGCGAAAGCTTCGGAGAAGATTTTCTCGGCTTCTTCCAATGTCTTCACGCGGGCACCCTTTGCACCATAGGCTTCTGCAACCTTAACAAAGTCAGGCAAGTAGGTGGGGTCTTCTGCATCGGGGATGCGTTCATTTTCGGGACGATTGACCTGACCCAAGAGGGTCGCAGAGTAACGCTTGCCGTAGAAGAGTTCCTGCCACTGATGCACCATGCCGAGGTAGCTATTGTTCAAGATTACGAACTTCACAGGGAGACGATGTTCAACAGCCACCACGAGCTCTTGGATGTTCATCTGGAAGCCGCCATCGCCATTGATCGAAACGATCAACGCGTCAGGGCGTGCAAACTGTGCACCAATTGCGCCTGGCACGCCGAAGCCCATTGTTCCAAGACCACCCGAAGTAAGGAAGCCACGTGGACGCGTGTGACGATAGAACTGTGCCGCCCACATCTGATTTTGGCCCACATCCGTGACAATAATTGCCTCGCCTTTTGAAACGCGATCAATTGTTTCAATCACGGCTTGGCCTTGCATCTTGTCATCCTTGCGCGGGAAGTAGACCGCAGCTTTCGCTTCACGCCACTTGGAAATTTGATTAATCCAAGGCGAACGATCACGACGCGTTAACAATGGATAAATTGCTTCGAGCGAAAGACGTAAATCTCCGCAAATTGCAAAGTCGGTCTTCACATTCTTGCCGAGGGCAGAGTTGTCAATATCAATATGAACAATCTTTGCACCATTTGCGAAGTCGGCCACTTTACCTGTAACACGATCGTCAAAGCGTGCGCCTGCAGCAATCACGAGATCCGCTTGTTGAATGGCATTATTTGCAGCAATCGAACCATGCATACCCACCATCCAACACGAGAGTGGTGAAGTTTCAGGGAATGCGCCTAAGCCCATCAATGTTGTGCAAACGGGAATTTCATAAGTTTCTGCGATTTGCTTGATGATTTCGCAGCTATTTGAGGTGATTGCACCACCACCAACGTAGAAAATAGGGCGATGACTCTTGTTGATTGCACGTGCGACTTCTTCAATCTGTTGACGAGGAGGCAATGCCATCGGATTGTAGGCACGAATCGCAACATTCTGCACGTCGGGTTGCATTGTGATTTCTTGTTGAACATTCTTCGGAATGTCAATCAATACTGGACCTGGCTTACCCGTAGAAGCAATGAAGAATGCTTCCGAAATTGCACGCGGCAATTCGTCTGCAGAACGTACCAAGATATTATGCTTTGTAACACTACGCGTGATGCCCGTTGTGTCTGCTTCTTGGAAGGCATCCGTACCAATGAGGCTTAAGCTGACCTGTCCCGTAATCACCACCAATGGAATACCATCCATCATCGCGGTCGCCAAGCCCGTGACCGCATTTGTTGCACCAGGGCCAGAAGTGACGAGTGCACAACCGACCTTGCCTGTTGCACGTGCATAACCATCCGCCATGTGAATGCCGCCTTGTTCATGGCGCGGCAACACAAACTGAATAGGGGAGGAGTAGAGGCAGTCAAAGATGTCAATAACGCAACCACCGGGATAACCGAAGAGAATTTCGCACCCGTTGCTGATTAAACCATCAACAACACATTGTGCACCAGTACGTCCATGTAGGTAAGAGCTTTGGGTCATAATAATACTTTCAGGAAGGGGTTTCTAAAGTGGCAACAACAGCGGGTGTTGCCGGGTTGATCTTCACAGGACAACGCGTGCCAACTTACTTGATTTCGTAGCACCAGTTGTGAACATCAGGCGTGCGGCCGAACTGAATGTCTTGCACAGCGTCATGCAACTTACGCATGAGAGGACCACATTCATTTTCATCGCTAATCTTGATCACTTCGTCATTGCGGTGAATTTCGCACACGGGTGTAACAACAACAGCTGTTCCGCAAGCACCGATTTCAGCAAATTCCTTTAACTCAGTGTAAGGCACCGTACGAATCTCAACCTTGTGACCGAGATCAGCGGCAAGCTGTTGGAGTGACAAATTGGTAACCGACGGTAAGACAGACGACGACTTCACGGTGACAAAGGTGCCATCCTTCTTGAAGCCCAAGAAGTTCGAGGTGGCGAATTCTTCAACACATGTGTGTGTCTTTGCGTCGAGATAAAGTTCAACAGGGAAGCCCATGTCATGCGCTTTCTTGTGCGCGAACAGGCTTGCGGCGTAGTTGCCGCCCACTTTGACATCGCCCATGCCCTGAGGTGCAGCACGGTCAAAGTCGTCGAAGATAATTGCGCGAACAGGCTTAATGCCGCCTTTGTAATAATCGCCCATCGGCATCACCATCATGATGAAGGTATATTCCGTTGCGGGGGCAACACCAATCTGCGGGCCCGTACCAATCAAAAGCGGACGCACATACATCGAGCAACCAGTTTCATAAGGCGGGAGATAGTCAAGATTGTCCTTAACAACGCGCTGCAATGCATCGAGGAACATTTCCGTCGGCACAGGTGGCATCACGGTCTTATAAGCCGTGCGCTGCATACGCTCCGCATTACGATCGGGGCGGAAGGCAACGACTTTGCCATCCTTTTGACGGAAAACCTTCATGCCTTCAAAGCATTCCTGGCCATAATGGAGACATCCTGCCGCGATCGACATGGTAATGTTGGGGTCATTTACGAGTACACCGTTATCCCACTGACCATTTTTCCATACATAGCGAATGTGGCTACGCGTTGGCATATAGGAGAACCCAAGCTTTGACCAATCAATGTCTACCATTTTATTTTCTCACTTTCTCTACGCACTCAAGTGCAAATTTTAAAGCCTTTTCAACGGTTTGACGTCGAACTGCGTGACGGTCACCCTCAAAGTGACAACGTGCGACAAACGTCTCATCCTTAACTGCAACACCGACATAAACGAGCCCTACAGGTTTATCTGCAGTGGCGCCTCCCGGGCCCGCGATCCCTGTGACCGCGATAGCAACCTCGGTTTGTAATGCCGTTGTTGCGCCGAGTGCCATTTCACGTGCACAAGCTTCGCTCACTGCGCCATCGGCTGCGAGGGTAGCTTCACAAACACCAAGAAGACGTACTTTGATGTTATTTTGATAGGCCAAGATGCCACCTTCAAAAACATCGCTCACGCCTGCTAACGCAGTGATTGTTGCGCCAATATAGCCCCCCGTGCATGACTCTGCCGTTGCTAAACGTAGGCCACGCTGCCGACATGCAACCACAAGGGCTTCTGCATGTTCAACTGGAAATTGCTCTCGACTCCAATCCATAAGGAGATACTTTATACCAAAAAATGCAAAAAAAATCAACCCTAATTATATATACGTGCGTATGGGAATATTGCACAATATAACCGCGGGGGTAAGAAGAGTACTTCTCAAAAGAAAGGATGTCAAAGAGGAAAGAAGAAGGATCATCAGCTTACGCCCCCCGGGGGGCGGCGCGCCAAAATGAAAAATGTCAGCGAATCCGTT
>JAZLBT010000020.1:0-76658 GCA_045613865.1 Candidatus Spyradenecus sp. | reverse complement strand
TCAGTTGAGAGGACCAGTGGGGGTAACGACTGACGCTCAATACATAAGACTAGCCCAATCGCTCAAACGCCGCTAGGCTTGAGCGTGTTTTTTATGTGGTTTGAGGTTTTTTGGGTTTGTGGAGAGAATCTCTTTTGACTTTTCTCTTGACTTTTCATGAGGGGGGGGGGTATAATACGCGGATTTTTGTAATAAGTTTTTGAGCACGCAAAATGTTTCTTCAATTGTTAAAGAAGTGTTAAAGAAGCAAAGTGGAAGGTTTATTTTGCGTCTAGATGAGGATTTATAAGATGAAGCGGTTTTTACTTTCTCTTATCGCGACGATGGCTCTTGTTTCGTCTGCATGGGCGGCGAAAGAGTCGGTCGACTTTTCGCTTAAGGTTGAGACAACCTCGCATGTTTCTACGTTGGAAGCGGTGCATAGTGTGCGCGTGGCGCAACAGCGTATCCGCTTTAAAATTGATGACCCCATTTGGCATTATCACTACAACGGGAATCCCGGAAACTTTGTGGGATCTGAGATTGTTTTGTCGTCGATTACCCTTCCTGAAATTACGGCAGAAGCAACCACTAACCTCTCCGCGGTGCCAACGGTGACGATTCTCGATGCGCTTGGAAATGAAGTTGCGACTTCGTCTGTGAATGGGCCTAATGTTTTAAATGAACCAATACGTTTGGCGTCGATGGATGGTCATCACGTTGATGCACGGGCGTATGTCTATACCTTTGCCCCGACAGAATTAGATACGCAAGCGACCTATATGTTGCGTTTAGATGTTGATTCTACGAAGACGACTTCACCCATTCTTTTGCCTGTGTTTCGTAATGCCTCGAGTCAATATCAAGATGCGGATAAGTCAGACGTGCGTGTTGATGGTTTGGCGGAGTTGGTAACGCCGTATCTTTCGTTTACGGCAACGACAACAATGACGCGTTATCGTTATGATTTAGAGGCTAAGGGTGAATCGCGATTGAGCGAATTGCTCGCCTTGGACGGATTTACGGCTGAGCATGACGATGTGGATACGCTCATTGTGGTGCGCCTGAAGTCGATGGACGCGATTGTCGTAATGGACTACAGCATCGAACAGGCCGCAATGGTGGTGGCCACCTCTACGCCGGCGACGATTTGGGAGCAGACAGGGGAGAACTGGACGATTCAGGAGCGTTGCGGAACGGTCCGTTTCCTTGAGTCAAATGAAACGAATAAGCTGCATTTTACAGGCCCCTGGGATTTTCGCGATGTGGCAGATTCGACGGGCGACATTCGTATGGTTCGCTTGGAGTATTATAATGCGGGAAATACCGCATCGATGGCAACGCCGGTGATTCCGTCGACGCTTTGGAAGCCCTCGGATTTTGCGCTTTCTTGTGACCTTGGGATTGCGGCGTATCCTGATATGTCGGAGAATCAGGCATCGTGGTTTGGTCGTAATCCGCTGACCATTCCCTCGGGGCGTAGTATTCGTATTGTGACGCATGTGGATGAAACGAACAAGCCGAATTTGGCCTTTTCGGATGCATCTTCACGTCTTTCGTTTGCGATTCCCTCTCAAGAGGCACACGAATTGTCGCATTATCGCGCATTAATTGAGAAATCTTCGGGAACAACGCGTTTTGTGTCGTCGTTTATTGTGCCCGATGACAAGGGGGCGTTTGTTTTAGGTCCTGATGATTACGCATCAACCGTGCCCACGCAACAAACCCTTGAGTCGTATGCCACAACAACCTTTGAAGATGCGTTTGTGATCGGCTATGGTGTTGATAATAATGCCGCCTTTGTGCAACGCGCGGGCGAGGTCTCCATTGCTGGTAATGGTCTCTTTTTAGGGCAGGGGAATGCTGCACGCGCCGTTTATCAGCTTGAACATGGCACGTTGACAACACCGATGGTCACGTTCGGGGCGAGGGTTCATAATGCGCGTTTAGAAATTGGTGATAATGAGGGCGAGGCGCGCAGTGCCAAGGCGACCTTGAATCAACTTCTTGCAACGGATGGCGATGGTGATGTGACGGGTTCTGCACAAATCATCGTGCGTCAAGATGGTGAACTTGTGGTTAAAGATTCTTTTAACATGTTGCCAACGAATCATCGTTCGATGACGCTCAATGGCGGCCGTTTAACAGCGGCTGGCGAAGATATTACCTTTACCTTTGGTACGGAATCCACCATTGGCGGTGGCCTCATTGTTGAGAAAAAGGTTGAGGGGAATGTTGAAAAGAGCGCCGTGATTGATGCAACGCAGGCGAGCAGTCTTACGATTGATGCGATTACTGGTCTCAATGCGGGTCTCCTTCAATTCTCGGGTCAGGTCGTTGTTCAAGAATTGACGAATTTTTGTGGTGAGTTAGCCCTTACCGACAATGCTCAGCAAGTCACCATTGAGCGCCTTTCGGGTCTTCAGAGTGATATTACCTTTGGTCATTTAGGTGACAATGGCACGACAGGCGTGGAAAAGGTGCTCGCGCTCGCACGTACGTCAGACTATCGAGGCACGTTAGCTTTTAAGAAAAGTGATTTTTCGATAATTGATGTGGCAGAAACGCCAGAAACAACGTTGAATGCGCGTATTCGTGTGGATAATGGACAAACGTTGCGTATTCGTTTGGACCAATTTGCCGATGCGACCATTCTCTGGCCAGACACGATTAATGAGCAGGCCCCGCCCAAGTTGATTTTGATTGAGTCGGGTGCGTATGGTGGCGTTTTGACATTACGCCATCTCCCAACATGGGTGGCAAATAATGTTGTTTTTGAATATTACAACGATGCGAATATCACGGTGCCTCACGCCACAGGTTCGTGGGTCATCACGCCGAATGAAGACGGTGCTTATGACACCCTCGAATGGGAATTCCCACACTTTACAGGGCATAGCGCATGGGTGGATGCAGAATTTAATGGCGACGGAAATAACTCCGGATGGTGGACGCTTACGGCTCAGGATGGCGCCTTGGTAAACTATCTCCGTGTGGGTCACGATCCTGACCGCTCTCCGAATTATGGCCATAAATTGGATCAAACGAAGTATTTTACCGAAACGCGTAACCCTTATAGTCAAGGGATTAAATTACATTATCGCCCCTACATCGCATTACGCCATGAGTCCAATTTGGTTTATCCCGATGAATGGAGTGCGGCGATTCGCTTGACTGCGCCAAACAAAGCCAATACCACGATTTTGGCATTAGGTTCATCCGCGCGTGGGTGGGTTGGTGATGCGGTGCCTCCTGGTGAAGCACTTATTCTTGCAACAGGAGATACGGCGCAAGATTTAGTGTTGTGGCACATTGATAAGAATGATGACACCTTGGGGGATGATGGTATTCCCGTGGGTATGAAGAAGGTGGCCGAGGCCCATGTGGCAGATATTGTTAATATCGCCCACGTCTTCTCTGCAGTTTGTGACCGGAGTGCGTTGACGGTTTATTTGGATGGTCAATTCCTTGCGACCTATCCTTTGCCTGATAATTGGCGTGGTCTTGCAACTGGTGGTCTTCAGGTGGGCCAGCTCTTAGATGACAAATCAAATGCCGAAGGAATCCTTGCGAAATTGGGCGCGGTGAACGAGGATGATGGCGGCTCGGTAGACTATATCCGCTTCTACAAGGGTGCATTAACCGCAGAAGCAATGGCGGCCTTGGCGGTAGAGTCTCCTGCGATTTATCGTAACGTGCGTTACGTGCGTAATGTGACAACCCCTGGCCTTTGGGAAGAGGAAGAGACAATGCCGTGGTATCGTGAAACATGGAATGGTACCGCATGGATACGTTCAGCGACAGGTGAAGAACGCCCCGCTGAAGGTGCAGAAATCCGCCTCTTTGTCAAGGGCGATCAGACGCTTGAGGTGAATACAAAGCGCTTGCCTACGGAAGGTCTTCTCTCTGCCTCGCGTACCTATTCAATGTTAAATGTTTTGCCGTTGGTGGAAAATGGCACACCTGCCGCATCAACCTTGAAATTGGTCCCCTTGGGGGGAGAAATTACAGCGGCTCATTTAAATGGCACGGCAGTGACGCCGTCTGCATGGTTCTCTGAACGAGAAAGTGACAATTCCTATCGTTATGGAAGTCTTAACTTTACGGGTGGTCAAAGTGATGCCATTCATGATCATGCGGCGCATGAGACTTACGATGATGCGATTGGTGCATTGGGCGTGCATTGTGAACGCAGTGCCGCGGCTGGTGAAGAAACCGCGACGGAAGTGGTGGAAGAACCTGTCATTGGCACCGCAAAGATGGTGTATGAGAACCGAAAATACAAGCAGAAGCGCACCGTGACGCAGACGCGTACATTGACGCGTGGCGTATCGGGCGGTTCGCATGTGGCGGTCTTTGCGCCATCGGCAGGCGTTGCCACCTTCTCGCCTACGGGCACGGCATTCGTGGGTGCGGTGACGGAGACGGGGGACCAAGAGTCCTATCTGGAAGTGCGTGTGGATACGCGCTCTATCACGCAAGTGAGCGAAATGCAAACCTCTAACATGGGTACGACCTGGACGGAATATTCGCCCTCGATTGAGTCATTGGAAAATGTGGCATGGACAGAGGGTACGTGGATTGACCAAGAGATTGGCACGGGGGATGGAGAGCAGACGCACCACCAGGCGATTCTTGAGATCCATGCGGACTATTCCTTGTTGCGTGGATTTGAAGAGGAAGAATCGCGCATTGTGGCATTGACAGGGCCGATTATTGGTAATGGTTTGCTTCGCGGAAATAGCACTCTCGATGGCGGTCAGGTTTCTGATAATGTCTGGGTGCCCACCTTTGTAGAAGGCGCAAATTGGTACATTACCGATGTCACAGAGACGCGTTATGGCGAAGAGACGAATAATGAAGGTCGCACCTCGGGTCTTTTTGCAAAGATCTTGCAGATTCCTGGACGTCTCTATTTGAATCTCTCTGCTGAGAATCCCTCGACGACGGACTTTTCGAGTGCCGCATGGTATCGTTATGGTTATGCCGGCGATCAAAATGTGTCGCCAGAGCCAAAGCCTGCTACTCCGAATGATATACAGACGGCCATCGCATTCCAGATTCGCGTAAAGGGCGAGCATACGTTGACCATGGATAGCGCGCGTACGGGCATCGCTACGCTTCACGTGGAGCCTAACGCGAATGCCGAAGCGCCTGTTTTGAAGTTGGTCGGCAATACCGATGCCTATTTGCAACTCTCCAAGCAGCTTATTACCTTTGTGCGATTGGAAGATTTGGGTGCTCAGCCGGCATTATTGTTTAATGATGAGGCGCTCTTGCATGGTCACACCACGGGGACCTACGCATTTAAGAATCGTCGTTGGACGCGACCCATGACGCAGGATTCGATCGCAACGTTGGAAGCGCATGGCACAGAGAATAAGATTGATGAAGTCTTTGAACTTCGTAATACTTCGTTAGTTATTGCTGAGGGTGCACGCTTGGAACAGACGCAAGAGAATAAACACCTTTGGGCGAAGTCGCTCCGCTTGAAGAATAATGCCACCTTTGCCTTCCATGCGGCAGGCGAGGATGAAGATGTGAATGGCGTTGTCTTCTCGGATAATGTTATCCTTGAGGGGAATGCAACGCTTCATGGTTATGGACAAGCAGATGGTGCATCGAATTTGCATCGTTGTAACTTTACTGCCAATGCCATTATTGGTCCTGAAAGCGTGAATACGCCTGTTGTTTTAACACTTCGCTCGGATGATAATGAACGTTGGATTTGCTATACGGCAGATATCCAAGGGGGAAATGTTGGTTTGACCAAGACGGGGACGGGCATTATGGCGTTTCGTGCGATAACAACGCCCTCTGCGACAGGTCCTGTGCGCGTGGATGCGGGTACGCTTCGTGTGGGCACGACCTCCTTTACCTCTGAAGCACTCAATAATGACGATCATGATACTGCTGCCATTGGTCATGCCGGCTTGTATGTTGCTGCAGGCGCCTCCTTGGAACCCAATCAGTATGCCAATAAGGAAGATGTGATTGCGTGCATTAAGGGCGGTCAAGTGCTTTCAGGTACGGGAACCATTGCGGGCACCGTGCGTTTGAATGAAGACGCAATTCTTCGTGATTGTGTTGGCATGACCGTGCAACGTTTTGTTGTTGATGGTAGTACAGCGAATGATATTACGGTTGAGCTTCCCGAGTCTACGGCAAATGGTACGATTCTCTTCCACATGATTGCAGATAGTGCGCGCCCCGAGGTACGTCGTCGTTTCTATGCAACGGGCGAGGGAGGACGTTGGGATGTGCGTATTAATCATACGGCTGGCGAATTTCCCAAGGTGTGTCAGTCGCACTATTGGGTGCAACGTCCAGGGGTGCCCGTGCCAGCGTCTCCAACAACGGCTGAAGGGAATACCTTTGCGTCTTCGATTGAAAATACCTTTATTCAGTATTATCAAAACTATTCGGTGGCAGGCCTTCAGTCAACGTTGGGCTATACGCAAGCTGGTGAATATCGTTTGAATGCGAAGGAAATTGGGGATGCGTTCCAATGTTTCTCGAATATTTGGACGTTTGATGCGGATCCTGATGGGGAATATGTTGCCGATGAGACCTCGCTCCTTATGGCTTATGAACTTGGTATCTCTACAATCGGGCTGCGTGAGATTGAAGGTCAAGCATATATCATCCTTCAAGTTGAGGTGAGGAATGCGCTTGCCGATCGTTTTGGTGAAGAGATCTTGGGCGCGCAGAATATTGCTGATTTCCAATTGGGAACAACCCTTAAGTTCTATTCTTATCAATTGGGCTCTCAAGCGAACCCTCAGGAGATTGATGCGATCGAGTTGGTAAGTTTTGATGCGACAACGTTGGCGCCGCCAACGACAGCGCAACGGAAGCCAGGGAAGCGCTTCTATGCCATTGCGTATACGGAAGAGGATTTTCCGCTTGGCACAACGTCGCTCACCGTGAAAGCTGTTCGAGATTGATCTTTGCGAACGACGTTGTTTTTGCTTGAGGACGCTTGCGGGCGTTACAATGACTGAGGGAGGTTTGAATAAGACCTCCCTCAGTGTTTTTGAGGGTGCACTGTGTGATTGGAGGAGGCATTGTACACACTCGGTAGGTGGCTTTGTCCTCCTACAGGATGTGCTTGGCTGACGGAACAACCGAGAAGCACAACGGAGATTAGCACTCTAATTGCTCAATCGTCGTTAGACTTGCGGGGGCGAGCGCCACTCTCGTCTCCAGCGCTAGTAGGGCCACTATCAATGAGGGAGAGGCTGTTATGATGGTATTCAAATTACTCAGATGTCGCTGCGTTTGTGTGTGTTTGAAGTTGTTTTATTGTAGTTTTTGTGATTGACGGAGGGGTTTTAAAAACGTTATAATATGAAAGATTTTGCTTTTTATTTTTGATTTTTGAGAGGTGGCAACCAATGACGTTTTTTACCGATTTGAGTATTGTGATTGTTGTGGTGTCGATTGTTGCATTGGTCTTTTCACGTTTTAATTTGCCACTGACGGTGGGGTATATTTTGGCGGGTGTGATTGTGGGGCCAACGATTGGACCTGCTCTTATCAATAATCAAGAGAATATTAAGATGTTGTCGGACTTGGGGGTGATGTTCCTCATGTTTTCGATTGGCCTTGGTTTTAGTTTCCGGCAGTTGCGTTCGCGTGGGATGACAGTGACGTTGCCTGCGTTTTGGGATGTGGGGCTGATGATTGTGGGCGGCTTTTTTATGGGAAAGGTGCTCGGATGGGGGAATTTGGAGTGTTTTCTCTTGGGTTTGGTGATTTGTAACAGTTCAACATCGATTGCTGCAAAGACCTTGGAAGAGTTGGGGTTGGTGAAGGAACGTTTTGCTTCAAATGCGTTTGCGATTGCGGTGGTTGAGGATATTTTGTCGATTTTGTTAATTGCTGTGCTGTATGGTGTTGGCGCGAATACGGGCGAGGGGAATGGTGATTGGTGGGCGACGGCGATGGTGATTGGTCGTCAGATGGGTGTGATGGTGTTATTCCTTGTCGGGGTGACAATTTTTGGAATTGGGCTAGCACCGCGATTGCTCAATTTTGTGTCGCGGAGTTTCGGCGATGAGATTGTGTTGATGACGGCATTGGGCATCTGTTTTGGGATTTCGTATTTGGCGCAGAATGTGCTTGGATTGTCGTTGGTGGTGGGCGCGTTTTTGGCGGGGACGATTTTATCGTATGTTCACTCGCGGGCGCGTTTGGAGCGCATTGTGAAGCCAGTGTCGCAGTTGTTTGCGGCAGTCTTCTTTGTATCGGTGGGGTTGATGGTTGAGCCACTGGTGATTTGGGAGAATATCGGAACGGTGCTTTTTGTGTCGGTGGGGATGATTGTGTTGAAATTGGCGAATGGGTTCTTGGCGTCGACGTTGTTGGGAGAGAGCCCGACAGATGCGTTTCGCACGGGGCTTGCGTTGGGGCAGGTGGCGGAGTTCGCGTTTATTATTGCGACGTTAGGGATGGAGTTGCACATGACAGAGCGGCCGCTCTTCCAGATTGCGGTTGGTGTGGCATTGATTTGTACAGCGACGTGTCCATATTTGTTGCGTTATTCGCCACAGATTTGTGGGGCATTGCGTTGGACGATGCCACAGCGGTTACGGCATGCGTTGTTTGCGTATCGTCGATTGATTACGCAGATGCAGAGTCGTGATGCGGGACAACCGAAGAATGCGTGGTTGCGGACGAATTTGTTGTTGTTGATGGTGAATTCGATTGCGGTGGTGATTTTGTTCACGATTGTTTACGTTGCCTCGACGTTGCCAGTGGTGAAGGCTATTTTGGAGCCAGTGGAGTATTTTTGGCAGCCGTTTTCGGTGCATATTCCATGGGGTGGATTATTATGTTTGATGTGTGCGTTTTTGGTGTCGCTCGTGCCGTTTTGGGCCATTCAGCATATTTTGCGTGATTTGGCGACGAATATTGCCAATGCGATTCCGATGTTGTTTTTCTCGCAGCGGGACTATCAGTTTATTCGTCGGTTTATTCGTCTTATTTTGACGTGGATAAATGCGGTGGCATTGGGTATTTTTGCGGTGATGATTTCGATGCCGTTTGTGGTGAATGTGTGGATGGTGGCGCCAGTGTTGATTGTGGCGTTGGCATTTCAGATGCGGTATTCGAAGCGGATGCGCCAGACGTATCAACAGCATCATAAGGTGATTGCGCGCGCGTTCGATGTGAATGTGCCAGATGCGGTGCCGACGGATTCAACGTTGCGTTATTTGTTGTCAGTGCATACGGAAGAGTGGGTGGTGCCGCATGATGCAATCTGTTGCCAGAAGACGTTGGCAGAGTTGAATGTGCGTCAGCGGACGGGGGCATCATTGATTTCGGTGCAGTCGCGGACATCAACGTTGAAGTTTTCGCCGGGCGGTGAGACGCGATTGAAGCCAGGGGATCACGTGTTGATTTGTGGTAATGAGATGCAGATTGCTGAGGCGATAGAGTTTCTTTCTGCAGTTGAATAAGGCGTGGGTGGCATTGTATGGCGTTGGATTTATCATCGCTTTCATCTGCGTTGGAACGAAATGAACTGACGGTTTTTTCTGCGCCTCCTGGAACAGGTAAGACGACGCGGGTGCCGCTTGCGTTGCGGTCGGCATCGTGGCTTGAGGGACGGAAGATTTTGGTGCTTGAGCCGCGCCGTTTGGCCGCGCGGCGTGCAGCACAGTTTATTGCGGAGTTGTTGGGTGAGCCTGTTGGGGCCTCGGTGGGTTGGCAGGTGCGTGGAGAACGGTGTATTGGGCCGGAGACACAGATTGAGTTTTTGACGGAAGGGTTACTTGCGCGTCGTCTCCTAGAAGATCCCGAGATGGCGGATGTGGGATTGATTATTTTTGATGAGTTTCATGAGCGTTCGCTTGCGTTGGATGTCTCGTTTGCCCTAGCGCGGGAGGTGCGTGAGGGACTTCGGCCGGATTTACGTCTTTTGGTGATGTCGGCAACGATTGACACGGAGGTTTTGCCGGGGGCTTGTTACGTTGAGGTGCCGGCGCGTGCGTTTCCTGTCGAGGTGCGTTATTTGGGGGATATTTCTCCTGTGGCGGCAATTCAGCGTGCGCTTCGGGAGGAGGAAGGGTCGATTTTGTGTTTTCTCCCTGGAGAGGGTGAGATTCAGAGTGTGGCAGAGGCGCTTGAGGGCTTGGATTTGCCCGCGAATGTGTGCGTGGCACCTTTGTCTGCGAGTCGGGAGAAGGAGGCTCAGGATCGTGCTGTGGCGCCTCCGCGTGCAGGAGAGCGGAAGGTTGTACTTGCGACGTCGATTGCAGAGAGTGCGTTGACGATTGAGGGGATTCGTGTGGTGGTGGATACGGGGCTAGCACGTGTGCCTCGGTTCTCTTCTCGGAATGGTTTGACGCGGTTGGTGACGCAACGGGTTTCGTTGGATCGTGCGGTTCAGCGTACGGGACGTGCGGGTCGTTTGTGTGAGGGGGTGTGTTATCGTTTGTGGACGCCTGGAGAAGAGTTGACGTTCACGAAGGTGGCGCAACCGGAGATTTTGGATACGGATTTGACGCAGGTGGCGTTGTTATGTGCGGCATGGGGGAGTGACTTGCAGTGGTTGACGCCTCCGCCACCGTCGGCATGGGCGCGGGCGAAGGGTGCGTTGCAGGCGTTGGGTGCGTGTGATGAGGCGGGGCGTTTGACTGCGCTTGGTCGTGAGATGGTACGTTATCCTGCGCCACCAGCGTTGGTTGCAATGATGTTGCGGATGCGCTCGGTTGATCGTGCAGGGGGTGCGTTGCTTGCTGCGATTTGTGCAGAGGGTGAGAAGGTGGCGGTCTTACGGCGATTGACCGATTTTCGTCGCGTGGTGGAGTGTGTGTTAAGAACGCGTCCGCGTGAGATTTGGCAGTTGGCGGAACGATGGGCCGGACAGGTGCCCGTGCCGCGATTGTCGGTGGATGCGTTGGTGCGGTATTTGTTGTGGGCATTTCCTGAGCATCTTGCGCGTCAACGGGATCGAAAGAGTGGTCGTTATTTGCTTGCGGCTGGCTTTGGTGCGCTGTTGCCAGAGGAGGCGGTGGGATTGCAGTCGGAGTGGTTGCTTGCTGTACGTATGAGTGATGGCGTTGGGGAGGCGATAATTCGTTGGGCGGTGCCGCTCTCGCAGGATGATTTACAGTTGTGTCAGCAGGTGGTGCGTACGCGAATTGAATGGGATAAGGTGCGCGGACGTTTGATTGCGGCAGAGGAGACGTGTATTGGTGCGATCGTGTTGAAGCAACGTCCATTGAAGGAGGTGCCAGCAGAGGCGCGTGTTGAGGCGGAACGGTGTCGGCTTACGCATGTTGGGTTGCCGTGGGGAAAGGCGGAGCATGCGTTGGCGGAGCGGATTCGGTTCTTGCATCGTGTGTTGCCAGAGGAAGGGTGGCCTGCGCTTGATGAAGCATCGTTGATTGAGGTGCTAGCAGAGAGCCCGAGTTTGTCGTTGCTTCAAGCGTTGCAGTTGTTGGTGACGTCAGCGGGATGTTCGTTACAGGTGTTAGAGGAGGAGGCTCCAAGCCATTTTGTTGTGCCGAGTGGGTCGCGGATGCGGGTGCATTATGATTTGGAACAACCATATGTTGCGGTGAAGATTCAAGAGGTGTTTGGCTTGACGGCGACACCGCGTGTTGCAAAGGGGACGATGCCCATTGTGTTGCATCTCCTTTCGCCAGCACAACGACCAGTTCAGGTGACGAGTGATTTGGCATCCTTTTGGTCAACGGGGTATGCCATTGTTCGGAAGGATTTGAGAGGTCGTTATCCAAAGCATTATTGGCCTGAGGATCCAACGCAGGCAGAGCCTTCACGGCGGACGTTGAAGCCGCGAGGGTAGGGTGAAGGTGTGGTTTTGGATATCTTTTTATAAATCTAGGTGAGATGTTGGCGAAGTTGTGCTATACTATTAGACGATTTTCATTTTTAAGGAGAGAGTTATGCAGTTGCCAATTCGTATGGTTGTTTTAGGTGCGGGCGATCGTGGTCGCACGTATGCTGCGTATGCAAAGGCTTATCCAGAGCGTGTAAAGATTGTGGGTGTGGCAGATATTAATCCTATTGCTGCACAGGCAATGGCGAAGATGCACGATATTCCCGCAGAGGCTGTTTGGGGGGATTGGTCTGAGGCTGTTGCAGCGCGTCCAGATTGCGATGTGATGGCCATTACAATGCCTGATGCAATTCATTTGGAGCCTGCATTAAAATGCTTGGATCTCGGTTATCATTTGTTGCTCGAGAAGCCGATGGCGCGCACTTGGGAAGAATGTGAGATGCTCGCAAAGAAGGTGCATGAGAAGCAGGATCGCTTGGTGATTTTGGGGCATGTGTTGCGTTATACGGTTTATTTCCGTAAGATGAAGGCATTGCTCGATGCAAAGGCGATTGGTGATGTGGTGAGTATCCGTCATCTTGAGCCCGTTGCCTATATGCACGCAGCGCATAGCTTCTGTCGTGGTAATTGGGGAAATACGAAGCGCGCAACGCCCATGATCTTGCAGAAGTGCTGTCACGACTTTGATCAGTTCGTTTGGTGGTTGGGTAAGAAGTGTGAAGGCTTGTCGAGTTTTGGTAATACGTTCCACTTTAAGGCTGCTTATCGACCAGAGGGTGCGGCGGATCGTTGTTTGGATTGCCCGGCAGCGATTGAGCGTGCATGTCCTTATTCAGCACGTAAGATTTATTTGGAGCGTCATGACTATCGTTATCCCTTTGTTGATAAGTCGGATGCTGCGATGGAGAAGATGTTGCGCGAAGGGCCGTATGGACGTTGCGTCTATGCGTGTGATAATGACGCCGTTGATCATCAGATTGTGAACATGCAGTTTGAAGGTGGCGTGACGGTCGCACATCAGATGGAAAGTTATACGTATACCGGTAGCCGTACAACACAGATTTTTGGCACGCGTGGTGAAATTAATGGCGATGGTCGCACGATTAAGGTTTACCATTTTGACACGCGCACAACGGAACTTTGGGATAGTGTTTTCGAAGCGGGCGTACCGCAGAGTTCGGGCCATGGTGGCGGTGACTTTGGTTTGATGGACGAGTTGGTTTATCAGTTGACGCAGGGTGATAAGGCAACGTATGTTGATATTTTTGACACATCGCTTGAAAGTCATCGTATCGCTTTTGCGGCGGAAGAAAGTCGTTGTAATATGGGCGCTTTGATGCGTCTTAAGTAAGGTTTGAAGAGAAGGATTTGATTGTGGAAAAGCGTAAAATTATTGTTACGAGTGCTCTCCCTTATGCGAATGGTGCTTTGCATTTGGGGCATATGGTGGAATATCTTCAAACGGATTTCTGGGCGCGTTATCAGCGTATGATGGGAAATGATTGTGTTTATGTGTGTGCAGATGATACACATGGTACGCCAATCATGATTCGTGCGCGTAAAGAGGGAATGACGCCCGAGCAGTTGATTGATCGCACGTATGCTGAACATACGCAAGATTTCGCAAATTTTGAAGTTTTCTTTGATGAGTATGGCTCGACAAATGTAGAGGAAAATCGCGTTCTCTCTGAGACGATTTATTTGCGTTTGAAGGAGAAGGGGCTTATTTCTTCGCGTATTGTTGATCAGCAGTATTGTGAGCATGATGGGATGTTCCTCCCCGATCGTTTTGTGAAGGGGACGTGCCCAAAGTGCGGTGCTCCCGATCAGTATGGCGATAACTGCGATAAGTGTGGCGCGACCTATGATGCGTTTGAATTGGTTGAGCCGCGTTGTGCGATTTGTGGTAAGCCTCCTATGCGTCGCGGAAGTGAGCAGCTCTTTATTGAGTTGGAACCTTTCCGAGAGTTCTTGAAGGAATGGGTGCCTGCGCATACGGATACAGGAATTGCAAAGAAGTTGCTTGAGTGGTTTAATGAGCCGTTACGCGGATGGAATATTTCGCGTGATGCGCCTTATTTCGGCTTTAAAATTCCTGGTTACGAAGATAAGTATTTCTATGTTTGGTTGGACGCTCCGATTAACTATATGGCAACGTTGGAGCGCTGGGCAAAGAAACGTGGCGAGAGTTTAGAGGCTTGGTGGCAGGATCCGAAGGCAGAGATTTATCACTTCATTGGTAAGGATATTGTTCGTTTCCACTGTCTCTTCTGGCCGTCGCTCTTGCATAATGCTGGGTTCCAAACACCGTCGAATGTCTTTGTTCACGGCTTTTTGCAAGTGAATGGCGAGAAGATGAGTAAGAGTAAGGGAACCTTTATCTCTGCTGCGACATACTTGAAGCATTTGCCTGCACAAGCATTGCGTTTCTACTATGCTTGTAAGTTGAATGGCACGACGGATGACCTCGATCTTAACTTAAAGGATTTTGCTGAACGTGTAAATTCTGACCTTGTTGGTAAGATCACGAATCTTGCTTCACGTGGTGCACAAATGATTGCGAAGTCGTGTGGTGGCACATTGAGCGTTATGGATGATGACAGTCGTGCGCTCTTGGAAGCATGCCGTGCTCAGATGCCAGAGGTGTTGAATGCGTATGAACGTCGTGACTTCTGTCGTGCGATGGTCATTGTACGTGAATGGGCGGATAAGGCGAATCAGCTCTTTGACGCGAAGGCGCCTTGGAAGTTGGTGAAGGAAGATGTTGATGCAACGCGTGCTGTTCTTACAGGTACGTTAAACCTCTTCCGTTTGATGGCCATCTGCTTGAAGCCCGTTCTTCCCGTCTATGCAGAGAAGGTAGAGGCGCTTTTGGGTGAAGGTTCTTATATGTTTGCTGATGCAGAACGTACGCTTGAGAATTGTACGATTGGCGCGTATACACACCTTGCAACGCGTATTGATCCGAAGGCTGTTCAGGCGATGGTGGAAGCATCGGTTGTTCCAGAAACATTGCCTGTCTCTGAGAAGGATGTAAAGAAGGCGGTTCGTCAGCAAGCAATGAAGCCAGCGGAAGTTGTTTTCCCAGAACCGCTTGCAGATACGATAGAGTTTGATACCTTTGCGAAGGTTGACTTGCGTGTGGCAATGGTTGTTCATGCAGAGCCTGTTGAAGGGTCTGATAAGTTGTTGCGTTTGCTTCTTGATATTGGTGAGGAAAAGCCACGTCAGGTTTTTGCTGGTATTCGTAAGTCTTATTCTCCAGAAGATCTTATGGGTAAGCAAGTGGTCATGGTTGCGAACCTCGCTCCACGTAAGATGCGCTTTGGCATTTCGGAGGGTATGGTTGTTGCATCGACAGATCCGGATGGTACTTTCCGCGTGATGCAACCATTAACACCGACAACACCTGGTGCACGTTTGCATTAAGTGTTTGTGGAGGTTGATATGCAACTTTTTGATTCTCCAGAAGCTTTAAATCAGTGGAGTCGTGAGCAAAAGAAGCAGGGCCGTATTGTTGGTTTCGTGCCAACGATGGGTAATTTGCATGATGGTCATATTTCGTTGATTAAGGCTGCACAAACGAAGTGCGATGTTGTGGTGGTGAGTGTGTTTGTTAATCCGACGCAATTTGCCCCCAATGAGGATTACGCGAATTATCCCCGTACAGAGGCGGTGGATTGTGCGAAGTGTGAAGCTGCGGGTGCGGCGGCGGTTTTCTTGCCGAAGCCTGAGATTCTTTATGCGACAGATGCTTCTACATGGGTCCATGAAACTGTGCTCGAAAAAGGTTATTGTGGAGCACAACGACCGATTCATTTTCGTGGTGTTTGCACGGTTGTGGCAAAGTTGTTTAACATTGTTCAGCCCGATGTTGCAGTTTTTGGACAAAAGGACTTTCAACAGGTTGCGGTTATCAAGCGTATGGTTCGCGATTTAAATTATCCGATTGAGATTATTTGCGCGCCAATTGTTCGTGAAAAGGACGGCCTAGCGATGTCTTCGCGCAATGCTTATCTTACACCAGAATTGCGCACAAATGCGCTTTCGATTTCGAGAGCGCTTTTTGCTGCTCAAAAATCCGTCCTTGCGGGAGAACGTAAGAGCGCGGTGTTGGAAGCGGCAATTTGCGATGAAGTCGTGGTCCATGGATGGTTGCCCGACTATATAAATGTTATTGACGCAGAAACACTTAGTGCGATAGAAACGGTCATTCCTGGGAAGTCTGCAATTCTTATTGCCTGTCGGTGCAATGGTCTTCGCTTGATTGATAACATTTGTTTGTAAGAGAAAAAAACGTTTTTTTCTATTTCGTGCTTGCAACTTTTTTGATATTTAGCTAAACTATTCAATGTTGTGAGAAATAGCAACAATAAATGAGGATAAGTCATGAATATTGTTTTTCGCTTATTGGTCGCGTTGACCCTTGTTATTAATGGTATTGCATTATGGTTCGCCAAGGAATTGGATGCGAAGCGTACGTTACTTCTTGATGGTAATGAAGCATTGCGTAATTTCGTTGGAGAAATCGCGCGTACTTTTGAAACAGAAGAGCCTGCAGAAGATACGGCATCTTATGAAGAACGCGATGTCACTGAAGTTTCGCTCGCAACAGCGGATATTACTCCAGATAAGGGTGATTTTTGGTCGCAGTATAAGCCTGCATACGAAGAAATTCCAACAACTTCGATGAAGGTGGATACTGAACTTTTGAAAGAGGTTTATGTGCTTGATGCAGAAGGTAAGCCTTTGTTAGATGGTCGCGGCAATCCGTTGATGGATGGCGCACCGCTTAGCGTTAAGCTCGCAGACGTCCTCAAAGCTGCAAAGGATCAGAAGAATCGTTTGAATAAGACACGTGAATTCTTGCCACTCTTACGCAAGGAATTGGAAGATGTTATTGCAGAAATCAATCGCGTGAAGGTTGACGCACGTCAGTCCCTTAAGACGATTGCAGAACGTGATGCAACGATTTCGACACTTGAAGGTGAAAAGGCTGCACTTCAGGATGAAGTTGCTGCGAAGGAAGGCGAAATCGAAAGCCTAAATGCTGAAAAGGAAGCAATGCAAGCTGATCTTGACAAGGCTGTTGAAGACCTCGATACTGCTAAGGCTGAAATTGAAAAGCTTCGTCGTGTCATCAAGGAGAGCATTCAGAGCGGTAGTAATGGCGAAGCAGGCACAGTCGCAACGGGTGTGAATGTGGTTGCAGGTGTTAAGGGTAAGGTTGTTGCTGTTAATAATAAGTACAACTACTGCATCATTCAACTCACTGATGAAGCCTACACTGAAATCTTTGGTGAAGAAGGCAATCGCGTCCTTCCGAAACTCGAATTCTATGTCAAGTCGGAAGGTGTTGACATTGACAATGGTTACAAGGCAATCATTCGCCTCCAGACATTGGTCAAGTTGCCGAAGGCTGTTTATTGCGAAATTCCTGTTGAAGGTAAGCTTAAGGATGTCGCAGTTGGCGATGAAGTCTTCTACCTCAACTAAACGAGGTTGAAAGAGATGAAGAAGGGCTCAGGCAATGCTTGGGCTCTTTCTTTTTATTCTCCTCGTGTTGTCATTCATTCGTTAATATTAAATATCCATATTGAGAAGAGAGAATGGCTTGCATTTTGGTCGGGGTTTTTGATATAGTATTGCGCGTTTATATTTAAGGAGTATAGCTATGGCTAAGTTAACCGCTGACGCTTTGCGTGAAATGTATTTGAAGTTTTTTGAATCTAAAGGTCATACCATTATCTCGGGTGCATCTGTAATTCCCGAAAATGATCCGACGGTTCTTTTCACAACTGCGGGTATGCATCCCCTTGTGCCTTATTTGTTGGGTGAGAAGCATCCTGCGGGTACGCGTTTGACGGACGTGCAGAAGTGCGTTCGTACGGGTGATATTGAAGCGGTTGGTGATAGCGCGCACTTAACCTTCTTTGAGATGCTTGGTAATTGGTCGTTGGGCGATTACTTCAAGAAGGAAGCTATTGAATGGAGCTTTGAATTTTTGACGAAGCACCTTGGTTTTGATCCGCAGCAAATTTCAGTTACTGTTTTTGAAGGTGAACCCGGCATTCCGCGTGATGAAGAGGCGATTGCCTATTGGAAGGCACAGGGTGTTGCGGAAGACCATATTTATCCAAAGGGTCGCGAAGACAATTGGTGGGGACCTGCTGGTCAAACGGGTCCTTGTGGTCCTGATACCGAAATGTTTGTTGATACAGGTAAAGAGCCTTGTTCTGAAACTTGTTCGCCCGGTTGTGGTTGCGGTAAGTATATTGAGATTTGGAATGACGTTTTCATGCAGTATAACAAGACTGCAGATGGCACCTACGAACCGCTCGCACAGCACAATGTTGATACGGGCATGGGTGTCGAACGTACGATTTGCATGATTAATGGTTATAAGACCGTTTATGAGTCGGAATTGTTCTTGCCGTTATTGGAGAAGATTCGCGAGCTTGCAACGGTTGAATTGCCTGAAGAGAAGCGTACGCGTGCAGAGCGTATTATCGCTGACCACATGCGTACAGCCACAATTATTTTGGGTGATCCTAAGGGTGGCGTAAAGCCCGGTAATGTGGGTGCAAATTATGTCTTGCGTCGTTTGATTCGTCGTGCGGTTCGTTACGGAATGGACCTTGGCTTGCCTGCAGGCTTTACAGCAACGATGGCAGATATCGTTATTGGCACCTATAAGGGCTTCTATCCAGATTTGCTTGAAAAGCGTGAGTTAATCGTTTCTGAATTGACGGCTGAAGAGAATCGTTTTGCTAAGACGTTGACACAAGGTCGTCACGAATTTGAAAAGGTTGCTGGCGTTATGGCAGAACATGGCCAGACACAAATTTCGGGTAAGACTGCATTTAAGCTTTATGACACATACGGCTTCCCCTTGGAATTGACCCAAGAACTCGCTTCTGAACGAGGTATGACGGTTGATATTGATGGTTTCCAGAAGGCTGAAGCAAAGCACAAGGAAGCTTCAAAGCAGGGTGAAGGTGTCTTTAAGGGCGGCTTGGCTGATCATTCTGAACAAACAACACGTTTGCACACCGCAACACACTTGTTGCATAAGGCGCTTAAGATTGTTCTTGGCGAACATGCAAATCAGAAGGGTTCAAATATCACACCTGAACGTTTGCGTTTCGACTTCTCGCATGGAGAAAAGATGACTCGTGAACAATTAGACCAAGTGGAAGATATTGTTAATGCAGAAATTCAGCGTGCATCGGCAATCACCTGTGATACGATGACGATTGAAGAAGCAAAGGCTGCAGGTGCGACTGCACTCTTTACTGCAAAGTATGGCGAGCAGGTGAAGGTTTATACCATGGGCGACTTCTCAAAGGAAGTTTGTGGTGGTCCTCACGCTCAAAATACATCGGAGCTTGTTGCCTTTAAGATTTTGAAGGAAGAAAGCTCCTCAGCAGGAGTTCGCCGTATTAAGGCTATTATCGGCGAACCCGCGCTCGAAAAACGTAAGGCGGCAGGGAAGTAAGGATAAAAATCCCCTTCGTTAAAATAATACTTGACGGAGGGGATGACTTTATGGTATCTTGTTGCATCTTTTTACACCGCTTATCCAGAGATTCGGAGGATTTAAAATGGGAACTGGACGTACACTCAATAAGAAGCCGGCTACTCGCCCGGTGAAGTCTGCAGGCGATCGTCGTCGCCGTGATGCAGTGCAGCGTAAGCGCCTCGTGGCTCTTGGCATGGACGAAGCTGTCGTCGCCAAGCTCAACGCTGTCCAGATTCGTGATTTTCTTCGCACCCCGGTCAAGACTAAGGCCGCGTGCGCTAAGTAAGTCGCAAATGCTTCTACAGCATCGCAATGGCACATCCGATTCGTCGGGTGTGCTTTGCTTTTCATAAGGAGAGAGGCCACATGAAACCTTTTTTAGAACGCCTTGCTGCGCGTCGTAAATTTGGTATTCGCCCAACGTTGGATACGATGCAGGCGCTTTGTGAAGCATTAGGGCATCCCGAGCGAACGTTTGCAGTAATTCATATTGCAGGAACGAATGGTAAGGGAAGTGTTGCCGCGCTTTGCGAAGCAGCGCTTCGAATTATGGGTTTGCCTGTTGCGCGTTATACCTCTCCGCATTTGGTGCATGTGAATGAACGTTTCTTTGTGAATGGGGCATCTGTCAGTGATGCTACACTTGATGAAGCATTGAATCGTGTAGAGGCTGTTGCAGAGGCTCATAATCTTGAGCCCACCTTTTTTGAAGTTTTAACTGCATGTGCGTGGCTCGTCTTTCAGACGGCAGGCGTAAAGATTGTTGTTTGCGAGGTCGGCATGGGAGGTCGTTGGGATGCAACGAACGTTATTGAGGCACCGCTTCTTTCGATTATCACCCATGTGGCATTGGATCATTGTGCGATTCTCGGTGACACCATTGAAAAGATCGCTTATGAGAAAGCAGGAATTATTAAGCCTGGACGTCCTATTGTTATTGGAGCAATGGATGCGCGAGCTAAAGCTGTTATTGCACAAGTTGCCTTGGAGCATCATGCACCTCTTTATGATGCATCAAATGAAATCTCTGTTTCGGTTCATCGGCGTACGTTGCAAGGTCAGACATTGAAGTGCACTTCGCAACAAATGGATTATCCTCCTGCATTAACGCGACTCTCAGGGACGTATCAAACCGAAAATGCAGCGACAGTTCTTTGTGCTTTGGAGCATTTATCTGCTTGCGGTATTGATGTCCCTCCAAAGGCATTTGTTGAGGCATTGCGAACTGTTCAGTGGCCAGGCCGTTGTCAGCTTATCGCAAATGATCCACCGACATTTCTTGATGGAGGACACAATCCTGATGCTTTAGCGGCATTGTGTGCATCCTTGAAGTCAATGCATGTTCGTCGTCGCGTGGCATTGGTGTGTGGTTTTTGTGCGGACAAAGCAGTGGCGGATGCGTTAAAGGAGATGTTGCCTATTGTCTCTGCTGTTTGGACGGTGCCAATTGCAAATGAACGCTCGTTATCCCCTGAAGAGCTTGCACAATTGGTTCGAGGCTTGGGACAACGTACCGTTGTTGCGATGGATTCTGTTGAGGCGGGATTAGATGCTGCAACAATGTGGGCTCAAGAAAATCAAGGCACCGTTGTAATTTGTGGGTCTCTTTTCCTCGTGGGCGAGGTACTTCTCTTGCGAGGTGAAGACGAGGGAGAGATGTTGGATCCAAGTGAGGGTATTCGTGCGTATTGATCCGCCAGTCAATGTGGATATCCGTTGGGTATACGAGAACGAACGATTTATCGTTATTGATAAACCTGCGGATTTACCCGTGCATAGCAGTGGAAGTTATCGCTTTCACACATTGGATACAATTCTTAAACGTTCTCGTCCTGGGAACAGCATTCATCTTGTTTCACGTCTTGATCGTGAGACGAGTGGACTTGTGCTTGTTGCGAAGGATCCTGTTACAGCTGCGATTCTTGGAAAGTGTAGGAAGGAAAAGATTTATCATGTTCTTGTAGAAGGGAACTTCCCAACTGGGCGTTGGTGTGCAGTAGGGGAGATTCATCGAACAAATGAACCGCCAGTATATTCTATGCGTCGTCTTTATCATGCGCAATTGTGTGAAACGTTACCTACACTTTCTGCGGATAGAGGTGCTGCAACATGGTTAAGACGCTTAGGGGAAGGACCGTGGCCAAACACATCGCTTATTGAAGCTGAACTTGTGACGGGGCGTACACATCAGATTCGCGCCACATTATCAACGCTTGGATTTCCTGTGATTGGAGATAAGATTTATCATACCGACCCAGAGCGCTTTTTGCGTTTTAGAGAGGATTCTTTGACAGAGGAAGATAAACGTGCGTTACGTCTGCCGAATCAAGCGTTACGTGCAGTTTCATTGTCATTTGGAGATTACCATTTTAGAACTGTTCGTCCGACGTGGACGGCAAAGGACGCAACGTGGGAACCAAATGCGTCAACACTTATGCAAAATTAAAAACGGAGGAAGGAATAATGTGTAAATTAGGAATTGTTTTTTGTTTAATATGCGTTTCTCTTATGAGTAAAGCTGCAGAGACGTGTGTTTGGCATGAGGAGTTTAATTCTTCAACATTGGATACTACGTATTGGACGCCTGAGGTTAACTTTGTACGGAATATCGAAGCTGCACAAATTTACACTAGTCGGCCTAAAAATCTCTCGATTAAAGAGGGTGCACTCACGTTAACGGCCTATCATGAGGCATACGAGAATCAGGATTATAAACCAGAAAGTAAAGACTGGCGAAAGAATCGCAAAGAAGCAATGTATACCTCTGGTTCAATCAATAGCCGCGGCAAGGTTGCTTTTCGATATGGTCGTGTTGAAATTCGCGCAAAGGTAGAAGCTGGGCAAGGGGTATGGCCTGCTTTGTGGATGATTGGTAATAATCCTGGTGGATGGCCAGCATGTGGTGAGATTGATATTTTGGAGTATGTTTCGCAGGATCCTCAACTTGTTCATGCGACACTTCATTACAACAAAGATGATGTTTATCTGAGTACAACGAATCCCTATCAAGCATCTGTACCTGTTGCAGGGGATTGGCATATCTATGAGTTGAATTGGACCCCAGAGAAGATTGAAATTTTTTATGACAAAACATTAATTTTTAGTTATGCTCTTGATGCTGTTACATCGGCAGATGGAAAAAATCCTTTCCGAGAAGGGACCTTTTATTTTATTCTTAATCTTGCACTTGATGGATGGGCAGAAACGCCAGACCCGCTTGATTATCCACGCTCGTTTTATGTTGACTATGTCCGTCTTTATCAAGATGATGCGATAGAGGGTAAACTTCTTGAATTACCATCTAAATAACGAAGAGAAGGGAATACTTTTTGATTGAATGGATTGCGTTCGTCTTAAATTTTTAGTATAGTCATTCTCAAGATGAAAGAAGAAACGCCTTTACATACGTTAATAACACGCCGATCATGGTTGCGATGGATGGTCGCAACGGGTGTTTCATTAGCGATTCCATTGCGAGACGCAAAGGCTGCTTCACGCTATGAAAGTTGTGATGTCCGCGTGCCTATTGATGAACAAAATCCTGCAATTTGCTTTGATCCTCAAAAGTGTATCTATTGTGGCGCGTGTAAATCCATTTGTCGTCGAAAGATGGGAGTCGACGGATTCTTTGATTTGAAAAAGACGAAAGATTATCCTATTTGTGTTTATTGCGGGCAATGTTCAACGGTTTGTGAGGGAGATGCAATTACAATACGTTCACATTGGCAACAAGTTCAAGCCGCAAAAGCCGCAGGGAAAGTTATTGTTGTTTCCACGTCGCCATCGGTTCGCGTTGGACTTGCTGAGATGTTTGGTGGTGCTCCGGGCGAATATTGTGAGAGGCAAGTTGTTGCGCTTATGCGTCAATTAGGCGCGGATATTGTGCTTGATACAAGCTTTGGTGCAGATATCACAATCATGGAAGAAGCTGCAGAGTTTCTCGCTCGATTGGAGCGTCAGATTGCACCTTTGCCAATGTTCACAAGTTGTTGTCCCTCGTGGGTTGTCTTTTGCGAGACCTTTTATCCAGCGTTATTGCCCTATGTCTCACCTGTTAAATCTCCGATTGCAATGCAGGGGGCTACGATAAAATCCTACTTTGCGAAGATTAAAAATATTGCGCCTGAGAAAATCTTTAATGTCGCACTTACTCCATGTCCTGCGAAGAAATATGAAATTGCGCGTCCGGAGTTAAATGTACATGGACATCGCGATATGGATGTTGTTGTGACTTTGCGTGAACTGCCAGAATGGATAAAAGCTGCGGGCATTACATACAATCCAAAGGCTACCTCAACATATGATGATCTTATGGGTTCGCCCTCTTCTTCTGGGGTTGTATTTGGCCGTACGGGAGGTGTCGCGGAGTCATTATTACGCGCTGCGTACGTGATGGCAAATGGTAAATTGCCTTCAAAAGACTTCTTTACGTTAACGGCATTACGTGGATTGCCTTCAACGCGAGAGATGATGAAACAAGCGACGGTTCAACTCCTTCCGAATCGCGAAGTAAAGGTCGTGGTTGTGCAAGGTTTGGCAAACGCGCGTAACGTTTTGAAAGCGTTGACTGATGGAACTTTGAAGGCGGATTTAATTGAGGTGATGGCATGTGAAGGCGGTTGTATCGGTGGAAGTGGAATGCCTCTTTCAATGATTCAACCTTATGTTTCAAAAACGATGCGTCAAGCGAGAATCAAGAGTTTACAATCTCGTGATGATCAATGTTCTACATTGGCAGAACGTGTTAGCACGGAAAATTCTGACATTAAAAGACTCTATGAGACATTTTACGGCGCCCCATTGAGTGCGCGTGCAAAAACCTTTTTGCATACAACTTATACTTCTCGCGCACATCTTCTCTCGGCTGAATAATGCTGAAATTTTACGCGAAAAAAGAAACTTTTTTTAACCTCCTATTTAAAACCTTTTTTTAAGGGGATATACAATCTCTTGAAAAAGGCGAGAAACCGCTGTAAATAAAGGTGTTTTAGAGAATTCTTTGAAATTTCACGAACGTGTCTTGCGGGGGGCGTTTTTTAGACTTGACCTTTTAGGTATGAAAATGGGATAATAGATATGGTTACTACCCTGTGTAGTAAGCTAATTTCATTTTTTATGAAAGGAATACAATCCATGGCCAAGGCTAAAGTTGAAAAGAAGACAGTTCGTTTTATCGATACTTCTCTTCGTGATGCTCACCAGTCCCTCTGGGCAACCCGTATGCGCACAAAGGATATCTTGGGTATCCTTGAGGCAGTAGATGATGCAGGCTTCTATGCAATCGAATGCTGGGGTGGTGCAACGTTTGACGTTTGCATGCGCTTCCTCCGCGAAGATCCGTGGGAACGTTTGCGCCAGATTAAGGCCGTCTGCAAGAAGACTCCGCTTCAAATGTTGCTCCGTGGTCAGAACTGCTTGGGTTACAAGCACTACCCAGATGACGTTTTGGATCGCTGCATTGCAAAGATGTGCGAAAATGGCATGGATATCTTCCGTTGCTTTGACGCGCTCAACGATATCCGCAACTTAGAAGCTGCAATTAAGGGTGTTAAGAAGTACGGCGGTCACGCACAAGGTACGATTTGTTACACCTTCTCTCCTGTTCACACGGTTGAAAACTATGTGAAGTTTGCTAAGCAGCAGGTTGATTTGGGCATTGACTCGCTCGCCATTAAGGATATGGCTGGCATTTTAACGCCTGCTGAAGCTCGCAAGTTGGTTACCGGCTTGAAGAAGGCACTCCCTGATCTCCCCATCGAAATGCACTCGCACATGACTTCGGGCATGGCTCCTGCGATGTACATGGCTGCTGTTGAAGCTGGTGCTGGTGCGATTGACTGCTCTGTGGCAACGCTCTCTGGCTACTCTTCTCAGCCTGCACATGGTACAATGCACGCAATCTTTGAAGGTCTTGGCTATGAAACCGGCATTAAGACCGACCGTATTACGGAAATCGACAATTACTTCAAGAAGCTCAAGCCCGAACGTGCATTGAAGGCAAATGCTGATGCAGAAGTTGTTGACGTTCAGGTTTTGTTGCACCACATCCCTGGTGGTATGATTTCTAATACTCGTAGCCAGCTCGCTCAGCAGGATGCATTGGATCGTCTCCCCGAAGTGTTGGAAGAACTTCCTCGCGTTCGTAAGGATATGGGTTATCCTCCGTTGGTCACCCCGACCTCCCAGATTATGGGTGTTCAGGCTGTGCTCAACGTTCTCTCTGGTGAACGTTACTCCATGGTCTCCAATGAAACCAAGCAGTACGTTAAGGGTATGTATGGCCGTTCTCCTGCTCCGGTGGATGCAAAGCTCGCTAAGAAGATTCTCGCTGGCGAAAAGGCAATTACTTGCCGTCCTGCAGACCTCTTGCCTCCTGGCTTGCCTGAAGCAGCAAAGGCTCTTGATCCGAAGTTGATTCAAACTGAAGAAGATATCCTCAGCTACTGCATGTTCCCTGAAGTTGCTCTTGGCTACTTCCAGTGGCGTGCAAAGCCTGAAGATCAGCGTGATCCTATCCCTGCAGATAGCGAAATGACGATTGCAAAGGCTGAAGCTCAAGCAAAGGCTGAAGCAGAAGCTCCTAAGCCGGCACCGCTTTCCGCTGATGATGCGAAGTTTGCCGTTATTGGTAAGCAGTTCGTCTCCCTCTTTGGCTCCTTGGGTGGTAACATCAAGGTTGATGCTGCTGCACTCGCAACACCTGTTGCTACGGAAGCTGCACCTGCTACTGAAGCGGCCGCTCCTGCTCCCACTGCCGCACCTGCAAAGACGTTGAATGCAACCTTAACGGGTACCTTCTACCGCTCTGATAAGCCGGGGGCTGTCATGGTTGAAGAAGGCGCAACTGTCAAGGCTGGCGACCCCGTCTGCTGCTTGGAAGCAATGAAGCTCTTCAACCCTGTCAAGGCAACGGAAGATTGCAAGATCGTCCGCTTCCTTGTTAAGGCTGGTGAAAACGTCACCAAGGGCTCGCCTATCGCTGAAATTGAATAAGCGTTATAACGGTGCAAGTGCATGTGCATTTGCACCGTTCTTTTTCTTGATAGGTTATGTTCGCATCACCTATCAAGATTGTTTTTCATCCTTCCTGTCCCCTAAAAAGAGATTCGAGTTATGGCTAAGAAAAAGAAAAAAGATAAAATTGCTACCGATTATGGACAAGAATGGTTTGATAAAGAATATACTGCACGTGAAGTCTATGGACGCCTTTGGGGGTTTGCGCGCCGTTCTAAAAAAGTTATTTTTCTAGGTGCTCTTCTCGGTATGTTAACAGGTGGTGCATGGACGCCAATTTTCACCTCTGTTCAGCCGATGATTAATAGTATGATAAATGTTGCCTCCTCGGATAATTCGACCGAGACAACGACAGAATCAACGGCAATCACGGTTGTTGATACCCCCGCTACGCAAGACGTCGCACCCACTGTGGCCTCTACCATTGCCGAGCCTACTTCTCAAGCCGCCGAACCTACGCCTCAAAAAGATAAAGAAGCGGCAAAGCTTGAGAAGAAAATTGAAAAAGTGAATGAAGTCGCCTCGTCTTTTGGAATTAAAAGTCAAAAGACAACAATGATTCTTTTTGCGGTTGTGATGGTCTTGGGTGTTATTTTTAAAATGACAACGCAATATTTTAACCATTACCTTCTTGCGAAGGCAGGGATGCGCGTTGTGATGGATGTGCGTAACGCCATGTTTGAGCATCTTCAACAACAGTCGTTAACCTTCCATGGTCGCAGTGATGTGGGTCGTTTAATGAGTCGCGCTACGACTGATCCTGAAACGATTCGCACGTTGATTAGCCAAACGATGAGCGACCTTTGTCGCGCTCCCTTTGAGATTATTACAGCAGTTGCATTTGTTTGCTACCATGCTGTAATTAACGACATGATTTCACTTTTAGTCGTTGCTGTTGTCGGCTATCCGATGTGTATGTTGCCTGTGGTTTGGATTGGTAAGTCTATCCGTAAATGGTCGCGTAACTTACTCCAGCAGAGTGCAAATATCGGTTCAAACTTCCATGAGAATTTAACGTGTATTCGTATTGTTAAAGCCTATCACACAGAAGCTGAAGAAATTGAAAAATACAATGCGCATAACTTGCAAGCCTATAAGGTTTGTATGCGCGGTGTTCGCTTGAGTACCTTGGTCGGGCCTTTGACCGAAACCGTCGCGATTCTCTTGGCGCTTGGGTTTGTTGCCTATTGTATCGCTTGTGACCATGGCTTAGACGAGATTATTCCCTTGATTCCTCCCTTCCTCATTATGTATAAGCCGATGAAGCAACTTGGCCGTCTCCAAGCTGCTATTGAAAGTGGCCGAGCTGCATTGCAACGTATCTTCGCGTTACTTGATGTTCATGAAGAGTTGAAGGAAGATGCTAATCCATTGCCATTAAAGACCTTTGAAAAAGAGGTTAGCTTTAAACACGTTAATTTTGCCTATGTACCTGGTGGTAAGCAAATCGTGAAGGATGCAAACTTCACAATTAAACGTGGTCAGATGTATGCAGTTGTCGGATCGACAGGTTCGGGCAAGTCGACCATTGCCAACCTTCTTGCGCGTTTCTATGATGTGTCAGAAGGTTGTGTAGAAATAGATGGCAATGATATTCGTAAGTATGCGATTGCTGACGTTCGTAACATTATTGGTGCGGTTACGCAAGAAGCTATTCTTTTCAATACAACGATTGAAAAAAATATTGCTTATGGTACGCCTAATGCGACCCGCGAAGAGATCGAAAACGCTGCAAAGCTTGCTAATGCCCATGACTTTATTGTGGCACACCCCGAGGGTTATCAGCGTATTGTTGGTGAAAAGGGCTTTGTTTTAAGTGGTGGTGAACGTCAACGCGTTGCAATCGCTCGAGCAATTTTACGCAATCCGCCGATCTTAATTCTTGATGAGGCCACGAGTGCATTGGATACTGTGACAGAACAGCAAGTCCAGGCTGCAATTAATAATTTAATGAAAAACCGTACCACCTTTGCAATTGCCCATCGTTTATCAACGATTAAAATGGCAGATTGCATCCTTGTCTTGGATCAAGGCGAAATTGTCGAGCGTGGTACCCATGATGAACTCTATGCGAAGGGCGGCGTTTATCGTAAGCTTTGCGATATTCAAGACCGTCAATAAGGAGCGACTTTTTATGGATTTTAAATTCAAGAACGCACTTGCTTCACTTGCCGTTGTTTGTAGTACGATGGCAATGGCATCAAGTATTCCATTGCCATCTTATTCTTCGACAACAGGAACAATGAGCCGGAGTGAAGTTTCTGAAAGTGCCGCGCGGTCTCTTGCTGAAGTTGGGCGTCCTATTTGGTCTTGCCGTCCAAAAGAAGCCCCCATGCCTGAAGGCTTTGATCCAAATGAAATTTATATGGCCTCACGTCCATCCGTTTTACCGGACGGTGAGAATTTCTTGTTTGAGTGGTGTGACACCATTTGGATTGCTCCTGTAGAAGGTGGTACGGCACGTGTTTTACAGAATTCGGTTGGTCAAGACGTTTGGCCGCTCGTTTCTCCCGATGGTAAGCGCTTTGCCTTCCATTCAAATCGTAGTGGTGCATGGCATACCTATGTTGCAAATATTGAAGAGGGTTCTGTCGCCCAACAAGTCGGCTTCCACTCAGAAGGCGAAGTTCCTTATGCATGGTCGAATGATGGCGAAAAGTTGCTCTGTTCAATCTATCGTGACTTTGAAGGTTCTGTTTTTGACCTTGCACGTTTAGCTTGGTTGCCAGTGAATAAGCGTGCGACAGAGAAGTGTCTTTTTGATGCGCCTGCCTCAGATCCTTCTGTCTCCCCTGATGGTCGTTACATCCTCTTTACACAAGAAGGTGAAGACCTCTATCGCAAGGGTACGACAGGTGAAAATGTCGCTCGCATTTGGTGTTATGATACGCACACGAGTGCTTTTTGGTTGATGGTCAAAGAACAAACCGAAAGCCGTTGGCCGATTTGGGCCCCAGATGGTAAAGGTTTCTACTACGTTTCTGGTCAAGGTGGCACTGGTAATATTTGGTATCGCGAATTCAAGGGTGCGACACAACATCAGGTTACCTTCTTTAAGGGCGATGGTGTTATTCAGCCGTCTTTGTCAAAAGATGGCGATGTGATGGTCTTCCGTCAAGGTCTTTACTTCTATGCAATTGACCCGACGGATGCTCCTGCAGAACCGAAGAAGATTACCCTCCGTTCGAAAGATACAGGTAATCTGACGAAGGAAAATCGTCGTCGCATGTTTGATTCGCTCAACAATGCAGATGCGGTTGGCGGTTTGACGGCAACATCGAATGGTCTTGAATTTGCCTTCACAACTGGTGGCGACCTCTATGTAATGGATTCCGTCTTACGTGAACCTCACCTCGTTTATGGCGATTCGCGTACACAAGAACGCGATTGTGTCTTCTCCAAAGATGGTTCGCGTCTCTACTTCTTCTCTGACCGTGGTGATAACGTTGCATTGCTTGTTGCAGAAAAAGCAAACCCGATACACTTCTGGTGGGAAAATACCAACTTCCATGTCCGCGCTCTTATAGATGACAGCGTTCGTCGTCGTAAATTGACAATCGCCCCGAAGGGTGATCGTATGGCATGGGTTGAAGCTGGTAGCCGCCTTGTCATTGCAGATCTTGAAGGTAACGTTATTCGTCGCTTCCCGGTTGTAAAGAGTGTGAACGACTATGATTGGTCGCCAGATGGTAAATGGATCGTTGCTACACTTGAAGACGATTATGCCAACGCTGATGTTTGGATTCTCCCTATTGATGATGTAAAGGCTGAAGCTTATAACATCTCGCGTAATTTCTCGTGGGACGGTGTACCTGTTTGGTCGCCAGATGGAAAAATCGTGGCATGGACGGGTCTTCGTTCTGACTCGGGACGTACCTTCTTCTATGTATGGCTCTCTGCGAAGGATGAGGAAGTTCTCAAGGCGCAGGAATATTGTCAAGCAATTGAACGTATGGGTCTCTCGATTAACGATCGTGCGGAAGCAGTCTCTATTCTTCGCGCAACGTCTGTTAACGCCTCTGATTCTGCCGCAAATGCAACGACGGCAACACAAGAAGAGCCTGGCATCCAAATTGATTTCGCGAACCTCCACGAACGTGTTCACGCCATTCGCGTGCCGGATGCAGGCGCACCAACCTTTGCTCCTGACTCTCGCCGTGTGACCTTCCCCGCGACAATCAATGGTAAGCCTGGCACTTACGAAATCGTTCTTCCTAAACAAACACAGCCACGTTTAATCTCAGATCGTTGGGGCTTCCCTGTCGCTTGGTTTGGTAACCGACTTGTTTGGCGTACATCCGATAACAAGATTGCAACAGACAATGAGAATCACCCCTTCCGTGTCTATCAAAACCTCAATATGGAAGATTATCAGGAATTGGTCTTCCTCTCCATTTGGGGAACTCTTCGTGATGTTTTCTATGATCCAAACTTCCATGGTGCGGATTGGGAAGCAATGCGTTTAAAATATCAAGCCCCGGCACGCTATGCGCCCTCGCGCTCGGTATTCCGTCGTATTATTGCCTCGTTGCATGGTGAACTTAACGCTTCGCATCTCGGTTTCTACGATAACGAAACATCGACGAAACTTTGGGGCTCAAAGAGTGGCTCTACAGACACATGGCAACCTGTCACCTCTCACCTCGGCATCATTTTTGATTCGAATTACGAGGGTGAAGAAGGCTGGCTCGTGAAAAGCGTCATCCCCGGAGGCCCTGCCGACTCCTCGCAAATTGCAATTCAGCCAGGAGAGGTTGTTGTTTCAATTGATGGCCGTCCAATCCGGAATGGCGTTGACCCAACGTTGATCCTCAATGGCCCGACCTTAGGTAAATACGTTGTCACCGTCCGCAATAAGGAAGGTTTCGAGCGTCGCGTCTTTATTGAAGCGATTTCCTATGCACGTGCACGTGAACTTGTTTTAGATGCGATGTACGCAAAGCGTCAAGACTACGTTCATAAAGTCTCTAATGGTGAGTTCGGCTACGTCAAAATCTCGAAGATGAATGACGACGAATACTATAACTTTGAACGTCAAGTCTTTGCTGAAGGCTTTGATAAAGACGGCATGATTATCGACGTTCGCGACAACACTGGTGGCTTCACGGCAGACCGCGTGCTCAACATTCTCGGTGTACAGCGTCACTCTTGGTCTGTCGCTCGCTATGGTCAACCTGCGTATCTCGCAGGCTACTGGGGTCGCCCAGTCTTTGACCGTCCCATCGTTGTGCTTTGTAATCAAAATACAGTTTCTAATGGTGAAATCTTCTCTCACGCCATTAAACAACTTGGTCGAGGAAAACTCGTTGGTATTCAAACGAATGGTGGCGTCATTGCAACCTTTGACCTCCCATTACTTGATTTTGGTACACTTCGCCATGCTCACTATGGTTGGTACACCCTTGATGGCACCGACATGGAACTCCATGGTGCAATCCCTGATGTAATTGTAGAAAATACTCCCGGCGATACCGTTGCAGGTCGCGATCCACAGCTCGATGCTGCAATCGACACCCTTCGCCTTGAAGTGAAAAAGGCAAAACAAGATCAAAAGATTTTTGCCCCTCACACCTATCGTTGGAATCATCCTAACTAATAAATGAGAAGAAATAAAATGACACTTACACTTCTTCATGCGAAACTTCACCATCTTCGCGTAACACAAGCCGACAAAGAATATCTTGGCTCCATTACGATCGATGAAGATATTATGGATGCTGTTGGCATTGTTACATATGAAAAAGTTTTGATTGCAAACCTTGATAGCGCTCAGCGCTTTGAAACTTATGCAATTCCCGGTCCTCGTGGATCGCGCATTGCATGTCTCAATGGTGCAGCAGCCTATATGGGCTCTGTCGGCGATCGTTTGATTGTGATGGCCTTTGCACAGGTAGATCAAGATGATGTGCCTGCGCATTGCCCAAAAGTTGTCCGTTTGGATGAAAACAATACGATCGTTGCAAAAGCCTACTAATCAATCATTCTAGTGATGAAATGTAAAAGCTCTCGCTTCCGCGGGAGCTTTTTGCTTTTAGCAAGAGATGATAAAATGGTGCATTAAGAATTCGTAGGGTAGGGTCGAGAAAATTGTTTCTAATGATCGATTAAATTTAAAACGAAGAATTCACTATAAAACATAATTGATAACGTCATTAGTAAAGCGATGAATGAAGTATAAAAAGAGAGCCTTTTTATAACTTTGTTTTCTTGTTGATAACGTCTAAATTTCACCTCTTCCTTCTTTGAAAATCAAACCGTATCGTTTTAACATTCAAAGCTTATTGTTTCAATATAACTCATTTTATTCTATTTCTTAGGGGTGTCATAGTAGGATTTGACCATTTTTACTATCCATTTAGAGCGTGGAAAAAAGGTTCGCAAAAAGATTGGAGTGGCAATATTTATGGAAAATGTTTCGCTCTCGCCTATAGTACAATCGGTTGAAAAATGAAGCCTATTGATTTGAGATTCAAACCCTATTGATTTGAGATTCAAACCCTATTGATTTGAAGCTCAAACCCTATTGATTTGAGGATCAAAATCTATTGTTTTCAATTTGAGTGTTTTTAGGAAAGATTAAAGTTTCAAAAAGTTCGTCTTAGTATGTTGTAAAATCAAAGGGTTATGATTTTTCCTAGAAAAGTTGTAAATTTTTTAGGAATTTCGAAAATTGAAAATGATGGTGGGATTGATTGAGTCTGGTAATTTTATGTCGGATATGGGCGCGTGTGAGGGGTTAGAGTATTGCGAGGGCGGCGTGCATCCAGCGGAGGTCTCGACGGCGCATCGCGGCGCGTTCGGGTGGCGTTGCATCGTCTGCATCGGTGAGGTGGTCGCATCCATGGGCGATGTAGAGGAGGACTTCTTCTTCAAAGGTGGTGCGTTTGAGGCGTTGGCTGACGCGAAGCGCTTCGTCAAGATTGACATAAAGTTCGCCGATGAGGCCTTCTGGTTCGCCAGGGAAGGGTTCATAGCGTTGGGTGATGACGTCGGTGGGACCTTGGTGTGCCATAATGGCCGCGTTGACTTTCTCACTCACGTCATCATGGATGAGGTGGATGGTGACTTCTTGCCAAGGGGTATTGGGACAACTCCAGCGTTGTGCGGCACGGACGCAGTATTCGGCGGCGGCTTGGAGGCGTTTCTTTTGTAGGGGTGGGGTAAGTTTACCATGAAGTTTGAGAATGACTTGGGTGGACATAAGGGGCTCCTTTAATCGGGGTCGATGATACGAGCTTGAAGGGCTCTCTTAATAACTTTTGCAAGGGGTGGCGGGATGCCAGGATGTTGGGCAATGGTGGCTTCATCTGCAGCAGCTAGGCGTCGGATGGAGCCAAAGGCTTTGAGAAGACTCCGCTTGCGAATGGGACCAATGCCTGGAATTTCGTCAAGGATGGATTCTTTTATGGCTCGGAGTCGGAGATTGCGGTTGAAGGTGATGGCGAAGCGATGGGCTTCATCGCGAAGGTGCATGAGGATTTGGAGCGCTTTGGAGGAGCGGGGAAGAATGATATTCGGTCGCCCTTGGCCAAGGACGATTTCTTCAAAATGTTCGTTGAGACCTGCAACGGGAATGAGGTGGTCAACATTGAGTTCTTTAAGGACATCGCGTGTGGCTTGGACTTGGAGTTGTGCACCGTCGCAGAGGATGAGATCTGGGGTGGGGGTACCTTCACTTTGGAGTCGGGTAATGTGGCGACGGATGACTTCTGCCATTGCGTGGGGATCGTCGTTGGTGACGGTGCGAATACGGAAACGACGGTAGCGACGTTTGTCTGGAACGCCATCGACGGCTGCAACCATGGAGGCCACGGTGTGTGTACCCATAAGGTGGGAGATGTCAAAGCACTCAATGATGTGTGGGGGATGGGGAAGTTGGAGAAGTGTGGCGAGTTCTTGTAGGCCTTCGGCGGCAGTGGGTTTTGGTAACGTGGGACGAAGGCGCACGCGGGCTTGGTCGCGGAGAAGGGATTTGAGGGCAAGCCACGTATCGCGGAGTCTTGCAGCACGCTCAAAGTCTTCTTTTTCTGCAGCTTGAAGCATTTGTTGGTGAAGTTCTTTCACGATGGCAGGGCGTTCGCCTCGGAGAAATGCACAGGCGTCTTCAAAGCGTTGCTGGTAGTCGGTTTCGTTGATGCGTCCAAGGCAAGGCGCTGAACAGTAGCGAATGATGTCAGCCATGCAGTGGGTATGGTCTTCTGGACAGGGATGGAGACTGTTACATTTCCTTAGACCAAAACGTTTTTCAGTAAAGTCCAGTGCTGCGCGAACGACGGTGGAAGAGGGAAAGGGGCCGAAGTAATAGGCGCCGTCTTCACGCATAATGCGGCAGGTGGTGAAGCGTGGAAAGGGTTGTTTGGGGTCGGCGCGGAGGGCCAGGTAGCGTTTGTCGTCGCGTAGGAGGATGTTAAAGCGCGGGCGATAGGTTTTGATGAGGTGACTTTCGGTGAGGAGTGCTTCTGCTTCGGTGCGGACTTCGCGAATCTCAAGGTCGTGTACGTGGTGGATGAGGCTTCGGAGCTTGGGTGGTGCAGTACGAAGGGTTGAGGTGCGAAAGTAGCTTTGTACGCGACGGCGAAGGTTGACGGCTTTACCCACGTAGATAATAATACCAGCCCGGTCGCGATAGAGATAGCAACCGGGCTTTTCAGGAAGGTGTTTGAGTTTTTCGCGGAGGATGTCATTCATATGAAAATCAACCGCCGAGTTGGGATTAATCGAAATGGATACGCGGGTCGATCAACATGTAGCAGAAGTCGGAGATAAGGTTGCCAACAAGTTGGATCGATGCGGTAATAACGACCATTGCCATGAAGACGGGGTAGTCTTGGCGAAGGAGGGATTCGAGTGAGAGCTGGCCCATGCCAGGGATTTCGAAGAGGGTTTCGATAATCATGGAGCCTGCGAAGAGAACGCCAAGCACGCCACCAAAGCCCGTTGCAATGGGGATGAGTGCATTGCGAAGTGCGTGGCACCAAATGGCACGACGGCGTGCAGCACCCTTTGCTAAAACGGTACGCACATATTCGGAGCTCATTTGTTCCATCAAGGAGTTTTTCATCATGATGGTGAGGAGCGCGAAGGAGGTCATGACGTAGGAAATGACAGGGAGTACCATGTGATAGGCGCGATCCCAAAAGAGGGTCCAACCGCCAATCTTTGCCGCTTCAGGGGATTCGAATCCACCGAGGGGGAAGACGTCCCACAAGCCTTCAACTGTGCCACTTAAACACATTTTTAAGATCATACCAATTGCGAATGCGGGGACGGCATAGGCAGTAAAGACAATGATACTAGAACCAATATCAAAGGGAGAGCCATGGCGGAGTGCTTTGGCGATACCAAGAGGAATGCAAACGAGGTAGGAGAGTAAGAAGGCCGTGATACCAAACCATACCGAAACAGGGATGCGTTCGCTAATCATTTCCCACGCCGATTTGGTGGTGAAACGATAGCTTTTTTCTGCCATGCCGAGTTTGCGTTCTATCGCCCATGTGTAGTATTGTGTGAGAATCGGCTTGTCGAAGCCAAATTCGGCTTCAATGTGTTTGCGCATGTCTTCTTCGAGCTGGACGATGTTGGCGCCGCCACCACCAGCTTCACCACCGCCACCAGCACCTTGCATTTGTGCAAGTTTCATATCGACAGGGCCACCGCTTGAGGTTGCCAAAATGCGTGTAAGGAAGAAACAAACCAATGTAATCCCAATAAAGGTTGGGATTAAAAGCGTAAGACGACGGATTAAGTATTGTATACGATTCATGCCAATTAGTATAGCATATCTATATCGTTTTGTCCTCACATAAATATTATTTTTTCGTTGACTAGACTTTCTTTCAAAAAAAAGGTATACTATACGTCAATAGTACAAAACGTAAAAGGAGTTTTATGAATACGATTGCGATTGGTTGCGACCATGCTGGTGTTGTCCTTAAAGGCAAACTTGTTGCTGCTTTGAATATGATGGGCTATACAGTGATGGACGTGGGCTCATTTGATACCAATGCTGCAGATGATTATACGGATTTTGCTGTTCAAGTGTGTGAGGCTGTTCTTGAAGGTCGTGTAAAGCGTGGTATTTTGCTTTGTTCGACGGGAATTGGGATGAGTATTATTTCCAATCGCTTCACTGGTATTCGTGCGGCAATCGTAACGGATGAGGATGTTGCGCGTCTTTCGCGTGAGCACAACAATGCGAATATCGTGATTCTTGCTGCACGTACATTAAATGATGATCAAGCGCTTGCAGCTCTTAAGATTTGGTTGGATACGCCTTTTTCTGAAGCAGAGCGTCATGTTCGCCGTTTGGCAAAGTGTGATCGTGTTGCACGTTTGGCGGAGTCTTCGTTGCTTGCGGCGGCGGATCCAGAAGTTCATGCAGCAATCGTCGCTCAGGTGAATCAAGAGGATGATACGATTAACTTGATTGCTTCTGAAAACTATACCTCTGCTGCAGTACGTGAAGCACAGGGTTCGGTTTTGACGAATAAGTATGCAGAAGGTTATCCGGGTAAGCGTTGGTATTCGGGTTGTATTCCTGTTGATACGGTTGAAACGTTGGCGATTGAACGCGCGAAGGAACTCTTTGGTGCAGAAGCTGCAAATGTGCAGCCACACTGTGGTAGTTCGGCCAATATGGGTGTTTACTTCGCGGTTTTGCAACCGGGTGACACGATTCTTTCGATGAGCTTGGACCAGGGTGGCCATTTGAGTCATGGCTCGCCGGTGAATTTCTCGGGTAAGCTTTATAATATTGTTCCTTACACGGTTGATAAGACAACGGAAGCATTGGATTATGATGCGATTGAGGCATTGGCTGAAGAAGTGAAGCCGAAGTTGATTCTCGCAGGTGCTTCTGCTTATCCGCGTCAATTGGACTTCGCTCGTTTCCGCGCGATTGCAGATAAGGTTGGAGCGTACTTGATGGTTGATATGGCACACATTGCTGGTTTGATTGCTGGTGGTGTGCATCCCTCGCCTGTTCCTTATGCAGACTTTGTGACAACAACGACGCACAAGACATTGCGTGGACCACGCGCAGGCTTGATCCTTTGTAAGGAAAAGTATATTGCCGCTATCAACAAGGCCGTCTTCCCAGGCCTTCAGGGTGGTCCGTTGGAAAATGTGATTGCCGCAAAGGCTGTTTGCTTCCGCGAATGGCTTCAGCGTGATGCACGCGCGTATGCTGAACAGATTGTTGCAAATACAGCAGCGCTTGCAAAGCGTATTCAAGATGCAGGTTTCCGCCTTGTTTCTGGTGGTACAGATAACCATCTCTTCCTTGTTGATGTGAAGGCCGCTGGTTTAACGGGTAAGGTTGCTGCGGCAGCATTGGATAACGCGGGTATTATTTGTAACAAGAATACGATTCCTTATGATACAGAATCGCCATTTGTTTGCTCGGGTATTCGCATCGGTACTGCCGCCGTTACAACGCGTGGTATGAAGGAAGCGGAAATGAATATTCTCGGCGATTGGATTGTTGCCATCTTGCGTGATCCAGAGAATGAAGCTTTGCAGGCTCAAGTGCGTGCAGAGGTGAAGGCTTTGGCTATTCAGTTCCCTGTTCCTTAAGTTGTTTGAAGATTTTTGGACACCCATGGCAAAAGAGCATTCCATCGCCTTTGACGAAGATGGTTTTTCTGCGAAGAAAACCAAGATTTTTCGTGTTGTTGCAGGTTGTATCGTGGTGCTTGGTATTGGTGTGGGCGTTCTCTTTGAACAGTATTTTAACAATATGAAACGTGTTGGGGATGCATGGGAAGAAGATCTTTCGCTTGTGGACTCTGAGACGATCTCGACCGCCGCAACGGATGATGATTTCTCAACCCCGACCGTGGTGCGTACAAAATATCACTTGAGTCGGGTGCACGAAGCGCTTGCTTCTTATGCGCTTGTGCATACGAATCAATTGCCTGAAACACTTAGTGTGCTTGTTGAAATGCATAAGCTTACACGTGAAGACGTATGTGATGCATGGGGGCAACCTTTTGTTTATGTGATTGAGGATGCTTCGTTGGGACGTTATACCCTTCGTTCGGTGGGTAAGGATGGGCGTCCTTCAACGGATGACATCGCGGTTTCTCTTGATTTTTAAAGATGATGCAAAAGCTGCTTGTTCTCAATGTAGCCGCATTGGGGTTTGACCTTTTGGAACAGCAAGGTGTGTCCTCGCTTGCGGGGTTGCCTTTTCGTTCTCTTATGCCTGTTGCGCCCGCGGTTACTTGTGTTGCGCAGGCAACGTTGCGAACGGCGCTCCCACCCGCATTACATGGGGTGCACGCAAATGGTAAATTCTTCCCCGAAACATTTCAGACGCAATTTTGGTGCCAATCTGCTCATCTTGTAAAGGGGGCACGTGTTTGGGACTCTTTTCGTCGATGCGGTGGACGCGTTGGGATGTATTTTTTCCAGCAATCGCTTGGGGAGTCTATTGACGAGATTGTTTCGCCTGCACCGATTCATACGCATGGTGGCGGAATGATTATGGCGACTTATCAACAGCCAGAAAATCTTCTCGCGAAAAAGAATCCGATTTCACTTTGGCGTTATTGGGGGCCTTTAGCATCTCCAGTTGTCGGCGATGGAATCGTGGATGCAGTTGCCGAACGTATTCAAAGAGGTGATGCACCAGAGTTACTTTTTGTTTACTTGCCGACGTTGGATTATGATCTTCAACGAGTGGGTGTTTCACCGTCTAAGAAGTTAACGCGCAGCCTTCGTCTTTGTATGGCACAAATTGATCGTCTTGCAACGGTTGCACGTGCTCAGGGATATGAATTGCTTATATTGGGCGATTATGCGATTACAAATGTTTGTAACGAGGGTGTTATTTATCCGAATCGTCTTCTTGCTCAAGCGGGATTTTTCAAAACGCGTAAGGTGCGTAAGATGCGTTATCCAGATGTTTATCAGTCGCAAGCTTTTGCACTTTGTGATCATCAGACGGCGCGTATCTATTGTTTGGACCCATCGGTAAAGGACGCAGTGCATGATCTCTTTGCGGGATTGCCATATGTTGACACGATTGCGTCAGTTGACCAAGATGGGGATTTTGAGGTGACAGCAAAGGCGGGGTGTTGGTTTGCTTATCCGTGGTGGAATCGTGCGGAGGAAGCCCCCGATTATGCCACGCATGTGGATATTCATAATAAACCAGGCTTTGATCCCTGTGAGTTGTTCTTTGGGCGTACACCTCTTCAGTCTGGAACGAATCCGCTTCGTGTGCGTGGTACGCATGGCCGCGTGGATGCTCCTGTTGCGCTTGCGACAACACTCCCTTTTGAGGGTAACACTTTCCTCGATTGCGCCAAGGCGCTTGCCGCGTGGTTGAATGCTGCACATTAATCTACTCCAACATATCCCTCTCGTCTACACACGGCACGAACGGTGAATGTCGTATGCTTTGTGATTCCCTTTTAGAAGGGGATATGATAAAATGAGCGCAAAGGAAGTTAATGATGCGTAAGGATTCGATTTTATTTTCCCGATACTTTTTTCCGCAGATGGCAACGCTTGTGAGACAGCGAATTGCGATTTGTTGTTCTTTCTTTATTCAAGGGCTCATCTTCGCAACGTGGACATCGCGTATTCCCTCCGTTCGCGAGACGCTTGGTCTTGATCATGCGGCCTTGGGAAGTTTACTCCTCGCGATGTCGTTAGGACAGATTGTGGGGATGCCTTTTAACGGATGGCTCGTAACGCGCTTTGGCAGTCGAAGGATGTTAATCACGGCGGGCTTTGGATACGGGGCCTTGCTTTTCTCATTAGGCTATATTACGCAAGCCTGGCTTTTTGGTATGGTTCTCTTTGCTGCAGGCTTTATCTCGGCCTTGTCCTATACGGCGGCAAACACCCAGGGCGTTATGCTCGAGCGTTGTTATGGGCGTAGCATCATGACGTTTTTCCATGCAATGTGGTCAACTGCAGGACTCGTTGCAGTGATGATTGCCTCTCTTCTCGCCTTTGGGGATGTCTCGATTAAACTCCATTTCTCGGCCATTGGAGTCGCAACAGCTACACTTCTCTGCTTTTCGGGGGGCGCATTAATGCCCGAAGCTGAACGCCCTCAAACCGAATCGAAACGCGTCTCTGCGGCATGGCAATTCACGCCGGTCTTGATGTGTTTGGGACTCGCGGTCTTTGGTTGTATGATTTGCGAAGGTACGATTTATGATTGGAATGGCATCTGGATGCGTGACGTTGTGCAAGCGGTCGTCACGCAAGAGAAGATGGCGTACTTAACCTTTCTTGGATCCATGGTGGCGGTTCGCTTTGTAACCGATGGTCTTGTCGAACGCTTTGGTGTTAAGTCAATCTTGTTGACGTCGTCGATTTTAGTCTTTGTTGGATTTGCGTTAATGATAGTTGGCGCATTCGTAAATTTTGCTTTCTTGGGTGCATTGGTCGGATGTGGGTGTATTGGCATGGGAGCGAGCGCAATGACGCCGCTTTGCTGTGCAATTGCGGGAAAGCTCGACAATGTGCCACCTGGGGTTGCAATTGCAGAGGTCTCAACGATTGGTGCGATGGGTTTTTTGGTCGCGCCACCAGTTGTGGGTTATCTTTCAAAAGCGATGAATCTTCCCTTTGCTTTTGCCTTTATGGGAATCATCGCCTTAATCACCGTGATTACATTGGTGATTCTCTTCCGCTTACTTGCGCGTCAACAGAGAGGATAAAATGAGGGGAGCGCTTACTTCGTGCGGGCATAACGTCCGCCGGGGAGAAGGCGTATTTTCTTGCGAATTTGCAACGCCGTTGTGATGGACATCAACTGTCCCATGGGGAGTTGGGTGCGTTCTGCAATTTCGTCAAGACTTATGCCGTCAAGGTCAAGGGCTTCCCATACGAGCGTCTCTTGTTCGTTAAGACCGAAGGGGAGCGTGCTTTTAGGGGTGTTATCGGCAAGAAAAAAAGGTTGGTCTTTGGTTGATGTGAGCCCCATTGCGAGCGTGTCTTGTATGCTGTTGATGATATGTTCAGGGCTGTAGATTAAACGTGCTATGCCCTCGTGGATTAACTTGTGATTTCCGTAAAAACTTGGCCATTCTAGACGGCCTGGAATAGCGAAGATGGGACGTCCTAGGTTGACGCCATATTTTACAGTCCCCATTGTACCCCCATGAAATGCGGTCTCAACGACAAGAATACCTTGGCTTAAGGCTGCAATTAAACGATTACGACGGGGAAATGTTTGGGTGTTGGCATAACGTCCAAAGGGATATTCGCAAAGGACGAGTCCTCCCTTTTGAACAATCTCTCTCGCGAGTGGTTTGTTGCTTTGGGGATAGAGGCAATCAAGCGCTGCCCCAATCACAGCGATGGTTTTTCCCTTATGACCTTCTGACTGAAGCGCACCTTGATGGGCTGCAGTGTCAATCCCCTCGGCAAGACCACTGGTAATGTGAAGACCAACGGTTGCGAGATAGCGCGCAATGCGTTGTGCTTGATCCTTACCATAGAGGGAGGCTTGGCGTGTGCCAACGATAGCAATTTGAGGGTCTTTAAGTAAGCGAATGTCGCCTGCACAGTAGAGACAAAGAGGAGGTGAGTCGAGTTGATTAAGACAGCTCGGCCAAGCCTCGTCAAGTTCGGTGAGGATTGTTACATGACACGAAGCAGCTTTGGCTTCTTCTCGTTCTGCGATATCGGAGTGAAGGGCTTGATGAATGTGTTGAGCGGTTGTTTCACCAATGCCATTGCACGATTCAACAATGGCGTTGGCGGAGACGTTGGCGGCAGCGGAGAGTGAACCAAATGCATTAATAAGGGCACTGACTTTCGCTGCGCCAACGTTTGGCACGGTATTGAGAATAATACGTGCGAGACGTTCTGTCATGTTTGAAATTAGAGTGTTTGGCCAACTGTGAGGCAGATGTTTGCATAGATATCTTCTGCCGAGCAACCACGCGAGAGGTCGTTAATTGGCTTTGCGACACCCTGAACCAATGGACCATACGCCATTGCGCCACCCAAACGCTGAACGAGCTTGTAACAAATGTTACCCGATTGCAAATCTGGGAAAATGAGCACATTCGCGTCGCCTTTGATTGCGCCACCAGGATTCTTTTGGACTGCAATTGCGGGGACGAGTGCAGCGTCTGCTTGAATTTCACCATCTACAAGTGCATCAAAGTGAAGCTCTTCAAATTTCTTACGCGTCATTTCTGCGGCACGTGCGACCTTGTCAACAAGTTCATGACTTGCAGAACCCTTCGAGGAGAAGGAAAGGAAGGCAACCTTTGGCTGCTTGCCGATGAGGGAGCGATAGGTACGTGCTGTTGCGAGGGCGATATCTACCATCTGCTCAGCTGTCGGGCAGGGATTTACCGCGCAGTCCGCGAAACAAATTACATCATCTCCAGCGGGGGTGGGTTCGCGTAAACCCATAAGGAAGACCGAGGAGGCGAGCTTAATGCCAGGCGCAGTTCCAACGCACTGGAAGGCGGCGCGGAGCATATCGCCCGTGGAGGCAATCGATCCCGCTACAAGACCATCTGCGATGTTTTGTTCAAGCATCATTGCGCCGAAGAAGATGCGCTTTTCAATCAATGTATTGCGTGCTTCTTCAAGGGAGAGTCCTTTGGCCTTACGCTTTTCATAGAAGGCTTCTGAGAGCGTATCAAGGAGAGGGTCCTTCGTGTAGTCAATGACTTGAACGGTTGCTGCGAGTTTCATGCCTGCTGCGACTTCGGAGAAGGAAATTTCTTCTGGGGAGCCAAGCACAATAATTTTCGCCACTCCTTCTTGAACGGCAAGATTGGCGGCCTTAATGACGCGAGGATCTTGACCTTCTGGAAGAACAATTGTACGTCCAGAGCCTTTAGCGGTTTCGCTTACTTGTTTTAACAAATCCATAGAGCGTGTCCTTTCATGTGGAAAATATAAAGAAAATCATTTGTTATTATACGCCTCTTTTGTTGTTGGTGCAAGTTTTTTTCGTAGTAACAACGGAAAGAAGCGCATTTAAGCTTGCATTAGTGTATGAATGCGTTGATGTTCGCGTAGGTCGTACCACAACGCCATGAGAATGGAAAGAATATCGGAGATTGGAGCGGCCCACCAAATGCCGTTAATTCCCATAAAATTGGGAAGTAGAAGCATAAGGGGCATAAGCATTGTACATTGTCGTGAGAGACTCATGATAATACTGGTACGGCTATGGCCTATGCTTTGGAAATACTGCCCCACAATCATTGCATAGCCAACAAAAAAGAAACCCATGAAAAAGATAATTAATGCGTGCGATGCAAATGCCATTAATTCGCCAGAGGAGTCATTCTGACAAAAGAGTCCAACAAGTGTATGGCGGAAAAGAATTGTTAGAAGTGTACATACAAAAATGTAACTTCCTCCTAATATTTTTGCGAGCGTATAAACGTGGAGTAGGCGTTTATAATTTTTAGCTCCATAGTTAAACCCTGCGATGGGTTGTAGTCCTTGAGAGAGCCCTAGTACAGGCATCATAAAAACCATCTGAATGGTCATAATAATACCGATGGAAGCAATTTGAAGGTTCGCCTCAGTATCAGAGATTGCCCAATGTTTAAAGAGAATATTGTAGAGCATGTTTACAATACTCCCCATAAGGTTTACCGCAAAAGGTGCAAGTCCAATAATAAGTACACTCCAAATAAGCGAGGGGTATATTTTTATATAGCCGAGTTTAAGACGAATACTCGCTGTTGGTCGTAAAAAGTGATAGAGTGTTAGGATTGCAGCGCATGCCTGGCCTAATACTGTTGCGATTGCAGCCCCTCGGATTCCCATTCCAAGCCCAGGCGCATCAAAGAAATAAAGGGGGACCGTGTCGAAAATGAAAAATGGGTCAGCAATGATATTAACAGCCGCCCCTAATAACATCATGCCGAGTGCAACTTTGGGTAAGCCTTCTGCGCGTAAAATCCCATTAAGGCCAAAACTTCCATATTGAAAACAACATGCGAGTAAGATGACTTGCAAGTATTCAAGCGCATAGGGGATGCTTTCGGGCGTTCCTCCTGTCCACATAAGAAGTTCCTCTAAAAAGAGGGATAGTAGAGGAAAGAGGAGAAATGAAATGATCGCATAGATACAAACAGCTTGCCCTAGATAACAACGTGCGATTTCTCGTTTTCCTTTTCCCATGGAGATAGAGATTCGCGTCGCAGTTCCAATTCCAATGAGTGTGCCAAAGGCGACTGTAATCATGGAGAAGGGGAAGGTGAGGGCAAAACCTGCAAGTCCAGCTTCGCCTACGGCATGGCTAACATAAAGACGATCAACTACATTGTAGAAAATCATCACGAGCATACCAACAATCGCTGGCATAGAATAGCGAAAAAGCAAATGCGCGATAGGCGCACGCCCGAGTTCCTTTGCTGCACGAGGGAGAGCCATATTTTACGCTCGTTTAAAGGCGCGTTCACAACGTTGACGGAGTTCTGTAATTGCAGCCCCCATGTCATTTTGTTTGAAGAGGAAAGAGCCTGCAACAAACTGATTTGCACCAGCAGCAGCAGCGCGTTCTGCAGTTTCAAAGTTGACGCCTCCATCAACCATAATGTCCATCTCAGGCGCTGCGCGACGAAGTTGTTGAACCTTGGGAAGTACATCTTCGATAAATGCTTGACCGCCGTATCCAGGGAAAACGGTCATACAAAGTAATCCGTCCGCACAATCAAGATAGGGAAGGGCTACTTCTGCTGGCATATCAGGGTTAAGAGCCAATCCAACGCGCATCCCCTTTGCATGAATTTGTTCGGCCAAAGCACGAATGTTGACACGATCACGCACTTCGAGGTGATACTGAATGGTTGTGCTACCTTTTTCGATAAATTGCAATGCATACTTATCGGGATTGGTCATCATTAAGTGTGTGTTGATGGGAAAGCCTATTGGGAGAACCTTTCGGCAGAGCGCAGAGGTGTCGGGGGCAAACGAAAGATTGGGAACAAAGTGCCCGTCCATAATATCAAGATGTAATGCATCTGCGCCCGCATCGGAAACGCGCAAAATGCCGTCTGCTAAATGCCCCAAATCGGCGGCTAAAAGGGAGGGAAGAATCTCAATCTTCATCGCTTGTCTTCTCCAAAATATGAGTCTTCTAAAAGAACAACAAAATTATAGCCGAAATAACCCTAAAAAGCAATGTCTTTCCAAAAGACTAAATGAAAATAAACATCTCTTTATGGAAGAAGAGGAAAGTCGATGTAAAGGCGTGACTGCGCACAATCATATTCCCCATCAAAGCGTTGAAAAAGTATTCCCATTTAAGACCAACTTTTGATATAATTAGGGACGTTAAGAAAGGATTCTCTCAATGAACGAATTAAATGAAAAGATTAAGGCCAAACTCGAAGATCTCCGTGGAATGCTCCAAGCCGATGGTGGCGACCTCGAATTGATTGATATTGAAGGGAAAATCGTTCACTTGCGTTTGCGTGGTGCTTGCGGTTGTTGCCCGCATGCAACAATCACTTTGAAGAGCGGAATCGAGCGCGTTCTTCGCGAGGAAATTGACGCTGAGATCGTTGTTGAACGAGTGATGTAAGGATCTTGCCCTTAGGCATGAAAACAGTTTTAACACGAGAACTCCAAACATTGGCGGATACAGCTGCGTTAGCGCAGTCGATAGCTAGGTTGTTAGAACCTGGCGCCACTTTGCTTTTGAAGGGTAATCTTGGTGCAGGTAAGACAACTTTTGTGCAAGCCCTTGCACGATGTTACAATATCACACGGACCGTAACGAGTCCAACATTTACACTCGTTAATGAATATCCGCTCCCCACAGGAGGGCGTTTAGTTCATTGTGATCTCTATCGGTTGGCCTCTTCTGAAGGTTTTTATGATTTAGGTCTCGATGAGGTGATAGAGCGTGGCGATCGTTTGGCAATAGAGTGGCCAGAACGCGCCCAGTCTGTACTTGATGTTGAGGTACCACATCGTTGGGTGTTGACCTTGGTGTTAATGCCGAATGGTTCTCGTCAAGCGACATTAGTGGAGGAGTGTGTATGACCTCGGTAGCAGATTCCATTCAACAACTCCGTCATCAATGGGGCGATGCTTTGTTGATCTTGGGGCATCATTATCAAGATTCATCCATTATTCCCTTTTGTGATGCCGTGGGCGATTCTTTGGAATTGTCGCGTATTGCAGCGGCTTCTAATGCAAAGCGTATTGTCTTTTGTGGCGTTCGTTTTATGGCGGAAACTGCAGATGTACTTTCTCGTTCGCTAACGGGACAAGATAATGGCCGTCGTGTTTATCAACCCGCTCCTGCTGCAGGTTGCCCCATGGCTGATATGGCAAGTGCTGATGCGCTTGAGGTTGCTTGGGACGTTTTAACGTCGACCGCTCCACAGAAAAAATGGGTGCCGATTGTTTATGTGAACTCATCTGCGGATGTGAAGGCTTTTTGCGGGCGACATGGGGGTAGCGCATGTACGTCAGGTAATGGTCATGCGATCGTTAAGCATTATCTTTCTCAAGGCTATAATATCCTTTTTGCGCCAGACCAGCATCTTTGTTCTAATATCATGCGTGAGCTCGGTTATCCAACGGATGCAGTAAAGCTTTGGCGTAGAACTTGCCCGCGAGGCGGTTTGACGGATATAGAGATTCAATCGGCAACACTTATCGCGTGGGATGGGTGTTGTCCAATTCATGCAAGTTATACGCAATTGGATATCGCAGAAGCACGTGCACGTTTGCCTCAAGCTCAAGTTTTGATACATCCAGAAGCGCCCTCTCTTGTCGCGGCACAAGCTGATAAAGCAGGTTCAACTAAAGGGATTATTGATGTTATTCAATCTGCGACAGCTGGTCAGCAATTTCTTATTGGAACAGAAGATCATTTGGTTCGTCGTTTGATGGCAGCAAATCCACAATTGACGATTCAACCGATTCGTCCAATCGTTTGCGAGGACATGGGTTTAACAACTCTAGAACAACTTCTTAATGTACTTCAAGTATGGCCAGAAGAGGCTCTCGTGCGTGTGGATGATTCGTTGGTTTCGGATGCGCGTTTATGCGTTCAACGAATGTTGGAAATTTAACCAAAAGATAATCACTATTGCGGGTGGCGCAATGGTGATGGATTGAAGAGATGTTTGAGTCGTTTGCTCACCCACTGATATTATCCCTCCTGCTTCCTCTTCTTGGGATTGTGGGATGGGTTTATCGTCGGATGCGACCGCAAGGGGTTCTCTTCTCTGACGCTTCCGTGCGTTTTTCGGTAACGGGATTGACCTGGCGTACGTGTGTAACATTAATAACTCCGGGAATTTATTGTCTTGGTTTAATGGCTTTGATTGTTGCGGCAGCAAATCCACGAGAGATAACGCATGAGATGCCACCTTCTAAGGATGCCCTTGCAATTATGCTTGTGGCTGATATTTCAGGATCAATGGAGGCGCTTGATTTTTCTCCAGAAACCTATGATAAAACGCGTCTCGATGTACTTAAACAAACTTTTGAGAATTTTATTCATCGTTGTCCTGATGATTTGATTGGGATTGTCACCTTTGGAGGTTTTGCCAAGGTTCGTTCGCCATTGACAATTGATCATAAGGCTCTTTTACAACACGTTCGCAATATTCAAATTCCAGGAAATGACCCTAATGATCCTCTTGTTTCGCGAGAGGAGCAACAGACAGCGATAGGTGATGGTCTTTCAATAGCTCTTTTGCGTATTAAGGATGCTGCTCCATTAAATAAGATTGTAATCTTGCTTTCAGATGGCGTGCATAATGCAGGCGCACTTTCTCCTCATGAAGCAGCGCTTGTTGCGGAGGAGCTTGGGATTAAGGTTTATACTGTTGGTATTGGTAAGACCGGTCATACCAAAGCATGGGGGGTTGATCCTTTTACTAACCGTCGTCAACTTGTTTCGACCTACGGGGAACTTGACGAGATGACATTACGTCAGATTGCAGAACGAACGGGTGGTATTTATTCGAATGTCCGTTCCGCGGAGGCGATGGAAACGGCTTTTAGGAAGATTGAATCTTTGGAAAAAACAAAGGTCGAGCATCAAAAAGTTACTCACTATACCTCCAAAGCGCAACCTTGGATTGTGAGAGGATCCATTACTATTCTATTGGCCGTCATCGCCTCGGTGGCACTCTTGCGGAGGCCGATTTAATGGTTGAAAATACTATTCATAAGGAACCGCTCTTGGATGATGCCGCGCTAGCAGAGGCGGTACAGGCGTGCGTGAATACGTGGCATGACAACACACTCAAACAGTGTTGTCGTGATTTCAAACTTTGCGACGAGGGTAGTCTCGCCCGTGCAAAATCGCCTTACCTCAAAAATATGGTCAGGGCTAAAATTCTTGCCCTTGTAAAACAAGAAGACGCCACGAGTGATTTCGCTAAAATAACTAAATTCTATAGCGGTGAAATTCGCTTCTTGCAGAGCCTTTCGCTCTCCTTACTTCAGGAATATTACGTTCCATTGATCTCCCTTTTTGGAAAGGCAACCCTTTGCCTCTCTGGTCTCTTGAGCGAAGAGGTGGAGCGCCGAACATGGGCAAAGGAACTCACGAAGCAAACGCTCTGTGAAATTCTCCCCGAAGATGCCGCAAAGACACGTCTCTCGCCCATCTTTCACGTGCTACTCCAAAAACTTGGCAATGCGCCCATGGGTTCTACGCGTGCACAAGAGAAAATTGCAACTCTTGAACGTGCCCTTGAAGAGGCAGGGAAGAAACTTACCCGTGATGTCCGTGCCTTGCGTGATGAACATGCCAAGGAGAATCGTGAGTGGAAGGATGTCAAAAATACCCTGACCTTCTCCATTGAAGAGTTGAAGAGACAGCTCGAGATTGCCCAACGGGAAGTGGAGAAGGAGCGCGCCCTTCAAGAGCGACATGCACACGAACTCCTCGCAGCAAAACAAGTTGCACTCTTTGGGGAATGGTTAAAGCCGCATTTGGAACGTGAAGCCATCGCCCAACAGTCGATTGAGGATGTGCTTGCTTATGCCGACGAAGCTATTCAATACCAAAGCCGTTACGATCGTGCAAGTGAAAACGCCCAGCGCCTTCAGCAACAAGTCGAAGCATTAGAGGAAAAACTCTGCCAAGTCAATCGTGTGCTTTGTATGGCTAATGCAAAGAGCCCCCAGATCCTACGCGCAAAGGCCGAGCTCGAGAAGGAGCTCGACCGCTTGCGTCGTCAATTGCCAACGTGCACATACTCCCCACTCGCACAAGCGATGATGGAAAAATTAAATGCTGCGACCGATGCCGAGCTCCCCGCAATCCTTACATGGATGGAATCGACCGAAAAGCTCAATCTTCTCTCCAAGGCGGAAGTTCGTGAAATTCGCACACTTTATGCTCGCCGTGTCTCAATCTGGGATACGACCGCTCCAACCGTAGAGGATGATTCCATATTTGATGCTGAAGAGCTCGCAATCGAAAAGCGGAATGCCGAACTTTGCGCAGCCTTACGCGGTCATGCGCCCATGCTCCTCTTCCTTGATGGTCATAACATTCTCAATGGGCTAGGGCGCTACCGCCAACGTCGTGGACAAGCACGTACCCACGAGGCGAACCGCAAACTCCTTGAAAAGGACCTTTCGTTGCTCCTTCGTAACTTGCCAGAGACCTTTGCCCACCTCGTGTGGGATGGCGCAACTATGAGTGTAACGGATATTGCAGAGAATATTCAACGGCACTACTCTGGCGGCGGCAACGCCGAGCATCGCGCCGACAATTATATCCTCGACCAACTCAAGTACTATAGCGAACACACCGATATCCCGCTCGTACTTGTAACCGATGACAATGACTTTGGCGGAGCCGCGCGTCGGATGGGCGCAAAGGTTTGTCGCCTCCATGATTTTGAAGCATTCTTAAATTTCCCGCATCATGATTGATCTCGCCGCCCTCTCTGTTGACAACGTTCCTTCTGCGCAGTGGAAGGATTGGCAATGGCAGTTGGCACAGAGCGTGACTGCCGCAGATATCGGTATTGAAGACGTCGCCCACTGGCCGATGCGCCTCACACCGTATCTTCTCGCGCAGATGGATATCCACGATGCGCACGATCCGCTCCGAATGCAGTTTTTCGCAGATCAACGCGAACTTCTTCCTGATGAGTACTCCGATGATCCCTTTGGTGAGATGGCTCAAGCCGCTGTAGCACCTGGAATTAAACAACGTTTCCCCGACCGTATCCTCGCGATGCTCTCGACAACTTGTTCGGCCTACTGTCGCCATTGTACCCGCCGCGGCTTGCTCAATGGTAAAACAGCCCAACTTGAGGATGTGCTCACCCATCTTAAAAACAATCCCGGCGTACGTGAAATTCTTCTCTCGGGAGGCGACCCCTTGATGTTGCCAGATGAAACACTGCTCCATTGGGTCGATACCCTTGCTGAGGTTGATCAACTCGATGCTATTCGCCTTTGCACACGCACACCTTCCGTTCTTCCAATGCGCTGGACCGAAACGCTTGTTAAACGCCTCGCGCGTTCAGGACGTGTTTGGGTGCAAACACAATTTAACCACCCCAATGAATTGACAGCCGAAGCTATCGCTGCGTGTGCCTTGCTTGTGACTCATGGTATTCCCGTCTCGAACCAGAGTGTGCTTCTCCGTGGTATTAATGATGAACCTGAAGTCATGGCACGCCTCTGCGCCAAACTTCAACGTGCACGCGTGCGTCCGTACTACATTTTCCAATGCGATCCAATTAAGGGGATTGAACATTTCCGTACACCGTCAGAGTGTGCCCCGCGCTTACGTCAATATCTTCTCGAACACCTCGGCGGTCTTGCCTGTCCGCGGGTCGTTGCAGACCTGCCAGGTGCTCGCCACAAAACTGATCTCGCAAATAATTGAAAGGAGAAATAATAATGAAAAAAGCTATTCTCGCCGTTATCGGCCTCGCCCTCGTGGCAACCGCAACCTTCCTTGCAATGGGAAAACCCAAACCCACTAAAATCCGCCAGACAGAAAGTGCCGCAGATGCTACACGGTGGGCAACAGATGATGAACTCGCAATCCTTGTGAACTTCACTGGCCCCGATTGGTGCACAGCTTGCCAATTTCTCGAAGGCCAAATCTTCCCTGCAGAAAGCTTTGTGAACGAAATGGCAGACAAAATCGTCGTTCATAACATCCTCTTCCCTCGCGACCCGCTCTTGCGCGCTGCTATTAGCCCGGAAGAACAAAAACGTCGTGAACAGCTCTGTATGTCCTATAAAGTGGAAGCTTTCCCCACCGTCATTGTGACCGATGCAAAGGGGATGCCTTATGCTGTCATCCCGGGTGCACGTCCTACCCCAGAAGACTACGCTCAAGTTCTAAAGGAGGCATTTGCTGTTCGTGAGAAGCGCGATGCCGCCTTCGCTGCTGCTGCCACAAAGACAGGTCTTGAACGTGCCCAGCTTCTCGCAGAAGCCATCAATCTCTTGCCCGCTGTCTGCCGCGACAAATACACTGATGTTATCCAGGAAATCAATACCCTTGATGAACAAAATATCCTCGGCTTCAAAAATGCTATCATCAATGCTGAGATCGCAACCAAGCAGATGGAAGAACTTGAGGCCTTCTTAAAAACCTTTCAAGGTCGTATTACGCCTGAACAATTGCAAGAAGATGCCCAACGTATTGAAGCTTACGTTGCACGTGAAGACCTCATCCCTGAAGTTCGCCAACGTCTCTACCGACTCCAAGGCGACAACTTCGCCTTTACACGTAATATCCCTAAGATGATTGAAGCCTATGAAAAGGCAATTAACGCTGCTCCCGATACCCGCCTCGCTGGCAAGCTCAAGCGCGACGTCGAATTCCAAAAGAAAATGTATGCCGAGCGTCAGCAAACACCCCCTGCACAACTAGAACCCCCTGTACAATAATGTATGAAAAAGCCAAGGTGAAAACGAAAAAAATGTTTTCATGAAAAGCAAAAAGTGCTATAATACGCCATCTTTTTTGAGAAAAGGAGTGATTCTATGCAGCAAGATATGATTGTTGTCATTGACTTAGGAAGTGAAGAAAACTCGCTTCTCGCCCGTGATATCCGCGCCCTCGGCGTCTATTCTGAAATTCACCCGCACGATTTAACGGCAGACCAACTTGCCGCATTGCCCAATGTTCGTGGTTTCATCTTGAATGGTGGCCCTAATAACATTGTTGACGGCGAAAAGATTGATATCTCTGATGCTATCGCCAACGCGGGCCTCCCTTGCTTGACCATTGAACATACCGGCAAGTGCCCCTGTGATGTGGCCACCTTTCCAGTCGATGAAGCAACCCGTCGTCAAATCCTCTCCGACTTTGTTCTCGGTACTTGCAAAGCCGTACAGAACTGGAACGTTGAGAACTTCATTGCCGACCAGGTTGAGCTCATCCGTCGTCAAGTCGGTGACCGCAAGGTTCTCCTCGCGCTCTCCGGTGGCGTTGACAGTTCTGTTGTTGCAGCCCTCTTGATTAAGGCTATCGGTAAACAATTGACCTGTGTTCACGTCAACCACGGCCTCTTACGCAAGGGTGAACCTGAACAAGTCGTCAACGTCTTTGGTAAGCAACTTGGTGCAAATCTCGTCTATGTTGATGCCACCGATCGTTTCTTGAACAAACTCGAAGGCGTTGAAGACCCTGAACAAAAGCGTAAGATTATCGGCGCAGAATTTATCCGTGTCTTTGAAGAAGAAGCCCGCAAACTCGACGGCATTGACTTCCTTGCACAAGGTACAATCTACCCCGATATCGTTGAATCTGGTACCAAGACTGCCAAGGTCGTTAAGTCCCACCATAATGTTGGTGGCCTCCCTGAAGACCTTCAGTTCGAACTCGTCGAACCATTGAAGATGCTCTTTAAGGACGAAGTTCGTGCCTGTGGTTCCGCCTTAGGCCTCCCCGATAACATGGTCTACCGTCAACCCTTCCCTGGCCCTGGCCTTGGTGTACGTTGTTTGGGCGCAATCACTCGTGATCGCCTTGAAGCTCTCCGTGAAGCTGATGCTATCCTTCGTGAAGAATTCGACAAGAACGGTCTCGCAGGTAAAGTGTGGCAATACTTTACTGTTATCCCCGACATTCGTTCCGTCGGCGTCCGTAACAATGCACGCGCTTATGAATGGCCCTGCATTATTCGTGCAGTCAATACCATTGACGCGATGACCGCCTCGGTAGAACGCCTTGATTGGGACTTAATGGAACACCTCACCGCACGCATTACGGCAGAAGTTCCTGGTATAAACCGCGTCCTTGTTGATATCACGCCTAAGCCGGTTGGCACTATTGAATGGGAATAAGAAAAAGGCTCTCGCTTCTCGCGAGAGCTTTTTTTATGACTTTTTCGTATTGTAAGTGTTGTAGGATTATAAAATAAGATGAATATAAAGTTACAGTTTAAACATCCTTCGGATCATTTATTAGAAGAGCGTGCGTTAGGAATTGTTCGGCGTTTATTCACCGCAGGTTTTATTGCTTATTATGCCGGAGGATGTGTACGTGATGCCTTGCGAGGAGCAAATGTAAAGGATATAGACATTGCAACAAGTGCAACACCAGATGAGGTTGCCATGCTTTTCCCTCAGCAATGTGTTGGGGTAGGGAAGAGTTTTGGAGTAATGTTGGTGGTGATTGATGGGGTTAGCTATGATGTGGCCACATTTCGTACAGATGGGGGGTATCAAGATGGTCGCCATCCTACGTCGATAGAGTTTGATTCGGCAGAACATGATGCGCAACGGCGTGATTTTACGGTGAATGCGTTATTTTACAATCCTCTTGAGGATAAGGTTATTGATTTTGTTGGAGGGGTGGAAGATTTAAATTGTGGTCTTGTGCGTGCAGTGGGCTCAGCACGTGTGCGTTTTCAAGAAGATCGCTTAAGAATGTTGCGAGCGATTCGATTTGCTGCGGTTTGTGGATGGCAAATTGAAGAGGAAGCGTGGCAAGCAATTTTGCAAGAGGCTAGTGAATTGGGATGTGTTAGTCAAGAGCGTATTACAACGGAGTTTATTCGAACACTTTGTGAAGCCCAACGACCAGTGGAAGCGTTAGAGCAATTTTATAAGAGTGGATTATTGCAGGTGTTTTTTCCGGAGTTGTGTGCGTTACGGGGATGTTTGCAGGATCCACAGTGGCATCCTGAGGGGGATGTGTGGCAACACACAATGTGTATGATTGAGCGTATCCCATTGCCACGAGATCCGAAACTTGTGTGGAGTGTTCTTTTACACGATATTGGAAAACCTGCATCGTTACGTGTGCAGAAAAAACCAGATGGTTCACCATGGTATCGTACGCCAGGGCATGCTGAGGTTGGGGCACGAATGTCGGAGTCTATCTTAACACGTTTTAAACTTGCACGTAGTATTATCGATGATGTTGTCGTGGCGGTACGGCATCATATGCATTTTATCGAATTCCCTAAGATGCGAATTTCAACGCGGCGTATGATGTTAGGACGTCCAACGATTGCTTTAGAATTGGCACTGCATCGCTTGGATTGTTTGTCATCGCATTCAAAGTTGGATATTTATGAGGCTGTAATGGCAACGCTTGAACAGTTTAAGCATGAGTCGGTCTTACCAACACCAATTATTACGGGAAAAGTTTTGATTGAACTTGGTTATAAGCCAGGACCTGCAATGGGAAATCGCATTAAAGATTGTTACACGCGCCAACTTGAAGGCGCGACAAGGTCCGAGTTGTTAGATTATGTGAAACGACATATTCGGTAGTATTTTTATTAATCTTTATTTAGACCTCTTCCCTTAGTTTCACTTTTTCAATCAATCGTACTGTTCTCCTAAAATCATTTAGGCAGGCCAAAAGTGTGCCAAGCAAACTATCGTACTATTTTATCCGTCGGCTAAATAGTTTCCCGAAACACATTTTAAAGAACAAAATACTACGATTTATACTGTTTTTAAGACATCTTTTCCACGGTACAATATTATTCAAAATAAGTTATTGATTTGCAAGTGTTTACGGTCGATAGAATAGTGTATGGAAATATTGAAAAACTAAACCCTATTGCTTTGAAGCACAAAACCTATTGCTTTGAGTTTAAGACCTAATCCCCATCAATTCCCCCCTCATTTTCCCCACCGAGTAGGTGGTGTTTTCGTATTCACCTTCCCGTATCATAAAAGCTTCAATTGCGAAAAAATTTGACTGTGAGTGGAAGAAGCAATATAATTAATTTTTTGAGTCGTTGGCCTCAAATTTTCACTGCTCCATCCAAATAGAATAGTATCATTACCTAAAAAAAGACTTTAAGCAAGCCGCGTATTGGTGGCGTAAAGCTGCTGAACAAGGAGATGCAAAAGTACAAGGTATTTTTGGATATTTGTATACTAACGGATATGGTGTAGGGAAAGATATTGTATAAGCCGTCTATTGGTATCGTAAAGCTGCAGAGCAAGGAGATACTCGGGCAAAAGCTGCGTTAGATTATTTATCTCGTTAATTTAGAACTTCTTGTTTTATGAATTTAACATGGTTCTACATTAATTTTAGCGAGATGCGATAGTACAAAGGCATCTTTCTGTTTTATATTTCAGGATTAATTTTACCCGTCAAAATAAGCAATTAGAGTACAACGGAATAAGAATGTAAACTCAGTCCTCCCATATAGTACAATCATCTGATAAAGCCTATTTTATTTTTCAAAAACCATTGATTTTACTTTTTCAATCAATCGTACTATTTTCCTAAAACAATTTAAGCAGGCCAAAAAATGTGCCAAGCAAAATATCGAACTATTTTATTCGTCGGCCAAAACGTTTTCCGAAACACATTTTAAAGAACAACATAGTACGATTTATACTATTTTTAAGACATATTTTAAACAGCACAATATTTTCAAAATAAGTTATTCATTTACGATACTTTACGGATGGCATAATAGAGTATGGAAATATTGAAAAACTGAAACCCTTAGCTAAAATTTACATAGAAGAGTGTTCTTAGGGTACGTATACATTTTAACCCTGCTATAGATGGCAGGGTTGAAAATTTGGCATAGATGGTGTATGCCATGTGGCACGGTTTCTTTATTTTTATAACTGAATAAAGGAAAATTTCCATTTTTGGCATAATATTTGCAATAAGAGAGTCGGAAGCTCGTATAGTTGCGAGTATTTTTTAGAAAGGAATCTAGTTATGAGTAAAGTTCTTGGTATTGACTTGGGTACAACCAATTCTTGCATGGCAATCATGGAAGGTGGAGAAGCTCGTGTGTTGGAAAATGCAGAAGGTCAGCGTACAACACCTTCAATTGTTGCTTTTGCTGCAAATGGTGAGCGCTTGGTTGGTTTGCCTGCAAAGCGTCAGGCGGTAATGAATCCGAAGGGTACGATTTATTCAGTGAAGCGTTTCATGGGCCGTAAGTTCGATGAAATGCAGAAGGAAATCGCAATGGTCCCTTATGAAGTGACGCGTGCTGCAAATGGTGACGCTGCAATTAAGGTGGGCGATAAGACGTTCTCTCCGCCAGAAATTTCGGCTATGATTTTGGCAAAGTTGAAGGCTGATGCTGAAATGCGTTTGGGTGAGCCTATTACGCAGGCAATTATTACGGTGCCGGCTTATTTCAATGACTCTCAGCGCCAGGCAACGAAGGATGCTGGTAAAATTGCAGGTCTTGAAGTGCTTCGTATTATCAACGAGCCTACTGCAGCTTCGCTCGCTTATGGTTTGGATAAGAAGCGTGATGAAAAAATTGCGGTGTATGACTTCGGCGGTGGTACGTTTGATATTTCTGTGCTTGATATTGGTGATGGTGTCTTTGAAGTGAAGGCAACTAATGGTGATACGCAGCTCGGCGGTGATGACGTTGACCAAGCAATCATGCAGTGGCTCTTTGATTCGTTCAAGGCGCAAACAGGGATTGATCTCTCGAAGGATAACCAGGCTATTCAGCGTATTAAGGAAGCGGCAGAAAAGGCAAAGGTTGAACTTTCGAGTGCTCAGACGAGCGAAATTAATCTTCCCTTTATCACGATGGATGCAACGGGACCGAAGCACTTGACAGAGTCGCTCTCTCGCGCAAAATTGGAGCAACTCGCTGACGTGTTGGTTGAACGCACGGTGGGACCTTGCCGTAAGTGTATGGAAGATGCGGGTATTTCTTCGGTGGATGAAGTTGTTCTCGTAGGTGGTCAGACACGTATGCCTCGCCTTCAGGAAAAAGCTAAGGAAATCTTTGGCAAGGAACCTCATAAGGGTGTTAATCCTGATGAAGTGGTGGCCATGGGTGCAGCAATTCAGGGCGGCATCTTGAAGGGTGAAGTGAAGGACGTGCTTTTGCTTGACGTGACGCCGCTCACGCTTTCAATCGAAACACTTGGTGGTATTGCTACACCGTTGATTGATCGCAATACGACGATTCCTTGTAAGAAGTCTGAAGTTTTCTCGACAGCTGTTGATAATCAGCCTGGTGTTGAAATTAAGATTTGCCAGGGTGAGCGTAAAATGGCGGCTGATAACAAGTTGCTCGGTCGTTTCAACCTTGAAGGTATTCCTCCTGCTCCACGTGGTGTGCCTCAGATTGAGGTGACGTTTGATATTGACCCGAATGGTATTCTTAATGTGACCGCAAAGGATAAGGGTACGGGTAAGGAACAGAAGATCACGATTACGGCATCTTCGGGTCTTTCGAAGGAAGAGATCGAAAAAATGCGTCAGGATGCTGAAAAATACGCAAAGGAAGACGAAGAACGCAAGGCTGCAATCGAAACGCGTAACCAAGCTGAGCAGATGGCTTATCAAGCTGAGAAGATGCTCAAGGAAAATGGCGATAAGGTGCCTGCAGAAACCAAGACCAAGATTGAAGAGGCAATCAAGGAATTGAAGGATGCGCTCGCTGGCACAGATAATGCTACGATTAAGGCAAAGCAGGATGCGCTCGTTCAGATTCTTCAGACGGCCGGTGCTGCAATGTATCAGCAAGAAGGTGCCGCTCCGGGTGCTGGTGCTGGCGCAGAAGGCCCTTCTCCCGAAGCAGAAAAGAAGCAAGATGACAATGTCGTTGATGCTGACTTTAAGATGAACTAATCGTTTTGCGCTGTGCACCCGAAGAGGGTGTACAGCATCCCATTTAAGAAAGGAAATTAACAATGTCTAATACTCCCGCAATTCGTCCGCTCGGTGATCGCGTTCTCGTGCTCCCTAATGAAGAAAAAGAGGTTACCCGTGGTGGTATCATTATCCCTGACACAGCAAAGGAAAAGCCGATGGAAGGCACTGTTATCGCGCTCGGTATCAAGCGTGACAAGGATGGCAAGGAAATGCCTTTTGACGTGAAGATTGGTGATGTGGTGCTCTTGCCGAAGTATGGTGGCACTGAAGTGAAGTTGAATGGCACAACGTATCAACTCGTTCGCTCGGATGATCTTCTCGGTATTCTTGGTTAAGCGTTTGTCGGTATATAATTTTAATAAAGGATAATACAATGTCTGCAAAGCAAATGAAGTATGAAGGTGACGCACGTCAGGCAATTCTTAATGGCGTGAGCAAGCTCGCTAAGGCTGTCGCTACAACGCTCGGCCCTTGTGGTCGTAATGTCATCATTGACAAGAAGTTCGGTTCTCCTCAAATCACAAAGGATGGCGTGACGGTTGCAAAGGAAGTTGAACTTCCCGATCCTTTTGAAAACATGGGCGCTCAAATGGTGCGCGAAGTGGCTTCGAAGACTAATGATATCGCTGGTGATGGTACAACTACCGCAACGATTCTTGGTGAAGCAATTTATCGTGAAGGTTTGAAGAATGTTACTGCTGGCGCTAATCCTCAGGCTGTGAAGCGTGGTATTGATAAGGCTGCAGCTGCTGCGGTTGAAGCGATTGCTGGTCTTGCAAAGAAGGTTTCGACCTCGGATGAAGTCGCACAGGTTGCAACCATTTCTGCAAACGGTGATACTGAAATTGGTAATATCATCGCAGATGCAATGGATAAGGTTGGTAAGGATGGCACAATTACAGTTGAAGATGGTAAGACGACAGAAACCATCTCTGACGTTGTGGAAGGTATGCAGTTCGATAAGGGTTACCTTAGCCCTTACTTTGTGACGGCTGCTGAAAGCATGGAATGCATCCTTGATAGTCCCTATGTGCTTATCTACGAAAAGAAGATTTCAAATCTTAACGATATGCTTCCCGTTCTTCAGGGTGTTGCTAAGAGCGGTCACCCGTTGTTGATCATTGCGGAAGATGTTGAAGGTGAAGCACTTGCTACGCTCGTGGTGAACCGTCTCCGCGGTAACCTCCAGATTTGCGCTGTGAAGGCTCCTGGTTTCGGTGATCGTCGTAAGGAAATGCTTAAGGATATCGCTATCCTCACGGGTGGCCAGGTCATCTCTGAAGATCTCGGAATCAAACTTGATTCGGTTACAATTGAACAGCTCGGTAAGGCAAAGCGTATCACGGTTGACAAGGAATCGACTACAATTGTTGAAGGCGCAGGTAAGACATCTGAAATTCAGGGTCGTGTTGCTGAAATTAAGCATCAGATTGAAACGACGACTTCTGACTATGATCGTGAAAAGCTTCAGGAACGTCTCGCTAAGCTCGCTGGTGGCGTTGCTGTGATTAAGGTTGGCGCTCAGACGGAAGCTGCGATGAAGGAAAAGAAGGATCGTGTTGATGACGCTCTCCATGCAACCCGTGCTGCAGTGGAAGAAGGCGTTGTTCCGGGTGGTGGCGTAGCTCTCCTCCGTTGCCAGAAGGCTGTTGAAGCTTGCGCTGCAACCCTCGCTGGTGATGAACGCATTGGTGCAGAAATCCTTGGCCGTGCGATGGAAGCTCCTCTTCGTCAGCTTGTTTCTAATGCGGGTCTTGAAGCTGCACTTATCGTTGAAAAGGTCAAGTGCGCTGAGGGTAGCAACGGTTACAATGTGGCGACAGGTGAATTTGTTGACCTCATTAAGGCTGGTGTGCTTGATCCCGCTAAGGTGACACGTTCTGCCCTCCAGAATGCAGCATCGATTGCTGGCCTTCTCCTTACCACCGAATGTATGGTAACTGAAATTCCTGAGCCCAAGACGGCTCCCGCAATGCCTGATCCTGGTATGGGTGGAATGATGTAAGTAGAGCGTAACATCATTTAAAAAAGTGCGTGACTCGATTTGAGTTACGCACTTTTTTTAATTCCAAAATTTGTGTCAAAAATGACGCAGGTTTTGGAATTAATCTTTTTTTATTTTTGAATCACTTTGAAAAATATGTAAAAAGAGGAGAAAAAGGGGCATTTTTGACTTAAAAATTATTACAAGAAAGTTTTTTATAAATTCGCTTGACGGATTGGTGGGGAAAAGTGTTTAATAGTGTCATAAAAGGTCAAACTATGGGAACAAAAGAAAAGCCACTTGAATCCGTGTTGGATTGCGCTGTTTTTTCAGGCAGCGCATCGCATGCATTGGATCCTAAGCGTCGCGTGACAATCCCTTCGGGATGGCGTGATGCGATGGGGCAGCCTTCTTATGTTTTCGTAATGGCAGATCCGCATACCAAGTGTTTACGCTTGATGCCGGCAAGTTTAATGCAACAGTTGTTGGAGAAATTAAAGACACGTCGTTTGTCAGATCCAACGGTTGCACGGACGTTGCGTGTGATTGGTGAGAATTCTGAGCAGTTGCCGATTGATGTGCAAGGCCGTATTCGCATCAGTGACCGTTTGTTGGAATTCGCAAACATCAAAGGTCGTGTGGCCTTTGTTGGTGCTGTTGCCTATGGCGAAATCTGGGCCGCTGAAGCACGTGCTGTGGTTGAGACGGTGGATCAGGCCGCTTTGGGCGAAGCTTTGGCTGCAATCGATTTCTAAGTGTGTGAGTTATGCATATTCCTGTCTTATTACAAGAGACAATTGCAGCACTTGCTCCTCAGGCAGGGTGTGTTTATATTGATGGCACACTTGGTCAGGCGGGTCACGCAAGTGCCGTGATGCGGCTTGCAGGCCCTACGGGGCGTTTGTTAGGAATTGATCGTGATGGTGAGGCTCTTGCGCGTGCGGCGAATAATCTTAAGCGCGATGAAATACCAGGCACGCATACGTTGATTCATGGTGCACATGGTGAGATTGGCCGGTTGGCACGTGCTCATGGGTTTGAGGCAGTCGATGGCATTTTGTTGGATCTCGGTGTGAGTAGCGATCAGCTCGATACGCCTGAACGTGGTTTCAGTTTCCGTAATAATGGACCACTGGATATGCGTATGCGCAATGATGCGGGTGAAAGTGCTGCGGATTTGATTGCGCGTTTAACGGTTGATGAAATGGCAGAGATTTTTCGTACCTATGGTGAGGAAAAGCGTGCAGGTGCGATTGCTCGAGCGATTGATCGCCGTCGTAAACAAGCGCCTTTTTTGGAAACGTTGGATTTGGCAGATTGTGTTGCAAGTGTGGTCGGCGGTGCTCACACAAAAGGTCGTCACCCCGCAACACGTGTTTTCCAAGCCTTTCGTATGGCGGTAAATAATGAGGTAGGGGATCTGGTTCAAGCAATTGAAGATGGTATCGCCTTGTTAAAACCCGGTGGTGTGTTTGCAATTTTGACGTTTGAAAGTTTGACCGATCGTATTGTGAAGTTGGCATTTCGTGAACATTGCGGTCGTGAAGTCTCGTTGCAACAGGGTGGAAGCGAATGGCAAGGAAAGTTGCCCCGTTGCGAGTTGGTTTTCCGAAAGGCTGTGGTAGGGCGGCCAGAGGAGATTGCGGTTAATCCACGTGCGCGCAGCGCAAAGTTGCGTGCGGTGAGAAGAGTTGAGGAGGTGCGTTATGTCAAAGCGTAATCGTCGTCACAAAATGAATAGCACTCTCACTCCTAAAATGGGGGTCTTTGTGGTTGTGATTCTTTTCCTCATTGCGCCGTGGGTGATTTATAGCTATTATAGCTTAAGTGTGGACCAAGTGGCGAATGAGGTGAAGCGTTTGGAACAAACCGCACGTGAACAAAAGGCAGCACTTGTTCGCGTTTCTGCTGTGTGGAATCAAATGATGGAGCCTGCGCGTTTGAATGAAGCCATTTCGCGTCATGGCCTTGCGATGACAGCACCAACACCGGATCGTCAAGTCCGTGTTAATTCAGCGACGAATACGTTGGTGATGAATCCAAAGTTGAAGCATGAACTTGCGCAAGTGCGTAATAAACAGAATCAAGAGGTTGTTGCGACGACGACGTCTCAACAAGTCACACGGTCACGTTCACGGTCACGTAACTAAAGATATTAAGCTCTATGGAAAGACGAGAGCGAAGCGCAGCAAGAGGCTGGATAATATGTGTCGCACTAGGCGTGTTCGGATTATTCGGACTCGTCTTTTTGCGTTTAATACAGTTGCATCTTATTGAGCCTGCCGCAGCGGATTATAAACAACGAGATTACTCTGCAACATATGAGCTACTTGGTTTGCGAGGGCGAATTTTAGATCGTAATGGACAGGTGCTTGTGGAAAGTGTGCCTGGACGTGTAGTTTATATTGATCGTAAAGATCCAAAGTTAAAACGTAGTGATGTCAATATGGAGACGTTACCACGAGAGATTGCCGAGTTATTAAAAATCCCAGAAGAACGTGTAAGTGAGGCTTTTTTTGCAGAGAAAACTTATCGCGGAAAACGTTTAACAACGATTCGTTTAGGAGAGATCTCAGATAATTATGCGATTGAAGAGTTGAGTCGTCGTACCGCATATACGGTGCCTAAAGGTGAGCGTATCGCAGGGGTTAATTTTAGTGAACAAGTTTCTGTTCGTTCACATCCTAATGGAGCGCGTTTAAGCCATGTGGTTGGTTATATTAACGCTGAAGGCCAAGGTGTCTATGGTATTGAGCAACGATTTGATAAGGAGCTAAAAGGGCATAATGGGCGAATTGAGACGAAGGTTGACGCACGACGTCGAGAAATTCGAGAACTCCGTCAAGAAGAAACGCCAGCAGAACATGGTAATGATGTTGTTTTAACAATTGATAATGGGGTACAGTATATTATTGAGAAACGCTTGTCGGAGGCGATTGAACGTTATCAAGCCGATTCTGGAATGATTATTGTTCAACGTGCAAAGACAGGGGAAATTTTAGGTATGGCAACATTGCCGAGTTTCCCTCCAGAAAAGTATGGATTGTATCCTGCAAATTTATGGAAAAACATTGCAATTTCGCGTAACTTTGAACCTGGATCAGTGATGAAGCCTTTGATTGTTGCAATGGCGATAGAACGAGGCATTATTAATGAACATACAACGTTTGAAGTTCGAGCTCCATGGTTTTATGCGGGCCGCCGGTTGAGTGATCATATTGATCCAGGTCATTATAATGCACGTGTAATTTTAGCGAAGTCATCTAATATTGGTACAGCTAAGATTGGTCTTGAAATGGCAAAAGCTAATCCGAAACTTGGATTTAAGGAGTATCAACTTCTTTATGCGGCATTTCGCGCATTAGGTTTTGGACAATTAACAGGGATTGATCTTGTAGGTGAGGAAGCGGGAATTGTTCCACATTATTCAAAGTGGAGTAAGCTTTCTCCAACGCGTATGCCAATTGGTCAAGGCATTGCCTTAACAGGAATTCAGCTTTGTACGGCCTATTCTGCTCTTGCAAATGGGGGTAAGTTAATGCGACCAATGATTGTTCGCGAGATTCGTGCTTCGGAAGATTTAGACAATCGTGATAATTATGTCGTGGTAAAGCACTTTGAGCCTGAAGTAAAAGGGCGTCCTTTTTCGCAGAAGACAGCTTCAACGGTTATAGATTTGATGACTTCAGTTGTAGAGAAGGATGCGCGTATTCCTGGGTGGTATGGGGGAACAGGTTGGCGTGCGAGATTACCTTCTTATCGAGTTGCAGGTAAGACAGGAACGGCGCAGATCCCTGTGAATGGCGTTTATAGTTCAACAGATTATAATGCTTCTTTTGTAGGAATTTATCCTGCTAGCGATCCAGAGCTAACAATTCTTGTTACGATTGAACGACCAAAGAGTAAGGAACATGCAGGTGGAGATGTTTCGGCGCCAATTTTTGCTTCCATTGCAGAAGAGATTGGGCACTACTTACATTTGCCTGCTGATAAAAAATTGCTAAAAGAGGATTAAATTATGATAGATTTTTTTGCAACATCCGCCTCTGTTCTTGATGGATGGATTGAAATGATTCGCACGACAAGTGAATATCCTCTTGTACAAGGGTGGTTTACTGCGATTGCTACGTTTTTCTTTGAGAATGTTGTGTGTTGGACTATTGTGCCTCCATTGATTTCGGAAGGTATTTTGAGTGTTGCAGTCGCTTTTCAGAGTACATTCTGGGGGGTCTTCATTGGAGACTTATTGATGTATCTACCCGTGCGTTTTGCGATGCGTTACGTGGCACGTATGAAGTGGGTACAACAGCATCAAGGACAAATAGAGGCATGTGGAAAGTTCTTTGATCGTCATCTTGGAAAGACGATGTTTATCATCAGATTTACACCTGGAATCCGTACACCTGCATTATTGGCGGCGGGAATGCTGAAGGTGAACTTCCTCCTATATACTATTTTTTCAGCCTTATCATGTTTCTTTCAAAGCTTTATTGTGGTCTATTTTATGCCGAGCGTTTTTCGTCCAGCTCTCAATTGGATGAAGTCCACGTGGGAAACCTCGCCATTTCTAGTTATTCTTGTGATTCTGCTTTTCTTTGGTGTATTTCTCTTTTTGCAGTGGCGTATTGCAAAGGTCGCAATGGCGCGTATTACGCATCGAGATGAGATTCGTGCAGCGCGTCTAGTCAAACGTGAAACGCGGCTTGCTCGTCGTAAGGAACGAAAACTCGCACGTTTGCGGAGTCGTGAAGAACGTCGTCAACGTAAGTTGCTCCGTCGATTAAAGTGAGGCTATTATGTATCGTCAACATGTTTCACCTGATGCATTAAAGGAAGCGCAACTTCTCTTGGAAGGCGAGGAGGCACATCATCTTATGCATGTGCTTCGTGCAAAGGAAGGAACGGAAGTTTCGCTCTTTGATGGTTGTGGACATGCACGCCTCTATCATGTGGCACAACGGTTGACGAATGGACTATTATTGGAAGCTAAACAGCCCATCTTTGAAACAGAAAAAACTCCTGTAAAAGTGGTTCTCTTTGCGTGTATTCCAAAAGGAGACCGTATGGAGTGGTTGCTTGAGAAGGCAACAGAACTTGGAGTGACAGAGATTGTCCCCGTGATGAGTGAACGCACAGTGGTGCGATTAGAGGGGAAGCAAGCGATAACAAAGCGCGAACGTTGGCAACGTATTGTAGAGGCCGCTTCGCGTCAATGTGGGACAACACATATTCCAATTGTACACCCTCCGATGCGTTTTGCAGAAACGGAATCCTTAATGAATCGGTGTACAACCTTAATTGTTGCGGCATTAATTCCTCATGCGCGTCCATTGAAACCAGTTCTTGATACGCTTGATCCGCTTGTGCAAGACCAAACATGGGGTTGGTGGTGTGGACCAGAGGGCGATTTTACTGCAACAGAAATGGAGACGATCCTTCAACATGGAGCAATTCCTGTGACGTTAGGTCCGCTCATTCTTCGTGCTGAAACTGCGGCTATTTACGGTATGGCTAATCTTGGTTGTGCGCGTCATGCAAAAGCGCCTATAAATATTTGAGAGAAAATAGATGAATACAATGCTTTTTAAGACAGTTGGAATTGCAGGCATTGGGCTTATTGGAGGATCGCTTGCGCGCGACCTTCGTGCGATGGGGCTTACCCAACGCCTTATTGGCTGGAATCGTACTCCTGCACGTGCAGAGCGTGCGCTTGAACTTGGTCTTGTGGATGAAACCGTAGAAACACTGGAAGCATTAGTAGAAGCTTCAGAATTAATTGTTCTTGCGACACCAGTTGATGTGCTTGTACAAACGCTTCCGGGTGTTTTAGATCGTTTACGGTCAGAACAGATTGTCATTGATGTAGGTTCCACAAAGGCAGAATTGACAGCAACAATTGCAACCCATCCTAAGCGTAAGCAGTTTATTGCCTGTCATCCGATGGCAGGAACAGAGAAGAGTGGCCCTGATGCTGCGGTGGATAATTTATTTCGAAACAGGTTTTGTCTGTTGATCAATCCTGCAGAGAGTGATTCGGAAGCGCTTTGTCGTGTGAGTGCGATGTGGTCTCAAGTGGGAGCAATTCTTGCTACAATGTCGGCAGAAGAACACGATCAAACAGCAGCTCTTCTTTCGCACATGCCACATGTGTTGGCTTATGCATTGCTAAGAACGATTAAAGAAGCTGAACGTAATCAAGCTTTAAATGCGCGTTTTGCAGGTGGGGGATTAGCATCTATGACACGTATTGCGCACTCACCAATTTCAATGTGGCGTCCTATTTTCAAGCAAAATAAGAAAGCTTTGATAGCATCTATTGATACATTCATGGAACACTTAAAGATCTTTCGTGATGTGATTGAAAAGGATGACGAAGAACGCCTTTCTGAATTAATGAAGTAAAGGAGGATGAGATGCAGCCGATTCTTTTAATGAGGCTTCAACGATGCCCACATTGCCGTCGTGCAATGGAGATGATTGAGGACTTACTTCAACAACATCCAGAGTACCGAGAAATCCCGTTGAAAATTGTAAATGAAGATGAAGAGCCTGCTTTTGCTGAGACGTTGGATTATTATTATGTCCCGACCTTTTTTGTTGCAGGCGAGAAGGTGCATGAAGGCGTTCCAACAGAGGCTGCTATTGCAGATGTTTTTCAACGTGCTTGGATGGCTAAGTAAATAATTTTAAAGCATTAAACTAAAAAAGAGAGCGAATCGTAATGATCCGCTCTCTTTTTGTTTTATAGAATGACGTTTTACTTTGCAACGACGTTCACGAGTTTGCCAGGTACAACAATCACCTTCACAATTGTTTGACCTGCAGTATGGCGTTGAACTTCTTCAGAAGCGCATGCAGCAGCTTCAAGCTCATCCTTATTCAAACCTGCAGGAACCGTAATTTTGCCACGCATTTTACCATTAACCTGAAGAATGATTTGCAAGGAATCTTCTTTCAGTGCCTCTGAATTAACAGTTGGCCAACCTGCATTCATAACACCTGCAGGAGCGCAACCAAACTGTTCCCAAAGTTCTTCTGCGATATGAGGCGTAATAGGCGCCATCATACGTGCAATGGTGACCAACGTTTCACGAAGGAGGGCCTTTGCAGCATCGCTTGAACCAGCCTCAATTTTCGCCTTATCAAGCACATTCATCAATTCCATTAACTGGGCGATGGCAGTATTGAAGCGGAAGCCATGTTCAATCGAATCTGTAACACCTGTAAGGGTTTGGTGCAACTTGCGATAGAGATCACGTTCTGCGGGGGTGAGCGCTGCGATATCGACTGCGGTGTCTGTAGTAGGAATAATAGCCTTCGCTTCATATGCCTTCTTCCAAAGGCGAGAGAGGAAGCGATAGGGACCTTGAACTGCAGCATCCTGCCATTCAGCATCGAGTTCGGGCGGGCCGATAAAGAGCGTGTAGAGACGAACAGTATCAGCGCCATAGTTTTCAATGAGTTCGTCTGGTGAAACAACATTGCCCACCGACTTTGACATCTTATAGAGCTTACCCTTGACGTACTTGCCATCATCCTGTTCGCAACGCTTACAAATCATGCCTTGCGTGAAGAGAGACTGGAAGGGCTCAACGCAGTCGAGCGCACCTGCATCATTGAGGATTTTCACGACGAAGCGAGAATAGAGGAGGTGAAGCACAGCATGTTCAACACCACCGATATACTGATCGACAGGCATCCACTTGTCAACGAGCGCCTTATCGAAAGGCGCATTTTCATTACGTGCGTCAATATAACGCAAGAAGTACCAGCACGAACAGAGCCACTGTGCGAGCGTATCGGTTTCACGCTTTGCAGCGGCACCGCAGACTGGACAGGTCGTGTTAACAAAGCCTTCATGACGGGCAAGAGGATTGCCTTGGTCGGTGTTTGAGAAGTCGACATCATCGGGAAGGCGAACAGGGAGCTGATCTTCTGGAACAGGCACTGTGCCACAGTGTGGGCAGTGAATGATTGGAATCGGAGCGCCCCAATAACGCTGACGAGCAACGTTCCAGTCGCGAATACGGAAATTGGTCGTGGCCTTTGCAAAGCCTGCGGCTTCACCAGCCTGGGTGATAGCCTTGATTGCTTCGCGATTTTTCATGCCGTTGAAGTCGCCCGAGTTAACGAGAATACCATCATCAACATAGGCCGCAGTCATTGTTGCGAGATCAAGTGTGCCTTCAGGATTTTGAATGACAATCTTCTTTTGGATATTGTACTTCGTAGCAAAGTCCCAGTCGCGTTGGTCATGTGTTGGCACTGCCATAACAATGCCCGTGCCAGAATCTGCAACTACGTAGTTCGTTACCCAAAGTTCAATATCTTTATCACCGTTATAGGGATTGGTTACGTGGAAGCCTGTGAAGACACCTTCCTTTGCAATTGCATCAGAGAAACGATCCGTCGCGGGAATATTTGCAAGCTTTTCTGCAAAGGCTTTAACTTCTACCTCTTTTTCTGTCCCTGCAAGGAGTTTTTTAACGAGCGGATGATCTGGCGCAATTGCCATAAAGGTAACACCAAAGATCGTGTCAGGGCGTGTCGTATAAACGGCACATTCGTCTCCAGTTTCAGTGACCTTAAAGGTGACCTGTGTACCTTCCGACTTGCCGATCCAATTCGCTTGCATTTGACGAACTTTTTCGGGCCATCCTTCGAGGAGATCGAGATCCTTTAAAAGGCGATCTGCGTATTGCGTGATACGGAAGAACCATTGATTAAGATTCTTCTTTTCAACTACACGACCGCAACGATCGCAGTGGCCGTCGGCGGTAACTTCTTCATTCGCCAAATTTGTGCAAAGAGGGCACCAATTGACAGGGGCTTCCTTTTGATAGGCAACACCAAGCTTGTAGGCTTGCAAGAAGACCCACTGTGTCCACTTATAGTAATCCGGGTGGCACGTTGCGATTTCTCGTTCCCAGTCATAGCCAACGCCCCAGCTACGAACCTGACGCTTCATTTCTGCAATGTTTTCAATGGTCCACTTATGGGGATGAACATTAAATTTCTTTGCAGCGTTTTCTGCAGGCAAGCCAAAACTATCCCAACCCATAGGCGAGAGCACATTGTAGCCTGTCATTTTCTTATAACGCGTGATGACGTCACCCATGATATAGTTACGACCATGACCTACGTGCATATGACCGCTAGGATAGGGGAACATGGTTAAGCAATAGAATTTAGGCTTGCTATCATCGTGCGCATCACAACGGAATGTGCCGGTGTCGTCCCAATATTTCTGCCACTTGGGTTCAATTGAATGAAACGGATATTTTTCTTCCATCATTTTTGTTTCCTATTATGAATCGTTTTAAAACGTTGTTTTTATCGTAAAGGGGTTGGAAAAGCGGGAATCACGCGATAGACCTTGTCGCCTGGTCGAATGCGTGAAGGCACCTTAAAGGTTGCCCAATCTCCACGTTTAAGTTGGGTAGGGGTTTCGTCATCGCGACGGAGTGTTTCAATCTCCATTGTTACAACCCCCGTCATCGGTCCGTGAATTGCGATTTTATCACCGATGGACAATGCGCCATCGTGCATGAGCAATTCAACCACCGAAGGTCGGGCATAGTAATTGCGAATAACGCCAATATAAATCTTTTTCTCTGTCGCCAAGTTTGCATCATCTTTACAAAATTGTTGTTGCCCTGGGCGTCCAAGAAGCATCCCTTGAGCAAAGGGGCGATGATAAACAGCTTCAACAAGTTTCATGCATGCTTGTTGCGTTGCTTCATCATACGTTCCTGCGGCAATAGCATCAAGTGCCATACGGTAAGCTTTGATAACATTTGCGACATATTCAGGATTACGCGCGCGACCTTCAATTTTAAGAGAGGCTACACCTTTTTCAACTAACGCAGGCAACAATGGGAGAGCACAGAGGTCTTTCGCTGAGAGAATAAACGATGGCCCAACTTCAAATTCTGCAGAAGTCCCTTCGCCATCATCGACTTCCTTGATGTGATAACGTCGACGACAGGGTTGCAAACATTGTCCTCGAGAAGAAGAACAATTATAGGCGAATTGGGAGAGGAAGCAACGTCCGCTTGTTGCAACACATTGTGCACCATGCGCAAAGACTTCAATCTCCATGCCAGTTTCTTTAATAATTGCACCGATGTCATCAAGCGAACACTCTCGTGCGAGCACAATGCGTTCAACGCCTTGTGTCATGAGAAACTTCACCGTGTCGGCATTGGAAACCGACATCTGCGTGGAGATATGCACGGGAATTCCTGCAGCCTTCGCGCGTTGAATCACTGCCCAATCTGAACAAATAACAGCATCAACCTTTGCTGCAGCTAAAGCATCAATGGTTTGTTGCAAGGTTTCACGTTCATCATTATAAACAATCGTGTTGAGCGTGACATAAAGCTTAGCGCCATGGGCATGAGCTTCCTGCACCATGCCAGGAATCTGGTTTGGCTGTAGACATCCATCTTGCGAACGACGCATGTTGAAGCGACCTACGCCAATATAAATAGCATCTGCACCATGCTCAAGCGCAGCATGAAAAGAGGCCATATCGCCAGCGGGTGCAAGGAGTTCGGGAAGCTTCATTAGGGTGTTTGTACAGGGGTTGAAGTTTTATACGGATTATTAACATTGTATGTCTTTGAGAAAGACTCAATGTCATTCAACAGCTGAACCGACGGATTGGCGGCATAATCGGCAAGCAAGTCAAACATGGCACGTTCTGCCCAAAGGCGACGCAAGTCCAAGTCTGTCTTGGTTGCATTGTTTAAATCGAAGTTGAAGATCGCATCAAATGCCTTATCTGTGGCAATACCACGCAACTGACAGTTGACCATCTGTGTTGTTTTCGGCACACGACCATAAACCGTGAGGTAGCGGTCTGCAAAGAGGTGCGTCAACTTCTTGGGGTGAATTTCGCTCTGACTCTTTGAATCAAAGGTCAACGAAATATCTTTCATGACAGGATTGCGGATTTGTTCAAAGATGGGTTGAAGTTCATGCTCAATGGCTTGAATATCACCAGAAGACGTCGTATTTTCACCACGGTTAGAGTAGCAGAGCATATCAAGGAAGTAGGGATCAACACGCTTTGCATTAAAGGTATAAATCGCGATGTTACCCTGATTCAAACGCGAGAACTCACCGATAATACGTGTTGTTTCTGTCACACCAACAGTGGGTTCACCATCCGTAATGATAATAGCGATTAAAGGGCGCTGAGGATCACGCTGAAGCGTCGGAAGATCCTTCGCTAAAAGCGAGAAGATGTCCGTACTACCACGAGCACGAAGCGAGTCTACAAAACGGTCAACCTTTTCCTTCGAGGAGGAGTCAAACGTCATCCAACTTGCTGCCGGCGTTAACGTCATATCGCGGAAGGCAAAGATCGTAAAACGATCGCCTTCGCGTAACGAGTGATAGAGTGCAGACTTCAATGCACGCTTACAGAATTCGATGCGACGTTTGCCAATAGAGCCAGAGATGTCTTGAATGAAAACAACATCCTTCGGCATAATATCAACATTGCTATCGGGGCGACGAACAATGTTGATTCGGTAATAATTATAATTTGCATCTTCCGGCGTTGAGTAAAGCGTCATTGAAAGACTTAAACTTTCATCGATGGCAAAAAACTTCTGTGGCGTTGCCGAATCAATGGAAGGTGGCGTTAAGTTTTCAAGCGTCTCAGCAATGGTAGATTCAATTAATGCTGAAGAAGTCGCTTCTGGCAAGCTCTCAATGGTTACTTCAGGAAGTTCTGCCACGGCAATATTAGAGGCAACATTTTGACTTTCAAGCGTTGCGATGACATCAGCACTTGCAGCTGCAGAACCGCTTGCAACAGGAGGTGTAAAAAGATCTGCAGGCAATGCAAAAGCATCAGATGACAAGGACTGCTCGGGTGGAGGCGTGATGAAGTCCTGCGCATCAAAGACACGCGGCGTGTCATCTAACTTCCACTGCGCTTCAGGCAATGTTTCTGCAAGAGTATCGGGCAATGCAATCACATCCTGACGATCCAACGCTGGCGGTGGTGGCAAGGCGATTTCTTGATTTGGCATTTGAAGCTCAGCCTGCGTAACATGATCTGGTACCACGGGGGCATCAGGCAGATCGGGCTGAAGAATAACCTCGGGAATTGCCGTTGCCGAGAGCGAATCATTTACTGCCGAAGCTGCTTTTTGAGCATCTGGCGAAGCAATGGTTTGCTCTTGGGCAATATTGAGAATTTCCTTCATCAAGTCGAGACGAATCGGAATATGCTCCTTGGTCGTCTCTTCTTTGATTTCTTTTACAATTGCCAAATCCATCGACGCAGTAATATTGTCGTAGAAATAGGCGAGTACAAAGTGAACGATAATGGAGAAAACAATCGAGATAAAGAGCACGAGGGCGTGCTTTCCGATATTGAGACCATTGTCGCGTGTATTATTTAATTTCGTTTGATTCATGTGATTTTGCTTTAACAATTAACGACCACAGCAAACTTTAAACTTCTTACCCGAACCGCACGGACAAGGATCGTTGCGACCAATCTTTGAGGGTGCTGCAGGGGCGGGGTTTGCCACAGGGCGTGCGTTCTGCATGAATGCTTCAAGCGTCCCCGGACGAGGTGCCTGGGGGGTGGGGGGAACGTCTTCTTCAGCTTCTTCGACTTCGGGAGCTGGTGCATCAAAGCCCGGTACCGTCACGGTGAAGTTACCCATTGGTTTGGGAGCGGGCTGAGGTGCAGCCTCGGGTTCAACTGCTTTCGGTGCGGGTTTTGCAACCTGCTGCATACGTTCATGTGCGGCAAGATACGCCTCTACATTGGTTGTCGCACGGAATGCTGTACGAACGATATTTGCCTTGATTGTGCACATCAATTCGGTGAACATTTCAAAGGCTTCGCGCTTGTATTCAACCAATGGATCGCGTTGACCATAACCGCGGAGGCTAACGCTACGACGAAGGTCATCCATAGAGGCAAGGAACTTTTGCCATTCTTCATCGATTGAGGTTAAGCAAATCATGCGTTCAAGCATGGGCAAGAGGTGCGGCACTTCCGTTGCGCATTTGGCTTCATAGGCGGCTTCAACACGATTATAGAGTTCACGTGCGGCTTCTTCAGGCTTACCTGCCCATGCAGTGCATTCTTCAAGACTGCAAGCAACGGGGAAACGTGCCATCCATTCCACCAAACCAACGGGATCAGAATCCTTTGTTGAGGGGAGAAGCGCTTCGCATTGACCAAAGATAGCATCGTTGAAGATGTCGAGGATGCGTTCATGTGCAGCACCTTCGTTGAGAAGGATGTCTTGGCGTAAATCATAGATGATTGAACGCTGGCGATTCATCACGTCATCGTATTGCAATGTGCGCTTACGAATAGAGAAGTGGTGCTCCTCAACCTTACGTTGTGCGCGTTCAATGGTGTGGTTAAGCCACTTGTGTTCAATTGCTTCGCCTTCCTTTAAGCCCAAGCGTGTCATGAGACCTGCGAGGCGATCGCTACCAAAGAGACGCATCAAGTTATCTTCAAGCGAAACATAGAAACGGCTTGCGCCAGGGTCACCTTGACGAGAACAGCGACCACGGAGCTGACGATCGATACGACGGGATTCATGACGTTCAGAAGCAATCACATAAAGACCGCAGGGGCGTTCTTCCAACAAGTGACGCAACGTACGCTTTTCACCCTTCGGCACAGAATCTAACGTCAAATGCTTGTCGAAGATTTGTTCCTTGTCCATCCAAACAACACCTTCGCCGAGCTTAATATCCGTACCACGGCCTGCCATATTCGTTGCAATCGTAACGGCACCTGGTTGGCCGGCAAGTGCGATGATTTCAGCTTCCTTCGCGTGATTCTTTGCATTCAACACATTGTGCGGAATACCTGCCATACGAAGCATACGGCTTAAGATTTCAGAGGTATCAACCGTGACTGTACCCAAAAGAACGGGCTGGCCACGTTCGTGTGCGGTGCGCACTTCGTCAATGATTGCGCGGAACTTTTCACGCTGAGATTTATAAATCAAGTCATTGCCGTCAACACGACGAATCGGACGATTGGTGGGGATGGAGACAACATCAAGCTTATAAATTTCGTGGAATTCAGTTGCTTCTGTTTCTGCCGTGCCCGTCATACCCGAGAGTTTCGTGTAAAGGCGGAAGTAGTTTTGAATCGTAATCGTTGCAAGTGTTTGGGTCTCGCGTTCAATATCAACGCCTTCCTTGGCTTCAACAGCTTGGTGTAAACCTTCACTCCAACGACGACCCGGAAGAATACGACCCGTGAATTCATCGACAATCATCACCTTGTTGTCTTGCACAACATATGCTTCGTCACGATTGTAGAGTGCATATGCACGGAGCAATTGGTCAACGACATGGAGGCGTTCGCTACGAATCGCAAAGTTTTCCTGAATTTCACGACGACGCTGTGCGCGTGCTTCATCCGTAAGCTGTTCGCCATCTAATGCTGCGAGCATTGCCGGAAGATCGGGCATGACGTACATCTCGGGATCATCGGGAGAGATGAAGTTCGCCCCCTTGTCGGTTAAAGCAACTTCACGCGTCTTTTCATCAATCGTGAAGAGTAACACTTCTTTGAGCTCACGTGCTTCACGTTTGCGCATATCGGTGAGCATCATTGCCTCAACCTGTTCATGCAAACGGCGAATGGCGGGCTCTTCGATCAAATGTTGGAATTGTTTATTTTTGGGTGTACCATGATAAACCTGGTAGAGGCGGCGCATAGCAGATTCGGTATCGCCTTGAGCAATAAATTCCTTTGCTTCTGCGAGAAGTTGAGTACAAATCTTTGTCTGCGCACGGAAAACATTTTCAACACGGGGCTTTTGTGCAACATACTCACCCGAGACCGTACGTTTTGCAGGGCCCGAGATGATGAGAGGTGTACGTGCTTCGTCGATAAGAATCGAGTCCACTTCGTCAACAATCGCAAAAGCGTGGCCACGTTGCACGACCTGTGCAGGATCCGTTGCCATGCCGTTATCACGCAAATAGTCAAAACCAAATTCACTATTTGTGCCATAGGTGATGTCACAGGCATACTGTGCACGACGTTCGGCTGGCGACATCGAGTTTTGAATGCAGCCAACGCTAAGGCCGAGGTAGTTAAAGAGATGCCCCATGAACTGTGCGTCACGACGTGCCAAGTAATCGTTAACCGTGACTAAGTGTGCGGCCTTGCCCGTTAATGCGTTGAGGTAGAGCGGAAAGGTTGCAACAAGCGTCTTACCTTCACCAGTTTGCATTTCTGCGATTTTGCCTTGGTGCAAAACGATACCACCGATGATTTGCACATCAAAGGGTATCATATTCCACGTCAATTCATGATCGCAAACCATCACCGTCGAACCCATCAAACGACGGCAAGCATTCTTCACAACGGCATAAGCTTCAGGCAAAACAGAGTCGAGCGTTTCACCTTTAGCAATACGTTCACGAAATTCAATCGTTTTGGCCTTTAATGCTTCTTCCGAAAGGCTCTGATATTCTTCTTCCAATGCGTTCACACGCTTTACAATCGGCATCAAACGGCGAATGTCACGCTGGTTCTTTGTACCAAAAAACAATTTTAAAAGATTCATTCTTCTATCCTTTTTTTGAATATTCCATATATTATAGCATAAGCGCGCGTAAAAGAAAAGACGTAACCGCTAAAAGTTCAGAAGTGGTCTCTAAAAAAGACAAAATCATCTCTTTTTTTTGAATCTCGTTCATCATCTTGCATAGCTTTATGTGTGGCGATAAAAAAACTGCGTGAAATGGCATCAAAAAAACAATGAAAAATTTGAAAAAAAGAGGCGTCACTTTTCCCCTCTTTTTTTCCCTTCTTTTCCCCTCCTTTTTTAGTCTTCTTTTTGCTTCTTTTTTGCTTGTTGATAACTTGTTTATAACACCTCATTTCAAACCCTATTGTTTCATTTCTTCGGCCGTTCGTACTATTTTCTAAAGTTTTCTAGACAGGTCTAAAAAGTCCCCGGCCAAAAATTGTACTATTTAAGATTTCTTCCCGAGCGGAAATTTTCCCTTCAAAGTGTTGGCCCCCCAAAAAATTGTACTGTTTAAATTTTACACGGATAGTACAAATTGTACTGATTTTAAGCCTAAAATTACCCGCCATAAAATATTCAAGATAAGTTATTGTAAATGAATAAGTTACGGCTTGTCAAATAGAAAACAAACTATTGAAGAAATGAAACCTATTGTTTTGATTTTCAAACAGGTGCTGTTTGAGCTTTAAACAGGTGCTGATTGAACTTCGTTTACGGCACGTTTGAACTTCAAACCGCACCTGTTTGAAAAAGATATAAAT
>JAZLBT010000019.1:0-27986 GCA_045613865.1 Candidatus Spyradenecus sp. | reverse complement strand
GCTCACGGGCACGAACTATCTCCGTAATGGTTCGGCAGGTAAGGCCCACACCTTCAATAAGTTGATTGGCGATGGTACCCTCGTGATGGAAAATGCCCCTGCGAATGGCCATGCCCTCGTCTTTGTGGATGTTTCTGAATTCGGTGGTGCATTCACCATCAATAAGGATACGCACAAGATCATCGTGGGCTCCGCTGATTCGGATCCGTCCATCGGCGAAGCTGGTAAGATTGTCGTGGCTGGCGAAGCTAAGATTGCCGCTGATGCCGTTTGGTCCGCAAGCAATGGCGTGAAGATTCGCGAAGGCGCGACGCTCTCCATTGCTGCACCTTCGGCGATTAGTAGCGCATTTGAAGGTCCAGGCACCTTGTGCCTTGATGCCACGGTAGGCGACCTCACCTTTAGCGGTGAAACGGCAATCACCTTGACAGAATTGCGTAACTTCACGGGCGTGGTGCAGTTGAAGGGTGAGGGCGAGAATGGTGTGGACTTGAACTTCGACACTGCCGTCAATGGTTCAATGACCTCTCGTCTCGTGGTGGCGTCGGGCACCCATACGATGACCTATGGTCAGGGTGGTAGCCACGCCTTTGCCACGGGCAAGTCTTATGAGACACCTGCACTCTATGTGATGGATGACGCAACCCTGGACTTCACGATGAAGGATCTCTCGGGTTGGACGGGTAGCACCTTGCCGGGTAGCGTCTTGCGCGTGGCTGGCGACTTGACCTTTAAGTCAGATGGTTCCAATACGGGTTACTTCCGTGATGTGCTCTATTTCGATGATGGCGCAACCGTGACCATCAACAAGAATGGTTATGATGGCTACTTCTGCCTCTTCGGCGGTAATGCACAGGATCAGGCACAGTTCCGCATGCAGGAAGCGGGCACCGCAACAATCTCTGGCGATACCATCTACTTGAAGGGGAATGCCGCAGCCGATATCGCAACGGGTGGTAACTTGACCATCGCAGCTGTGATGCACGAAGGCAATTCCTTCTCGAAGTACGGTGATGGTACGTTGACCTTGAGCGCAACCAATACTGCAACGGGCACCCTCGCTATCAATGGCGGTAAGCTCGCCTTGACGGGTACTTGGGCTGGTCCTGCAACGATTGCTGCGGATAGCACACTCTCGGGTAATGGTACGGTGACGGGCAACTTGACCCTCGCCAGCCATGCCATTGTGGATACTTCGGCTGGAGCTCCGACGGTTTCTGGTACTGTTTCCTTGGGCGACCTCTTGGCGGTGAATGTCACGTCCTTGCCGACGGCTGAAGCCCCAGTGCAGGTGATTGCAAAGACCTACGCTGAAGCCGTGGAGAAATTGACGACCGAAGTTACGGTCTCCGTGGCAGGCACTGCAGTTGCTCGTCAGGATGGCGTCAGCTACTATTTGACGCAGCAGATTGACGGTATCTACTTGGCGCTTGAAGAACGCACGGGCGAATTGGCCTCCGCAACGGTTGATGCGAAGACGGTGACCACTTGGTCGGACTTCTTGGACACCTTGGATGAAGGCGAGTCGGTGACTGACTTCACGGATGTGGTGATTGACTTCGGTGCTATCGAAGGCGACACGGCTGTGCCGGGTACCTTCACGATTGACACCGTGGCGGAACATGTCTTCCACTCCTTGACGATTCAGGGCACGAATGGCGGTAAGGTAGTCATCGCAGAAGGCGCATCGATTGACGTGGCTACGACCACGCAGGTGGCTGCCAATGTGGCGACACGCATTGAAGGCTCGATTACTGGCCTCGGTGAAATCACGATTGGTGAAGACGCCACCTTGGAAGTGACCACGGCTGAGAACTTGAGTGTTGTGGCCAATAGCGGCCTTCTCGTGATTGACGCTGAGCTTACGACTAATAGCTTGCCCGATTATCCAGGAGATGTCGCCTTCACCGACTTGGAATGGACTAGCCAGACGATGAAGTTGTCGCAGGGCATGATGTTGATTCGTGACGGTGATGAAGTCTTCCTCAAGGGTGGCGACACCATGCGTACGCAGATCAATATTGAGATGGATGGTGGTACGTTGACCTTGGGTGAGGAGACCGAGGCTGTTTGGTTCGGTTCTAAGAATAGCACCGTCAACCAATCGGGTGGTACGGTGACGATGCAGGGCGCCAATACATCGACGTCGGGCACTAATGGCCTCTTGTTCGGTTGGAGCAGTGGCACGACCTACACACTCATGGGTGGTACGTTGGATGTCTCGAAGTCGCACATCAACTTCTGGGATACGTCAACCTTGAACATCAATGGTGGCGAAGTGAAGACGCGCGGCATCTTTGATGGCGGTGGCAATGGCGCTGGTACGGTCAACCTTACCAATGGCGGTAAGTTGACCTTGGTGGGCACGCAGGGCATTCCTGCTGTCCTCGCAGCCTTCAATGTGAATGGTGCGACGATTGCCGCCACTGAAACGACCTCGATTGCTGAACCGATCGTATTGGGCGGTGCGATGACGCTTGAAGGCGTCGCAGGTAAGACCTTGACGATCTCTGATGTAATCTCGGGAACGGGCGATGTGGCGATTGCTTCTGGTACGGTTGCCTTGACGGCTGCCAATACCTACACGGGCGCAACAACGGTTGCCGCTGGTGCCACCTTAGCGGGTAATGGCACGGTGCCGGGCGCCTTGACCTTTACTGCGGGCGCTAGCTTGACTTTGCCTGCTGAAGGTACGCTTACCGTGGGTGGCGACGTGACGATTCCTGCTACGATGACGGTGAACCTCACCACCGCACCGACGGCAGAAACGCCGGTGACGCTCTTGACCTGCACGGAAGGGGCAACCTTGACGGTGGCTGAGAGCGACTTCATCCAAGTCTACGAGAATAGCACCTTGTCTCACCACGCCTATGAAATCGTGGCTGTGGACAATACGATTGTCTTGCAGATTGTTGAAATCCCTGTGACGGCAGTGAAGGCTGAAATCACGGGTGCTGCAAAGTGGTCTGCTCTGACATGGACCGACCTTGATGGCAATGCCGTTGCGAATATTAACTGGAACTACATTGAAGAGGTGCAGCTTGCGCTCGCAAGTGGTACAGATTATGCGTATATCACGCGTGATGTGGCAACGCCCTTCTTGACCTTCTTGACAGTCAATGCGCCAGGAACGGGTATCTACTTGGTTGGTAAGGAGCTTAACACGCTCGAAAACCTCACCGTGACCGGTACTTTGATGTTGAACGTTAGCATGCCGGTCATTCCTGCCAACTTGAGCGGTTCGGGCACCTTGCTCTTCTATACCAGCACGCAGTCAAATGTGAATGCGCCGGATACAGCGTTTGCTTATCCGAATTTCACGGGTCGCATTAAGATTGGCTCTGGTGCAGTCTTGACGCTTGCAGGCGTGGGTGCCCAGAAGGGGCAGCTCAACTGGGATTCTACGGTTGAAGGCAGCGGTCAGTTTGAAGTGATGAGCGGTGGTAAGATTGTGCTTGCCAATGGCCATGTCTTCGGTTGGAAGGATGTTGCAGCGCAGTATAATCGTACGGTCCTCGTTGTCAATGGCGAAAATGCCACTCTCGAGATTGCGGAAGGTGGCGAAGAAGGTACGCGTAATCAGTACCTCCGTCGTACGTTTGAGTTGAAGGATGGCGCTACCTTGAATGGTCGCAATTGGTTCAACCTCGCACGTGCAGGTCGCCTCTTGGTCTCCTCGGGCACGACCACTTTGGCGGGCACGGCGAAGATGGGTTGCGATGGCGCTTCAGATAAGACCGACATCGGTGCACGCCTTGAAGTGGCTGCTGGTGCAACCTTGAATGTGACGGGCAACATCGTGACGGCCTCCTCGGGTCACACGACGCACGCCTTGGAAATTTCTGGTGGCGGTACGGTTGTGATGACGGGTGCGAATACCTACCAGAATAATGCGACCAACGTGGCTGCAGACACCACGCTTGTGGTGAATGGCACGCACATCCCGGATTCGGGGGCAGGCCAGGCTTACACGCTTGCTGCGGGTGCGACCTTGGCGGGTACGGGTACGATTGGCCCGGCTGTGACCTTCACGGCAGGTGCGAAATTACGCGTGACCAACCCCGAAACACCGTTGACAATCAATGGTCAGGTGACGGGTACGGCGACGGTGACTGGCGTAACCTTGCCGGAAGAAGGTGCTTATGTCAATATCTTGAAGGTGATGAACACCAATTCGGCGGTGACCTTCACCTCGGAAGAGGGTTATCAGGTCGCACCGACGGCAATTGAAGGTGGCGTGATGTATCGCCTCTTCAAGACACCGAGCTACACGAGCCTCTCGGCAACGGTGACCGAAGCAGCCGACTGGTCCGCATTGACCTGGAAGGATGGCGAAACCGTTGTTGAGAACCCGATTTGGGATGCTGTGACCTCTGTGACCTTGACGGCAGAAGCCAATGTTGCAGTGACGGTGGATGTCAGCTTGGCAGCGGTTACTGAGCTCACGGTGAATGGTGATATGAGCCTCGTGGGTGGCGACACCTTGAAGCTCAATGCGGCGACGGTGGCGGTGAACAACACGGGCGCAGGCTTGACGTTGACCAATGCCTATGCAGCCAATAAGGCGATTACCTTTAATGGTACGGGCGCTGTCACGTGGGCAACCGCAGGTACGCACTCGGGTGTGATTACGACGGCGGCAGGCGTCACCTTGAAGACGACGGCAGAAACAACGCTGTCGGCTGCAAACAATACCATTAATGGCCCGCTCACGGTGGTGTCGGGTACATTGACATTGGCGGCGAATGATCGTCGTTTGAAGGGTAATGTTTTGGTTGAATCTGAAGCGACCTTGATTACGACATCAAACGACACGATCAACTATAGCGGCTCGCAGACCATTACGATTAATGGTACGGTATTGGTGGGTGCCAAGTGGACCATCTTCAATACGAACAAGATTGTCTTGGGCGCTGGCGCAGTGTTGGATACCTACAATAATTTCGCTAAGCCGTTGGACTTCTACCGTGCGAACTGCCCCATCTCGGTGACGGGCGCTGGTGCAGTGATTCGCGCGGTGATGTTCAACCACGACAATAATACGTCGCACTCTGCGAAGATTACCTTTGCGGAAGCTGCATCGTTGACGATTGAAGGCAATGTCGAAACCATTCCTGTGACGGCTGAATTGGCAGACGGTGCAACCTCGGCCACCTTGACGCTCACGGGTACAAAGACCTCGACCTCTGCCTTGACGGTGGGCAATGGTATCATCCTTGCAGGCGACGGAACGTGGTCGGGTTCTGCCACTTTCAATGGCGGTAAGATTCAAGTGACGAACCTTGAACAGCCGATGACCATCAAGGGCGCAGTGACGGCCAACCAGCCGATCGCAGTACTCTTCGATGAAGAAAATGCGGAAGTGCCGGTGAAGGTCTTGGCCTCTACGACCGCCTTGACGGAAGACCTCTTGGCTGTGCGTGTGGGTTATTCTCGTGTGGTGGAAACCACGACTGAGGGTGAAACCACGACCTACACCTTGTGCTATGGTGAAGCGGATGATAAGGATGTAACGGCTCTCTCAACGACCATTAGCGGTGATATTGCATGGGATGCCTTGACGTGGACCAATGTGGAATCGGGCAATACGATTGATATCGCGACCGTGACGCCTGCGAACATTACGGACATCACGCTTACGGTCTCCGAAACGGCAACGCTCACTTTGGGTGCAGTGAAGACGACCTTCCCGAATGCCCGTGTGACGATTAACTACACAGGTTTCGCGAAGACCTTGACCCTCGCGGGTGATACGGTCACATTACCTGCCATCACAGTGACCGGTAAGATCGGCTACCTCTTCTCGACGGCAACGACCCTCGCGATTGATGCCTTGTCGATTAGCACGGTGGACTTCGGTGTGGATGTGCCGCTCTTGAATGGTGTAACCACGTTGACGACCTTGCCGACGGCTTACAACCTCTATGGCAATGGCTCAGCTTTGACGAAGACCTTGCCTGCAACCGCTACGGTGACCTTGCAGAGTGGTGTGGTGAAGTTGGGCGCAGCGAATGTGCTCAATATCAGCAATACTATCGTTGTCAATTCGGGCGCTACGATTGACTTGAATGGTTACTTGCACGAAGCCTCCGTCACCTTGAAGGGTGGCAAGTTGACCAATACGGGTGCAGAACAGGGCACGAACCTTAAGCAGTTCTGCGATGTTGTCTTGACGGCTGACTCTGAAATTGAAGTTAATGCTGGTCACGCTTACCACTTTATTAAGGGTGGTTACGAGACCCAGACCTTGACGCTCAATGGTCACACCTTGACCAAGTCGGGCGATGGCGCCATGCAGATGATGAATGCCTCGCTTGATGCAGGTACCGTTGTGGTGACGGGCGGTTCGCTCGACTTCCATGCCGGTAAGGAAGATCAGTATGCTGCTACGGAACGCACGATGACGAATGTGACCTTGTTCGCTAATGGCGGCACGATTACCGTCACGCGTAACTACGTTGTGAGCGGCACGTTGACCTTGAAGGGTGATGTGGCGATTAGCACGGTGCTCTCGGGTGACGGCGCTGTAACGGTTGCAACGGGTAAGACCACCCTCTCGGGTGCAAACACTTACACGGGCAACACGACCATTACTGAAGGTGCGACCCTAAAGGTGACCACGAAGGATGCCCTCGGCACCACGCGTGTGAATGGTCAGTTGAACCTCGGGAATACCAAGCTCACGGGCGCTGGTACGTTGGAACTCGCCTTTGCCGATACCGCAGCCATTCAGGAAATGATTGGCACGGGTGGTAACTTCTCGGGCGATATCCTCGTTTCGAGCGGTACGTTGAAGTTCCCCAGTGGCGGTGCAAATGGTCCGGGTAAGAGTCGTGTGATTACGGTCACGGGCGCGAATGCGGCGTTGGCTACGGGCACGGAAAACGATGCTACGGGCTGGAATGTTGATGGCCGTCAGCGCATTGTCTTGACGGAACAGGGCGAATACAAGGTCTACAAGCGTGATACGCTCAAGACGCCGGTGACCATGGCAGGCGGTATCATCCGCTTGATGGCAGACTGCGTGGATGGTGGGCGTGGTTTGGACTGGTTCGAAAATCCGACCTTGACGGTGAATGCCCTTGAGGGTGCTACGGCTGAAACGCCGACCGAATCGTACATTACCTATGCCGATAACGCTACGGGTGATTCGATTAAGATGAATATCCGCCATAATTCAGGTACGGGTGACTTCCCTGTGGAAGTGGCTGAAAAGTCTCGCTTGACGGTGGATGTCAACCTTTATGGCGGTACCATCACGAAGACGGGCGCAGGTGAACTCGTCCTCACGAATGCTGCAAACAGTTATGGTGCGACAACGATTAATGCGGGTACCTTCACGGTGACGGGTGCCACTGGTACGGGTGCTACCACGATGGCTGCGGGTGCGACCTTACGTGGTACGGGCACGGTGAAGGGCGCTTTGACCTTCACGAATACTGTGGAGGAAGAAGTCATCACCGCTTGGCCGACCTTCGAAGTGGCTGAAACGCCGCTTACGGTCAATGGCGCGATTACGGGTGTGGCTCAGTTGAGCGTCAGCGATGACTTGCTTAACATGATCCAGATTCCTGTGGTGACCTCGTCGCAGACCCTCTCTACAGACAACTTCACGAATGTGCCGACAGGTTTTGAATTGCGCGTGTTGGGCAATACGCTCTTCCTCGTGAAGACGGCTGCGATTCAAACGGCCCTCTACGCAACGGTGACGGCAGACGCAAACTGGTCTGAATTGACGTGGACCACAGATGCGGAAGGAACTCAAGTCGTAACGACTGCGATTGCGTGGGATGCGGTTGAGGCAGTGACCTTGACGGCAGCAGCGGAGGCTAAGGTGACACGTGATGTGACCACTGCAGCACTGACGACCCTTACTGTGGCAGACTCCGAGTACACGCTTGCGATGGCGGGCACCTCCTTGAATGGTGTGGCGCTTGCACTCACGGGCGACTTGGCAATCGCGGATGTTAATACCTTGACGACCTTGACGGCGCTCTCTGGTGAAGGCACCTTGAAGCTCGCCGATGGCGTAACCGTGACGGTAAACCATGCAACTGATAACACTTCTATCCTGAGTGGTCAGAAGGTGGATATCGCTGAAGGTGCAACGTTGGTGCTTATTGCAAATGGTAATCGCAAGTTGGAAGGTGATGTCAACTTCAGTGGCATCACTGGCACAGGTAAGATTGTCTATCAGAACAATGGGTGGATGACCTTGCCGAAGGCTGCGAATTCCTTCGCGACCACGCTTGAGGTGGAAAACAAACTTACGAGTGGCCTCATCCTGCCTGAAGCGGGCACGGCCTTCCAGATTGGTTCGCTCTCGGGTAATGGCGCCTTCCGCGTTGACTTCAATGGTAACAATGATAATCCTCGTACACTTGAGATTATTCAGTCGAAGGATACGACCTATTCGGGTGGTATGTTGACGAATAATGAGACAGGTCGTATTTCCTCCTTCTACCTCTCGGGTGTGAATGGTGCGACCTTGACCTACACGGGCACAACCACTGTGGCAAAGCCATTGGACATCAACGCTTCGGGTTCGTTGAACCTCACGGGTACTTGGACGGGCACGATGACTGTGGCTGGTAAGCTCGCAGGTTCGGGGACGATTAATGGTGCGGTGACCTTTGATGCGGGTGCAGTTGTGGTGGCCGATGGTCAGGCTTTGACCTTGGGCACTGTGACGGCAGAAAACACCTTCGTTGAGGTGACGGCAACCTTGGATGCGGTGGGCGCAGCGGCAACGGTCTTCACGGCTACGAATGACTTCGATGCAACGCAGTTCTCCACGTCTGCAGCGTATGTCCTTGAAAAGACCTCGACCACTGTGGACGAAACCACGACCTATGCCTTGGTCGTGAAACGTGCAAGCACGGTGACCGTGACGGGTACGAACGCCTTCAATGCCACGACGCAACAGGTCTTAACCGACCTTGTCATTGATACCTTGAAGGAAGAAGGTGTCACTTCTGGCGAGTATGCTGTTAATGTGGAAGTTTACACAAAGGGTAGCGAGACACCTAAGACGCCGACGGCGGAAGAGGTGGATGCGCTCTTGGGTTGCTTCATCAACGTGGAAACGGTGGAAGTGGATACTGAGAATAACACCGCTACGGTGAAAATTGACTATGAGTTTGGCATTACATCCATTGCAATCGAATCGTTGACAACGTCTGAAGATGTTCCTGCGAATGGTCTCTATATTATTCTTACTGCACAAGTTAAGAGTAGTAATAATGGGGATGCAGACTATGCTACGGATACGCTTGTTGTAACCTTGGATGATGAGGATATTCCCTCGGAGGAGGTTACGGTTGTTGAGAAAACGCAAGGTGTAATGAAGCTTGCTATTCCTTATGAGAATGAGAAGATGCAGGTGGATGATACCCTCACAAATAGTAAAACCTTCCAGTTTAAGGTTAAGGCAACGAATAGCCTGGTGAATGAATAGCCGATTGTAAAAATTTTATTACAAAAAGGTGATTCTAAAAGCGTGGTGCAGGTGAAAGCTTGCACCACGCTTTTTTATCGCCATATATTATATATTTACGCATGCATGTGAGGGTGAAGAGGAGGGGGATTTTTGATGTTGATTATGGGTGTTTGTGATGCTTTTTTTAAATGCTTGTGTTTTGACACTCAAATGCTTGTGTTTTGCCCTTCAAATGCTTGTGTTTTGAAGCTCAAATGCTTGTGTTTTGAAATTCACATTGAATGACCATCAAAAAATATTAAAAGGTCTTCATTTTTGTCGAGAAAAGGGTTGATTGAATGGGCTTTCTCGTTGTGCAAGTGTATATGTGTATTTTGTGAGGATGTGGGACTCATTCTTTTTTCTTCTTTCACTATTTTCCTTGTGGTTATAGTGTACAATATTTATAATCGTTTTGTGATTTTTCAATAAACGAACGCGGAATATATTTGACAATTTAATCGAGATTAGTATATACTGTTTTTATTGCTTTTTGTTTTTGGTTTGTTTCCTATTAATATATAGGGAGTTTAGCTGAAAAGCAATTTTTACTTTTATAAAGCATTCCTATGGGAAAGTGCAGATAGCGAATTTTCTTGATTCACATTTGCATGAATGCCTAATGTGGGCAATGTCATAGGAATGTACGATTGGAGTTAACTGATGAGCGAAAGTAAGTCCAAAATTGTTGAACCGTTGGTCTTTACGGTTTGTTTGCTGAGTTTCTTTTCACTTTTTGCGATTCCGATGGGGATGGCAAATATGTTGAATACGATGATGGAAACGGCTTATGATCTTTTAATTAAGACGTGTCTCTATTTAACGGCTATTTGTGTACTTGCGGGTGCGCTCTCGGCATTGCTTGCGGAGTTCGGTGTTGTGGGCGTTGTAAATCGCTTACTGTCCTCGGCATTAAAGCCCCTTTATGGCCTTCCAGGTGCTGCTTCATTGGGCGTTGTGACGACTTTTCTTTCAGACAATCCTGCGATTCTTACCTTGGCCAATGATCGAGGTTTCCGTAAATATTTTAAGAAATATCAGTTGCCTGCATTGACGAATCTCGGTACGGCCTTTGGTATGGGGTTAATTATTTGTACGTTTATGATTAGCTTGCAAGGTAAAAGTGCTACTGGTGAATCGTATGCGTTGCCTGTATTAGTGGGTTTGATTGGCGCAGTTATTGGTTCTATTGTGAGCGTTCGTATTATGTTGCACTTCACGAAGAAGTTATATGGCACAGAAGAACCTGCTTTGCGTACGTTGTCTGTAGCCACATCACAATCTGTTACGATAACCGAAGAAAAGCCTAAGCAAGCCATCTCCTCGCGTTTTCTTAATGCAATGTTAAATGGTGGCAAGAGTGGTATTAAGATGGGTGCTGCTATTGTGCCAGGTGTGTTGATTATTTGTACATTGGTAATGATGTTGACCAATGGCCCCGATGCAGAAACTGGCAAGTATACTGGCGCGGCTTATGAAGGTATTCGTTTGCTTCCGTGGCTTGCTGATAAATGTGAATTCATTTTAAAGCCACTGTTTGGTTTTTCCTCTGGTGAAGCAATTGCGGTGCCTGTGACGGCGCTTGGTGCAGCAGGTGCTGCAATTGGTTTGGTCGATAACTTACTTGCTAAGGGCTGTATTTTTGCAAATGATATTGCAGTATTCACAGCAATGTGCATGTGCTGGAGTGGTTATCTCTCCACCCACGTTTCGATGATGAATAGTCTTAAGTCAAATGAATTGATTGGTCGCGCAATCTTCAGTCATACAATTGGTGGTCTTTGTGCGGGTATTTCCGCAAATTGGATTTATGCCCTTTTAAGTGCAATCCTTTAATTTGATTTAAAAAAGTAAAACCATGAGTATCCCCATAAAAAATCGCGTGAGGCGTTCTTTTTATGGGGTTTAAAATTTCGAGTATGAATGTTATATCGTTTCTCGAATTTTTCAGCAGACGATAGCGGAATTTCTTTGATAACGTGATTGATATTCATCTATTGTTTTATTGTTTTTCATTTTGGTTTTAGGGTATTGCCTACGGAATAGGAAGTTTTTATCAAAAGCAAAATGTTTATCTACTATTGTCTCTAGGGGAGGCAGGTAAATAAATTAAAATAATGTGTTCATTTTGAATTGAAGTGACGTTATATAGTATTTGGTAAGAATATTTTTAAGGATTTGACGCACGAATGAAGATTGATTTGCCAATCGCGGAGAAGCAGTGGACATTGCACCTTGGGGAGCAGTGGGTTGTGACAGGCCCAATGGCTTCTGGTAAGACAACGTTGGCGTTGGCGTTATTTCGTTCTATTCCTGAGTCGGCGGCATTGGTTACCTTTGGTGGTCAAGCGGCTTCTTCTGGTTCGGATTGGGCTGCAGCACGTTATCATGCATCGATTGAATATGATTTTCGAACGGTTGCAGATGTCTTAACGTATGAACAGGTGAATGATATTAATCCTTTTGAGGTGCGTCCACCTGAACGAAAAGAACGCGCTGCGTTTAAAAAACTTCGTAAATGGTGTGAAGAGGTTTTTGAATTAACTCCGCTTTTAGATCGTTGGACGGTGCAACTTTCCAATGGGGAGCAACGTCGCTTGATGCTTGCGTGTGCGCTTTTGCGTCAAACGCCAATTGTGATTTTGGATGATCCTTTTGCAGGATTAGATCCTCGAATGCAGGGGCGCTTACGTGAGGTTTTGGCAACGCTTGTTGAACAAGGTCGCACATTGGTGGTGATGGTTCGCCATGAGGATGAGATTCCACCTTGTATGACGCATCATTTAAAACTTAAAGCGCATCAGATTGTCTCACAGGGACGTTATCGTCGACCTTATGTAGCGTCAAAGCCGATGGTCTTCGATAAAAATCCACCATCATTAACCACACCTGCTGTTATTGAAGTGCGAGATTTGACCTTGCCGATAGATGGGCGAATGCTCTTTAAGTCTTTCAATTGGGAGGTGCATGAGGGAGAACGTTGGTTGATTGTTGGGCCAAATGGGTCGGGTAAGACAACGTTACTATCGTTAATCTCGGGGGACAACCCTTTTGCTTATGCGTGTCATATCACGCGGTTTGGTGTTAAGCCTGGGCCAGGGGTGCCACTTTGGTTGATTCGTTCGCGCATTGCGACGGTTTCACCCGAGTCACAGGTTTGTCTTGATTCAACACAAACCGTAGAGGCTGCGATTTTCTCTGGATGTTTTGATGAAGAGGGAAATCGTTTAAAGCCAACACCTTCACAAAAGAAAGAGGCCATGTCGCTTGTGGCAACATTGGGGCTTCATGAACATTTACATGACTATTTGGGAACGCTCTCAGCAGGTCTTGCACGACTTGTCTTAGTGATTCGTTCACTTGTTTCGCAACCAGAATTGTTGCTTTTGGATGAGGTGTGTATGAACCTTGAAGCGGATGAGGCCAAGAAGCTTCTCCGTCTTTTAGATCGATTGTTTGTTGCACGACCGAAGTTGACGGTGGTGTGCATTGCTCATCGCGCGGATCATATTCCACCGCGATTTAACTATGTTTTGCAACTCAATAGTGTGCAAAATTAAAATTAATAAAAAAGGATGTCTTATGCAATCAACACGAGGTGTTTTTATTTTTCTTACATTGCCTTTATCGGTAATTTGTCTTGGCGCAGGTTTCTGTGCGGGGCGTTTTCTTGCACCGAATGAAGTTGTTGTAAATACGACTGAGGTAATGACTGCAAATCGCGTTATTGATGTTTCAAGCGAAGATGCACAGCGCTTAAGTCGTGCGTTAGACGAGAATGAACGTCTTCGTCGTCAGCTTGCAAGTTTAGATTTGCATATGGATGAGAACCAAATGGAATTACCCGTGGATGCTGGAAATCAACGTCCTGAAGGTGCGCCTCCGCAAGCGTTCCGTTCCTTCCGCGAAGCAGAAGAGGAGCTAAAGGAGCGTGATCCAGAGGCTTATCAACGAATGGTTGAAATGCGTGCTCGCTTCATTGAAATGCGTCGCAATGAACGTGAGTCCCGTCTCGGTTTCCTTGAGTCGGTAGATGTGAATTTATTAACAGCTGAAGAACAAAGTACGCATGCTGCTTATCTTAACGCTGTACAACGTCAAGCTGAGTTGGAAGAGCACTTTATTGCCAATCGTGAGAATGGCGTTGAGCCAACAGAAGAAGAAATGAATGCAATGCGTGAGGCGAATCAAGCAATTCGTGATTTGCGTGAAGAAGAGAATATTGCGCTTTTGAGTGCTGTTGGCACAGTGTGGAATATTCCAGAAGAAGAGTTGAGTGAATTTGTTAAGTCGATTGAAACGGTGAATCAGGTTCTTTCAGGTAATTCCATGCGTGGTCGTGGTGGCCGAGGCGGTCCAATGGGTGGTCCAACGGGCATACCGATGGGAGGCCCTGGCGGTGGTGGACGTCCGCAACGTTAATCGTAAATCTATTTGGGAAACGTATAGGTGGGAATCTATACGTTTTCTTTTTTTGACGTAAGGAATATTTAAATGTGAAAGCGAAAATATGAGGTCCTAAAAATAGATGAAGCTTATTTTTTAGGGAGTTAAAAAAGATGAAAGAGTCATTTCCCTTATAAAATCAAGGATGGGGGAGTAGGGGTATTTGTTAGATTTTGATGATGCATGGAAAAAAGACTTGCACGAAGTCGATAGAGCGTGGTATACTAAAAGAAACTTGGGAAGTTTTTTGGAGACGATTTAAACGAAAGGATCCTACTAACTATGGAAAATCTTGATGCTCTTTTGACAAAGATCCGTAGCGAAGGCGTTGATGCAGCAAAGGCTGAAGCGGCTGATATTGTTGCAAAGGCAAAGGCTGAAGCGGCTGATATCATTGCAAAGGCAAAGGCGGATGCAGCCGCTGCGACAACGCAAGCAAAAGTTGATGCAGATCGTATGGCTGCTGGCGCAGAGGCAACGATTCGTCAGGCTGCGCGTGATGTTCTCTTGAAGTTAGGCCAGGATATCACGGCTCTTTTAGAGGGTACTCTCGGTGGCGTGGTTGATGAAACATTAAAGACGCCTGCAACACTTGAAAAGCTCGTGGTTGATGCAATTGCTGCTTATCAAAAGAGCGGTGAGGTAACGATTGCGGTTGGTCCTGAAGCTGTAACTGCTATCAAGGCGAAGCTTGCAAAGCAAAAGGACGTCACCGTTGTAACGGATGCGCAGGTTGGCTCTGGTTTCCGCGTGCGTTTGTCGGGTGGCCGTGTAGAACATGATTTCACAGGTGAGTCTGTGACTGCAGCATTGGCAGCATTGCTTCGTCCGCAGTTGGCTCAGTTGTTAAAGGACTAAGGTCATATGAGTTTGGGTTATTTGCTTGCATCGTTACCAATGTTGGATCCCAATCGGGCGCCAACGGTAACTGTGGATGCATTTATTGCTGCGTGTGAGAGTGCGCTCTCTGCAGCAGATGCCCGTGCGGCGGCTCAAATCGTATGTGGCGACATGGCGCAGGCAACACATGCTGCCGTGGTGCAATGGCGTGAAATTGAAGCTGCAATTGATGGCGCAATTGGTCGTCGTCGGTTGGCTCGCCGTAATGGACAAGTAACAACGGCAACACCGCCAGAAACTTCTGTGTGCCCCGTTTGGTTAATGCGTGCAGTGGATGCAGCATTTGAAAGTGCGGCAGATCCTTTGTCACGCGAAGAGGCACTGATGCGTGTCCGCTGGGCTGCGGCAGAAGATATGGCTGGCTTTGATCCTATGGCAAAGTCTCAAATTTTCGCATATGCCGCCAAGTTGCGTATGGCAACGCGTAAGGCTGCACGTGATGCAACTCTCGGCGCTCAACGTCTTGAGGCTGCGCTCCCTCAGAATTCCCTTTAAATGTTAGGTAGAGGTTTTATAAATGCAAAAGACGACAGGTAAAGTAACGGGCGTCAACGGCAATATGATTACGGTGGCATTCACCGGGGCTGTTGCGCAAAACGAAGTTGGCTATGCGTGTATTCCTGAAAAGGATCGCACCTTGCGCCTAATGAGTGAAATTGTGCGTGTGCGTAATGGCGTTGCAGATATGCAGGTCTTTGAAGATACACGTGATTTGCAGGTAGGCGACACTCTTGACTTCACGGGTGATATGTTGGCTGCAGAATTAGGCCCTGGCCTTTTAGGCCGTGTCTATGATGGTCTCTTGAATCCTTTGCCAGAATTAGCTGAACAGTGCGGCTTCTTCTTGCAACGCGGCACCTACTTACCCTCTTTGGATCGTACAACAAAGTGGGCATTTACCCCAACAGCAAAGCCTGGTGATCGTTTGACGGCTGGTGAATCTGTTGGTACAGTTCCAGAAGGTGTTTACACTCATCGTATCATGATTCCTTTTGCTTGGCGTGGTGTTTATACCGTCAAAACCGTCAAGCCCGCGGGCGAATATACCGTTGAGGATGAAGTTGCAGTTGTTACCGATGCAAAGGGAAATGAACATTCTGTCAAGCTTATGCAGCGTTGGCCAGTAAAATTGCCAATCAACTGCTATGCAGAACGTTTACGCCCGACTGAAACCCTTTCCACGGGTATTCGTTCGGTGGATACCTTTTTCCCTGTCGCGGTGGGTGGTACCTATTGTGTGCCAGGTCCCTTCGGTGCAGGTAAGACGGTTATTCAGCACCAAACATCACAGTATGCAGATGTGGATATTGTGATTGTGGCTGCTTGCGGTGAGCGTGCAGGTGAAGTTGTTGAAACCTTGCGTGAATTCCCTGAATTGAAGGACCCGAAGACGGGACGTACATTGATGGACCGTACGGTTATCATTTGTAACACCTCCTCCATGCCGGTGGCTGCACGTGAAGCATCTGTTTACACAGCGGTTACCCTTGCTGGTTATTATCGCCAAATGGGACTTAACGTATTGCTTTTGGCTGACTCGACTTCGCGTTGGGCACAGGCATTGCGTGAAATGTCGGGCCGTTTGGAAGAAATTCCTGGTGACGAAGCCTTCCCGGCTTACCTCGAATCGGTTATTGCTGGCTTCTATGAGCGCGCAGGCCGCGTTCGCCTCAAGGATGGTTCGATAGGCTCTGTGACGATTGGTGGTACAGTTTCTCCTGCAGGTGGTAACTTTGACGAACCTGTGACACAGGCGACATTGAAGGTTGTGGGTGCATTCCACGGGTTGTCGCGTGCACGTTCTGATGCTCGTCGCTTCCCTGCTATTGACCCCTTGGATTCTTGGTCAAAGTATCGTTCTGTGATTGAACAGGATCGCGTGGAAGCCTTGCGTACAATCTTACGTAAAGGTGCCGATGTTGAACAGATGATGAAGGTCGTTGGTGAAGAAGGCACTGCAATGGAAGACTTTGTCATGTTCTTGAAGAAAGAACTCATTGACGCGGTCTATTTGCAACAGAATGCCTTCAATGATGTTGACGCGAGTTCTTCGGTCGCACGTCAACGTGCTTCGTTTGATGTGCTTGAAAAGGTCGTCACCGAAACATATGCTTATACGGATAAGGGCGTTGCACGTCATGCCTTCTTGCAGTTGCAACAGGCCTTTATTGACTGGAATAACACCCCGATGGGCGGCACAGATTATGATGCTCGCCGTGATGCAGTTCTTAAGTTGGTAGCGGAGGCTCCTCATGCATAAGCTTTATCATCAAATTGATAATATCTCTGGTTCGGTTGTGACACTTCGCGCAGAAGGCGTGAAGAATCGTGAACTCGCAGAAATTGATTCTCGCACGGGTACGTCGCTCGCACAGGTGATTAAGTTGGCTGGCGATGAAGTGACGTTGCAGGTCTTTGCAGGTGCAAAGGGTGTCGCAACAGACGCTCAGGTGCGTTTCCTTGGTCACCCCATGCAGGTACCTTTTGGTGACGAATTGCTCGGTCGTGTCTTTACGGGTTCAGCAAAGCCTCGTGACAATGGTCCTGAATTGACGATGAATCCTACGGATATTGGTACGCCTTCAGTGAATCCTGCAAAGCGTATCATCCCTCGCCACATGGTGCGTACGGGTATTCCGATGATTGACGTCTTTAATACACTTGTGGAAAGCCAGAAGCTCCCAATCTTCGCTCGTGCGGGTGAGCCATACAATGATTTGTTGGCGCGTATCGCATTGCAGGCAGAAGTGGATATCATTATCCTTGGTGGTATGGGATTGAAGCATGATGACTACTTGTCATTCCGCGACACATTGGATGCTTCGGGTGCATTATCGCGTACAGTGATGTTCGTCCATACCGCAGCAGATCCTGTTGTGGAATGTATGCTCGTTCCTGACGTTTCGCTCGCTGTTGCAGAACAGTTTGCTTTGAAGGGTAAGCGCGTCCTCGTTCTTTTGACGGACATGACCTCTTTTGCTGATGCGATGAAGGAAGTGGCCATTACGATGGAGCAGATTCCTTCTAACCGTGGTTATCCTGGCGACCTCTATTCGCAGCTTGCTGCACGTTATGAAAAGGCGGTTGACTTTGAAGGTGCTGGTTCGATTACCATTCTTGCAGTTACCACCATGCCTGGTGATGACGTTACGCACCCTGTGCCAGATAACACTGGTTATATCACCGAAGGTCAGTTCTACCTCCGTAATGGTCGTATCGAACCCTTTGGCTCGCTCTCGCGTTTGAAGCAGCAGGTGAATAAGGATACGCGTGAAGATCATCGTACCATTATGGATGCTATGATCAAGCTCTATGCTCAATACAAGGATGCCGCAGAAAAGCAATCGATGGGCTTCCGTATGAGTGATTGGGATAAGAAGCTCTTGCAGTATGGTTCGCTTTTCGAATCAAAGATGATGGATCTCTCGGTGAATATTCCGTTGGAACAGGCGCTTGATTTGGGATGGCAGATTCTTGCAGAGTGCTTTGATCCGATGGAAACAGGTATTCCTTCCAAGATGTCTGAAAAGTTCTGGCCGAAGAAAGCCTAATGCTGGTCAAGCGTGTAAACGCTGGAGGAACTCATGGCCAAAATTAAGCATACAAAAACTGAGCTTAAAGCACAGACAGATGCGTTGAAACGTTTTCAACGCTTCTTGCCGATGCTACAGCTTAAAAAGCAACAGCTTCAAGCGGAAATTGCAGCCATCTCTGCGAAGCTTGCCGAAGTGCAAGCGCGTGAGAAGGTTGCACGTCAACGCCTTGAACGTTGGGTAGAGCTTTATGCTGATGCCGATGTTGCCCCCGAACAGTTGGTAACATTTCAAGGTATTAAGACGGCACAAGGCAATATTGCCGGTGTGACGATCCCGATTTATGAAGGTATCGATGCAACACCGGTAACGTTGGATCCCTACCGCACACCTGCATGGACGGATGATGCACAAGAAATGCTCTCTGAACTTGCGGCATTGCGTGCTGAGGGCGAGGTGCTTGAGCGTCAACGTGAACTCGTTCGTGAAGAATTGCACACAACAGGTCAGCGCGTTAATCTCTTTGAAAAGGTCAAAATCCCTGAATGCAAAGAGAATATTCGTGTTATCCGCATCTTTATTGGTGACGAACAAACGGCCGCTGTTGTGCGAGGAAAAATTGCGAAGGGTCGCACCCCTAAGAAAGTAGAGGTGGACGCATGATTGTTCCAATGGAACATTTAACGCTTTTATGTACAGCAAATGCACGTATGAATGCATTGGAGGCATTGCGTAATTTCGGTTGTGTTCATGTTGCAACAGAAATTCGTGATGGCGAGGAAATTCGACGTGCTAATGGAGCATTGCTTGCAGCAGAGCAAGCGTTACGCATTCTTGATATTGCAGAAAAGAATGGTCTTTTCGCCTTTCGTCCAGATGCTGCATCGCCTGTTGCAACGATGACGATTCCTGAATTGATCACCTATGCAGGTATTTGCAAGTTGAATCAAGCAGAGAGCATTAATCGTCTCGCAGAAACCATCACGCGTTTACGTGACGAGGCCCTTGCGCTTGAGCTTCAATTACGTAAATATCAACCTTTCGGTGATATTAATCCTGCGACTATTCAAGCACTTGCTCAAAATGGTATTGAGGTTCGCCTTTTCAAGATTCCAGTTGCAGAAAAGACTGATGATGCTTCTGCCTTTTACTTTAAGGAAGATGCTGGTTTCTGCTATGGTGCATGGATGGGGGCAAATGAACTTCCTGCAGCGGCTGAGATGTTGCCCATCCCTGAGCAATCCTTTGACGCGATGGAAAAGCAAATCGGTGCTTGTACTGAAACTGCAGATGAATGTGTTGAGAAATTGGCAACCGCTGCTGAAACGCTTCGACCAATCGTTACCGCTCAAATTAAAAAGGCTCAAGAAACAAAGACTTATGTTGAAGTTTCTGCAAATTTGCGTGAGGTGGATGAGATTGCGTGGCTTACAGGTTATATTCCGGCTTGTCAATGTGATGCACTTCTTGCAACAGCGGATGCTGAAGGATGGGGTATTCATTTGGAAACGCCTGCAGAGGATGATCCCAATGTTCCTGTCTTGCTTGAAGCTCCGAAGGGCTTTCGTTCCATTGGTACGCTCTTCCAAGGGCTTGGTATTTTGCCAGGTTATACGGAAGGAGACTGCTCAGTTCCATTCTATATCTTCTTCTCGGCATTCTTTGCAATGCTTGTAGGTGATGCTGGATACGGTGCAGTCATGCTCATTGGCACATTGCTTGCTGGAATGAAAGGCTTTAAGAAGCCTGCACTTCGTCCACTCTTTATCATTCTTACAGTTTTCTGCCTCTCGACCATCCTTTGGGGTGTTCTTTCTGGGACCTATTTTGGCATTGCAAAGGAGGCACTTCCTGCTTGCCTTAAAAATATCCCGACCGTCGATTGGTTGAATAATAATGATAATATCATGTTCCTCTGCTTCTTGATTGGTGCAATTCATATCTCGGTTGCACGTCTTTGGAATGCAGTCCTCCTTGCGCCAAGTATTAAGGCTATTGGTGAAATTGGCTGGCTTGGTGTAACGTGGAGTATGTTCATGATAGTTTGTGGCATCGTTGTCGGTTGGTTCACTGCACCTGCATGGAATATATGGTTCCTCATTGGTAGCATTGGATTAATTCTGGTGGCATTGATCTCAAACATTAAGCGTGAAGCTATTAATATTGGTATGCTTCCGCTCAATGTGATTAGTTCAATGGGCGATATTATCAGTTATGTTCGTCTCTTTGCGGTCGGTCTTGCATCCGTTAAAGTTGCAGAAAACTTCAATTCGATGGCATTAGATCTCGAAATGGGTTTTATTGCAAAGATTGTTGCAATGTCGGCCATTCTTCTTGTCGGCCATGGCCTTAATCTTGCCATGGGCGCACTTTCAATTCTCGTGCATGCGGTTCGTTTGAATACCTTGGAATACTCTAATGCCAAGGGCATCACATGGTCCGGCGTGCCTTACACCCCATTCAAAAATACATCTCAACAGTAAAGGAATACACACATGGATACAGCACTCACCGTCGCAGGCGCCGTTGCCTGTCTTGCACTCTCGGGCCTCGGCTCGGCTATTGGCACTGGTTTTGCCGCAGCAGGCGCCGTTGGCGCTTGGAAAAAATGCTATGCGCAAAATCGTCCTGCACCCTTCTTGCTTCTTGCATATGTTGGTGCGCCGATTACTCAGACCCTTTACGGAATGATTTTGATGTTCACTATGACGGGTACAAACGTTGTCGCTGGTGGTGGCATCGGCATGCTCATTCTCGGTATCTTTGCTGGTTTAGGTATTGGCATGTCGGCAATCTTCCAGGGTCGTGCAGGTGGTTGCGCTGCAGATGCTCAGGGCGAAACTGGTCAGGGCTTTACCAATAACCTTGCTGCACTCGGTATCGTTGAAACAACTGCAATTTTCGTAATGGTCTTTACGCTCATTGCGGTTGGTAGCCTCGCTGCTCCTGCAGCCTAATCGAAGCCATCGTGCGAATAAGAGGCCTCTCGGGTGAGGGGCCTCTTTTTTTTACGCAGATATCTAAAAAATGAAAGCTTTACATCGTTGTTCTTTTTAGCGAAAGAGGCTTTGAGTAAGGATTCATTTCATTTCGAAATAGAAACTTTTCATTTTTGCTAGAAATTACTGATTTTTCAAGCTTAAAACGAAATAGACATTGAAAAATGTTTAAATTTTTGGTAAATTATGAACGTTGCGATGGTAGTATAACACGTGTTATACAAAGATGATGTGAGTGTTCGAATAAAGGAGACTTATCATGGCGACAACGAAAACGAAGGTTCCAGCAAAGAAGCCTGCGGCAAAGAAAAGCGAGGCTCCTGTTAAGAAAGTTGCTCCTAAGGCAGCCGTTAAGAAGGTTGCAGAGGTTAAAGCTCCTGCGAAGAAGGCAACCCCTGTCAAGGCTCCCGTAAAGAAGACCACACCTAAAGCGCCTGAAAAGAAGGCTCCCATCGTTAAAAAGGCTGCTCCTGCGAAGAAGACGGCGCCTGCAAAAGCTCCAGTGAAGAAGCCTATCGCTAAGCCCGCACCGAAGGCTCCCGCCAAAGCCCCCGCAAAGAAGGTTGCTCCTAAAGCTCCTGCTAAGAAAGTGACACCTGCGAAGGCTCCAGCCAAAGCACCTGCAAAAAAGGCTGTCCCTGCAAAGACTCCCGCCAAGGCCCCTGCGAAGAAGCCTATTGCTAAGCCCGCACCGAAGACTCCCGCCAAGAAGCCAGCTCCTGCAAAGAAGCCTGTTGCTAAACCTGCACCAAAGGCACCTACTAAAGCCCCCGCAAAGAAGGTTGCTCCTAAGGCCCCAGCTAAGGAAGTGACACCTACGAAGGCCCCAGTCAAAACTCCTGCAAAAAAGGCTGTCCCTACAAAGACACCCGCTAAGGTCCCTGCGAAGAAGCCTGTTGCTAAGCCCGCACCAAAGGCACCTGCTAAGGCCCCCGTAAAGAAGGTTGCTCCTAAAGCTCCTGCTAAGAAAGCGACTCCTGCGAAGGCTTCAGCTAAAGCACCTGCAAAGAAGGATGCACCTACGAAAGCACCAGCCAAGGTTCCTGCGAAGAAGCCTGTTGCTAAGCCCGCACCAAAGGTACCTACTAAAAAAGTAGCACCCAAAAAGGATGTTGAAGCGCCTGTAAAAAAAAGTGATAAATCAACCCCCGCGTCCGTAGAGACAAAGGTTGAAAAACCAAAGACAACCAAGGTTCGTGTTGCGATTAAGCCTCGTTATCCTGTTGTTCGTCCTCAAGCTGTTGATCCAACGGCGGGTAATAAAAAGGCTAAAGTTGGTGTTCGTTATAGTGATAAAAAGCTTGAAGAATTTAAAACGCGTCTCATGCAGGATCGCGATGAAATTCGTAGCCAGTTGAGTCGTTTACGGAATGGTGCATTGCATCGTTCTGATGAAGAAAATCTTGAGGAAGATGGTTCCAACACTTTCACGCGTGCTACAGATCTCTCGCGTGCAGAAGATTTGGAACGTCGTTTGAATCAATTGGAAGATGCTCTTCGTGCAATTAAGAATAAGACTTATGGTATTTGTACAATGTGTAATTGTCAGATTCCTGAAGATCGCCTTATGGCATCGCCTTCTGCTATTCGTTGTCTTGAATGTCGAAAGAAATATGAAGCTGCTTACGACCAAGATAAGCGTATGCAGAATTCATAAAGTTTTCGTTTAATCGCAACTTAAAGCCACCCTCTTACGAAGGTGGCTTTATTGTTTTATGGGAATTCATGATTAATGCATTAGAAGCTATAGGTTGCTTCAAATTGGAAGAAAAAGGCATCTTTATCTGCATCATCAGAGAAGTAATTACCCTTTGTTAGATATTCGCCAGAGAAAGAGGTCTTTAATGTACTTAAATAAGGATTGCCTGCATTGATGAGTTTGCCGAGTTGAATCTCATACTTAATCTTTGCAAGATAACCACGGAAGTGGCCATAAGAAGTATCATTTTGAACTTCCTCAACCGGCGCAAAGAGCGGCCCTGTTTGGAGCGAAATTGCAGTGTAATCGGAAGGGGAGAGGTTTAACAAAAGATGTGGATAGAGGAAGTTGGTGTATGCGTACTTATTAAACATCGGTGCAACAGAATCAGCACATCCCGTTTCACGATTAAAGACAGCATGCCAAGCATGTTCTCCTCGACCACCCTCACGATCACCACTGAGGTAATAAACTGCAACAGTTGCACTTGGCTTCCATGGCAAATCTTTTCGAGAATAAGTGAGCCCACCATATGCCATACCTGCTAAAAGCGATTCGTCCCCAATCTGTAATGCGAGTTCAAGCTCTCCGGAGAGATGCTGTGTAAATTGAGGTAAAAGACGAAATCCAGCGGTATGAGTTTGGAAAGTATTACCTGAAACTTCTGCATCAAAGACGGTGGAGTGTTGTCCTTCTTCAAACTTCCAAATATAATAAGCTTCCCATGGCAATTCTTTGATTGACTTGTCGGTATAATAGAGTCCGAAGCCAAATTCATTATGATTGTAACCAGGCAAGTCATAATCATACCCTTTTGTCTTTTTGCTCTTTGCATCATGGGTATGGCCTGCATCTGGCAACCAATCATGGCGTGCCATATAAACACCAAAAACATCTAATGTACGCTTTTCTTCAAATTTAAACGTCAATCTTGCGGCATCAAAAAACGTTGTTCTTGAACCATCACCACCCGTACCATCACTTATGATGCGCTTTGCACCAAAAGCCATATCCTGACGACCCACCTTAATATCAACAAAATCAAAGGCGTCTGTGTATTGCAAATAAAGATTATCAATATACGTTACATCGGGAAAACGTTGCTTACCTTTGTTGTTTTCTTTTGAAACATAGTAACGAAATTCATTCCCCACGCGGAGAAAAGCCTGAAGTTTTTGATATGTTGCTTTACCCCAAAGGCGTGTACGAAAACGCGTGTAGTCTGCATTCGTTTTCTGACCATGCTTTTCATTTGGAAAATTATCTTCCATTACATAGCGAAAACGAAAGTCACCGCCAAAGTCAACCTTAAGCTGCGTTTCTTTTGCCTCTTGTGCAAAGACCGATACGCCAAGTAGAAGCGAAAAAGCAAGAAGAGATTTCTTCATATCAATTCCTTTTTTAAATGCTCACATACGCATATGACGAAATGAAACAATCATTCATCATTTATACAAAAATGTTAGAGCGTCGCGATGGGAGTAGGGTGCCCATCATTCAAACGCGAATGCTCTGCTGCAAATGCCATAGCGTGCGACTGGATACTTTCATGGAAAACCTCAACATAGCACATTGGAGAGAGCGTTCGCAACGATTGAATAAAAGCCTTCATAATCCCGTTATTTCCAAGCGAATAACCACTTGTCCGCTCTGCATTTCCATGTTCTAATGCAGCATCCCAAAGGGTTGTCTTACGCTGTGCAAAATCATGGATTGTCAACTGTCGTGCGTCACCAATAATCTCACCTTTTGTAAGGAAGATCCGTGTTGAACGATCGCGCCCCCACGTATAACTTTCCATGACGTGTTGAACTGTAATGCCACCTTCAAAGTAGAGATTAACCACTTGATGATCGACCGCATCATTGTCACAGAAATAAACACAGCGACCATATCGACCATGTAATGCTGCCTCAATCCCTTGTGCTGAGGAATCTGGCATTGCATAACGCAAATCAGATCCTTCTCGTAAAAGCTTAATCGCATTATACGGACATTGTTCTGCAATGGTACTTGGACAATCTAAACAATACTGGGCCGCACCTTCAGGTGCACAGTTTGAACGGAAATGCGTGCACCCTCCAAATGATTGCACCGAAACACAACGGCGCTTTAACCACCATGAAAAAAGATCAAAATCATGACTACACTTTTGCAAAATCATGGGTGTACTTTGTTGTGTATTCCCCAATGGTCCACGACAAAAACTATGTGCGGCCTTTCGATAGCCAACGGGTTCAAGATGAGTAATACTTACCACATCTCCCAATACCCCTGAATGGATAAGCTCTGCTACTTTTTGATAATATGGTGTAAAACGTAGAATATGTCCCGACTGAACCAACACTTTCCGCTTTCGCACTTCAGCGTCAATTGCGACACACTCGTCCCACGTTGCGCCGACGGGTTTTTCAAGTAAAAGATGATAATTCCGCTCAAGACATGCCATTGCGGCTTCAAAATGAAGACGATCCGGTAGTGTGATAAATGCGACTTCTACACCTTCAACATCGAGAATATCATGCCAATCTTCAACCGCTCGTGAGGGGGGAAGCTGAAAGCGTTTTGCCCACTGTTCACGAATGCTTTGGTCTGGTTCGGCAAATGCGACCACCTCAATATCTTCGGGGTGTGCTAATGCCCATTCAGCATAAATACGTCCACGATATCCCATTCCAAGAATAATCGCACGATAGGGGGCTTTATGGCGAATTGAAAATTCACATCCGCAATACGTTTGCCGATAAAGTCCTAATGCTGCTGCACGCGTATTTGAATCTTGAAAGCCATTTTGTTTCTTAAAATCATAAGCGATAAATCGCTCCCCGCCGACAGACTTGCCAATCGCATGCAAAAGCGCGCTTCGCTTATGAGGTGAGACCGTTAAACTCGTTGTAAATGCCACCGCACCATGAAGTTCAAGCGCATCAAATGTGCGTTGCAACGAAAAACGGAAACAACGTCCACAACGTTCTCCACCTTCCTTGCAACCCTCATATCCCTTTGCGACCTCATTGAGCCAAACGTCATGTTGCGGAACATCTTCGACAAACGCAATACCCTCTGCTTTTGCCAATTCTTGTGCGGCTTCTCGGCGACGAATGTACTCCTCTTGGGGATAGATATTAAAGTCAGAAAAGAAAAGAATTGGTTCCCATCCGTCTTCTTTGAGTACACGCACACAATGCGATGCACAAACACCGCAACACGTATGCAAAAGGATTTTCCCTCGTTCGCCCATCTGAACCGTCTCTTCTAACTTATACCTTACCAAAAACGATACGCGTCAAAAAATAACACATGCATTCCTAAGATAAAATTCGTTACAACATGTGCAATGATACTCGCGCGTAAGCTATTCGTTTTTATGGCCAAACCGCCGTAAGCGACTCCTGCTAAAAAACCACCGACAAAGCGATCGTGTTCCAAGGCAAACACGATTACCGTTGTCCAAAATGCCTGGCGTGAAACTTGTTGCAACTCTAAACTTTGCCAATCATGTTGCGTCAACCAACGCATCAACCATCCACGAAAGAAAAACTCTTCAATCGGAGCAATGACAAATGCACTTCCCACCAACTTTACAATCGCTAGAAAAGGATGCGCCTGAAATGAATAACACATGGATGCTGAATAATCAGGCATTGCGCCTGGTAACATTACAAACCAACGATGATAAAATGCCGTTATACACTCCCATGGCGTTGACTCTGGCACTGCCCAAAGCACATATACCGCCAATCCAATCAACCCACCCAGAAGCCAATCCTTCCGCTTCGCCTTGCACGATACAAACCGCCATGGGTGCAATAAAACAACGGCTACTGCACACAACACCGTCTTTATCGCATATACATAAACCGGAAAATCAAATCCACCATCTAAAAAGAGAAGGCCAATTCCTGCAAGCCACAAAAGAAATGGCCCAACAAGCGCTACATCCGCAAGCCGATATCCAAATAAACGTAAATCAGATGCCAATCGATTCATAACTCAATTCTCAATCAACTTCCACGAAGATGGAAAACCGTCATTGCTAAAATCTTCAAATCAAACAAAAACGATCGGCGTTGAATATACTCCAAATCAAGCTGCACCTTTTCTTGAAGTCCAATCGTCGTTCTACCATTTACCTGAGCCCATCCTGTAATTCCTGGGCGAACATCATGACGCGTTAACTCTTCTTTTGTATAAATTTCAAGATACTCCATGAGCAATGGTCGAGGACCCACTAATGCCATCTTTCCTGAAAGCACATGAAAAAGTTCCGGCAACTCATCCAATGACGTCTTGCGTAGAAACGCACCCATCCGCGTAATTCGCTCCTCATCGGGTTCATTTCCAGGTCGCATCGTGCAGAACTTAATTAAGCGAAATGGTTGTCCCTTATATCCTGGGCGCACTTGACAAAAAAAGATAGGGCGCTGTGTACAAAAAAGTATAAGCCACAACACCCCAACCACTGCCCCCCAAAGAGGCAACGTTAATGCAACAATCAAAAATTCAAACCAACGAGGCATATACCATATATTATAACACAAATCCTACTTTATAAATCAAAAAAATAAAAAAACTCATCCCTAACGTCCTTCCAAAAGAGAGATAAAATGCCTAATGATAACTTGTTCATCCCCCCTCATTTCAAACCCTATTGTTTTGAAGTCCAAACCCTATTGTTTCACTTCTTCAGGACATCGTACTATTTTCTAGAATTTTCTAAACAGGTCTAAAAAGTCCCCGCCCAAAAATTGTACTATTTAAGAATTTTTCCCGCTTGTCATTTTCCCCTTTAAAGTGTTGGCCCCCAAAAAAATTGTACTGTTTAAATTTTGCATGAATAGTACAAATTATACTGATTTTAAGCTTAAAATTGCCGGCCATAAAATATTCAAGATAAGTTATTGTAAATGAATAAGTTACGGCTCGGAAAA
>JAZLBT010000018.1:0-76741 GCA_045613865.1 Candidatus Spyradenecus sp. | reverse complement strand
GGGGGTGGGTGGTGTTGGTTGTGTGGTTGGGGGGCTTTGGTTGGCGCAGGTGTGTGTTGGATTTGAGGAGGGGCGTTTGGGGCATGTGCGTTCGCAGGAGGTGGGTTGGCTTGTTGGTCAGTCGTTGTTGAATGGTGCGCGGGGTGTTGAGGGGTGTTTGTATGGTGATGAGGAGCCGTTGCCGGATCCGTTTTGGCCGCCACCGATGGCGAAGGATGCGGTGGTTTTGAGTGGGTTGACGACGGGGTCGAGTTTGACGTTGTATATGGCGCAGATGGCGGGTTTGCGTCGGGATGTGTTGGTGGTGCCGTCGTCGACGTTGACGCAGTTGTCGATTGTGGAGGAGATGCGTCGTTTTTATGGGGATGGTTTGTGGTTGCCGCGGCGTGAGGATTTGTCGGCGGTGCATCATCGTGTGGTGGTTGATGTGCAGGAGGAGGGGGTGGCGAGGTTGCCCTTAATGGAGCAGTATTTGGTTGAGCGTGTGGTGGAGGAGAATGGTGCGCGGCCGTTTTATTTGGAGTGTTTATCGGGTCGTGAGGGGGTTGATTTGTTGCTTGAGCCAGCGGGGATGATGTTTTCGGTGGCGCGGGGTCGACCTTCGCAGGTGCAGTCGGTGGGGGTGCGCGATATTGATTTTTGGGATTGGATGACGCGTTTGGTGATGGGGCGTTTTAGGGGGGATGATGGCGCGGGGTCGTTAGGGTATTTTGCGCAGGTGCGTCGGGCGATGGCGTTGGTGTATCAGCGGCAGGGGTGGAGTGCGTATGCGGTGGCGGCGTTTAGGGATGCGATGGCGCTTTATCCTGTTTATACGTCAATGTCTTATGCATGTGATTTTATGGCGGAGGTGGCGCTTGCTCAGGGGGTAAAGGGAACGGTGCGTGCGTATGAGAATGCGTTGCGTGTTTGTCGTTTGTCGCTTGAGCGGGAGCCGGGGAATGTGGCGATTTTGGCGACGATGGAGAGGATTAAAAGACAAAAAAGTGCGCTTGAGTGTTGTAAATCCTTGCAAGTTTCGCTGGATAAAGGTACAATTTCCCCCGAAAAACGTTGCCAGTATATTGAGGCTTGTGTTGTTTTGCAGGCTTCTTTTGTGGCAAAGGAGGTGGCGAAGGTTTTCCGCAAGGAGAAGTTGACGTGGCAGCAGTGTTTGCTTGCGGTGCGTGCGTGCACGCGGGCGCAGGAGGCGGAGACGCTTTTCTGGGTGTTGCAGGGTTTGCCCATGGAGCAGTATAGTGCTTTGGGGCGAGAGGAACTTTTATATTCTGCGGATGTGGCGATTCGTTATTTGCATCGTACGTTTGCGCTTGCATTGTTAAGGGAGGCGCAGCGGCGTTATGCACAGGAGCCTCTTGTTGAGCTTATGTATGCCTATTATTATCATGCGTTTGATGATGTTACGCTCGCGCATAAGCATTTGATGAATGCGCGAAGGTTAAGTGCGGAGCAGTCGTTGAGTAATGGTGCATTTGCAGATGATCGTTGCCGTCAGATTGAGGCGCGTTATTTGCAGTTTGAGGAGAAAGGACAGTGTCCATGATACGCGTAGTTTTTATGGGATCGGCAGATTTGTCTGCAACGATGCTTGAGCGTCTTGTTCAGGAAAAGGATAAGATTCAGGTCGTGGGTTGTGTGACGCAGCCGGATAAGCCTGCAGGGCGGAGTAAGAAGTTGACGCCTTGTGCATGTAAGGCGTTTGTGGATAAGGTGGGGATTCCGTGTTTGACGCCGGAGCGTGTGAATGCGCCGGAGAGTTTGGCGCGTATTGCTGCGTGGTTGCCGGATGTGATTGTTGTGGTGGCGTATGGGCAGTTTTTGTCGAAGCGGCTTTTGGATATTCCGACGATGGGGTGTATTAATATTCATTTGTCGTTGTTGCCGCGTTATCGTGGGGCGTCGCCGATTCATGCGGCGTTGCTCGCAGGTGATCGGGTGACGGGTGTGTCGGCGATGTTGATGGATGAGGGGATGGATTCGGGGCCGATTTTGATGTCGGAGGAGACGACGATTCGTGAGGATGATACGTTGGAGTCGTTGCATGATCGTCTTGCGGAGATGGGTGCGGAGTTGTTGGTGAAGGTGTTGCCGCTTTGGGCGTATATTAAGGTGCAACCGACGCGTCAGGATCCTAAGGCGGTGACAACGGCGTATAAGATTAAGAAGTCGGATGGGCTTTTGCATTGGGAGGATGCAACGCAGGTGTCGTTGCGTAAGATTCGTGCGTATACGCCGTGGCCGTCGTGTTATACGTATATGCCGAAGGAGCATAAGGCCGCGGGGAAGATGTTGAAGATTCTCGCTGCGGAGGCGTATCCCGTGAGTGTGGCGCAGACGCAGTTGTTGCCAGGGACGATTCTTCGTGCATCGCGGAGTACGCTTGTGGTTCGCACAGCGGATGGGGCTTTGCGCCTTTTGAAGGTTCAGCCGGAGGGTGGCAAGGCGATGGATGTTGCGGCATGGATGTGCGGTAATGCGGTTCAGGAGGGGATGCAGTTTTTCACCCCGCCTCCGCCAGAGCCGAAGCCGATTGAGGCGTATCGTCGTATGTAAGTGGAGGGTGAGGTATGATGTTGAAGCAGGATTCTTTTCAAAAGAAAATCATTGTTATTGGGCATCGTAATCCTGATACGGACTCGATTGTTTCTGCAATTGCGTATGCAGAGTTGAAGCGTCAGCAGGGGTATGTGAATTGTATTCCTGCGCGTGCGGGTAAGTTGACGCCTCAGACGGAGTATATCTTAAAGCGTTTTGGTGTAAATGCGCCGACGTTTATTCCGGATATGTATCCGAAGGTGGGGTATTTTTTAACGAATGAAGAGCCGATTACGGTGCAGGCGAAGAGTGCGCTTTGGGATGCCTTGGCGATTATGGATAAGAATCGTTTGCCTGCGGTGCCGGTGGTGGATGTTGAGGGGCATTATCAAGCGTATCTCTCGCATCATACGTTTACGGAGAATATCGTTCATAAGACGGACCCGCATCGGAAGGTGATTATTCCGGTGAGTATTAATTTGTTGGTTCATACGTTGCGTGCTCATCCGTTGGTTGTTTTTAATGCTGACACGGTGGTGAAGAGTCGTGTGTTGGTGGCGGGTTCAACGAAGGAAACCTTTGAGCAGGTCTTGAAGTTGGAGATGCCAACGAATGCCATCGCGGTGGTGGAGAATCGTGAGTCGATTGTTAAGCTTTGCTTGAAGTATAAGGTGCGTGCAATTGTGCTGACGAATGGGCAGTCGCTCTCGAAGGAGTTGCATGCGCGTGCGAAGGAATGCGGGATTTCGGTGTTAATTTCGCCGTATGATATTGCAAGCACGATTTATCTTGCACTTTATTCGATGCCAGTGAGTGCCATGTCGGCCGGTTCTGGAATGATTAAGGCGATAAATTCGGAGGTGGCAGCACGTGATGTGTTGTTGGATGTGCAGAAGTCGCCGACGCGTTCGTTGCCTGTGGTCAATCAACAGGGTAAGGTTGTGGGGATTATTTCTGAACGTGATCTCTATAAGCGACCGAATGTTGATATTATTATGGTTGACCATAATGAGTTATCGTTGGCTGCCGATGGTATTGATCAGTTCCGTATTATTGAGATTATTGACCATCACAAGCTTGGAAATTTCCCCACGCGTGAACCGATTACGTTTATTAACCGCGTGGTGGGCGCAACGGCAACTGTGGTGGCGTGTCTTTATCAAGAGCAGAAGGCGATTCTCACGCCTGCGATTGCTGGTTTGTTGCTCTCGGCTATTATTACCGATACGCTCGGTTTGCAGTCGCCAACGACAACAGATGTTGATCGTATGATGGCAGAGTATCTTGCGGGATTGTTGAATCTCGAGGTTGCAGATTTGGCGCATGATATCTTTGCGAATGTGGCGCGTCTCTCGGATACGTCGGCGGATAAGATTATCAATCTTGATGCGAAGCTTTATAAGGAAGGAAATCTTACCTTCTCCGTGGCTCAGGTTGAAAGTGGGTCGTTCTCTGAACTCGAAGCACGTGCTGATGAACTTCATCAAGCGCTTAAGGATAAGTGTAAGCATGAGAAGTTGTTCTTTGCGGCGCTTATGGTTACGGATATTACTGCGCTTAACTCGGTGTTGTTGGTGGCGGGTGATAAACGATTCCTCGAGAAGATTCCGTTCCCGAAGCGTGACCATGAGAATGTCTTCTTGTGCAAGGGGATTATGTCACGTAAGAAGCAGCTTCTCCCTCTTTTGATTGAACAACTCAGTGCGATTGGACATGTTTAATGGGCTGTGAATCGTCATTACAAGTTTTGATTGCTGAGCCTCATGGGATGTGCACAGGGGTTGATCGTGCATTGAAGATTGCGAATCAAACGCTCGATCAGCATCCTGGTGAAGTGCTTTGGTGTTATCATGAGATTGTGCATAATCAGCATGTGGTGGCACAGTTGAAAGCGCGTGGCGCATTGTTTGTTAATACGATTGATGAGATTCCTGAAGGGGGGCGTGTACTCTTTTCCGCGCATGGGGTTTCACCTTCGGTTTGGCAAGAAGCGCGTGCGCGTCATCTTGAGATTATTGATGCAACGTGTCCTTTCGTGGCAAAAGTGCATCATGAGGCGCAACATTTTGCAACACGCAAGGTGCCGATTGCGCTCATTGGCCATAAGGGGCACGATGAGGTGGTGGGCGTTCTAGGCGAGGTGCCGGAGTTGATTGAAGTGGTGGAGTCGCCTGAAGATGTTCGCGCGCTTCAAGAACGTTGGCCGAATGAGCGTATGGTGGCCTTGTTAAGTCAGACAACGATTAGTACAGAGATGTTTGACAAATGCAAGGCGGCGCTTGAGGCGGCGGGGTATACCTTGTTATTGCCGAACTTCAAGGATATTTGCTATGCAACGCAAGAACGACAGAAGGCTGTTCGTGAGCTTGCACATCATGTGGACTATGTGGTTGTTTTAGGTTCGCCGAACTCTTCGAATTCGCAACGTTTAGCAGAGGTTGCACGAAAAGAAGGGTGTCAAGCGATGTTAATTGCAACACCAGAGGAAGTGCGTCAGTTGCCACTTGATGGCGTTCAACGATTGGGGTTAACCTCGGGGGCTTCAACGCCAGAGGCGCTTTTTGAAGCATTGGTTCAAGAGGTGAACGCACTCGCTCGTTAAACGTAAGATGTTCTCCCATTTATACAATAAACCGTTCGTTACCAATGGCGTGACGAACGGTTTTTTGTTGTGTTTGATTGGTGTTTTTCAAATCTTCATTGCGGGAATGCCAAAAGCTGTTGTATGGGGCGGAAGGTTATTGAGGAGCACGGACCCAGCACCTAATGTGCAGTTGTCACCCATGGTTTTGCTCGGCATACATTTCGCACCTGTGTAGAGCGTGACGTGGTGGCCAATGGTTGCATAGCCGCCAATGAAGGCGGTTGTATCCATGCGTAGGAAGTCGCCCGCTTTGACATCATGACCTAGGACGCTTCCTGTTTGCATGAAGAGAAAGTCGCCAATGGTTGCATCTGCTCCAATATAGGCAAAGGGAGCAATGATGGCACCTTCACCAAGATGGGCATTGAGAACTTTTGCTTGTGGGTGGATGCATGAGGCAAAGGTTGCTCCACGTGCTTTAAGTTTTTCAATGCAACTGATGCGAATGGGGTTTTGGCCGATTCCACAGAGGATGGGGGCAGAGAGAGGGGCGCTTTCAACAGAGCCGAGAATCGGGGGATAATCAGAGAATTGGTCTAATGCGTGTGGATTATCATCAATGAAGCCAATGGGGGTAAGACCGCAATCTTTTGCCCAAAAGTAGAGCTCTCGACCGAGACCACCTGCACCAAGGATTAAAACGTTCTGAGTTGTTTGCATAGGAGATTCTCTTTTTAGAAGGGGGATGTTGGAAATTGTTGGGTTTGTGTGAGGGAGGATAAGATATTTAATGCTTCTTGAGCGTATCCATTTTGCATGAGAAGATCGGTGTAGCGTTTGAGATGTGTTTGGCGACTTTCGCTTTGGAGTTTTGCAAGCTCCGCGTGGAGTTGGTTGAGATGTTCACGCGTAGGCTCTATCTCTGTTTGTAGGAAAAGGACTTCAAGGTTAAAGTATGCCTGCTCAGTAGTCGATGCGGTTTCCGTTTGGCAACACTGCGCATAGAAGTAAGCATGGTGTTTATCGCCAAGTCGCAGGTAGGTGTTAAAGAGAAGTGTGTTGATTGAGGCGCGTTGTGGGTGGTCGGACGGAAGTTGTTGAAGGCGTCTGAGTGCGTCGTCAAGTGCGGTTTTATTGTTGGCGTATTGCGCGGCGGTGAGATAATGTTGGAGGACGCGCAGCGTGGGTTGCAGATGGTCGAGTAGGGGCTGTAGCGTTTGCAATGTGAGACGTGGGTGTTGTAAGGTGTCTCCGAAGAGGAGTTCTTCAACAATGGCGTGCAAATAGGGATCTGAAGAGGGAGATTCTGCAATAAAGCGATTGTTCATAAAGCGGAAGCGTTCATCGCGGATTTGCATGAGATTGGGCGGTGGAGTGGTAAAGAGTTCGTCAATGGTTGCTTGGTAATGGGGTTGGAATGCAAGCGTAAGATGTTCGTCGGGTTGAAGGTGGAGCGGTCGTAATGCGGAGGCATCAGTTGTGACACACGCTGCGAAAAGCGCCCATGGGGTCATGGTGCCATTTGCAATAAGCATTTGATGAAGTTCTGGGAAACGTTTTGGAAGTTGGTTGATTGTCTCAGGGTCGAGCCGAAGGGGTGTCTTTGCACAGACGAATTGCCACCGCATCATTCCTGTTTGCCAAAGTTGTAATATTGGGAAATGGACATGTAATGATTGGAGTTGTTGTTGCAGTTGTGTGCAGGTTTGTTCGCGTGCATCGATGTCAATGATAAGGAGACCATTGGGCAACATGGCCATTGCCCACGCATGGAGGTTTGCCTCATTAAAGAATGAAGTCGCATTATCAATGAAACGCGGAGGGAGTTCTACCCACGCGGTTTCATAGGGTTGAGGCGTCTCTAGGGGGACAATTGTTTGATTGAGGGGAAGTGGTTGATTGGTGCGGGGTGATGCAAGGCGGAGGTTTGCCGTGGGGTGAAGAAGGAATGGAAGCGCGGCTGAAGCGACTCGAGGAGCCGTGTCGATTTGTTGATTACGCGTTGTTTCACGTGTGACGTTTGCGTGTCCTTTGGGGAGGGTGAGGATGGAGCCATCATAAGAGTGTTTGATGTGAGCTTCGGAAGGCCATGCTAGCACTCCCGGAATACGATAGTAGAGGCTGATGGCGGTCACTACAATAAACCCAAATGCAGACGCAAGGACCACCCATTTCAGACGGCGATAACGTTTTTCAGAGGTGGTCGGTTGTGAACTCATTTTGAACGACGAAGCTTTTTAATGCCTTCGGGAATTTCGGATTCAGGAATTAATGTACCATGTGCTTTAAAGTACAAACTTGTCTTGATGCCTTCTTGAATGCGATAGGTGTTTTTCATGAGATCGGCATAGGCTTGAATACGCTGTTGACGTTCGGCGCCTTCTGGGGTTTGAAGGAGGACGCGTTTGGCGCGTTCGATACCTTCGTCTGCACGTTCGGGGAGTGTGGAGATAATACGCGCAGCTTCAAATTGGTAGAAGCGACGTTCAATCGGATCTTCGGCCGCAATTGCAAGTTGGATGGCGGTTTGTTCTGCTTTGAGCTTGTCGCCAGTGGCTTCAAGGAATTTTAAGTATTGACGCAAGTAGAGCGGATAGGCGGGATGGTCTTTGGGGAAGTTGGCAGCGAGATCATAGTAGGGTTGTGCACGCGTGGGATCGCCCGTTGAGAGTGCAACCTCTGCCGCCTCAAGCACCGTTGTCAACGAGGGTTCGGCATAGGTGAAAGAACGGTTATAAGAGGAAAGGGCAGCATCTACCATTCCGACTTTCATGAGATAGGAGGCGTGAAGACGTTCATGGTCGGCGAGGCCAAGCAAATAGGGGTCATGCGGATTATGTTTGATTGCTTCAGAGAATTCTTTGGCGTAGGCAAGACGACGACCTTCACGCATTGCCATAAGGATTTTGTCGTAGATTTGTTCTTCATCATTTGGTGTTGTTACCCATGGCATTGCGGCATCATAACAGCCAATGAAATCAGGGATCATATAACGACCATCGCATTTTGCCATAAAGTTTTCTTCACCCTCGACTTGTAAGACGGTCGCATCTGCAGTGTAGCATGAGGAGAGTAAGAAAATGGGAGACGGAATGTTATTTTGAATAAGGGCTTCAGTGATGTTGGGTTGGTCAAGTAATGCCGTGATGGCTTCAAGATCAGTTGTGATGGGTGCGTTTGAGGCCACGATTTGCCAACGATTTTGACCTGTCATCCAAAGTTGAACATACTTAAATTGTTCTTTTATCACACGGATGCGGGTCAGTAAGCGGGTTGTATTTAACGTACGCGCATTGAAATCACAAACGAGGATACCATCTGCCTTTAAAAGGGGCTTGAAACGTTCAATGTCTGCAGAGGTAAAGGTTTCACTTTGAAGGCTTTTGGGGAGGGGAGGGAATTCAACCCAAAGACTATCAAGCGAAGCTGCGGGAAGTTCGTTTTCATTGAAGGTTGAAAATTTTTCAAATGGAAGCGTGTAGATATTACTTCCAGGCGTTGTTTTTAAGAGATATGGAATCATTTTAGAGGCAATCGTTGGGATGGTGTCAACCGTCGCTTCCCAGGGTTGCTCAACAGGAACTTCAGTTTGCGCTTCTACTTGTGTTGGTGTGGATGTAGATGGGGGTTGATCTACGGGCGTGGTTGTTGTTTCTTCTTCACCGATCGGCATAAAGAAGATAAATGAAAGAAGTACAACGATTGTCATTAACAAGACAGGGTTTGCGTAAATTCGTTTGATTTGATCTATGATTTTCATAATTTTAAGTGTATCCGTATGTAAATGTTCTTTATTCAGAGATTGCGTGTTTTGAAAGTGAAGAAGTGGCGTTTAACCATTCAAAGACGAGCTGATGTTTCGATTCAAGATCGTGTCGTAATGTGTGGGGTTGGAATAATGTTCGACGCGCAAGCTTGTGTTCGCCCCCCTTTAATGTGAGGTGCTCATCGGGTTGTATGAGCGAAAGGAGGTCAGGCGTTACACGTGCGGCAAGGAGTAAAAAGGGTGGAGGCATTTGGTGTGTGGTATAAACCTGGCGAAGTTGTGGACGTTGTTCAAGCGCAAGGAGTGCTTGATGGTTGGCCGTGGTTAAGGGTTGTTTTGATGCGAGGAGCTGCCAATGTGTTGCAGACGTAGCCCAAAGTTGAAGATGTGGAAAGATATTTGCTATTGCTTGTGCACGTGCGAGGAGGCTCGCACGCGTTAATGGGCGAACATCAAGATGGTAGATTAAAACACCATCTTCAACAAGCAGGGGTTTTAAAGATTGTAGAACGGAATGTTTGAAATAATCCGCCTCTTCGATTTGCCAAGCCTCTGGAAGTTCAATCCAAAGAACATCATAGGCGCCAACAAGCTTTCCTGTTGTGCCAGTATCAGCATTTGGGAAGAAGTTGTCATTGGCGCGTGCACGGATTGCAATGCGCGCATCTTGATTGGGTTTAAAGAGAAGCGCAAGACTCTGTGAGGCAAGAAGGGCTTGTTTTTCTTCTAGGGTGTTGATACGAGCATAAGTGCCGTTTGCAATTCGTTGCGTTGAGATGTCCGCGATAGGCGACTGTGTCGCATCGCGTATCGCAATGGGTGCAAAGGGTAGAACGTGAAGGGGGTTGGGAAGGGATCGGATATGGCGAAGTGTTGGAGCGCAGATTGCAAAGATGCCTACCAAAAGAATGACCGGCATGAGGCGCATCCACGCTTTAAAGACAAAGGTCTTGCCAAACATACAAAGCACGGAGATACCACTCAAAAGAATAAGATGTGCGCAGAGGAGAAGTGTGATGGGGTCGAAATAACGCAAAAAGGTTCGTTGGAGGAGAATTCCAAGCGAAGCTGCAACCACTATAGAGATGCGCATTTTTGGTTGCCGAGTATGGGTTATGTTAAAAAGGATCCACGTGATACTTGGGGCAAGCCAAAAGAAGGCGTGTGTAAACATCATCGTGAGCCATGCGCCATAGGTTAGGGGATGAGCGGATAATGTTTGCCAATCGGTCAAAATGACTTGAACATCCCACAAGAAGATGAGATGAAAGAGAAAAATTCCGATAATAGCAATTTTATTGATTAGATAACAACCGCGTTTACGTAAGAAAATAGCGCCAAGCGTTCCAAGGAGTAAGGCGCCAAGCATTACTGGCCAAAGTGATAGACGACCAGACCATTGTTGATGAATGGTATAGAGTAAACTTGCAATACATGACAAACTAAAGGAGATGAGCATGAATGCAATCCGCCGATAACATTCGGGTGATGTTTCGCCGTTCTTCTTTTGAATGAGCAAGGGGGATTGGAAAAAAGCCATAAGTCTCTTCTTTAATTGCTACCAGGGTAAGAACGGCGGCGTTGATTCTTTGGATTGAGGAAAATATCTTGCGAACGCAAGGTATAACCAACGGTATTTCGCCCGAGGAGGGCCTCAATCTCCGCAATACATTCAGCGCTTGGGTTGATTGTCCAAGAGGAATCGGGTTCTAACGTGACGACGCGTCCAGGAAGTTCAAGAATTAATTGCACAGGGAAACCACCAGGATGGCGAGTTAAAATATCGTGTAATGCTTGGAGTCGTTCTGAAGAGGCATTATCATTTTCCACAACGCAACGAATCCGAAGGGATTTCGCAAATTTTGAGGGCGCGTCTGTGAGGGGATAAATCTCTGCTGCAAAAAGGGTTGGATCGCGACCCTCCTCAAACTTTGCCTCTCCGCAAATGAGCACGGGTGTATCTACGATAAAGGCTTCATTATAGTTGGCATAGGCATCATTGAAGGCAAGAATCTTCATCGCGCCCGAACCATCATCAACGGAAAGCTCTGCCCAAGGACGTTTTGTCGTTTTCGAAATTGCATTACGCACACCCGTTAACAATCCAGCAATTCGAACAGCATCACGATTATGACAAGCCGTGGGGAACTTTTCAATGGAGACGGTTTGGAAAGATTTAACCAATGTTCGATAGCGATCAACGGGGTGGCCTGTCAAATAGACACCAAGATAGTCGCGCTCATCCTGGAGACGTTCTTTTTCGTTGACATCAGGGGCATCGGGAAGTTCTTCTGTTGCAAAGCCACTCTCACTATCATCGATTAAATCAAAGAGAGAGCCTTGGCCGGTCTCTGCATCACGGTCATTTTCTGCGACACGTGAGAAGGCAAAATCAATGCCATTGAGCAAACGCCCCATCGAGGTGTCTGTAAAACAGGCCATCGCGCCACTACGAATGAGCGATTCAATCGTACGCTTTGAAACAAGCGCTTTACCACCAGATGCTTCTTTTGCTGCCGCTCCGCAAAGACGTTTGCAGAAGTCCACTAAACCTTTATATGGCCCATTTGCCTTTCGTTCAAGAACAATTTGGTTGCCTGCGGCTTCACCAACACCACGAATTGCACCCAAACCAAAGCGGATAGCGTCACTACCTTCAGGGGCGAAGTGACAGCGGGAGGCATTCACATCGGGTGGTAATACACGCAATCCCATATCTGCCGCTGCTTCAACAAGTGCGGGCATCTTATCAAAGTTGCCAATTTCTGAAGAAATTTGTGCACACATGAAGTTTGCGGGATAGTGTGCTTTGAGATAGCCAGTTTGATAAGCAATGTATGCGTAACAAACCGAGTGTGATTTGTTAAATGCGTATTCGGCAAATTTCTTCCAGTCGCCCCAAATCTTTTCGATACGCGTAAGGGCGTCGGCTTCATCTTTGCAGTGCTTCATGAATTCGGGATTCGCAAGGCATCCCGCACGGAACTTCTCATAGAGCTTTTCCATGACATCAAGCATCTTTTTACCCATAGCCTTTCGGAGTGTATCCGATTCACCACGGGTAAATCCACCCAAAAGACGCGAGAGCAACATCACCTGTTCTTGATAAACGGTAATGCCATAAGTGTCTTTCAAGTATTTTTCCATCAATGGATGGTCATAGGCGATTTGTTCTTCACCGTGTTTGCGTTTGACGAACGAAGGAATGTACGCCATAGGACCAGGACGATAGAGGGCGTTCATTGCAACCAAGTCTTCAAAACGGTTGGGACGCAACGAACGTAAGTGTGACTTCATGCCATCCGATTCAAACTGGAATAACCCATCTGTTTCACCACGAGAGAAGAGTTCAAAGGTTTTCTTATCATCAATGGGAATCGCGTCGACATCAATGTCAAGATCATAGGATTCTTTAATGGACTCAAGGCATGCTTTCAAAACCGAAAGTGTCTTAAGCCCTAAGAAGTCCATCTTCAAAAGCCCAATCGGTTCAACAAAGTGACCATCATATTGGGTCGTCATGAGGCTTTCGCCAGCGGTAGGGAAAATCGGAATCGTCTCAACGAGTGGATCGCGACTGATAATAATACCGCATGCATGCACGCCAATATTACGTGTAGTCCCCTCAAGATTCATTGCGAGTTCAAGAATCTTACGTTTGAGAGGATCATCGCCATCTAAAACTTCTGCTAATTTTGGATTTTCCTTAAAGGCTTTGGCAAAGGTAATCTTTGGCGCTTCTGGAATGAGAGCAGCGAGGGCATTTGCATCTGGAATGGGATAATCCATGACACGGCAAACATCCTTAATCGCACTCTTGGGTGCCATAATACCAAAGGTCGCAATATGTCCTACGTGATCTGCACCATACTTTTCTGTAACCCATTCAAGCACACGCCCACGTCCATTATCGTCAAAGTCAACGTCGATATCGGGCATGGAGATACGGTCTGGGTTAAGAAAACGTTCGAAAAGCAAGTCATACTTAACGGGGTCGATATTGGTAATCCCAAGACAATATGCAACGGCACTTCCTGCTGCACTACCACGTCCAGGACCAACAATCACCCCCATCTCACGTGCAGAGGCAATATAGTCTTGCACAATTAAGAAGTACCCCGGGAACCCCATTTGTTTGATGGTGTTTAATTCAAAGTCAATACGTTCACGGATTTCTTCTGTTAATGCATCGCCTGGCCAACGACGCTTTGCGCCTTCCCACGAGAGATGGGCGAGATAATCACTCTCAAGTTTAATACGTAAAACCTTATCATAACCATTAAACTTGTCATAACGATCAAACTCAGCGCGTAGCGTTGCCTCATCAAACTGCTGAGCATAACTCTCTTCCGTGCCGAAGGCTTCAGGAATGGGGAACTTCGGCATAATTGGATCGGAATTGAGATTATAACGCTCAACCTTCTCTGCAATCTCAACGGTGTTATGAATCTGTTCAAGGTTATTTGGAAGCGTTGCACACATTTCTTCGTAGCTCTTAAACCACTCCTGCTGCGTGTAACGCAAACGCTTCTCATCGGCAAGCTTCTTACCCGTACTTACACAAAGCAATGCATCATGCGCGGGCCCATCTTCTTTTCGCAAGAAGTGAACGTCATTGGTTGCAATTACCTTAATGTTGAGTTTCTTGCCGAGCTCAACAATAGCGGCATTCACCTTTAACTGACGTTGATAGAGATCTTCACGCTCCTCCTCGCCAAAACCACGCACCTCTGATTTGTGCAACATGATTTCAAAGTAGTAGTCGTCACCGAAGAGTTGTTTATACCAAAGCGCTTCCTTCTCTGCTTCATCTTCGCGCCCATCGAGCAAGAGACGTGGTATAATCCCTGCAATACATGCCGACGAACAAATTAATCCCTCGTGATACTGTTCGAGAAGGGCCTTATCAATACGTGGGCGTCCATAGAAACCATCAATGTGCGCAATTGAAATAAGCTTAAGAAGATTGTGATACCCTGTAAGATTCTTGGCTAACAAAATAAGGTGGTCACCACTGCGTTGTGTGCGATCCTCATGCCCCAAACGTGCAACATAAGCTTCACATCCTAAAATCGGCTTGATACCTTCTTTATTACAAACATCATAGAAGGATTTCAATCCATACAACGTTCCATGGTCAGTAATTGCACATGCAGACATTCCTAATGCTTTTGCTTGCTTAACAAGCTTAGGCACCTGACATGCACCGTCAAGTAAAGAATACCCTGTATGCACATGCAAATGCACAAATGGAACAACTGTTGCTTCTTCTGACATAGGACTACTTACATGCTACGAAATTAATCAAACGAATAATACATATAATATAGTATAACATAAACAACCCAATTAATACATTTAAATTTACATCCATTTCGGAAAAGAGCACTACGATTGTGCGAAATGCCTCACTGCTTCCAATAGAAGAGGAAGAGCGTGTGATTTGAGCGGTTTTAAGTGCGAATCGGCTGAAAGTTAAAAATATTACTCTTCGCGACGCGTGAAGATCATTTTGTGAACGCCAGTGGTCTCATCGGAGGTGTCATAAACACAAAACTTAATCGCGGGGAAACGTCGAACGAGATCATTTTGAATATACTCGCGAACCGCTGCTACGTTGTGAGGATCATCATCGGAGAAGCCAATCGAGAAGGGGTGGCGAAGCGCATTCATCCCCGAACGGTTGAGAATATCAACAAGATATTCGACAAAGTCTTGAATCGCAAAACGTTTACGATCTTCTTGACGTTTGAGCTCGGGGGCCTCTTCTGCGAGACGTGCACCAAAGTCTGCGGAGTTAATGGCGTGGTAGTGGTTGAGGTTGATATAACGTGTGAAGAGTTCTGCATGCGAGGGGAATGTGCGTGCACCATCAAAACAATATTCGTATCCACGAAAGTTAATCATCATCATTTCGCGTTCAACAGGGGTTAGCACACGTTCAACAAACCGTCGAACTGCAGTCTTGAGGGTGTCGACCCGATGACCGCGCGCGGTGACAATGGCAAAGAGGCGTGCTTCAACAAGGGTCTTGTGAAAGACATCAAAGCTTAGGGGTTTCTTTGTCTTGCCGGAGGCGATGTTGTTGAGGGCGGTGTCGAGGTCGTCGATAAAGGTGCCGCCACCCAAGGGGGTGGGCTCGTCTTGAAATTCAATAAAGGCTAATTCACGTTCACCATTAGGAAAACGATAGTGTTGCGAATCAGAACGAATCACACTAAAGGTCGAGGTTGAACAAATATGTGGCACCCACTGTTGGGTTTCATCATCCCAACGATCCATGTGGATGTGTGTTGGCATGCGAAGAATGTTATCATCCCAGTCAAAAATATAATACTTGAGATTACGCTTACGAACCGATTGATTAACCCAAACACCATTAACAAGGGATAATTCATCCCCATCAAAGCGTGTCAACGCTTCTTCAAGTGCTTGTTGATTAGGGCGAAACCAATCGTGTTCTGACATAGGCGTTAAGGCATCAAGGCCATAAGTTTTTGAGTGAGTTTTGCCGCTGTGAAGGAGGCATGATGAAGTTCTTTAATCGGTGCTAATTCCACCACATCACAACCAACAATGTCATGCGAGGCTGCGATTTCACGTAAAATGAAGAGTGCGGAATACCACATGAGACCACCGGGTACAGGCGTTCCTGTTGCGGGCATAATCGCGGGATCGAGACCATCAACGTCAAAGGTCACATAGATCTTTTTGGGAAAGCCCTTAGGAAGAATTGGGGTGGGGGGACCCTTGAGCGCAAGTTTCTCTGCGTCACACGCATAAAGGGTCGTTTTGTTCTCCGCACGATAGGCGGCTTCTTCTTCGCAATAGGCACGCGTACCAAACTGAACAACAGGGAAGCCGAGTTCATGGCAACGACGAAGAACGCAAGCATGCGAGTATTTTGAACCTTCATACGTGTCACGGAGATCTGCATGGGCATCAAAATGAACAAAGCCAATCTTCTCTCCACGTGCGTGATAAGCCAATGCGGCACCAAGCGTAACCGTATGTTCGCCACCGAGCATAACAGGGTAGGCGCCACAATCAAGGGCCTCGCCAACCGCTGCCTGGATAGCCTTTACCCATGCTTCTGGGTTTTGCATCTCATCGCTAGTGGGTGTAATCATGGGGGCCGTATAGATTCCGCCAGCACAAGGAAATTCCCCTGCCTCATACGCTTCTAACTGATCCGAAGCTTCAAGAATCGCTGCTGGTCCATCCGCTGCACCGCCACCATAAGAGACGGAGAGTTCCATCGGCACGGGAAGCACATGAAAACGTGCTTGATCTTTCGCTACCGGCGCATGTTCAGAACCCAAAAAAGCGCGTGTTTCCATTTATTTTACCTCTGTGGATGCGGTTTCGGGAGTTGCAACAACTGCAGGCGCTTCAACTGGTGGCGTGGCAACTGTGTCCTCACAAGTGGGGGCAACGTCACAACATGTCTTTGCTTCAACACACTTTTGACGTGGAGAGGTCGGGCAGAAGAAATACCACGCTACCGTGATTCCGAGGAGAAGAGCCACGAGAAGAGTGAAAATCTTTAACCACGGAATGTGCGTTGGAAGTTTGGCGGGAATAAAGCGCTTTCCAAAAACACGTGCTTCTTGTGTGAAGTAACGCCCTAAGCCAGGGGTGAGACCGATGCGACGATTTACTGCCCAACCAGAAGCATTCAAGATGGGAGCAAGATTTCTCGAACGCAACTTAAGCCATGTTAAAATGACACTTGGCAATGAGACAACACATACCAGTCCGAGAAGGACAAGAAGGGTTTTCCAAAGTGGCGTTGCAGTCAATGCAGAGAGAATTCCTGTCACCGCTGTCGCCAAGAAGGAGAGTGCAATGCCAAGCGTGGCAATGGTTGCCATATTCAAACCATTATTCGATGGTGCAGCCTTTGTGCCAGAGGTCATATTCTGTGCCGCGGATTCTGCAGTCGAGGTTAATGATTTGGTTACTTCATCATTCTTCGCCGTGATAAACTTTGAAATTGAACTTGTAAAGGCTTCAACCATTTTACGCCACGGCTGTAAAAAGGCTTCACGTAATCCCATGGGGTTCGCAACAAGATGAACAATTGTTGCCTCCCATGTTTGGCCTTCATAATCATAGAATACACCATTGCTGCCAACCGCAAGATTGGCGATTGAACCCGCGGTGAAAACAGCACAAATCGTCTTTGTTTGACCATTATGCTTGAGCGAACAATACGCAAGGCAACAATTGGCCTTTTGTGCGGCAGTTGCATGTGCGGTCGGCGCTGCTGAAATTGGGAAACAGAGAGAACACGCACGACCATCCATAAAGAGGGTGCCAACCTGGAAGAGCGCCTTTGCCGTTGGGGGATAGAGGTCTTCGACATTGACAAAGTTGCGAAGGAAACGCAAGAAATTCATGCGCAAGACCACTAAACGATGCAAATCTTCAAAGGTTGCCGCGAGTGGTGCCTGCGCGGCATCGGTTTCAATGGCTTGCGTAAAGGCTTGAAGCATTGCCGTATCCGCGGTCTTTTCGAAGGTTGCGGCATCAAGCGCAGCAAAGGAATCTGCGCCATGAGGCTTTGCTGCACGCCACTGTGAAATCGGTTGAAGGATTGCTTGAACCTTCTTCCACAATGCCATATCAAGCTCTTCCGCAGTCTTGTCAATTGCAAGGGCAACCTGTGCAAGAACGGCCATATCCTCGAGATAGAGCGGATTAATTCCCTTTTCAAAGGGAAGGGCGTAACACGTTGCTTCAGGGAGGCAGAGAGGTGCATTGGCAAGTGCATCCATCGCAGTCGGAACAGTGAAATTCTTTTCTGTTGCGGGATTATAGCGCACCATACCACACGCGAGGAAGAAGGCGTCAATTTTCTCCTTCATCTTTTCAAAGGTCATCACCGCGGTGGCAACATCAGCGAGTTCAATCGTGAGTTTGGGCTCTGCTTCACGCCAAGCAAGAAAGGCTGTCCGCGCTTCCAAAAATTGATCCAACGTCTGACGTGCAATTCCCATTGTGCCATCAACAGCAGGTGCACCCCCTGTGACAGCGAGAATCAGTTCACCCATCGCCGTCCAAGCTTCGCCTGCAGCTGATGCAGGGACAACACAATCCCCGTTGTCGAGTTGACTTCTAAAGGCAGCAATCGCACCATCAATTGCATTCTCTGTCAAACATCCATCCGTCGCAAGCTTTGCGAAGACCTTTGCGAGAATCTCACCTTCTTGGGTGGTTGTGCAGATGTCCTCAATGCGCAATCCTTGCGCTGATTGGAAGAGACAATCAAAATGTTGCAAACGTGGACGCAACCAATCAACCGCGGCAAGAATTTCTGGAATGCGGACACGTCCATCCTGATCCGTATCTAACAATTTTGCAACCTTTTCCCCTTCGCCTAAATCAGCAATTGGGCAGGACAAAATCAACCAATCCTTACGATCAAGGGTTGCAAGCGCATCAATGTCAGCGCCGTTCTGTAATCGTGCTTGAATGGTATGTGCAATGGAACTGAAAAGATACGTGTGTGCCATAGAAAACTCCAACCAACAAGAGAAATGCACAAATGAAAAAAGAAGACGAGATTTTCCCCCTAGAGATGTGGAAAATCTCGTCTTTTAAAGAAACAACTTAAAGCGTTGCGCAGAATTCAGCCATGCGACGGAGACCTTCTTCAATATTCTCCATCGAGCATGCATAGCTCAAACGAACGCAACGGTCATTACCGAAAGCAATACCAGGAACAACCGCGACATGCTTTTCATCCAACAAACGCTGTGCAAATTCAAGCGAACTCAAACCAAAGGAGGCAATGTTCGGGAAAACATAGAAGGCACCCTGAGGCTTCGGGCACTTAATGCCAGGAATTGCAGAGACCAATTCATAGATGCGGTTACGACGTTCCGTAAATGCTTCAACCATGCGATCAACATCCGGACCCGCCTGTTCCAATGCTGCAATAGCACCCCACTGTGCAAAGGTGTTCGGTGCAGATGCCATGTGACTCTGCAACGAAGAAATTGCCTTTGCTACCGGCACCGGTGCTGCAGCATAACCCAAACGCCAGCCCGTCATCGCAAAGGTCTTCGAGAAACCATTCACGGTGATGGTGTGATCATAGAATTCAGGACCAAAGGATGCCATCGAGACTTGCTCAACATCGCCATAGACCATCTTTTCATAAATTTCGTCAGAGATAATCCAAAGGTCATTACGAATGGCGACTTCACCCATTGCGCGCAATTCTTCGGGGGTATACATCATTCCCGTGGGGTTCGAAGGCGAGTTAATCACAACGGCAACCGTCTTCGGCGTAATTGCTGCCTGAAGTTGTTCGGGCGTCATCAAGAAGTTGCTCTCAACCGTTGTTTCAACAAAGACCGGAACGCCACCAGCAACACGTACCATTTCAGGATAAGAGAGCCAGTAGGGGGCAGGAATAATCACTTCGTCACCCGGGTTAATCAACGTCTGGAAAACCTGAGCAAGCGCAGGCTTACCACCATTGGCAACAATCACCTGAGAAGGTTCATACTTAATCTTATTTTCAACTTCCAACTTCTTGCAAATCGCTTGGCGAAGTTCGGGAAGACCTGCTGCTGCAACATAACGCGTCTTATTCTCAGCCAATGCTTCTGCACATGCCTGCTTAATGCAATCGGGAGTATTAAAGTCAGGCTCACCAGCGGCAAATGCACAAACCTTAACGCCTTGTGCGCGTAACTTTGCGGCGGTATTGGTGATAGCCAAAGTGGCGGAGGGGGCAATCGAGGCAACAACTTGATTTAATGCTTTCATTCGTACTCCTTCGTCAGGGATAAACATAATGTAGTAATGAACACCAAAAATATAACAAAAAAACGCCTTTTTTTCAATCTTTTTTCTTTTCTCACAATGATAAAAAAATCTTTCAAAAAACGCAAAAAAGACTTGCGAACAAATGAAAAATTATGTTACTCTATAAATTAATGGAAAGAAGATGTTAAAACACTACATATCGCGGACAGGGTGGTAGATTTCTTTCCTTAGCCACGACCCGCGATGAAGGAAATAAACCAATGCAAAATGCTAAGCAGTTCTCTACCGAAATTGGTGGACGTACCCTTACAATTGAAACCGGCCTTTTGGCCCAACAAGCCGCTGGTGCAGTCATCGTCACCATTGATGGCACCTCCGTCTTCTCTGCAGTTACCTGCACAGACAAGCCTCGTGAAGGCATCGACTTCTTCCCCTTACAGTGCGAATATCGTGAAAAGTTCTACGCTGCTGGCCGCTTCCCCGGAGGCTTCTTCAAGCGTGAACAGCGCCCCTCCGAAAAGGAAACCCTCATTGCACGTATGTGCGACCGCCCGATTCGCCCTCTCTTCCCTGACGGCTACTACAACGACGTCCAAGTCAACTCCATGCTCGTCAGCTGCAATGGCGAAATGGAAGGCGACGTCCTCGCTGTTAACGCAGCCTCTGCCGCACTCCATATCTCCGATGTGCCTTTCATGGGCCCGATTGGCTGCGTTCGCATCGGTCGCATCAATGGCGAATGGGTCATCAACCCCACCCATGCACAACGCGAAGCCTCTGACCTCGACCTTCTCTATGCAGGTCTCCGTGGCAAATTCCTTATGATGGAAGGCTCCGCAAAGGAAATCTCCGAAGCAGACTTCCTCGCCGCAATGAAGCGTGCACACGAAGAAGTTGAAAAAATCATCGATCTCCAAATCGAAATGCGCCGCGCACTCGGCAAGCCTGACAAGGTCATCGAAGACAAACCCGAAGATCCTGAAAAGATGAACTTTATCCGCGGTCTTGCCGGTACTCGTCTCGCAGATGCTTTAGTCATCCCTGGTAAGTTGGAACGTCAAGACGCCGTCTCGGCAATCCGCGCAGAACTCCTCGCCGCATGCCAAGAAAAGTATGGCAAGGACGAAAACGGCTTCTGGGTCATTGACGATGTGAAATTCGTTCACCTCTTCGACGCACTCGAAATCGAAACCGTTCGTAACAACTTCTTGGAACGTGGCTTGCGTATCGACGGCCGTGCACAACACGAAATTCGTCCCCTCGCTGCACATGTTGGCGTCTTGCCTCGCATCCATGGCTCTGCAATCTTCAACCGTGGCGAAACACAAAACCTCGCTACCGTTACCCTCGGCACAACCAAAGATGCGCAAGACCTCGACTCTGTCACCGGTGGCGCAAAGTCTAAGAAGTTCATTCTCCACTACAACTTCCCCCCTTACTGCACGGGTGAAGTTGGTCGCCTCGGCTCCACGGGTCGTCGCGAAATCGGTCACGGCGCCTTGGCAGAACGCTCCCTCGCGGAAGTCATCCCTGCCGATTACCCCTATGCCGTTCGCGTTGTCTCTGAAATCATGGGCTCCAACGGTTCCTCCTCCATGGCCTCCATCTGCGGTGGTTGCTTAGCACTCATGGATGCAGGCGTACCGATCACCGCACCTGTTGCAGGCATCTCCGTCGGTCTCTTCACAACGCCTGACCTCTCCAAGAAGGTCCTCGTTACCGACATCCTCGGCGCAGAAGACCACTGTGGCGACATGGACTTCAAGATTGGCGGTACACGTAAGGGTATCACCGGCTTCCAAGTCGACCTCAAACTCCGTGGCTTGACTTGGGATCTCGTTGAAGGCGCACTCGATGCCGCTCGCGTGGGTCGTAACACCATCCTCGACTACATGCAGTCCGTCATCCCTGCACCGCGTGCAGAACTCTCGCCCTATGCTCCGCGTATCGCGACACTCAAGATTCCGACCGACAAGATTGGCGAACTCATCGGCCCTGGTGGTAAAAACATCCGTCGCATCACCGACTCGACCGGCGCTCAAATCGACATCCAAGAAGACGGCACCGTCTCCATCTTCGCTGTCACTGCAGAAGCCATGGCGAATGCAAAACGCGAAGTCGAAGTCATCACCGCTGAAGCTGAAGAAGGCAAAATCTACGAAGGTACCGTTACCGGCATTAAGGAATTCGGCTGTTTCGTTGAAATCCTTCCCGGTAAGGACGGCCTCTGCCACATCTCCGAACTCTCGGATCGGCGCATTCCTTCGGTCGAATCCGTCTGCAAAGTCGGCGACAAGATGACCGTTAAGTGCATTGGCATCGACGAACGTGGCCGTGTGAAACTCTCCCGCCGCGAAGCTATGCGTGACCTCGATCAACAAAACGGCTAAACCCCATTGTTGAACAAACAACAAAACCACGGAGCAACCTCCGTGGTTTTTTATTTTATCACTTTTAACAACAGCTCATTTTGAAGGCGAAAACGGAGAGTACTCGTCTTGTTTTGGGAGAACGTTGTGGATGCGTTTTCAAATGCTTGTGTTTTGACCTTCAAATGCTTGTGATTTGAAGCTCAAATGCTTGTGTTTTAATCATCAAATGTTTGTGATTTGAAGCTCAAATGCTTGTGTTTTGAATTTGAAGGAAATTGAGATAAAAAAGTAAGACTTTACGAAAAATACGACCCGAAAAAACATCCCTTTTACCCCTTTTTTCAAACCCTATTGATTCAATTTAACTCATTTTGTACTATTTTTTTAGGGATGTCATAGTATAATTTGGCCATTTTTTACTATCCATTTAGGGTATGGGAAAAAGATTCGCAAAAAGATTAGAGTAGCAATATTTTATGGAAAAGTGTTTCGCTCTCGCCCATAATACAATCGGTTGAAAAATGAAACCCTATTGATTTGACGATCAAACCCTATTGCTTTGAAGTCCAAACCCTATTGCTTTGAATCTCAAACCCTATTGCTTTGAATTTAAGACCTAATCCCCATAAAATCCCCCTAATTTTCCCCACCAAGTAGGGGGGCGTATTCGCCTTCCCGTATCATAAAAGCTTCAATTGCGAAAAAAATGACTGAGAGTGGAAGAAGCAATATAATTAATTTTTGAGTCGGTGAGTGCGGAGTGGCAGTCAATGGCGTTGAAGGATGCAGTTTTAACGATTGATGAGGCCACGGGTGAAGTTCGCGTTTCTGTGAAGAAGCCTGATAATGTCTCTGGCAGTTTTTTTTGTTGTAGATTATCAATCGGCATCAGACGATAAGGGTGAAGCGTAACGGAGACCTTGAAATTCTATTCTTCCATCCGCGGCATTTTTATAAATGATAAATAGTGTGGAAAGGGTTTGCGGTCGTTTGGGAGTTTTGGTATACTATAGGTGTTATGAAAGCAGATACACCAAAAGCAGTTTATATTCCTCATGCGCGTTTGCTTGATCCTACAACGGGACGCGATGAGATGGGGTCGTTTTACATTTCTTCTGAAGGACGAATTGAGGTTGCACCTGAGGTGTTGCCGTCGGCTTCAAAGTGTGTTGTGATTGATCGACCAAATTTGACGATTGTACCAGGGTTGTGCGATGTGCATGTGCATTTTCGTGATCCGGGTAAAACGGAGGCGGAAGATTTACTTTCGGGTGCAGCAGCGGCAGCAAATGGCGGTTTTACGCGTGTGGTGACGATGCCGAATACTACGCCGGCAACGGATTCGCCTGAGTTGGTGCGCCGTGCACGGAATGCTTCGTTGCCTGTTAAGATTTATCCGTCGGCATGTGCAACGGTCGGCCGTTTAGGTGAGAAGTGTGCACCGCTTGAGGCGCTTGACCAGGCGGGTGCGGTGTGTTTCACCGATGATGGGTCGATGGTGGATAATCCTGAGGTGATGAAGGTGGTCATGTTGCGGGCGAAGAAGCTTAATCGTGTGGTAATGGATCATGCGGTGCGACCTGATATTCAAAAGGGTGGGGTTATTCGTTCGTGTCCTGTTGCTGAGCAGTTTAATTTGCCGATTTTCCCTGCAGAAGCAGAGGTGGAGGCTGTTCGTGATGATATTGCACGTTGTCGCGAGACGGGGTGTGCAGTGCATTTGCAACATCTTTCGTGTGCTGGGAGTGTTGATTTAATTCGTGAGGCGCAGGCAGAGGGACTTCCTGTAACAGGTGAGGTGACTCCGCATCATTTAGCATTGGCAGCAGAGGATATTCCTGGGAATGACGGGAATTGGCGTATGAATCCTCCGCTCGGTACGCGTGAGGATGTGCAGGCGTTGCGTAAAGGATTGCTTGAGGGTGTGTTGACTATTTTTGCAACGGATCATGCCCCGCATACTCGTGAGTCAAAGAGTAAGGGTTTTGCGGCAGCCCCGTTTGGGATTATTGGTCTTGAGACAGCGGTTGCGGTTTCTTGGGATGTGATGGTGCGACAGTGTGGTATGGCACCATTGCAGTGGGCCGCTTATTGGATTACGAATCCTAATCGTTTGATTGGTCTTAAGGCACCGACGCTTGAAGTTGGAAGTTTGGCGGAGGTTGCTATTTTGGACTTGGAACAGGAGTGGACGGTTGATCCTGAAGCGTTTGCATCGAAGTCTGCTGATACGCCGTGGGCGGGGCAAACGTTGCGTGGGCGCGCAATTGCAACGTATCGTAAGGGTAAGTTGCGGATGCCGAATTTTTAATTTCAGTAAGGATGGTAAAGGTTATGAAGAAGTTTCTTAATATTATTGGTGAGAAGTTGAAGCTTGTGGGAAAGAAGTTGTCCCCTGTATTGCGTTGGACGGTAACGATTTTGAGTGCTCCTTTTGTTGGGACGATGCTTGCGCTTTATGCGCCTATTGCGTTGCTCTTATGGGGGATTGGGCGTTTGCTCAATCGTAAGCTTTCGTTGGTCGCATTTTTGAAGTGGGTCGCAGGAACAAAGGCTTATCAAAAGTGTTTCCCACCATCTGTGCGTTGCGTTTTTTCGATTCTCTGGAAGTTGTTCCTCGTTGTTGGGGGCTTGGTGTTCTGGGTGGTGTATTTGCTTTTGTTCCTCATCGTGGTTTGGCGTGATATTGGGCCGTTGGTTCGGTCGATTGCAGTGCCTGTGGCCAATAAGATGGGGTATGAGTTGACGTTGAATAAGTTGGAGCTTGCACCTTTGAATGGTCGTATTAGCATTCAGGGGTTACGCCTTGAGAATGCAAAGGTGTTGGTTGCGAAGAATCCTGAATTTTATAAGCAGGAACATGCTTTTGTTGAGTTGGGTAATTTTACGTTTGCATTGAATATTTGGTCGGTGTTAACGAAGGATGTGCATATTCACGAAATCCGTTTGGAAGGATTCCGCTGCTTATTTGCTTGGGATAAGGTTGAATTTGATGGCGAGGAGTATAGTTTGACGAACCTTGATGCTTTGCTCATTCAGTGGGGGTTAAAGCCGATTCCGACAGAGGAGAATCTTGAGAAGGCGCGTGAAGCAACGCGTGAGGCCGCAGCAGAAGTTGCTGAGGAGGCGAAGGAGATTGAGGAGGAACAAGAGGCTGAACGTCAGGCGATTGAAACTGCTGTCGATGAGGGGCGTATGACGCGCGAAGAGGCAGATGAGCTTTTACGCGAGGTTGGGTATACGATTGATACGATCAATATTGAAGATAATGTGATTACATTTGTCTTGCCGTTGTTGCCGTCGTCGATTTCTCCAGCAATTCCTGTGGCGTTGCCTCCTTATTCGGCATCGCATTCGAATGATCGTCAGCTCCGTGAGAAGTTTGAACCTGTCATGCAGACGTTGATAAAGACGTATGAAAAGTGCGAAGGTTTGATGGAGACGCTTGGTGATGGCTTGGATGTCGGTGTGGATGCCTTGAAGAGTCTCACTGGTAAAGTAGGTGAGAATGAGGCTGTTCAGGAAGTTTCGAAGGCTGTCGGTAGTGTTGTTGAATCGCTTGGTGAAGTCGGCGAGACGGAGCTTGTCAAGGATGTCACCTCTTCGTTGAGTGGCGTGGTTGAGTCGCTTGGCGAAGTTGAGACAAAGGCTGTCGTTGAGGACGCAACAGAGGCGCTTGGAACGGTGGTGAATGGCCTCGGTGATCTTGGCGCTGAAGGCGGTAAGATGTTGGGCGAAACAGCGTCGACGTTGTCGGGTCTCTTTACGTCTGAAAAGGATCAATCATCGGACGAGGAGACAAAGAAGGCTCAGAAGAAGGCAAAGAAGGATGCCTTAAAGGGACAATTAAAGAGTCTTTTTAAGTAATTGTTAGAAGTCGAGTATATGGTTACGATTCTTGATTACGGTGCTGGCAATCTTACAAGTGTAAAGTTGGCATTTGAACGTTTGGGTGAAGCACCTGTTTGTATTACAGATGCGTCGCAGTATCAAGGTGGACCTGTTGTTTTCCCTGGTGTGGGATCTGCAGGTTCGGGCATGGCTGGCTTGCGCGCACGTTCGTTTGACCAGTTGTTACGTCGTTTGGTGGATGAGGGCACGACGCCAGTTCTTGGGATTTGCCTTGGAATGCAACTTTTGTTGGAGACGACAGAGGAGGATGGTGGTGTTTCGTGTCTTGGATTGTTGCCGGGAGATTGCCGGCAATTTGATCGCTCGAAGGAGCCTGAGTGTAAAGTGCCACATATGGGATGGAATCGCTTAAGGTTAGGGGAGCATCCGCTCTTTGAGGGGCTTCCTAATGATCCTGCTGTTTATTTTGTCCATTCGTATTTTGTTACAGTGAAGCAGGCAGAGCATCAGTTGGCAACGTGTGATTATTGTGGCGAACGATTCGCAGCTGTCGTTGGGTCGGGGAATTTGTGCGCAATGCAGTTCCATCCCGAGCGGAGTGGTGAATTAGGCGCACGAATGTTGCAAAACTTTTTGAATTGGAAGCCATAATTATGTCGCAGGTGTTGAAACGTTTAATTGTTTGTCTTGATGTTCGCAATGGTCGTGTGACGAAGGGCGTGCAGTTTAAAGGCAATGTGGATGTTGGTGATCCTGTTGAGATGGCAGAGACTTATTGCGCGGATGGTGTTGATGAGTTAGTCTTCTATGATATCACCGCAAGTGCAGAACGTCGTGCCTGCGACTTGGATATGGTTGCGCGTGCAGCACGTGCATTGACGATTCCTTTCACCGTTGGTGGTGGCATTCGTGGTGTAGAGGATATGCGTGCGGCATTACTTGCTGGCGCAGATAAGGTTTCGCTCAATTCGCTTGCCGTGATGCATCCAGAGATTTTGACAGAGGGTGCAAAGGCCTTTGGCCGTCAGTGTGTGGTGTTGGGGATGGATGCTAAGCGTGTAACACCATCTGCGTTGATCCCTTCTGGGTATGAGATCTTTGTACGTGGTGGACGTCAAGCCACAGGACGTGATGCGCTCGCGTGGGCGAAAGAGGCTGTCGCTCTTGGCGCTGGTGAGATTTGCTTGAATGCGATGGATACGGATGGCGTTCGCGAAGGCTATGAGCTTGATATTACGCGCATGGTGAGTGAAGCGGTTGATGTGCCAGTGATTGCATCGGGTGGCGCAGGAACTTCACAGCATATTGTTGATGTTTTTCAAAAGGCGAAGGCAGATGCTGCATTGGTAGCTTCAATGGTTCACACGATGGGATATACGTGTTCAGGAATTAAGAATGATTTGCGTTTGGCGGGAATTGCTATTCGCTAAGGAGCATTATGCGTAACGAAATGTTTGATAAGGCCGTTGAGGAGATTCTTAAAAAGGATCCAACCTATCCTGCATGTGCATATTCGCTTGTTGCTTCAGCCCTTGAATATACGGTGCGTCGTGTGACAACGAAGAACCATCATGTGACAGGCCGGCAACTTTCCGAAGGGCTTCGAGATTATATGCTTGAGGAGTATGGTCCTTTTGCTCAGGATATTCTTCGCAAATGTAATATGCAACAAACCTTTGATATTGGTCGTATTGTTTATAATTTAATTGAAGTTGGTGCTTTTGGCAAGACCAAGGAAGATTCAATTGAAGATTTTAATGCCATCTATGACTTCGTTGAGACCTTTGAAAAACCCTTTAAACCCCTCTATTACTAATCTTCCAGAAGATTGGAAGAATGCATTGCAACCGTTGCTCACCGAAGAGGCGTGCCAGCGTTTAGTATCGTTTTTGGATATTTGTTATCGTGAAGGTGAGGAAACGTTGCCTACGAGGGAGAACCTTTTTCTTGCGCTGCGTTTATCACCACTTGCGAAGACGAAAGTAGTCATTTTAGGACAAGACCCTTATCCAAATCCTGGACATGCACATGGGCTCGCTTTTTCTGTTTTGCCGCCACATCCAATTGCTGCCTCATTAAGAAATATCTTTAAAGAGTTACAGGCAGATATTGGATCGTCCATTTTAACGGATTCAAATTTAACACCTTGGGCAGAGCAGGGGGTTTTGCTTTTAAATACCATTTTAACGGTTCGAGCGCATGCCTCACTTTCGCATGCGAAGCAGGGATGGGAGCCTTTTACAGATGCTGTCATTCGTTGTGTGAGTGAGCAATGTGCGCATGTTGTCTTTATTCTTTGGGGAGCAAAGGCTCAGTCAAAGATTGCCCTCATTGATACATCAAAGCATTGTATTTTAACTTCTGCGCATCCTTCGCCTCTCTCCGCACGGAATGGATTCTTTGGATCTCAACCATTTTCAAAAGCGAATGCATGGCTTGCATCGCATCACCTTTTGCCAATTCGCTGGTAACGTTAATGTCATCTTTTAAAATAAAGAAGCCTCGGGTAAATCCGAGGCTTCTTTATGATTGAGAGGGGAATCCTTACTTGCAGCAGAAGAAGAGCACACCAGCAACAACAGCGGAACCAATCACACCAGAGACATTTGGTCCCATTGCGTGCATGAGGAGGAAGTTGGAAGGATCTTCTTCAAGACCAACTTTGTTGGAAACGCGAGCAGCCATAGGCACAGCCGAAACGCCAGCAGAACCAATCAACGGATTGATCTTTTCCTTGCAGATGAGGTTCATAAGCTTTGCCATCCAAACGCCACCAGCGGTACCCACGCTGAATGCAACAACGCCAAGCACAAGGATGCCGAGGGTTTCAAAGTTAAGGAACTTTTCTGCGGCAAGCTTCGAACCAACGGAGAGACCGAGGAGAATCGTTACAATATTGCAGAGGCCGTTTGCCATCGTGTCAGAGAGACGCTCAACTGCACCACATTCCTTTGCAAGGTTGCCGAACATCAATGCACCAATCAAAGGTGCTGCAGAGGGCAAGAGGGCCGCGCAGAGGAGAAGTACCACGATGGGGAAGAGAATCTTTTCGAACTTGCTCACTTCACGGAGCTGCTTCATCTTGATTTGACGTTCCGTCTTCGTGGTGAGGAGCTTCATGATTGGCGGCTGAATCACAGGTACGAGTGCCATGTAAGAGTAGGCCGCAACTGCGATTGAACCAAGCAAGTCTGGTGCAAGTTTGGTCGTTAACCAAATTGCTGTCGGGCCATCCGCACCACCAATAATACCAATGGAGGCAGCATCAGTTACGAAGAAGTTGATGCTATCAACGCAAAGTGTAAGTGCTAATGCGCCGAGCAATGCAGTGAAGATGCCGAGCTGTGCTGCAGCACCAAGAAGTGCCATACGAGGATTTGCAATCAACGGACCGAAGTCTGTCATTGCGCCAACGCCCATGAAGATGAGAATCGGGAAGAGGCCCGAGCTAATACCCATCTCAAAGGTGTAGTAGAGGAAGCCACCGGGTTCAACCATATGACCTGCGGTGTCCAAAATTGGAGCCGCTGTCACACCCGCGAAGGGAATGTTTGCCAAGAGACCACCGAAACCGATGGGAAGAAGTAAGAGAGGTTCAAAGCCCTTACCAATTGCGAGGTAAACGAGTACTAAGCAAACAGCAATCATGATGAGCTGGCTAACACCAAAGGGAAGTGCCGTTGAGTGATGGCTCTCGGGGAGAACCGGGACCGGCGGAACCTTTTTAGGAGCTTCCTTTACAAAGAAGCCCATGATACCTGTCGAATCCCACATTTCCTTGATACGGCTTGCGGTGAGCTTCCAGTCGCCAACTTGGTGGGAGTGGATCACGCCCGTTACTGTTTCAAGGTCAATCTGAATGCCTTCAAGGTCAGGGAACTTGAGCTGACGTGTGTTATTCTTAGAGTTCTTATAGTAGTTATATGCTTCGTAATCCGCCTTGTTTGCGCCTGGCGTATTGTCGGTGGTCATATAACCATTTGTAATGTGAATGTAAGAACCATGGAACTGCATGTCAGTGTCGTTGGTCTTATCTTCATATGCGGCCGTATTTGCTTGGAGCAATTGACGACGCAATTTGACGAGTTGAACCATCGAATTTGTCGTTTCAGCCTTTTTGGCTTCGACAACAGGGGCAACAGGGGTTGGAGCTGGTGTAGCTGGTGTTGCTTCAACCACAGGGGTAGGTGCTTGCGCATGAACGCAAACACCTGCCACGAGGGCGATTGTCATAAGAAGTTTCTTTAACATGGATGAAGACTCCTTATTCTTACATCGTGGCGAGCGTATCGCCAGCATTTACCTTTGCGCCATTGGCAACCGCGATAGAAGCAACAACGCCATCCTTCGGAGCCTTGATAGGCATTTCCATCTTCATTGCTTCCATAACGAGGATTTCATCGCCAGCCTTAACCGCGGTGCCTGCAGGTGCAGTAATACGCAAGATGAGGCCCGGGAGCGGAGCAGCAATGACTTCGCCTGTTGCAGCGGAGGTTGTTGCAGCTGCAGTTGCAACAATGCCATCCTCAACGGTGTAGTCATAGGTTTGACCATTGACGACAGCCTTGCCATCCTTGAGTTCAATGCCATAAGCCTTACCATTGACCGTAACCGTGCATGCGCCAGAAGAAGCAGCCTTAGGCTTTTCATTCAAGCGGATACCGAGCGGTGCATTTGCAGGATCCTTGAGGAATGCAATACCCTTTTCAAGGCAAGAGGCTGCAATGAAGACATTTTCATCATTGATGGGGAGGCCTGCTTCTGTGAGCATTGCTTCAGCGGCAGTGCGACCTTTCTTCGGATCTGCGTCGTTGATTTCAAGTACAGTCTTTGTGGTGGGTTCAAGACCGAGCTGTTCAGCGGCAATTTTAACGACTTCTGCATCAGGTGTTGCAGGTGTCTTACCGAAGTAACCGAGGACCATCTTGCCGTAGCCCGGAGCAATCTTCTTCCACTTGCCAAACATGACGTTGTTGAAGGCCTGCTGGAAGTAGAATTGCGAGACAGGGGTCACCGAGGTGCCAAAGCCACCGCAACGAACAGCATCATACATTTCGTCGATCATTTGATCGTACTTGTCCATGAGGTTGTTGTCACGCAACATTTGAGTGTTGGCCGTGAGCGCACCACCGGGCATCGGAGACCAAATGATAACAGGGTTTGTGGAGAGTGCTTCCGGTGGGAGGAAGTAATCCTTCATTGCTTCCTTGAAAGCTTCTTCTGCACCACGAATCTTGTTGATGTCAATATCTAAATCGAACTCAGAGCCACGGAGTGCGTGCCACATTGTGATGATGTCAGGCTGGCAAGTACCACCAGAAACGGGTGCCATGGAGAGGTCGATACCATCTGCACCACCTTCAAGTGCTGCGAGATAGCAGGTGAGACCATTACCCGCGGTTTCGTGCGAGTGGAATTGGATGTGTGTGCCTGCGGGGAGAAGCTTGCGGGCGCGCTTGATGGTTTCATAGACCGTACGAGGAGCCGTGGTACCAGAAGCATCCTTGAAGCAGACACGGTCAAAAGGAATGTCAGCCTTGAGGATTTGCTTGATACGTTCTGCATAGAATTCAGGGGTATGAGCACCCTTGTTGTCAACACCCGGAGGCAAGCCCATCATCGTGACTACAACTTCGTGCTTGAGACCTGCATCGTGGATGCATTGACCCGACCACTTGAGGTTGTTCACATCATTGAGTGCATCAAAGTTACGGATAGTGGTCATGCCATGCTTCTTGAACATGTCAGCATGCAACTTGATGATGTCAGAGGGCTGGCTATCGAGACCGACAACATTAACACCACGGGAGAGTGTCTGCAAGTCTGCTTCTGGGCATGCTGCACGGAAGGCATCCATCACATCAAAAGCATCTTCTTGGCAGTAGAAATAGCAGCTTTGGAAACGTGCACCACCACCAGCTTCGAACCAACGAATACCTGCATCATAGGCAACCTTTACAGCGGGCATAAAATCTTTGGAGAGAACGCGAGCACCGTAAACGGACTGGAAGCCATCACGGAATGCAGTGCACATGAATTTAATTTTCTTACTCATCTTTTGACCTTTTCTAATTAAGGAATGCTTTTAAAAGGAAATTTAGCGATTTTGCGCTACAGCGATTGCGATTGCGATAGCAGTGTCATCGCTTGCGGAGGGAGTGGGCTTCTTTGCAGTTGCCGCTTCTTCCATGGCTTTAAAACGGGGGGCAATTTTACCTAAAAGTACAGTAATGCATGCCAAAAGTGCAAGGAACACAATAGCAATGCCCATTCCCGAAATAAGGAGTACTAAACCTTGTTGGAGCATCTTTTCCTCTTTTCTAATTTATTATCTTTGGTTTAAAAAACAAAAATAAGACGAATATAATATATCATTTGTGGAATTTAAATACAATATGAAAGCGCATCGACCTCTTTGGTGTGTTCTTTTGTAAATCTTTAATAGACCATAATATCAACACTTTATTTTCATTATTAGTCTAGCATTAAACAAAAAAATATATACTTTTTTAATGAGAAAAAGAAACGAATAATTTTTTTCGCGTAATTTTATTATTATTGATTCTTATTTAATGATTTAATGATTGATTTATTTTTGATTTATAGAACGTCATGAATCGTCATGGATGTAGAAGAAAAAAGAATCCCGAGAAGTATAACCTCCGGGATTCTTTATAGACATTGATACTGTTTGCTTAGAGCACAGGAGCGCAGCTTTCACCTTCCGTCAAGCGGTTGTAGCATTCAGCATAGATGTCTTGGGTCTTCTGGATGACTTCATCTGGTAATGCCGGTGCAGGCGGTTGGTGATTGAAGTTAATGGAATCTAACCAATCGCGTACAAATTGCTTATCCATACTCGGAGGATTGGAACCAATGGCATAGGTCGACTTTGCCCAGAAACGAGAAGAATCGGGAGTTAAAACCTCGTCAGCGAGGACGACGTTACCTTCTTCATCCATACCGAATTCAAACTTGGTATCTGCAAGAATAATACCACGCGATTCTGCAAACTTAGCAGCTTCGCTATAGAATTTAATCGAGAGATCTTTAAGTTTGTTGGCGAGTTCGTCACCGATATCCTTGGCCATGTCTTCAACAGAGATTGCCATATCATGGTCGCCAATTTCTGCTTTTGTTGTCGGTGTGAAGAGAACTTCATCCAATTTGGAGGCATTTTGATAACCTTCGCGAAGCTTTTGACCATTGACGGTACCAAACTTCTTATATTCAGCCCAACCGCTACCTGTTAAGTAACCACGAACGATGCATTCGTAGGGAACAACCTTGAGCTTTTTAACAAGCATGGAACGGTTTTGTAATTCCGGCATTTCATTGAAAGGTGCAGGATAGTCCTTAATGTCAGCAGAAATGAGGTGATTGGGACAAAGGTCCGCAAATTTACGGAACCAGAAGGTCGAGATGCTGTTGAGAACTTTGCCTTTACCTGGCACGCCATCGTCCATAATAACGTCAAAGGCACTTAAACGGTCCGTCACAATAATCAAGATCTTATCACCTAAATCATAAATATCACGAACCTTACCCTGAATTTTATCCATACCAGGGATGTTAACTTGCATTAATGCACCGCGTTTATCAAATGTCATACTATACTCCATTTAGAAAGTTACTGTATTATACCGAAAATCGTGGGAGATTTAAAGCTAAATTTATTTTGCATTGAGCGCAATCTGAAGTTTATTAATGAACGTCTTTGTGATTTGATCAGAAACAAAACTCGCACCTGCACAATTTTCAAAGGCAACCATCGGGTCTGGAATAACCACCGCACGTAAGCCAACACGAACCGCTGCACGTACACTTGCCCCGCAAGCAAAGAAGCCTAAACAGTGGCGAATCGGATAGCCAGAGTTTACAATTGCACTTTGGATTGTTTCTGTGGAGAGGCCAACAGCAAGAGGCGCAGGATCAAAGATGGTTGTTACATCATTGGCGATTGGCTCAAAAAGCTCCGTAACAATATCTGCACGCAAACGAGAAATAAAAACTAATTTTACACCTTGTTTGGCAAGTGGTTTAAAAATGGGTGTGAGTGTTGATAATGCTGTTTGAGCATGTTGTTGTAAAAGTGCAGTATAGGTTGAGGCAAGGCGACGTTCAACATGCGCAACATCAATATTCTTCGGCAAAAGACTTTCCAATGCTGATGAAAATGGATGTGCGTATAATTTTCGTACAAAGCGGTAGGGATCGGTGTCTGGAACGCCATATTTTTCAAGGCGTTCAGCGAGGAGTTCTGCGGGAAGTGCAAAGCCTCCAAGGAAAAGCGGATCAAGTTCTGTAATCAGTGCAGGCATGACGAGACTCCTTTCGCTTAAAGGGGGTTAAGCTTCCTTTTTGAAACGCATTGAGAGTGTACGAGAGACACCCTTTTCGGGCATCGTAACACCATAAACAATGTCTGAGCCAGCAATTGTATGTTGATTATGCGTGATAATCAAGAATTGAGAGTGGACGAGGAAATCCTTTAAGGCTTCAACAAAGCGCCCAATATTACTATCATCAAGTGCCGCATCTAATTCATCAAGCATACAGAAGGGCGCGGGCTTGATTAGGAAGATTGCGAAGAGCAAGGAAACGGCAGTCATTGTACGTTCGCCACCAGAAAGCAAGCTAATGGTTTGGGGCTTCTTACCTGGAGGTCGAGCGATAATATCAATACCGCATTCGAGCGAATCATTATCATTTTCAAGAAGAATTAAACGTGCTTCTCCACCATGGAAAAGACGTGTAAACATCTTTTCAAAGTTCTCATTTGCACGATTAAATGTTTCTCTAAAAAGCTTACCAGAAGTTTCATTAATTGTACGAATTAACTGCAACAATTCGTCACGACTCCGCGATAGATCGTCCGCTTGTGTTTGATAGAAGGCATGACGTTCTTCCAACTCTTTATACTCATCAATTGCAAGTAAGTTCACAGGGCCGATACGTTCAAGTTCTTCACGGATATCAGCCATGCGAGTTTCAATCCAATTGTGCGTAGGAACATCATTTGGGTCTTCCCATTGCGCACAAGGTTCTTCATTCAATGTGCCGGGTTGAACGCCATATTCATTTTGTAAACGATCAATTAATGCTTGATATCGCGTACGCGCCTCTGCCATGGAAACTTCTGCACGTGTTTTCGTTTCTTGGGATTCAAGTAAGGTTTTACGTGCTTGTGCAGTGTCAGCCTCTAAATGGTCGCGTTCTGCATTGTGTTCTAAACGTTCTGCTCGGGCTGCTTCAATTTTTTGTTGAATATCAAGTGTTTCTTGTGCGATGTCATCAAGTGAAGCTGTAATGTTGAGATTGTCTGCTTCGAGACGATCAATATTATTGAGGCAGGATTGAATTGATGTCTGACGTTGGAGAATTGTTTCTTCAAGTTCTTTACGACGATTGGCTCGATTACGTTGCATTTCAATGGCATGCTCGCGCTTTTGCGAGAAACCAACCATACGGAAGCGTGCTTCACTGAGACGTGCAGAGGCAGTGTCTAATGCACCTTCAAGAAGGGTTAGCCGTTCAGTCGCTTGTGTTGCTGAAAGTGTGAAGGCTTCTCGTTCTGCCGAGAGAGAGAGAAGTCCCGTACGTGCATTTTCACGCTCTTCATCATCACGAGAGGTGTCAGATTGAATTTCCGCGAGGCGAAGTGCACAGTCATTGTAACGAGCTTCTGCATTCTTTGCATCTCGATCTGCTGCCGCAAAGGCACCTTCTGCCTGGTTTGCAACACGTTGAGATTTTTCAAGATTACGTTGCGTGTCACGAAGCTTATGCCCTAATGCCTCATAACGAGCCATGAGGTTTTCAATCTCAGCATTTTCGTTTGCAATTTTAAGATCAATATCGTGGATTTGTTGATCAATGGCATCACAACGCAAACGTCGACTAAGTGGGTCGGTTGTATTCGAACAATGATAGTAGACGTCTCCATTGGCGAGAAGAACGTTGCCTTGAGAATCTATTGCAGCATGCACCTCTGAAGGTAAAGAGGAGGGTAGGGTATCAACTTTTATCCAACCATAGAGAAGACGTTGTAAGAGATGTTCAAATCCAGGTTTAATTGATATGCACGTTGCAAAAGGTTCACCAATTGAAGGTGTAAATTGTGTTGGTGCATTGCAATTGAGTACGAGAAGATCAAGCGAACTGTCGGGGGCAATTTGATGGCGTTGCATTAAAAGGCGTTGCGCGACAGTCGTAGAATCAACAATAACCGCATTACTCCATGGCGCAAGGACAATTGAAGCAATGGGGGCAATCTCTGCTGGAATTTCAAGTAAGTCTGCAAAGAATCCATGAAATTCACCAGGTTGTAAATGAAATGGATTCTCGGGGTCAATAAAAAGAGGGTTAGCCGAAGAGGCATTATCTGTAGGTTGGATGAGAAACTCTCGTTGGGCGGCGAGGGCAGCACGCTGTGTTTGTAGTTCCTGCTGGCGTTTTTTTACAGTGTCAATGTCGTCTGCAATAAAGGAGCGATCTTCATCAAGAATAATGAGAGATTCTCTCGCTTCTTGTGCAAGCTCGTGGTGTTTTTCTGCTTCTTCTTGGGCGGCATTACGCACAGCAAGGCGCTCATTACGGTAACGTTCTGCTTCAGCTGTTTCAGCTACGAGACGCTCTCGTTTTAGAAGTTGTGCTTCGCGATCAGCATCTGATTTGGCAAGGCATTGCTGAAAGTAAAGTTGCTTTTGGTCACAGGTTGCTAACCCGTTGCGTGCTTCTTGAAGCGCAAGACGTGTTTGATCAACTTCATATTTTTGGTTGTCATAGTTTTCTTGTGCATCATCAAGAAGAATTTGTAGAGACTCAAGTTCGTCATCAAAGCGTGCAAGTGCATCGCTCTCATTTTGTGTGTTACCAATTTCTTCTAAACGAAGACGCGCTTCTTCAATTTCATGTTGCAAGCCTTCTGCCCATGAACGATATTCTGTAATACGCGTGAGATTGGTTTGAATAATTTCTTTTGCGCGAGAATGGCGTGCGACACTTGCAGCCGCGAGTTCAGAGAAGTGCGTGATAGCGTCTTCATTCTCTTGAATTTTTGCATTAACAGTTGCAATGGCACGTGCACCAGCCTCGGCTTCATCTTGAATTGCTAGAATGCGATTGCTTGCTTCTGCCACACGCATAGCCGCGTCTGCGATAGTCTCTTCAAGCGCTTGTGCGCGATCTTTTGAAATGTAGATGTCAAGACCTCGAAGCTCTGTGCGTAGTGTACGAGCGCGTTCGGCCTTTTCAGCCTGTCGTTGAAGGAGGGTTCCTTGTCTTTTAAGTTCACGTAAAATATCTGTAATACGTGTAAGATTTTCCTCTGTTTGTTGAATCTTACGAAGGGCTTCTTTGCGATCTGCCTTAAATTTGGTAACCCCTGCGGCTTCTTCAAAGACGGCACGTCGATCTTCGGGGCGAGAGGAAAGAATGGCATCAATTTGCCCCTGTGCCATAACGGAGTAGGAGGTTGTACCAACCCCTGTACCCATAAAGAGTCGTTGAATGTCTTTAAGACGACATGGTGTTTTGTTTAAGAAATAGGTGTTTTCTCCGCTACGATAAGCACGACGTGAGATTGAGACCTCGGCATACTCTGTACCAAGTGCTGCTTCACAATCGGAGAAGTGAAGTGAAACTTCAACCATCCCTAAGGGTTTACGCGCATCGGTGCCATTAAAGATAAGGTCTTGCATCTTTGAACAACGTAACGCACTTGGACGTTGTTCACCTAATACCCAACGAATGGCATCGGAGACATTACTCTTTCCACAACCATTTGGACCAACAATAGAAATCATCCCAGGCTCGAAGGTTAATCGAGTCTTATCTGCAAAACTTTTGAATCCTTGTATTTCGAGGGCTTTAAGGTACATAAGTTTTATTATTATAACATATTTTATATGGGATGTTGAGTAAAAAATTAAATTCTACAAAAAGAGTCTAGTGTGGGTTAAGAAAATTATGCGTAACGTATAAAGAAATAACGCTGTATTTTAGTGGCCGAAGCCTTAAACTAAAATAACAGCGTCATTTAACGTAAGGATAATGATATTAATTAGTCCTTAAAGAAGGCATGATAAAGTGCACGAACGGCAGCTTCTCGATGAGAGGCTTGTACACCAAACATCATTGAAATTTCAGAAGAACCTTGGTTCATCATATCAATGGAAATACCTTCACGGAAAAGTGCTAAGGTTGCATGTGCAGCCATACCAGGCGTATAGTAGAGACCTTCACCAACAATCATAATAAGGCATGTGCCGCGTTCAATTTGAAGATTGTCGGGTTGAAGTTCACGCATAATATGATCACGAACACGACCTTCGATTTCCGGAGTAAAGTTTTCACCACGGAAAATGACGGAAACGTTATCAATACCCGATGGCATATGTTCGTAGGAAATGCCTTCTTCTTCAAGGATTTGGAGAAGACGGCGTCCAAAACCCACTTCACGATTCATCATATATTTGTCGATATAAAGCGTGCAGAAACCATCTTGGGAAGCAACACCAACAACAGAACCCTGGCGAGCACGACGATGGTGAACAATCATTGTACCAGGTGCTTCGGGGTGATTGGTATTGCGGATGTTGATCGGAATTTGAGCCTTAACAGCGGGAATGATAGCTTCATCTTGGAAGACTCCGAAGCCGGCATAAGAAAGCTCACGCATTTCGCGATAGGTCATCTCGGGAATGCCAATCGAGACTTCAGGAACAAGACGGGGATCAACAGGATAAACCGCATCCACGTCGGTGAAGTTTTCGTAGACATCAGCGTTAACCGCTGCTGCAAGAATTGAACCCGTAATATCGGAGCCACCACGAGGGAAGGTGGCAACTTCACCTGACTTGGTGTAACCAAAGAAGCCAGGGAAAATAATGAGATAATCACGATCTTTAAGCGCCTGCTCCAAATTCTGATAAGATTCCGGAAGAAGTTGTGCATTCCCGAAATCGTCAGAGAGAAGGAGACCCGCATCACGCGGATTCACATATTCTGCAGGAACGCCAATTTTACGAAATGCGGCTGCAACAATGCGAGCGGAGTTATCTTCACCTGCGGCCTTCATTGAGTCCATGAAGGAAGCGGCGCTAATTTCATCTTTACGCTCAATACGAGCCTCAAGATCTGTGCGAATTTCTTGAATAATCCCTTCGTCAAGGGCAAGACCACGTTGGATAACAGCATAACGTTCTACGATTTCATCAAGAACTTCAGTCGGATCTTTACCTGTTAAGCAACGGCCTGCACATTCAATAAGAAGGTCGGTGACTTTTGTATCTTCTTTATTACGTTTGCCTGGGGCGGAAACAACAACAATGCGACGTGTTTCATCCGCAGTGATAATATCACGAATTTTTGCAACTTGAATGTCGTCTGCAACGGAGGAACCACCGAATTTACAAACTTTCATTAGACTTTAACTCCTAGATAAGTTGAAGGGATATGTCACATTAGAGCATACACATGTATTTCGGCATGCTCTGCACGATACCCGCATCCGTGATTTCCTTGAGTGCAGCGAGCAAATCACCTGTCTTTGCTGGTTGCGTAAGGATAACAACAGGAACGAATCCCGCCTGACGGTGAGCTTCGGTAGGTTCGTGCTGGGAGGCAGCAAAAATGCTAACCCCGTGGTTGCCGAGAATGGTGGCGAAACGGCCAACCATACCACAATCATCACGCACCATGAGGCGGATATAATAGCGGCTGGTACATTCTTCAGCTGTGAGAAGGGTGAGCTCAGACTTTTCCATTGCAGGGAGCGGTTCTGCAGCACGCGGCGTGTCAGAGGCAATGTGTCGAGCGACAGAAATAATATCGCTAATTACAGCACTTGCGGTTGCTGCACGACCAGCTCCCTTGCCGTAATAGAGTGTGTCGCCAGTAAGTGTGCCATCGACCAATACGGCATTGAAGACATCACTTACAGAGCCGAGCATATGAGATTTAGAAACAAGTGTAGGATTGACGCTCACTTCTACTGCATTGCCATGTTTTTTGCAAACAGCAAGAAGTTTGATGGTATAACCTAATTCGGAGGCATATTGCACATCCGTTAAGCTAATATCGCGGATACCATTAACGGGAATCTCTTTAAGGGGGACGCTAACACCATAGGCGAGCGAAGCTAAAATGCAAATCTTGTGTGCGGTATCAAATCCATCAATATCAAGCGAGGGATTCGCCTCTGCATAACCAAGGCGCTGAGCATCTGCAAGAACTTCATTAAAGCTCGTGCCTTCACGTGCCATACGTGTGAGGATGTAGTTGCAGGTGCCATTAAGAATACCATAAACAGCGTTAATGTCGTTCGCAACAAGTCCATCACGCAAAGAGCGAACAATCGGAATACCGCCACCGACACTTGCACCAAAATAGAGGTCAACATGATTTTGACGTGCAAGTTCAAAAAGTTCTTCACCTTTTTCTGCAAGTAATTTTTTGTTAGCAGTGACAACAGATTTCTTATTTTCGAGCGCTTTACGAATCACTTCATATGCGATTGTTGTACCACCGATAAGTTCAACAACGATATCAATGTCATCACGTTGGGTTACATCAAGTGCATTGGTTGTGAGAATCTCTTGCGGAACAGAAACACCACGATCGGTTGTAATATCAAGGTCGGCAATTGCGCGAAGTTCAACATTGACGCCACAACGACGTGTAAGAAGAGAAGCACCCTTTAAAAGTCCTTCCGCAACACCTGCGCCAACCGTGCCAAAACCAATAACTCCAACTCCAATGTTTTTCATAGTAACCTCAATAAAATGCTAGCAAAATAGATGTCAATAGTTTATCAAAAAAGAATAATAACCGCAATTATTTCTTTAATTTTAGGTTATTTTTCATAGATAAAAACAACATAAAAATCAAATCGTAGTTTCAATTTGTTCAAACCGAGCAAGCTTAAGATGGTGTCGTTCACAAAACGCTTTAACTTGAGCGACGCGTTCGGGGCCGATTGCGGGTGTCGTAATAATGATTTTAGAGATGTTGAGCTCTCGTAAAAATGTCTCATCCTCAAGAATTTCGAGTGGTCCAAGAATCCTCAAATCACGGAAAACGCGTCCTTTAAGCCCAGGATTATCATCTAAAACGCCCAAGAGTGCAGAATTGTTGCGCGTTACATTGAGTTCAAAGAGTGTAATGTAGGCACGTAAATTGGCCCCCGCACCATAAAAGAGAACCCCCTCAATCGATGCGTCTGAGGGACGACGTTTCTTGAGCAAACGATTCTCCGAGGCCGCAAGGAGTTGCAAAAAGATCGATTTGGAGAGACGGAAAAGCAAAAGGGGAACGGGAAGACAAAGTGCCCAAACAACGTGAAAACGAACAAGAGGTCGTGAATATTCACTGAGGATGTAGACCATAATAACGTGTGAAATTAAGGACCCAATTGCGACTGAAAGAATGAGTACGAAGCTATCTTTACGTGTGCTTCGCCCCCAAATACAATCATAATTATGAGTTAAAGCAAAACAAACAATAATTGGAACAATATAGAGTAATAAAATATGTAAATGTTGGCGAATGGAATATTCGGGCAACATCGGTAAGAGAATGACATAAAGAACCGCATAGCTCACCATCATAATGAGCAAATCGAGGGAAAAGTAAAATGGCACAGTGAGTGTACGTCGACCAATACGAGCACCAGGTCTTGCAAGAAGGCGACCGGTATCCCAAAGTTCAACTTCGGTCATAAAGCGCACAATCACATAAGAAAAGGCTGTAAACCCAATGATGAAGAACGAGGCTTGATTTGATTTTGTAAGAAGTGAGATGAAGCCAATCGCCACGAGCATAATTGCGAGTGCATAGAGTCCCATCACTGCGCGACGTTGATTACCTCTCGCATAATTCAACAATCGATGATGCATATGATTGCGATCCGCAGTCATAACACCCGATGTTTGACCTTCTTTACGATAAAGGATATAACGCACGGAACGACGAAGAATCGCAAGACTCGTATCAATTAATGGAATGCCGATACATAAGATGGGAATGCCCATCGTAACGAGAAACGCATCTGCGCGACCAAGTAAAAGTGCTGTTGTGGCAAGGAAAAAGCCAATAAATAAACTTCCAGAATCTCCAAGGAAGATGGATGCTGGATTATAGTTATATCTTAAGAAACCGAGAATCGAACCAATAAAAACAAGAATTGTAATAGGGAAGATAATGGATGTAGTAAAACCAGAGAAGAACATTACCCCCATCATGCCGATGGATGCAATAATTGCAAGCCCCGAGGAAAGTCCATCTAATCCATCAATAAGGTTAAAGGCATTAATGACACCAATATACCATGCAATTGTAAGTGGGAAATAACACCAATAAGATTGCGTCCATTCGCCCCACGCAACAGGAAGCTTAAATTGGACGCCTGCATAACACATTAATGACGCTACCGTAATTTGAACCCCTAATCGAAAAAGCGGAGAGAGACCTTTTCGATCATCCAAGAAGCCTGTTACAACAAGAATGAATGAGCAAATGGGAAAGAAATGGCGTGTGCTTGAAAGTAACCCATGGGAGAAATTTGGAATTAAAAACCGACAAAGATACCACGTCACAAAAAACGCAATGACAACGGCAAGCCCACCTGCACGTGGAATAGGGCGTTTATTAACGCGACGCTCATCAGGCATATCAACAATGCCTCGCTTAATCATTTGATTCCGAATAATGGGCGTTAATGTTAATGAGATCGCAAGCGCACAAGAAAATGCAAGAAGAGAATATAAAACGAGGTCTAGCATAATGTTCCTTCCACAATAAGAGGTAGGATTTCATCAATTTGAGCGTCGGTTAACGTTCGCCCAGAGGGGAGACAAAGTCCATGCTTAAAAAGAGAGTCACTTACACCATTAAGGTAAGCCTTTGCATCATAAAAAGCCGGCTGGAGATGCATGGGCTTCCACATTGGTCGAGCTTCATAACCATTTGCGAGAAGTTTTTTGATACATGATAAAGCATCATACTTTTCAGAGAGTGTAATGACTGTCAACCAACGATTGGGTTGGCCATAAGACGCTGTGGGCATTGGTTGAATCTCGGGGTGTGATGCAAAACGCTTCATCCAAGCATCCCAAACACGAGCTTTATCATTGAGCGCATCATCCAAATGTTGAAGTTGGGCAACGCCAATCGCCGCATTGATATTACTCATACGTCCATGGGTACCAACCATCTGATGTTCATACCACAACGCAGGTTCGCGTCCTTGGCCTGCGAGTTTTTTACACATTTCCATAAGGGCCGCATCATCCGTTAAGAGCATGCCGCCACCCCCAGTGGTTATAATTTTATTTCCATTAAAGGAATAGATGGCCGCCCACGCACCTTTACCAGAAGCACGTCCTTTGTAAGTCGCACCAACACTTTCTGCGGCATCAACAATAAATTTAACATTCGTCGATTGGCAAAGTTCTGCAAGTGCATCAATATCACAACTTTGCCCATAGAGGTCGGTTACAATTAATGCTTTTGCATCGGGATGATCGGCAAGTGCTTGTTTTGCAAGTGATACATCCATACACCATGTAGAGGGGTCAACATCAACAAAGATGGGCTTGGCGCCTAAGCTCACAAACGGAGCAACGGAAGCAATAAAAGTTAATGTACTTGCAATAATTTTATCACCGGGTTTGATGTTGAGTGCACGTGCAAGAAGTTCGAGCGCCATCGTTCCCGAGACTGTCGCAAGAGAATAATGAAATCCAAAGCGTTGGGTGGCGAGTGCCTCAAACTTATCAACCATTGGCCCACAAGGTGCGATGTAGCCAGAGTTAAAAGCCTCGTCAATGGCGAGTCGTTCTGCGTTGCCATTAAGGTAAGGGGGGGATAGAAAGGCTTTCATCTCTGTAACCTAGTTTAATGTGATGGTTTTCTTATGGAATAAAAAAGAATACCTAAATACTCTTTTAAGTAACGACAAGAAGCATCAAGCGCTGCTGCACTTGGCAATTTCATCCACATTGGCTTGCGATTGTTTTCTTTTCTTGCAAGAGTTGCTTCATAGTCACAACCAACAGGGATAATTTCAATGTCTGTTCCTTCATAAAGCATTCTTGCACGGTACAAATGCCATGAAGAGGAAACAAGTAATGCTTTCTTACATCCTAAACGTTTGAGTATTTCAAGGGTATGTTTTGCATTTTCTGCAGTATCGCGCGCTTTAGACTCACAAATGATTGCTGAAGACGGCACTTTCATTACTTCCAAAAGTGGTTTTTCTGCATCACGGGAGCTTTCGCCAGAGGGGATAATGAATGGTGCTTTCCCAGCGTGATAGAGTCGTGCCGCCATAACAACACGATCTGCGGCAGGATAACATTCTGGGTAGGGGATACCTTCTTGTGACATCCCGACACCACCACCAAGAAGCAGAATCGCATCAGCTTTTGGAATCGTGCTTAATAACTGTGGAGGAAATTCCTTCTCAAGCGAATAACCAATAAAATTACTAAACGCTGGCGAGCTTAGAATTGAAAAAAGAATGAATGCGAAAAGAGAAATGAATGCAAGACGATAAGATTTCTTCATCCACAAGAAGATGGGTGCGATTAGAAAAACAATCAACATCCACGTCAGTGGCATACAAAACCATAGCATCCATTTAAAAAGGGCAAACATTAGTTTTCTCTTTCTCGCATACGATGAAGTAAGACCGCTAAACTAACAGCAAGATCTTCACGTTGTACTAAGACATGCTCTGGCACTTCAAGTTGGGTAGGGGTGAAGTTCCAAATGGCTTGAATCCCTGCCGCAACCATTTGGTCGGCAACACCTTGAGCGCGTTCTGCGGGAACAGAAAGGATGCCAAGGGTAACACCCATACGATGTACTGTGTCAACCATAAGATTAACAGGAAGAATGGGCGTCCCAGACATAATGACATTGCAACGTTCAGGAACAATATCAAATGCCGCCGCAATATTAAGTCCTTGCTTCTTAAATCCCGCATAGGAAAGGAGCGCAGAACCTAATTTGCCGACACCAACAAGAATTGCCATCATTTCCGTATCAGCACCGGTAAGCCGCTCAATCGCCTGAATGAGATCTGCAATGGGAAATCCCTTTCGTGGCGTACCGCGAACGCCAGTACGAGCAAGATCTTTACGAACAACAATTGAATCAAATCCTAATACGTGGGCAAGAACCGCGCCAGAAGCATCGGTTTTGCCCTCGCACTGCCATGTTTTAAGAACACGCAAGTAAAGAGGAAGACGTTCAAGAAATGGCGTTCCAAAAGCCATGCATTATTCCTCGGTTGTGACCTTTGACGTGTCTAAAACTTCATAATGCAAGAGACGGCAATCTAATGCACCATTCTTGAAATCCAAGATTTCAGATGTCTTCAAGTTAATCTTAAGAGAGAGTTCCTTTGAAGAGGTGATAACCCATGCTTGCCAACCCGCAGGAACGGTGTTTTTCAACCACTGGCCGATGCCTTCATAGAGCGGAATTAAAGCATTTTCGTCTTCAAGGCGTTCGCCATACGGAGGATTCATGAAAATCACACCGGGCGTTGTTGGAATTTTGGTATCTGTAAAGTCGTCAACGAAGAACTTAACCATCGCACCAACACCCGCTGCGTTGGCATTACGTTCTGCGATTGAAACAGCTTCATTTTCCCAATCAACACCAATAATCAATGGCAACGTTGGATCATCATAAGGACGTTCAAGCGCACGTGCATCGATCAACATGGCTTTGAAAATGTCTTGAGGAGATGCGCCAAAACGACGACGCGCACTAATGACACCACGTTCACCAGGAATAATTTCCGTCCACCCCTTTAAATGCATAAAGGAGAAATCTGCACGTAACGTACCAGGAAGAATATTACGGGCCATCAAGGCTGCTTCAATGGCAGGGGTGCCCGATCCACTAAAGGGAACGACGAAGGGCGACTTCTTATCCCAATTGGTTGCCATAACACATGCTGCAGCAAGTGCTTCTTGCATGGGGGCAACCCAGCCTTCTTTACGATAGCCACGGCGGGAGAGAGAATTACCCGTAGTGTCAATGTAAATCTTTGCGTGGCTCTTTTCCCACCACAAGAAAATTGCTGCGCCGGGGACGCCTTCCGTCAAACGCGAGCCAAAGGTACGTTCAAAACGTTTCTTGAGGGTCATGAAGTCAAGCTTTGGCAAATAGAGATCGCCAGACATTAAATCATAACCATCAACTTCGATAAGCAACTCTGCGCGTTCTTTCTCTTCTGGAAGTTCCGAGAGCCAATCTTCGAGCGCGGCCTTTACAAGACGCATTGCACTCTTTAACGAGGCTTGCTTATCATAAAGAATCGTTCCATCGGCTTTAACGAGAATTTTAACGCTATCACCAACATTCGGACGACGACCACACTTTGCGCGCATACGGTCAACAATTGCATCCTTCAAACGTAACGTCGGCATACGCGTATCTAAAACACTTTCAACATCACGTGTCGCATTATTGACGAAGAAGGATTCATCCGGCAACAAAATCTGTTCCCAAGGTGCATGATAGGCTAAATCGTAAAGGTCATCGAGGTTGTAGCAACGGACATCCTGCACAAAAGGCCATAAAACACGCTGCGCTGTACGCAAGCTAAGATTTAAACGCAAAATGTCACGACAGGCATTCTTTGCTTTAATGCCGACCATCGTCTCATTTGAACCAAGAATCTCATAACCAAGATCAATAAGTTCTTGCTTCAAAAAGGGCACGATACCTTTACCACAGGTAATAGCAAGGGTGGTTTCGTCTGTCCAAAGATTACGCATTGGAAGGGATCTCCTCTTCTATCGTTGTTTCAGTGGATTCAACTTCAACAGAGGCAAGCGCTTTCTTTAACGAAGTTAACTTTTGTGTTTCACGCTCTGCTGAAGTAATCGCAGTTTCTAAATTTTTTACGACAATTGAATGTTGTGCTTCAAATCGCTCAAAGGCTTGTTTAACACTTTGAAGCGTCTTCATAACGTTAACGGTGTTCCGTTGCACGGCCAGTGTTTTAAATCCTAACCGTAATGCACTGAGCAATGCGCCTAACGTTGTGGGGCCTGCGAGAAGAATCTTATACTGACGTTGAATGTCATCTGCCACGCCAGGGTGACGTAAAACTTCAAGATATAATCCTTCTGTCGGCAAAAAGAGAATCGCAAAATCGGTTGTATAAGGGGGAATAATATAGGCGTCTCGAACGTCCATAGCAAATTTCTTCACGCGCTGAATAAGCGATTTTGACGCTTCTTCAACAGCGGCTTGTTGATTCGCATTGGAGGCCTCAATGAGACGCTCATAATCTTCCTGTGGGAATTTCGAGTCAATCGGCAACCAAACACGTTCGCCATCTTGCAAACCAGGCAAGGCAATGGCATATTCAACAACGCGACGGGAAGCACGTGGGTTGGGGTGAACATTGCGTTCATATTGCCCAGGAGCAAGCAAATCGGCAAGAATACTGCCGAGCTGATATTCACCCCATGTGCCACGCGACTTCACATTACCAAGCATTTGGGAGAAACGCAAGACGCTACCCGACAAATCTCCAACGCTCTTGTTCAAGTGCTCAAGCGTTGTTAAACGTTTGCTCACGTGTTCAAGCGCCTCTTTGACCAATGTGAAGTCATCGGTAAAACGCTGCTTAACCGTTCGCTCAACGTGCTGGGGAAGTTCCTTTGCGACGAGATCGTGAACTTGTCGGATCTGCTCTTGAGAGGCCGCGCCAAGCTTTTCAACGTCACGAGTAAGACTTTCAGAAGAGCTCTTAAGCAAAAGATTCAATTCTTGACGTTGGGATGAGTTTGCCTCAATATTTGCCCGACGCGTGGCTTCAAGTTGAGCATTAATGCGATTTTCGGTATGCGAAAGCGCTTCTTGAGAAACCGTGGGGGGAAGTTGGGTAAGATCAAGCGTCTTCTTGTTTAAAAGACGCATGACCATACAAATCAACACAAGAAGTGTTGCGAGAATTAAAAGCCCCAGGAAAAAAAGCGCTGTTATCATTCGTATTATTCCATCGCAGCGGCTAAAGCCTTGCCGAATTCAGAACACTTAACCTCGGTTGCACCTTCCATTAAGCGTGCAAAGTCATAGGTAACAGTCTTGTTGGCAATAACCTTATCCATCGCTTCAATAATCTTATCCGCAGCTTCAGTCCAGCCCATATAACGAAGCATCATTTCGCCAGAGAGAATCAACGAGCCTGGATTGACCTTGTCGAGACCCGCATACTTCGGCGCGGTACCATGGGTCGCTTCGAAGACGGCAACACCCGTGGTATAGTTGATATTTGCACCAGGGGCAATACCAATACCACCAACACACGCTGCAAGTGCATCCGAAACATAGTCGCCGTTGAGATTGAGTGTAGCAATAACGTCATATTCAGCAGGACGTGTCAAAATCTGCTGCAAGAATGCATCGCAAATGCAATCCTTAATCACGATATCACGCCCTGTGTTCGGGTTCTTAATCGTGCACCAAGGGCCATCGCCAATAACCGTTGCACCAAAATCACGCTTAGCAAGTGCATAACCCCAATCGCGGAAGGCGCCTTCAGTGAACTTCTGAATATTGCCCTTGTGAACAAAGGTGACCGACTTGCGATCATTTGCAATGGCATATTCAATGGCGGCACGAATCAAACGTTCGCTACCTTCCAACGAAACAGGCTTAATACCAATCGAGCTAGACTCAGGGAAACGAATCTTCTTAACACCCATTGTTTGCTGTAAAAATTCTACAACCTGCTTCGCTTCAGGGGTGCCATTCATCCACTCAATACCGGCATAGATATCTTCCGTATTTTCACGGAAAATAACCATATCTGTCAATTCAGGATGAAGCACAGGAGAGGGAACGCCCTTAAACCAACGCACGGGGCGCAAGCAAACATAGAGATCTAAAAGCTGACGCATCGCAACGTTAATGGAGCGAATACCACCACCAACAGGTGTGGTCAAGGGGCCTTTAATGGAGACAAGGCAATCACGGCAAGCATCAATGGTTTCATCAGGCAACCATGTGTTAGGACCATAAACGTCATTCGACTTTTCGCCAGCATAGACTTCCATCCAAGCAATCTTACGCGTATCGCCATAAGCTGCCTTAACGGCTGCATTCCATACCGTCATTGCGGCTGCAGTAATATCTGGACCCGTGCCGTCGCCTTCAACATAAGGGATAATTGGGAAATTGGGTACGTTTAATTGACCATTTGCACCCATCGTAATTTTTTCGCCGAAGGACGGCAATTGAATTTTATTATATGCCATAATGAAATCTCCAAAGGAGGCTTTAAAAGAACTTTCATATAATTATATCATAAATAACCGATAAAGTGCGACAAAAAAACACAACCAACAATAAGATTTCTTCTCATCAAGGGATAAATGCGTGAGAATGAAAAATAGAGACGATCAATAACACTTTCTCGAGGCAAAATAAAGCGGGAATAAATTCATGTTGAGGAGGCCCTACGGTGAAGTTTAAAAAGTGCCTTTTAAGTCAAAAAATAGGAACTTGGAAAAAGAGGGTTATAAATAGGTTCTCGACAAGCAGAAGAGAGACAAAATACCATCTTTTCTTGGGGCAAAAAGGTCTCCTTTTGCGAACGCTAAGGAGTAAAAAAAGAGGACAAAAAAAGAGATTTAAAAGAGGGATTTCTTCTTACTTTACAATAAATATATAACAAGTTTTTTTGTCGAATCTAAAAAAGGGGGATAAAAAAGTGTAAAAAATAAGCTTAAACGAAGTTGTTTTTAGTTTGAAGTATGAATAACTTGGGAAAATAAAAAATTAATCAATTTTTATCTACATAATTCTTCCTTTATATGCTATACTATTCTTTTCTTCTCTAGTGGGTACTAGAGGCTTTTTTGGGAATACCATTTCACGGAGAAAAAGTACGGGATGGATAAACCAATTTTGCGATTTGATCACGTGACCAAACGATATGGAAATAATGTCGTTTTGGACGATGTATCATTGTCAATTTCTGCTGGCGAGGTCTTTTCGTTGTTAGGCCCGAGTGGTTGTGGTAAAACGACGTTGTTGCGTATTTGTGGTGGCTTTGAACGCCCAGATAGTGGACGCGTTTACCTTGACGGCATTGATATTACCGATTTGCCACCGAATATGCGTAACGTGCGTACCGTCTTCCAGAGTTATGCACTCTTCCCACACATGACGATTTGGGAAAATGTCGCATTTGGCTTACGCGCAACAGGTCGTCCGCGTGAAGATATTGAGAAATTGGTTCCCCGTTACTTAGACCTCGTACAATTGCGTGGATTTGAAAATCGTCGCCCAGGTCAACTTTCGGGTGGTCAACGTCAGCGTGTGGCAATTGCGCGTGCGTTGATTAATCAGCCGAAGGTTCTCTTGCTTGACGAACCGCTTGCAGCACTCGATCTTAAATTACGTCAACGCATGTTGATGGATCTTGATGCAATTCATGATGAAGTTGGCATTTCCTTCCTCTTTGTTACGCACGACCAACAAGAAGCAATGTGCATTAGCGATCAGATTGCAGTCTTAAACAGTGGCCATGTTGAACAAATCGGTCGTCCACAAGAGCTCTATGAAGCGCCACGCACGAGTTTTGTTGCCTCCTTCATTGGTGATACAAACTTCTTTGATGGTGTTGTTCAAAAGGTGGAGGGCGATTATTGCCGTGTTGAGACGAAAGATGGCCTTCAGCTCTATCTCTATAACGACCGTCATTTGAACGAAAATACAGACGTTGCTGTAAGCATTCGTCCAGAAAAGTTCACGATTTCTTTAACAGCACCCGAAAATGTTACGACCAAAGATAATGTTTTAAGCGGTGAAGTTGAGGAAGTTGTTTACCTTGGTTCCCACACGCGTTTCTGGGTTCGCGTAGGTCAGCATCGCATTTCGATTATCAAGCAACACCATGCCTACGGTCTTGATGAACGTAGTATCACTTGGGGTGATAAGGTTTGGTTGACCATTGGTGCGGATAAAGGCTACATGCTCGATCGTAGCGAAACGACGGGAGTCCACTAATGCCACGTCGCCTCATGCGATTTTTCGTGGGAATGCCAACCTTTGTCTGGTTGGTACTCTTCTATGCGATCCCAATGGTGGTATTGCTATTTCTTGCTTTTAAACAAGCTGATACGAATGGTGATATCGGTGCTGCATGGTCGCTTCAAGAAGTTCGCAACCTCTTCAATCCGATTTATCCCACAATCTTTTGGCGTACGCTCTGGCTCGCGGTAACGGCAACCGTGGGGTGCATCCTTCTTGCAATCCCCTTGTCCTACCAACTTGCGCGTATGCGTAATCCTTGGCGAAACATCTTCTTGATGTTGATTGTTGTTCCCTTTTGGACGAACTTCCTCATCCGTATTTACGCGTGGAAGGTGGTTCTCCATCCTGCGGGGATGTTAAAGACAATTTTAGTTGCCCTTGGCATCTGCTCGGAAGATACGATGCTCCTCTATAACTCATGGGCGGTTTTAACGGTCATGATTTATACCTATATTCCCTTTGCGGTATTGCCGATCTATTCGGCTGCTGAAAAGTTTGACTTCGCGATGCTTGATGCTGCAAAAGACTTGGGTGCGGGTTCGTTCTATGCTTTCCGACGCGTCTTCTTGCCAAGCATTACAAGCGGCATCTCTGTCGCAATTATGGTGGTCTTTATTCCGGCTTTAGGTGCATATCTTATTCCAGACCTTGTGGGTGGTCCATCAAGTGAAATGATTGGTGATAAAATTGCCCAGAGCATCACAACAAAACGTAATTTGCCACACGCAAGTGCCTTATCTGCGCTCTTGATGATGGGTGTATTCTTGCCATTGTTGGGCTGGATGCTTATTCGCAAGATCAAATTTTACAAAAAAGGTGCACCGCTTGAAGAAAAAACCGCACCTGAAGTCTTGAAGGGAGGCATTAAATGATTCGTAACGGATCGCAACGTAGCCTCTTCCCATTCTGCATGATGATGATCGTTTTGATCTTCCTCTACTTGCCCTTTGTGATGGTCACAATGGCATCGTTTAATGCAAGTAAGTACGGCGGCGAATGGATGGGCTTCTCCTTTAAGTGGTATATCAGCCTCTTCCAGAATGAAAACATCCTTGATGCACTGAAGAATACACTCTTTATTGGCTTTGTTTCAACCTTCTTTGCGACGGTGCTTGGAACAATGGCAGCCCTTGCACTTCATCGTTGCAAATCGATGATTCGCGGCATTTATTCTGCGCTTGTGCATACGCCCCTTGTTGTTCCAGACATTCTCCATGGTGTGGGGCTCTTGCTTCTCTTTGTAACGGCAAAGCGACTCCTCTCTGCGCTCTTTGGCATTGAGATGGAACTCGGCATGACCACAATTATCATTGCTCACATTACCTTCTGCTTGAGCTATGTTACAATGGTTGTCCTTGGGCGATTAGAAACCTTTGATGAACATATGGTTGAGGCTGCGCAAGATCTTGGCGCGAGTGCAACGTATACCTTCTTCCGAGTAACCCTTCCGCTTATCCTTCCGGGGGTTGTCGCGGGTGCACTTTTCTCCTTTACCCTTTCTGTGGATGACTTTGTGATTACCTTCTTCGTTAAGGGCGCGGGTGATACCACACTTCCTATTTATATTCAAAGTGCGATGCGTAGAGGAAACCCTGCCGAAATTAATGCCTTGTCGGTCATCTTCCTCCTCTTTACATTCATCTTTGTTTTTGCAACACAAACACTACTAACAAAAAGAAAGGATACGAAATGAAATCCATCTTTTCTACAGGCGCACTTACGCTTGCTCTTGGCGCATTAACCTTTACTGGCTGCGGTGAAGAAAAATCGACGCTTCACATTTACTGCTGGGGTGACTTCATGTCCGATGGCGTTGTTGAACGCTTTGAAGAGGCCTACAATTGCAACGTTAAAATTGACGTCTTTGATTCCAACGAAGCAATGTATGCGAAGATTAAGGCTGGTGCTGGCGGTTATGACATCCTTGTGCCATCGTCTTACATGGCGAAGTTGATGAACGAACAGAATATGCTCTCGCCGCTTGATCTCAACCAACTCCCCGATGTGACAAAGAATTTTGATCCGGCATACGCAAATCTTTCCTTAGACCCTCAAATGAGCTATTGCGTTCCGTACTTTGTAAGCTTCTCGGGTATCGGGTATGACACCAAGTATGTTTCCAATTTCGAACCCACATGGCATATGTTTGAACGCGAAGACGTGAAACACTATTGTTCGCTCCTTAGCGACCTCCGTGAAACCATCGGTTGCGCACTCCTTACGTTGGGCTACGACCCCAATAGCACCGATCCTGCACACGTCGAACAGGCCGTCGCACTTCTCTTGAAGTGGAAGGAAAACATCGCAAAGTTCGAAGTTGATGATGCAAAGCGTGCACTCGCCTCTGGTGAATTTAAGATGATCCATACGTACAATGGCGATATGCTTCAAGTCGCCTCTGAAAAGCCGACGGTTCGCTTCATTATCCCGAAGGAAGGCGCAACCGTAACGTTTGATAACTTTGTGATCACCAAGGATTCTCAAAACAAGGCCCTCGCTCACCAGTTTATCAACTTCTTCTACCAACCTGACAATGCAGCACAAAACATGAATGAAATTATGTACGTCATGCCAAACGTTGCTGCAATTCCGCTTGTTGATGAAGCCCTTCGCAACAATCCTGCGTTTACAATTCCAGAAGCACAACGTGCAACATGTAAGCCCCTCGTTGACCTCGGTCAATACAACGACCTCTACAACAAGGCTTGGGATCGTATTCGTCAATAATCCGATTGCGAATCATACGAAAAAGGCGCCCATTTAAAGGCGCCTTTTTTATTTTAACAACGTGAAAATAAATAAAGGTCGTTCCGGCAAAAGCATTCTCCGTTAGAAGAGTAGGGGATGCTTCTCATTAAAGGGAGATTCGCCCCAAGACATGAATATTAAAAAGAACCAAACGAGCGCACTTAAAGAGACCTGTAAGGGGAAAGGACGCGGTAGAGATAAAAGAAAAGTGAAGATGCGCTGTGCGGAAGTGTGGAAAGGGGGCGCTCGTTAAAGCGAGCAGTGGCGATTGGCGAAAACGCGTGGAGAAGGTTTGCGGAAGAGTAGTGGTGGTTGCGGAAGCGCGGAAGGTTGGTAAAAGAGGAGTGGCGGTTGGTGGAAGAGAAAAAATAAGGGGATGACTTTTTCGTCACCCCCATATTTTCGTTCAAAACTTGAATGGATTAATGACGACCCATCGAAGCGAACTTGGCATAACGCTGATTGACGAGTTCTTCAACGGGGATCTTCTTGAGTTCCTTGATGGCTGCGAGAACAGCCTTCTTCACCGTTTCAATCGTCTTCTTAGGATCGGTGTGAGCACCGCCCTTAGGTTCAGGGATGATGTCATCAATGATGCCGAGCTTCTTGAGATTACCCGAGGTAACCTTAAGGGCTTCTGCAGCAACAGGTGCCATCTTGCCATCACGCCAGAGAATCGAAGCGCAACCTTCAGGGCTGATAACCGAGTAAATTGCATGTTCGAGCATGAGGATGCGGTCACCGACTGCGATACCGAGAGCACCACCAGAACCGCCTTCACCCGTGACAACAACAACAATCTGCGTCTTCAACACGGACATATCAGCGAGGTTCTTTGCGATTGCTTCAGCCTGTCCACGTGCTTCTGCATCGAGACCAGGGAATGCACCCGATGTGTCAACGAGAGCGACGATGGGGAGCTGGAACTTTTCAGCGATACGCATGATACGCATTGCCTTGCGGTAACCATCGGGGTTCGCCATGCCGAAGCGATTAGCAATCTTTTCTTCGGTCGTGCGGCCCTTACGGTGACCAACAATGACAACACGCTGACCATCGATCGTTGCAAGACCAGCATACATTGCGGGGTCATCAGCAACAAGGCGGTCGCCATGAAGTTCAATATGTTCAGGATCCCATGTCGTGAGGTAATCGATGAAGAGGGGACGATCGGGGTGACGTGCAATCTTCACCGTTTCCCATGTGGGATTGGTCAATTCGGGAGCAGGGGAGCCATCTGCGGGAGCTTCTACAGGTGCAGGAGCGGCCTTCTTTGCAGGGGCCTTCTTCGCAGGGGCCTTCTTTGCTACAGGCGCTTTCTTAGCGGGAGCCTTCTTGGGGGCAGCTTTCTTTGTTACTTTCTTCGTTGCCATGATCTTGCTCCTTTACTTTGCGGCGGTGAGGGTACGGATTGTCTTTGCAAGGAAAGCCTTGAGGTTCTTGCGTTCGACAATCTTATCCAAGAAGCCATGTTCCAAAAGATATTCCGAGGTCTGGAATTCCGGCGGAAGCTTTTGCTTGATGGTGGTTTCGATCACGCGACGACCAGCAAAACCGATGAGGGTCTTGGGTTCTGCGATGTTGAGATCGCCAACCATTGCATAGGATGCAGAAACACCACCCGTTGTGGGGTCGGTCATCACGGAAATGTAGAGGAGACCTTCGTCGCGGAGGCGCTGAATTGCTGCGCACGTCTTGGCCATCTGCATCAAGGAAACGATACCTTCCTGCATACGTGCGCCACCAGAGGCGGTGCAGAGAATGAGGGGGCACTTGAGCTTACGAGCGGCTTCTGCAGCCTGGAGGATACGTTCACCAGTACCCGAACCAAGCGAACCACCCATAAAGCCGAAATCCATTGCGCCGAGAACAACAGGGAGCTTTTCAATCTTGGCCTTGCCGACAACGATCGATTCGCCAATTTTGGTTTTCTCACGCGTCGCCTTGACTTTACTTGCGTAATCACCGGAGGCATCGCTAAATTCAAGGAAGTCATGTGCAATGACATCACTTGCGAGTTCTTCGAAGGAACCCTTATCAGCAATGAGCTCAATGCGTTCGCGTGCGGAGAGACGACCATGTGCACCGCAGCAAGGGCAAACTTTGAGATTGTCAATGTACGTTTGTTTCGGGGTATAGCTACCGCACTTCTTACAAACATTCCAAAGCGCTTCCGTTGGGACGCGCAATGGCGCTTCAGGCGCCTTTGTAAACCAAGCCATAAAACACTCCTTTGTGTGGGGTTAAGACTGCCATAATTATAACACAAAACAAAACGTCTGTCACGCATTCTCTTGCAAAGTCATGCATCCAACAGAGATAAAATACGCTAAAGCCGATAAAATAAGCAATTTAGGGGAGCTTTTTCGCCTAAAAATAAAAACACAGCCACCCAACAAACGTTGAATGGCTGTCGTTTATCGACTTTTCGCGTAAAGCTTAACCGATTTGGAGACCCTTTTCTGCGAGTTGCTTTGCATTCAATGCGTATGCAGGATCAATTTCAACCGGCATACCTTCAGGGGCTGCGATGCCCGCGGTTGCCATCCAACCACGCCACTTGGCTTGAAGGTCGCGCTTGGTGGTTGCGGGGGAGTCGTTGCCTTCAGCATTCTTCACCGGCGAGAATTCCTGCGTGCGATCAAACGCAAGGTTGACCAAGCTCTTCGCATTCGGAATCACGTCAAAGATGAACTTTTCGAACTTGTAGCCATTGGGCTTCTCAGCCTTAACAACAACACCTTCGTCATTAACCATTGCAATCTTCTTGTGAGCAAGGTGCAACGGCATATCGCGTTCAGCTTCCGCCTTCAAGAAGGCATAGGAGAACATGTGAATCGCGGGCGAACCATAGGCGAGCCAAAGCGAACCATCAGGATTGGTGCGTTCCATCTGCTCATCAGAGAGTTCAGAATACTCCACCATTGCGTAGTGATTGTCGCGCACAACCACAACACCCATACCTTCATGCGCATCACGCTTCAAACAAACCTTGAGCGTCATATCAGCGCCCTTGTCAGCATGAATACCAACAAATGCAGGGTCTGCAATCTCAACCATCGGGTTATCAACCTGGAAGAAGAAAACCTGCTCAATGCCACGCTTTGCCATATCTGCGAGTGCCCCCGAACGATCAAGTGCAGCAAGCGTGCCACCGTGACCATCAGGGCTCATGAAAATATGACCCGGAGCATCGAGGATAATCTTCCCTTCAGGCGTCAATGCAGGCCACATGCCTTGAACGAAGAAGTAAACGTCTTCACGCGGCATGCCGAAGTAATCATTTTCTTCGAAGTGTGCGCGTGTTGCCGCATCATTCGTATCCGACGTCATGATGTAGAAAGGAACACGTGTGTTGTACGTCTTGTTGAGACCCACAATCTTACGCGTGTGGAACCAGAAGAGGGAACGATCGGTGATCGGCCCAATCGGGTAGGCGCCCTTCGGCCCTTCATAACCCAAACGCGACCCCTGACCACCTGCAACAAGGAGAACGCCAACCTTACCTGCGCGAAGGAGTTCTTCACCCTTTGCAATGCAAGCATCAAGCGTTGAACCTTCAGGAACTTCAACCGGTGCGGGTTCAAAAGCACTTGCAGCGGCGGCCGGCGTCCCAGCACCCTGCAAAATGTCCTGCATGCGCTTAATTGCAGCGAAATCCAACGTCGCAATCTGTGCAAGAAGCGCTTCCTGTTCAGACGCACCAAGCGTCTCCCAGAACTTTAAAACATGGCCTTGGCCATTTGCTTCGAGAACGGCTTTTGCTTCTTCTAATGTCATTGTTGTCTCCTTATACGTAAGAGTTGTCAAACAAAACGAAATTACTGTTGGTCTTCCTGTGCACGCTGCTTCAGATAAGCCTCCACAAAACCTTGCACATACTTACCATCCATCATGCCCTGAATATTGGCATTTTCATAACCTGTGCGATGATCCTTCACCATCGTATAGGGCTGGAAGACATACGAACGGATCTGGCTACCCCAAGCGATTTCACCCTTGTCACCATAGAAGCGTTCCATCTCCTTACGCTTCTTATCCATCTCGAGTTCATAAAGCTTTGCTTTGAGAACCTGCATTGCGCGGGCCTTATTCTGATGTTGCGAACGCTCCACCTGACACGCCACCACGATACCGGTAGGAATATGCGTCAAACGAACCGCCGAGTCCGTCTTATTCACCTTCTGACCACCTGCACCGCCTGCGCGATAGGTGTCAATACGGAGATCTTCTTCCTTAATCTCAATATCAACATCATCCGAAATTTCAGCCACCACATCAAGCGAAACAAACGACGTGTGACGACGCTTCGCCGCATCAAAAGGCGAAATACGCACTAAACGGTGCACCCCACGTTCCGCCTTCAAATAGCCATACGCATAGGGACCCTTAACAATAAACATCACACTCTTGATACCCGCTTCATCGCCTGCCTGATAGTCGAGCACTTCAACATCAAATCCAGCATCATCAGAATACATCTGATACATACGATAAAGCATCGATGCCCAATCGCACGCCTCCGTGCCACCCGCACCTGAGTGAAGCGTCAAAATCGCATTACACGCATCCAACTTTCCGCAAAGCAACGACTGCAAACGCAACTTATCCTGAATCTTCTCAGCCTTATCCAACGTCGCTTCCGTCTCAGCCGCCATCAAATCCTGTTCTTCACCGGGATCTTCAGCATCCGTCATCTCGAGCGCCATCTCGGCCTCTTCAATCGTCGCCGTCAACTCATCAAAAGGATAAATAAAAACCTTCTCTGCGTTAGCCTCTGCAATCACTGCACGCGCCAACTCCGGATTATCCCAAAAGCCCGCCTCCGCCTGACGCGCTTCTGCCGTCGCCAAACGTTCCTTGCGTTCTTCCATCTTAAGATAACCACGCATCTCTTCTAAGCCATCTTTAAGCTTAGCAAGTCGCGAGACAATACTGTCGCGATCAAACATACCAAAAACTCCAATTTTAAAATTTCAAATCCTCATTATTATAACATAAAATGCCCCTCATGGCAAAAACTAATTTGGAATACTTCACCAGAAAAGCCAAAGAAAAGCCAAAAAATGATAAAAATCGAGATGCTGAAATAGAGATTGCATAAAAACCCGCAATGTGGTATACTCAATACTTTATTTTTTAGAACGATAAAAAATCGTTAACGAAGGAAACAAAAAATGAGCAAAGTAAGCTCCGAAGAGATGCGTTTAGTGGCAAATACCATCCGTTGCCTTGCCGCTGATGAAGTTCAAGCAGCCAATTCTGGTCACCCTGGTGTTGCCATGGGCTTGGCCGATGTTGCCTCGGTTCTTTGGTTGAAATATTTAAATGTTTGCGGTGCAGATCCCAAGTGGGCAAACCGCGACCGTTTTGTTCTCTCTGGCGGACATGGATCCTCCTTGCTCTACGCAATGTTGCACCTCTCGGGCTACCCGACCACCATGGAAGACCTCAAAGCCTTCCGTCAATTCGGTAGCAACACCCCCGGCCACCCTGAATACGGCATGGTCGCAGGCGTCGAAACAACCACCGGCCCCCTCGGCCAAGGCTTTGCAAACGCCGTGGGTATGGCCATCGCAGAAAAGATGCTCGCTGCACGCTTCAACACCCCTGAAGACACCCTCGTTGATCACCGCACATGGGTCACCGTTGGCGATGGTGATATGGAAGAAGGCATCTCCCACGAAGCTTGCTCCATGGCAGGTGCCCTCGGCCTCAACAAACTCATTGCCATCTACGACTCCAACCGCATCTCCATCGAAGGCGACGTCAGCCTCGCGATGATCGACGATACCAAGAAACGCTTTGAAAGCTACGGCTGGATGGTCCTCTCCTGCGACGGCCACGACGCAGAAGATATCGAAAAAGCCCTCAAAAAAGCCACGAAATCCAAGGACAAACCCGTCCTCGTTATCGCTCACACAATCATCGGCTGGGGCTCCCCCAACAAAGCCAACAACGCCTGCTGCCACGGCGCACCCTTAGGCGTTGACGAACTCCGCCTCGTCAAGCAAGCACTCGGCTTCAACCCCGATGAATCCTTCGTCGTTCCCGAACGCGTCCGTGAAATCTTTGCAGAACGCAATGCAAAGATGAAGCGCCTCGCAAACAAGTGGAAACGCGCCGCCAAAAACATCTTCGCAGCCGACCCTGAACGCGCTGCCCTCTGGAAGGCCTACCACGAAAACACCCTTCCTGAAAACCTCTCCGAGATGATGCCCGCATGGGATGGCAAACCCATCTCCACCCGCGTCGCCTCCGGTAAAATCATGAACGCAATCGCAGGCGCAACCCCCTGGCTCGTCGGCGGCTCGGCAGACCTCGCCCCCTCCAACATGACCTATCTCAACGGCCTTGGAGACATCTCCCGCGAAGACTTCTCCGGTCGCAACTTCCACTTCGGCGTCCGCGAAACCGGTATGGCCGCAATCATGAATGGCGTTGCAGTCCATGGCGGCTTCCGCATCTTCGGTGGCACCTTCTTCGTCTTCTGCGACTACTGCCGCCCCGTCATCCGCGTCGCTGCACTCATGGGCGTCCCTGTCATCTACGTCCTGACACACGACAGCTTCCACGTCGGCGAAGATGGCCCAACACACGAACCCGTCGAACAACTCCCCGCAATGCGTGCAATGCCCAACCTCTGCGTGCTCCGTCCCGCAGATGCAACCGAAACCGCCGCCGCGTGGGAAATCGCCCTCCGCCGCAAAGAAGGCCCCACAGCCCTCTTGCTCTCTCGCCAAAACCTCCCTGTCATCGACCGCAACGTCTACCCGACAGCAAAGGAAACCGCAAAGGGCGCCTACGTCCTCTGGCAGCGCGACTACACCATCGCTCCAGAAGCCATCCTCATCGCCTCCGGCTCCGAAGTCTCCTTGGCCCTTGAAGCCGCACAAGCCGACCGCCGTAACATCCGCGTCGTCTCCATGCCCTCCTGGGACCTCTTCGAAGCCCAACCCGCAAGCTACCGTTCCAAAATCCTCCCCGCAAACGTCACCAAGCGTATTGCAATCGAAGCCGCATCACCCTTCGGCTGGGAACGCTACATCGGTCCTAAGGGCATCACCCTTACCATGAACCACTTCGGTGCTTCGGGCCCTGCCAACAAACTCGCAGAAGAATTTGGCTTCACCGTTGAGAACCTGAAAAACATCATGAACAACTATCTCATCTAAAAGGTCCTCCACATGGCAAACAAACCCGAACAAGCCCCCGTGGATCAATACCGCGCACAGCGTATTGAAAACCGTGCAAAACTCGAAGCCCTTGGCTATACCCCCTATGGCCACGCCTTCCCACGCACCGGTAACCTCAAAGAAACACGTGAAACCTTTGAAGAAGGCAAACCCGTCGCCGTCGCAGGCCGCATCATGACCAAACGCCGCATGGGCAAACTCATGTTCATCCACCTCGGCGATGGCACCGACACCTTCCAAATCCTCCTCAAACGCGATGGCATCGGCGAAGACGCCTACAACGCCGCAAAACTCACCGACCTCGGTGACATCATCGGCGTCAAAGGAAAACTCTTCACAACCCAAGCCGGCGAAAAAACCGTCGAAGTCGAAACCTGGGACCTCCTCTCCAAGGCCATTCGTCAACCCCCAGAAAAATTCCATGGCCTCCAAGACCAGGAAGAACGCTACCGCCGTCGCTACCTCGACCTCATGTCCAACCCCGAGAGCCGTGCACGCTTTGATAAACGTCACAAAATCATCTTGGGCATCCGCAACTACTTGACCTCCCGCGGATTCATTGAAGTCGAAACCCCCATCATGCAAGGCCAAGCCGGTGGCGCCGCAGCAAAACCCTTCGTCACACACCACAACGCACTCAACCGCGAAATGGTGATGCGCATCGCCCCCGAACTCTACCTCAAACGCCTCCTCGTGGGCGGCTTCGATAAAATCTTCGAACTCGGCAAAGACTTCCGTAACGAAGGCATCGACCGCACACACAACCCCGAATTCACCGTTCTTGAAGTCTACGAAGCCTATGGCGATCGCACCTCGATGAAAAACATCATCGAAGGCCTCCTCCCATACCTCTGTGACACCGTCCTTGGCACCCGCCAAATCCCCTTCGGTGAAGACGGCGAAATCATCGACTTCCAGCCCCCATACCGCGAAGTCTCCCAACAAGACCTCATCAAAGAACACATGGGCAACGACTGGTTCGACCTCGACTATCCCACCGCACTCAAACGCGCTGAAGAAGCCGGCCTCCAACTCGTCCCGGAAATCGTTGATATGCTCACCCTGACACACGAAGTCTACGATAAACTTATCGAAAAGACCCTCCGTCAGCCCACCTTCGTGACACGCATCCCCAAACAATACGTGCCCTTAGCCAAAGCCTGCACCGACAACCCCGACCTCGTTGACGTCTTCGAATTCGTCGTCGGCGGTAAAGAACTCTGCCCCGGCTACACCGAGCAAAACAACCCCGACGCCCAACGCGAAGCCTTCGCACGTCAAGTCGAAGCCGACGCAGAACCCCTCGACCAAGACTTCGTCGAAGCCCTCGAATACGGCATGCCACCCACAGGCGGCCTTGGCCTCGGCATCGACCGCCTCGTCATGTTCATGACCGGCACCGAAGTCATCCGAGACGTCATCCTCTTCCCACAAATGAAGGAAGAACTCTAATACAAAAACGCGTGACCCCGTCACGCGTTTTTTTTACACCCCGCTTTGGGTTGCAATTAAGCTGCAATCGCGGAGCGCTTTTAAAAGCGTGTGGGTGGCTGGGCCACTCCCAATCTGTCACCAGAGGGCGTAGGGGCGCTGTCAGCCCCTGCTAGCCTAGCGGCGTTTGAGCGACCTGTCAGTGGCAACGAGCGCATCGAGCGAGTTGCTGTTCATCGAACACCGCAGGTGTGAGTGAGCTTAGCGGCGTTTGAGCGACCCGCTGCAGTCAACTGTTAACCGCAAGGGAGCGTCAGCGACCGACCGGCAACCAAAAGTGGAGCGTAGCGGAACGAACGAGTAACGACTCACTCCAGATTTTTGTTTGTTGTTACGTGTTACCCGAGGAACGTGTAACACCTCACACCCTCTACTGGTTTGTAACAGTTTTAGGCAAAATTTTTTTTGAGAGCATCCATAAGTCTTTGCGCTGCAAGGAGTGTCTCGTTTTTTGTAACAGAAGTTTTGTAACAGTTTTAGGCAGATTTTGTTACAAGATGGCATTTTCGGGGGTAAAATTTGAGTGTAAAAAAGGAGATTTTTTGGTTCCTTTTTTGGGGTACTTTCCGTTTCATTTTTTGACTCCAGTTTTGAGAATTGAGATTTGAGTTTGTTGTTTAATGTTACCCGTGGCTCGTGTAACACCTCACACCCTCTACTGGGGTGTATCGCTTTTGGGCAACGATTTTTTTGGCGGTCATTTATCTTACTGTAGGGTGAATGAGATAAATCAAGTGTATCGAATTAGGTGTATCGAATTCGGGCAAGAAACGATACACCGATACACTTTTTGGGGGTAAAATCGGGTCGCAAATAGGGGGGAAAAAAGGAGATTTTTTGAGGGTGATTTTGGGTGTGTTTTTTTGTTTCATTTGTATGCTCCAATTTGAGGCGTTTACGATTGTGTTACCCGAGGAACGTGTAACACCTCACACCCTCTACTGGTTTGGAACGGTTTTTTAAATAAATATTTTTTTGTCCCATCATAACTCTTTGAGTATCAATGGAACTAAAATTTTTTGGAACACTTTTTTTGGAACGTTTTTTTTTAGGAAGTGTTCCAAAATGAAATTGTTTTTGATTTCTTTGAGACCTTTTGGTCGATCTTTTAATCGTCGTTAATTCGAACCACAAAAGACGCAAAAAGACACAAAATTTCATTGCAGCGATAGGTGGTCGAGAAACGCCCAGAAGTGCGAAAATGTTACCTAGGCAAGAAATATTTACAGAAATAATGTTTTTTGATATAATTTAAGGTATAGAGTTTTATTACTTCTAGTTGATCTTTGAGAATTGAATTGACAACTTTTTCTGGTTTCGACCAGTGCTTGCGCTTGCGCGTTAGACTCAATCATTATTGTGAATTGACAACTTTTTCTGGTTTCGACCAGTCACCGCCCGCGATTTAAATTTTATGATCCCATTGTGAATTGACAACTTTTTCTGGTTTCGACCAGTTGAAAAACGGAGAACAAATCCAAATGACAATTGTGAATTGACAACTTTTTCTGGTTTCGACCAGTAAACTTCTCGGCGTAATCGTTCCGCAGCTCATTGTGAATTGACAACTTTTTCTGGTTTCGACCAGTGGCGAAGCAACGGACAACATCCAGTTGGCGATTGTGAATTGACAACTTTTTCTGGTTTCGACCAGTGAGAAACATTGTTAATGCTAGGTATCTGACATTGTGAATTGACAACTTTTTCTGGTTTCGACCAGTTACCCCCCTTAAACCCCTCGACCCCTCACAATTGTGAATTGACAACTTTTTCTGGTTTCGACCAGTACCCCCGCCAAGTTTGCCGACTACACCATAATTGTGAATTGACAACTTTTTCTGGTTTCGACCAGTTCATTGATGAGTAACAATACTAACCACACAATTGTGAATTGACAACTTTTTCTGGTTTCGACCAGTACCCCCGCCAAGTTTGCCGACTACACCATAATTGTGAATTGACAACTTTTTCTGGTTTCGACCAGTACCACAATTCAAGCAAACATATACACCCTGATTGTGAATTGACAACTTTTTCTGGTTTCGACCAGTCGTTTTAAAAGGCACAAATAAGGCTCTCTAATTGTGAATTGACAACTTTTTCTGGTTTCGACCAGTAAAGAATCGAGGTTCTTATGAAACTTGCAAATTGTGAATTGACAACTTTTTCTGGTTTCGACCAGTATCGTATTTTTGATCGTAATCCTGAGCTGTATTGTGAATTGACAACTTTTTCTGGTTTCGACCAGTAGGCGGACTATTGGGATTCACTGAAATCAAATTGTGAATTGACAACTTTTTCTGGTTTCGACCAGTTATTGTTCGTTTGAGGGTTACAACGTCTTCATTGTGAATTGACAACTTTTTCTGGTTTCGACCAGTTTCGCTTTCTCAACCGCTTGATTCAAGGATATTGTGAATTGACAACTTTTTCTGGTTTCGACCAGTCGATGGTACCGGCGCATTGCAACGCCTCATATTGTGAATTGACAACTTTTTCTGGTTTCGACCAGTGTTCCTTTCAAAAATCAAAAAAGGCTCGTTATTGTGAATTGACAACTTTTTCTGGTTTCGACCAGTCACCTACGCTTCACTTGTACCGCAGGGGAGATTGTGAATTGACAACTTTTTCTGGTTTCGACCAGTTGATTCTGCATCTGTATCTTCATCGCTTCTATTGTGAATTGACAACTTTTTCTGGTTTCGACCAGTGTGCTTTTGAATACCTTGCCGTCCATCTCTATTGTGAATTGACAACTTTTTCTGGTTTCGACCAGTGAATGCGAACGTGAAGATTATGTTTAATGGATTGTGAATTGACAACTTTTTCTGGTTTCGACCAGTTTAACTATAAAAGAGTTAGCACGATTGACCATTGTGAATTGACAACTTTTTCTGGTTTCGACCAGTTGCAAGTATCGGTGTAAAGCATTTCAAGCCATTGTGAATTGACAACTTTTTCTGGTTTCGACCAGTAGCCTAGTAAACTGACGTTCACCTGCATTAATTGTGAATTGACAACTTTTTCTGGTTTCGACCAGTATTGAATTATTAATTCTTTATTGGAGAACAAGTTAAAGTGTGATTTAAAGCTTCTAAAAAATGTAAATTGACGTATTTATACCTCTTTTTACATTTTTTAGGAGCTTTTTTTGTTTTAGAAGAGTTCGAGTTGGATGGGCTCAGGGGGTGGTGGTTTTGCTTTTGCACCATAGATTGTTACCATAAGTCCAAATTGTTTATCTGTAACAGTAAGTGCGGTAACCATGCCTTCTGAGGGGGTCATATATTTTACTCGGCGTAGATGGACGTCTGCGTTTTCACGGGTGGCGCAGTGACGAATGTAAACAGAGTATTGAAGCATTGAGAAGCCGTCTTTAAGAAGGCCTTTGCGGAAGCTCGCCGCGGCTTTTCGCTGGGCTTTCGTTTCGGTCGGTAAATCAAAGAAGCAAAAGAGCCACATGTTTTTATAATGGTTAAAAGCGGTATAGTATTCTTCTGGGATGGCGCCACTCATAAATTAAATTCCGGTAGTGAAAGCGCAAGATTCTCATTTTTAGGGGATGAGATATAACGGGCGAGGGATGCGGTAGTAAAGCTAAGTGCATTCATTAATGGACGCGTTTGTGCATCGATGGAGACGTCCATTGCGAGACAAGGTAAGAGGATTTTCTTTTGTTTGGGGGTAAGGGGTTCATTCTCCTCTGTTGTAAAGTGTTGAATGTTTTTGAGAACAATTGCATCAATAAATGGGCGGTAGGGTTCCATCACGTCGTCTGCGAGGACAAAGGGGTTGTATTGGTTGTCATGATGGATACCTAATGAGCAACAGAGTCCGGAAGAGACGCATGCACGAGCAACCGCTGCGCGTAGGATCGCGTAGCCATAGTTTAATGCAGGATTAGGAGATTCCCCAAAACGATTGCGAGAAAACCCAGGAACAGCGATTGAGAAGGTGTGAAAGTAGAGTCTTGCTGCTTGCGCCTCGAGGTTGTCGGGGTCACCATTTCTCACTTGTTCTGCCATTGCAAGTAGACGTTCACTGATGTCGGGATCATAGTTTGAAATGAGGCGACCTTGGTTGTAAATTTTTGCTCGAATGATGTGTTTCCAAAGGCGATCGCGTTGTGCCTCTGTAAGTGCAATTTGATGGTTGAGAAGTCGGTGGGCGAGAGTATGGGTTGCTTCTGGAAGAAAATAGGCGGTTGGGTGATGGGTTTCATCGCAGACAATGGTTGCGACATTTGCATTGCTAAGTGCTTGTAGAAGTGCTGTTGTAAGGGTGATTTGTGGTGATTCGAGAATGAGAAAGCCGATATCTTCAATGGGGATAGAGGTTTCCTCTCCGGCTTCATTTTTCCAAACGAGTTGTTGGTAATGAAGTCGGAGAGATCCGCGTGAACCAAAGAGGAGAGTACGTTTAATCATTTAAGCCATTCCACGTGACCATCGAGTGTGAGGTTGAAGTCTTTGCCTTCTAGAAGGAGATTGTTAATATATGAATTTGGGGATAATAAGAAAAGTCGATCAGCTTCTTGGGTAAATGAAAGCTTTGATTCGCCTTTTTTATTTTTCCCTAATAGTGCTAATTCCTTTTCAAGAATTGTTGCTTGTCGTGCTTCGCGATGATACCATAAGGTGATTCGACCATCGCCTTGAACTTTCCGGATGTAGTATAATCGTTTTGAAAGAGCCTTTTGTGAGAGTGCTTTAAGGTCATGGATTGTTTCATCATCTTTATGAATAATAACTACGCGGCCAGAGGCAATGGTATTTTCGGGGGGTAATTGGGGCGTGTTATTTTTCATTTGTAATGCTTCATCAAGCAATCCAACTGGGGTCATTATTAATTTACCCTTTGTATTGCGGTGAACATCTAGACGTAATAAGTCGCCTCCATTTTTATAGACAAAGTTATGGGCTGCATTATGTGATTCAAAGGCATGTTTGCGAAGTTTGTCTGGATTTTTAGCTTGTGCCAAAATTCGAATGCTCTTGATTTGGGGTGGATTTTTGTTTTCTGGTTTATGCGGCGCATAGAAGGGACGCAGGCAGAGGGCTTTTTCGTAATCTTTAGGATTGGTGTATCCTTGTGCCTCATATTCGTCAATGTAGGCTTGAATTTGTTGTTGTAATGCTTCACGAATGGCATTGTCGACAGCATTATTGACGAGTTTATTGAGATCGGCAAGGGATTGAACGGAGAGCGGTTTGCGGATGACCGTGCATTCTTCTCCATTATGGTTAATGCGTCCATAGAGGGTGTCATCATGGAGAGATCCTCTAACGGAAGATCCTCGAGAGGCGACTTCACGGATAACGGTGCCGTCGGCACGTTTAATGGGGGTTGCTAGGGTAATCTTTTTGCGCACTGCAGTTTTCGTAACGGGCTGGATGGTACGATTTTTCACAAGTTGTCGCACGAGGATGTTTTCTTGTGTACAGTGGATGCGTTCACCAAATTTTTCATAGGGTTGTGGGCAAACATGGACAAGTTCGTCGTCGGAGAGATGGTCGTTATTTTTTAATGCTGAGCAGATGGCATTAAAGCGTGCGTGGTCGATGGCGGCAATAACCATTGCGTCAACGGCGTGATGGGTGTGATCAATACGACTCTTTGCCTTGTCTTGCGCTTGGATACCCCATGCTTTACGCGCGAAGGCGGTTGCGGAGCCATTAACGCAGTAGGTAGACGCATAAAGTTGTTTTAAATAATCGACGGCGTGACTTGTGATTGAGCCTGTGTCAACGAGTTGGCGTGGCATAAAGTTTTCTTTGTCGACGGCATCAGCGCGGAGGGAGAAGGTGCGTAATTTACGCTTCCAATAGGTGCGCTTCATGTCGAGCATAAGATATTTTTGTCGTGCTTGATTATAGGCATTGATATCGCCACCGCGTTTTGGCTTCTTCTTTGCGCACTCTTTTTCGAGTTGTTCGAGAAGTGTGCGCCATTTTTTAATAACAATGCTTTGCTCAAGTGCAGGATATTGCTTTCCTGTTTGAGGGTCATTGTAGGGTGCTTCAGCGTTTGGACATTCGGTTGGTAGGAGGCCTTTTTTGATGTTACGGTTGTAGTGGCTTTCGCAGAGGGTGAGATTGATGCGTTCATTGGTGCCACCACGCGAGCGAGGAATGGTGTGTTCAATATCGCAGTTAAAGACCATCTCTGACTCTGAAATGGGTTGCCCAGTGTAGAGACTTGCACGGCCTTGTTCTTCCCACAATATATGGCGCAGAAGGAGATCTTCATTTACAGCAAGCGTGCGTCCTGTTTCCTTGGAGAGGCGCGCTAGGATTGCTTCTAGATTGCTGCGTTGCGTATCACGTTCTTTTGCGAGTTCTTTTTGGTAGGCCTCAATTGCAGCACACATATTCGAAGAGTTTACAGCATGTGCGAGTTCGATATTGATGCGTGTGTAGGCATCAATTTTTCCCTCTTTTCGAAGGGTGTTTACAAGGCGACGTAAGACGGTTAATGCGCGAAGTACAAGTGGATTTCGCATGGCGCCCATTTTAACAGGTGGCAAGACTGTTTTTGTGGGATCCGTTTCACGCGTGTCGACGTAGAGTTTTTTGTAGTCTTCTTCGGTGATATTCCATGTGCTAATGAGATAGTTTTTCCAACGTTCCTTTATAGGAATCACGCGTGTGTAATGTTTAGAAGATTCCACACGTTCTTTGTCTATTTGGTAAGCCTCTTCGTAACGATTAAAAGCTTCAAGTATTTCAGCTTCTTTTGTTGCATCATAGTTAGGAATAATGCTGGGAAGATTTGCGCAGAAGAGTGCCTTATGCAAAAGGAAGCGTTTTTCTAAGAAAGGAAGAATTTTCTTAATCGCATGTAAGCTATAAGAGGCACGCTCTGTAGAGGGATTGATACATGCAAATTTACGTGCCGCTTCTGGTGTGAGTTGGAATGTCTTTTCAGCCCATGCTTGAAGGAGGGTTAAATCTTGGAAGTCGACAAGCGCATTGAGCGCGGTTTGCCATTTGTCTTCAGGGATGTTAAGATTGGAAAAACGCGTAGTAACTTCGAGGTAGGGGATAGTGACATCGTCTCGATAATTGAGTTTAATATTTTTGCCGAGTTGTTTACGGATATCCGCCATTTTAGGAGCAGATACGCGATGGAGATATTTGTAAAGTTTTGCGTATTCTTCGTCTGTGAGTGTGCGCTTTTCATTATCATTAACGATAACCTTAATGTTGTTTAGGAATGAAAGGACGCAATATTTTTCATAGAGAGGATGAGACTCTAAGCAACGACGATATTTTTTCTTTTTCTCTAATTCGCACCAACCAACCAGATGGCGTTGAATACGGAGAGGGCGCTGGAAGAAGAGGATGTCATGAATTTTTTGTTCAAGTGCAGGATCTAATTTTTGTATTTTTGCAATTTGTGCGAACTCTTTTTCGTAGTGCTCGATACGACCCGTCTTTTGACCGCGTATTTTCACATCTTTTTCAAAGAGTGTATAGAAGTATTGACCTAATGTTAAATTGCCTACACGTTGTGTTAAGTCGGCGATAGCTTGTTTGACAACACCGAGCTCATCTTGAGATTTTACTTTCTTATCTGTCGAATTCTCGTCAGCAAGGATTTCTTGTAACTGCTCTTTGCGGGAGCTTTTGAAACCACGACGTTGCGCGAGATGGTAAATTGCACGCCCTAACATATACTTATCAACGGGAACTTCTGCGGCAAGTTTACGATCAAGATAAGGATTTGATTCTTTTGTTGCGGCGAGCCATTCCATAAAAGGCTTGTCATCAACAGGATAGATTTTCTTTTTTTGCCAAAGTTCAAGGCTTTCAGGTGCCATAGGGCACATGCCTTCAGCAATGAGGAGTTTTAAAATGTGGAATTTACGCAATTTACGACGCGCGATTAAACGACGCGTAGCACGTTTTTGACGACGCTCTGCTGCAGGCGATATTAATTTGCCACTTTTCTCTCGATCCATGCCTTCAGGGAAAATAATGACACCTGCTTCAATGCCATCCACTTTTTCTGTGTTGATGATATTTTTTTCGAGTTTGTCATCATCAATAATTGCCCAACCCAAAGAAGATGTACCCAAGTCGATACCAAGACGCTTCATATCTTACTCCTATATGATAAAAGGATAAACATTACCCTAGTTTTATCCGTACTTTATCATAATTTGTGAAAATAGCAATAGAAAAATAATTTCTTGACAATTAAATTTAAATATCGTATATTTACCTCGTCTTTTCACAATAAGGCTATATGCCGAAGTCTGATTTGACTTGCCCTGCACGTACTCCGTGTGGGGCTTTTTTATTGGCTGGACGGGGGCGGTAGTCAGCAGTCAGTATGCAGTACTCAGTACTCGGTATTCAGTATTCGGTATACAGTATTCAGTAGGTGATTGAGATTGATGGTGGGGTTTTGTATTTAGAAGAGGAGGGTGAGCATGGCGAGGGTGATTTCTCACGTTTTCTTCTTCGGTCGCTGATGCTCCCTCGGAAAGGGACGGAAAGGGACAAAAGCCCTGCACGTACTCCGTGTGGGGCTTTTTTTATTGGATATGGAGGCAACTCTTTCCAAAATGGAAATAGTTCAGCAGGAAGGTACGCGTCAGGTTAAACGCGTTCAGGCCTTCTACAACCTAGATGCCATTATCTCCGTGGGTTATCGCGTGAATTCACGGCGTGCGACGCATTTCCGTAAGTGGGCGACGGGGGCAAGTGCGTAATCGTCGTTTGATGGCTTTGTTCTGCTGATTTAGGAAGGAAGACTTATAAGGTGTAAAAAAATCCCCTTGGCGAATAACCAAGGGGAAGAGATTTACAAATCTAAATTCAGGAGTAAATCAAGCGCCTTTTGATCCCCTTGCTCTGCGGCTTTACGCCACCAATAGGCTGCTTGAGTAGTATCTTGTTTAACTCCTTCGCCTGTGTGATAGTATAACCCAAGGAGATATTGTGCATCGGCAACCCCTTGCTCAGCCGCTTTACGATACCAGTAGACGGCTTGGGTAGAATCTTGTTTAACACCGCCGCCTGTGAAATAGCAATTCCCAAGGTACATTTGGGCTTTAGCATCCCCTTGCTCAGCTGCCTTACTAAACCAAGAGGCGGCAGTTTCATAATTAAGATAAACACCCTTGTCCCCAAAGAAATAACGTAGTCCAAGTTCTGCTTGAGCTTGTGCATCGCCTTGTTCGGCAGCCGCTTTGACAGCATCAATAGATGCGTCTTTAAATTTTGCTTCGGCATTCGTTGCTATGACAATGGCAACTACAAATCCAAGTAAAAAATGCTTTAAATTCATAACAGATTCCTTCTTATGTAATTGTTAATTCAGTACTCAGTATACAGTATTCAGTATTCGGTATTCGGTAGGCGGGGTCGCTCAATCGCCGCTAAGCTGCCGGTCGGGGCTGTCGCACCTCTCCCATGCCATAGGCTAAAGCCATATGGCCCATAGACTCAGTACTCCTCGTTTCACTGCGGGCCTTCGCTATTCACTCACACCTGCGGTGTTCGATGAACAGCAACTCGCGCGATGCGCTCGTTGCCACTGACAGGTCGCTCAATCGCCGCTGGGCTAGGCAGTACACGGTAGTTAGTATTCAGTAGGTGATTGATGGTTGGGGTTTTGTATTTAGAAGAGGAGGGTGAGCATGGCGAGGGTGATGAGGGTGATAGCGAGCCAGCAGGTGCCGCCGAGGAGGAGGGGGCGCCAGCCGGTGGCAAGGAGTTTTTTGAGGTTGGTGTTGAGGCCGATGGCTGCCATTGCCCAGATGATGAAGTATTTGGCTGTGGTTTTGAGGAGGGCAAAGAGGGGGCTGGGGTTGAGGTGCCAGGTGTCAAGGGTGTCTTTTATTGCCGGGGTGTTGCAGAGGGTGGTGATGAGTGAGGCGAGGATGAAGTAGAGGATGAAGGTAGGGAAGAGTTTGATGATGGAGAGTTTTTGGGTGGTTGTTTGGCCGGCTTGGCGTTGTTCGCGGGCGCGGAGGAGGGTGAGGCCGATGACGATGGGGATGATGGCAAGGGTGCGGGTGAGTTTGACGGTGACGGCGGTGTCAAGGGTGGCTGTTTGAAGGTTGTGCATGGAGTCCCAGGAGGCTGCACAGGCGGTGACGGAGGAGGTGTCGTTGACGGCAAGGCCGCAGAAGGTGCCGAAGATTTCTCCGCTGGTGGTTGCCATGTCAAGGAGGAGGCCGAGTGCAGGGAAGATGAGGCAGGCGAGGATGTTGAAGAAGAAGATGACGGAGATGGCTTGGGCGACGTCGTTGTCGTCGGCTTCGACGACGGGGGCTGTTGTGGCGATGGCGCTTCCTCCGCAGATGGCGGAGCCTACGCCGATGAGGAGGGAGGTTTTCTTTTGGAGTTTGAGGGCTTTGCCGAGGGTTTTGGCGATGATGAGGGAGGCGCTAATGGTGAGGAGGGCTATGGGGAGGACGGTGATGCCGGTTTTGGCGATGACTTGGAGGTTGAGGCCAAAGCCAAGGAGGATGACGGCCCATTGGAGGATTTTTTTGCTGGTGAATTTGATTCCGGCATCAAAGGTGGCGCGAAGGGGTTGGGTGGGGCCGGCGAGAAGGATGCCGATGAGGATGGCAAAGACGGCGCCTCCGATGAGGGGGAAGTGGTTGCCAAGGATGGCGGCGAGGACGGCGATGCTTGCGCAGAAGGCGAGTCCGGGGAGGCGTGTTTTGAGGGTTTTCATTGGGCGTTGCTTTCGTTGTTGTTGGGGAGTTGGGCGACGATGTCTTTGATGCCTTCGTGGTGCCAGGCGTCGAGGGTGACGGTGTGGCGGTTGTCAAAGGTGAGTTTGAGGATGCCACGTTTTTGCCATTCGGTGCGGTCGATTTTGGTGAGTTGGCTCAGGGGGTAGGTGGCGATGGTTTTGTTGGCGATGGTGTGGGTGAGGGTTTCGCCGTTGTAGGTGAAGGTGTTGAGTTTGCGCCAGAGGGCGATGAGGAGGAAGGCGATGCCGATGAGGATGGAGATGACGGCGCTGATGAATTGGGTGCGGATGTCTTCTGCAGTGTAGAGGGGGCGGGTGAAGATTTCTTTGGCGGCGTTGGGGTCTGTGGCGCGGGGGTCGGCGCTACGGACCCAGGAGTGGAAGGTGTCGTTGTATTTGGAGGGGACGCTGCCGTAGTGTTCGGTGAGGATGGTCTCGAGGGGGGGGAGGCCTGTTGGGGAAGGGTCGATCCATTCTTCGGGGGTGAGGTCGCGGGGGATGAGGATTTCTTCGGCTATGGGTTTGAGGGTGGCGTTGGCTGTGGGGTAGCCGATTTTGCCGTCGTAGATGAACCAGGCTGCAAAGACGAAGAAGAGGAGGCCGACGCCGCAGAAGCGGAGGGCGTATTCTCGGTTGATGGCGGTTTTAATGGTTGTCATGGGGATGTGACCTTGTGTTTAGGGGTTGGTGTTGGAGGGTGGGGTGGTGTTTTCGGACCAGCCGCCGCCGAGGGATTTGTAGAGGGCGATGAGGTGGTTGAAGGCTGTGGCGCGGTGGGTGATAAGGTTTTCTTGGGCGGTGAGGAGGTTGGATTGTTGGGTGAGGACGTTCTCTATGTCGGTGTAGCCAAATTCGTAGCGGCGCTCGGCTGCGTCGAGGGCTTTTTGGGTGGCGTCGCGGGTGAGGACGAGGTCGGCATTGCGCTGGAGTTCGTTGTGGTAGGCGTTCCAGGCGGTTTCGGCTTCTTGGTAGGCTTTGAGGACGGTGTTGGTGTAGTCGGCGATGGTGGCTTGGAGGGTGGCTTCTTCAGCGGCGATGCGCTTGCGCCAGTAGCCGAAGCTGAAGAGGTTCCACGAAAGGGAGGGGCCGAGGGAGAGGTTTTTGGAGACGTCGCTCCAGGAGGTGAGGCTGGGGGAGGAGATGCCGATGTTGCCCGAGAGGGAGAGTTTGGGGTAGAGGTCGGCTGTGGCAATGCCTACCGCGGCGGTTTGTGCGCGGATGGCGGCTTCGGCGGAGCGGACGTCTGCTCGCGCGCGGAGGATTTCGTTGGGAAGGCGGATGGGGAGCTTTTCGGGGAAGGTCATTTGGTCTTCTGTGCCGAGGAAGCGTTCTTTCATGGCGTAGGGGGGCTGGCCGGTGAGGAGGTCAAGGCGGAGTTGTGCTGCGAGGAGGTTTTGGCGGAGGTTGGGGATGGAAGCGCGGGTGCGGGCGACGTGTGCCTCGGAGGAGTAGAAGTCGTAGGGGGGGATGTCGCCTAGGTCGGCCATGCGTTTGAGGCGTTGGCAGCTGCGTTCTTGGAGGGCGAGGTTTTCTTCTGCGATTTTGAGTTGTTGCATTTGTCGGCGCATGTCGACGTAGGCGGTGGCAATTTCCGCAGCGAGGGAGACGCGGGCGTCTTCAAGGGTGTAGGCGAGTTGTTCTTCGCGTGCGACGGCTTGTTCTACACTGCGTTGGAGGCCGCCAAAGAGGTCGATTTCCCAGCGTGCATCGGCGGAGGCGTTGAAGTTTTTGTTCCAGTCGTCGCTGGGGTTGGCGCCATCCCAGTTGCGGCTCCAGATGTAGGAGCCACCCGCGGTGAATTTGGGATAGTAACTTGCTTCGACGCTTTCGCGGGAGGCACGGGAGGCGCGGAGGCGTTGGCGGGCGGCCTCGATGGTGGGGGAGTTCTGCAGGCCTAAGGTTATTACCTCGGTGAGGAGAGGGTCGTTGAAGTGGGTCCACCAGTAGAGGAGGGTGGTGATGCCTTCATCGTCGCTCGCAAGGAGGGGTGTGGTTGGCGCGGGTGTTTCGGGGGCAATGTAGTCTGGCCCAACCGCGGTGCAACCAAGGCAGGTGAGGAATAACGCAAAGGGAAGAGAACGTTTCATCGATTAGACTCGCGTAATAGAGGTGATGACGACGGGTTCGTTGGGGACGTCTTGGAAGTAGCCGCGTGTGCCGGTGCGGACTTTTTCAATTTTATCCACGATGTCGGTGCCGTCGACCACGGTGCCAAAGACGGCGTAGCCGTAGCTTGCAGGGTTGGGTGCGCGGAAGTCGAGGAAGTCGTTGTCAACGGTGTTGATGAAGAATTGGGCCGTGGCGGAGTTGATTTGCGAGGTGCGGGCCATGGCGATGGTGTATTTTTTGTTTTTCAAGCCGTTGGAGGCTTCGTTTTTGATGGGTTCGTGGGTGGCTTTTTGTTGCATGTCTGCTGTGAAGCCGCCGCCTTGGATCATGAAGCCGGAGATGACGCGGTGGAAGATGGTGCCGTTGTAGAAGTTTTCATCGACGTAGCGGAGGAAGTTGTTGACGGTGATGGGGGCTGCAACTTCGTCGAGGTCGATGGTGATGTTGCCGAAATTGGTCTTCATAAGGACGCGTGTCATGGGGGATTACCTTTCTATGGGGTTGTGTTCTTTTTTAAAGGGGGCTTATTTGGAGACGGAGAGTTCGTTGAGGAGTTCGTCCCATTGTTTTTGCAAGTCGAGGAGGTCATCGCTGACGCCGTCTTCTGGGGCGGTTTTGATGAGGTTGTCGATGGTTTGCTTTTGCATTTTCACAGTTGGGAGGAGGCGCTTGCGGTTGCTCGCGGTATCGGTTGGTTGTTGTTTGGCCTTGAAGAGGGCAGTGCGAGAACGGACTGCGACGGCATTCTTCTTGTCTTTGAGCATGGGGGCAAAGGTGTCTTTGTATTCGCGTGCGCGGGAGGGGAAGGTTTTCGCGAGGTCTTGGTAGGCGACGATGGCGAGCGAGGGGAGGGTTTCTACGGCGTCGTTGATGGTCTTTTCGGTGTTTTCAGCCCAGGCTTCGCAGGCGTTGATGATGGCATCGGCTTCTTCTTGGAAGGCGGGGTTTTTCGCGGCGCGTGTTTTGATTTGCTGGAGGGCGCGTTCGGCGTTTTTGCCGACCATGAGTTGGGGTGCGGAGGATTTGAAGGCTTTGAGGGGGATGCCTTCGATGAGGGAGCCTACGCCACCAACGGTTTTGGGCATGGCTTTGATGAGTTTTTCGAGGTTTTCCTCGAGGTTTTTGGGGTGGCCATTCCAGACGCATTCACCTTTGGGGTTGGTGATGTAGACGTGGGGGATGCCGCTAATTTGGGGTTCGGCATCGGTGGCGAAGTTTTGGTAGACGGGGTATTCGCACTTGTTTTGGTTGAGGAGGTCGACGAGGGCTTCTTTGTCGAGGCCTTGGCAGTGGGAGCCAATGATGACGACGCGTTTGTCTTTTTTGTATTTGCGTGCGAGTTCGCCCATGCCACGCAAGGAGGCTCGGCAGGGAGGGCAGCCAATGCCCCAGATTTCGACGACGACGAGTTTGCCGGTGAGGTCGTCGGCTTTGAGGGTGGGGCCGTTGATGTGGGCGTCAGTGTTGAGGTTGCGGACGCCGTAGGGCGGTTCTTTCGCGAGGAGGGGGGTGG